>NZ_JACJSZ010000032.1 GCF_014698445.1 Microcystis elabens FACHB-917
CGGGATCTCGATCACCTGATGCCGCACGGGCGCTGGATCCTCTCCCTGCAGCAAGGTGCCGCAGCAGCGGCAGGCCTCCGGGTGGTGCTCCACCACCTCATTCACCCGCTCGATCGGCAGCAGCTCCGGCCCCGATCCGGGATGGCCCGGCTGGCCGCCGCGCTTGCGGCCGCTGCCCTTCCGCCGCTCGGGTGGCTTGAACCCTGGGCCATCACTGGAGGGTGGCTTTGATGAATTACGCGAGCTGCGGCCGATTCGCTCCCGCAGGCTGGCCAGCTCGGTGGCCAGGGCGGTGAGCTGGCCGCGCAGCTGCTCGATTTCCTGCTGCTGGGCCTGCAGCTCAGCCTGCTGAACCAGGATCAGGGCTCGGACGCTGGCTGGTGTGGCCAGCCAATCCGCTTCTGGAATCCCGGCAGGAGGGCTGCTCATCACAGGCGGTCTCTGCCTGAGATAAAACCGGGAATCAAGCTGTCGTCAAGGGTTCAGCAGGGCTGAAGTTCGAGATGAGCCATCTCGCCCCCTGAACGGGTACAAATCATCAATGCCGCCAATTTTATTGCTGGCGACAGGATCCATATAAGCCTTGCCTCCGACTTCACGCCCGATGCTGGGGACAGCTTCGAGATTCTGACCTACGGATCGGCCCCTTCCGATCTGGCAAGCAGGCTCCAGTTCTCGAACCTGGCCATCAGTTCCACCCTGAGCTTCCAGCCCATCTTCAACACCAATGACGTCACGTTGCAGGTCGTGCAAGTGGCGGCTTTAGGCAGCTTCAGCATCAATGACGCCAGCGTCGTGGAAGGGAACGGCGGGACAAGAACGATTGTCTTCACGGTCAGTCTTGACAACCCTGTCGCTGGTGGCGCCAGCGTCAGCTTTGCCACAGCCGATGGTACTGCAACGGCCGGAGTGGATTACGTCACCACCAGTGGAACACTGAATTTCGCTGGCATCGCCGGGGAAACCCAGACGATCTCGGTGACAGTCAATGGGGATTCACTTGTAGAACTCAACGAGAGCCTCTTCGTCAATCTCAGCAATCCGACGAACGACGCCCTCATCGCGGATGGCCAGGGGGTTGGCACCATCATCAACGATGATGCCGCCAGCCTTAGCATCACCGGCGTCAGTCAATCGGAGGGGAATAGCGGCACCACTGACTTCGTCTTTGACGTGACCCTCGATCGCTCCGTTGATGCCCCCGTCAGTGTCGACTTTGCCACTGCCAACGGCACCGCAACCCTTGCCGACAACGATTATCAGGCGGCGAGCGGCACTCTCAACTTCACAGGCAACGCCAGCGAAACCAGACAAATCAGCGTCACTGTGGTCGGCGACACCACCGTCGAACCGAACGAAACCTTCTTCCTTAACCTCTTCAATCTCGAGGCCAGCGGGCGCAACTTCACACTCGCTGACTCCCAAGGCCTTGGCACCATCCTCAATGACGATGCCGCGCCACTGCCACTCATCTCCCTGGCCGTCGCACCAGCCAGCGTTACCGAGGACGGCGCCACCAACCTCATCTATACCTTCAACCGCACCGGAGATACCACCAATCCCCTCACCGTCAACTACGCCATCAACGGCACCGCCACCAACGGCAGCGACTACGGCCTGATCAGCTCCTC
Source organism: Microcystis elabens FACHB-917 (assembly GCF_014698445.1). Classification (GTDB taxonomy): domain Bacteria; phylum Cyanobacteriota; class Cyanobacteriia; order PCC-6307; family Cyanobiaceae; genus Cyanobium; species Cyanobium elabens. The sequence continues at coordinate 1,632 of NZ_JACJSZ010000032.1, forward strand.
CGTCGTCTTTGCCGCCGGCTCGGCCACCGCCACCGTCACCGTCGATCCCACCGGTGATTCGATCCTCGAGCCCGACGAGACCGTCAGCCTCACCCTCAGCGCCGATCCCGCTTACCTCATCGGCACCGCCGGCGCCGTCATCGGCACCATCAGCAACGACGATGCCGCCGCCTTCTCCATCAACGATGTCTCCATCCTGGAAGGCAACGCCGGCACGTCCCTGGCCGTCTTCACGGTCACCCTCAGCACTGCCGTCGCCGGTGGCGCCTCCGTCTCCTTTGCCACCGCCAACGGCACCGCCACCGCTGGCTCCGACTACGTCGCCACCTCAGGCACTCTCATCTTCACCGGCAACGCCGGTGAAACCCAGACTGTTTCGGTCACCATCAACGGTGACATCATCTTTGAGCCCGACGAATCCTTCTTCCTCAATCTCTCCGCTCCCACCAACGGCGTCACCCTCGCTGACTCCCAAGGCCTTGGCACCATCCTCAATGACGATGCCGCGCCACTGCCACTCATCTCCCTGGCCGTCGCACCAGCCAGCGTTACCGAGGACGGCGCCACCAACCTCATCTATACCTTCAACCGCACCGGAGATACCACCAATCCCCTCACCGTCAACTACTCCATCGCCGGCACCGCCACCAACGGCAACGACTACGGCCTGATCGGCACTTCCGTCACCTTTGCCGCCGGCTCGGCCACCGCCACCGTCACCGTCGATCCCACCGGTGATTCGATCCTCGAGCCCGACGAGACCGTCAGCCTCACCCTCAGCGCCGATCCCGCTTACCTCATCGGCACCGCCGGACCCGTCACCGGCACCATCACCAATGACGATGCCGCCGCCTTCTCCATCAACGATGTCTCCATCCTGGAAGGCAACGCCGGCACGTCCCTGGCCGTCTTCACGGTCACCCTCAGCACTGCCGTCGCCGGTGGCGCCTCCGTCTCCTTTGCCACCGCCAACGGCACCGCCACCGCTGGCTCCGACTACGTCGCCACCTCAGGCACTCTCATCTTCACCGGCAACGCCGGTGAAACCCAGACTGTTTCGGTCACCATCAACGGTGACATCATCTTTGAGCCCGACGAATCCTTCTTCCTCAATCTCTCCGCTCCCACCAACGGCGTCACCCTCGCTGACTCCCAAGGCCTTGGCACCATCCTCAATGACGATCTGGGCCTCGTCATCACAGGAACCCGGAACAGGGATTCCCTGGTGGGAACCGATGGCGACGACGTGATCACCGGGCTCCAGGGTGCCGACACAACCCGTGGCAATGGTGGAGCTGATCGTTTTGTCTACACGAGCATCGTCGATGCCGGCGACACCATCATTGACTTCAACCGGGCGGAGGGTGACAAGGTGGACCTCAAAGGGGCGCTGGCGAGCGTGGGCTACACGGGCACCAGCCCCATCACCGATGGCTATCTGAAGTTCGTTGCCAGGGGCAGCGACACCCTGCTGCAGATCGATCCCGATGGGTCGGGCCTGGCGGCAGCGAGGAGCTTCATCCTGTTCAAGAACGTCGACCTGGCCACCCTCAGCCAACCGGACAATTTCCTGGTGTGACCCCTCTCCAGAAGGACACAACTAAGGAACTAAAGACCAGATGAGCGCAACTTGCGTTAAAATGAGAACAATCTCACTCGTTTGAGATCCCTTCCGACCCCACCTTCCCAGCCATGGCCAGAACCTTCCCCGGAATCGTCGTCACCACGGCAGGTCTGGCGCTCGGCATGGCACTTGCCCAGCCCGCCCCGCTTCAGGCGGCGCAGATGGCCTACACTTTCGATATCTTGATCGACTCAGGGCCGCTGCAGCCCAACAGCTACTCCGGCTAGTTCGCCTACGACACGAACACCTTCAACCTCACCTCTTTTTCCTTCAACTTTGAAGGCACCAAATACGACGCCAGTGACGATCCGGACGCCACGGTTTTCATCGACAATGGCGTATTCCTGGGCCTGGAGTATGCCATTGACACCCCACCGGCCTTCTCCTTTGTTCCTGGTTTCTTTGATGTCAGCGATGCCTCATTCGCCTACGATCTGGTTCCTGGCACCGGCCAGGCTGGATTCGGAAGCCTGACGTTCACCAGGGTCGTTGGCCCCGAAACCCCAGCCGTTCCTGGGCCTCTGCCGCTGCTCGGGGCCGCCGCCTGCTTCGGCTACAGCCGCCGACTCCGACAGCGGATCAAGATCTCCATCGCTCCCGATTCCCTTACCACCCCCGACGACTGATCGAGGCCTCGGCCAATGCTCTGCATGGCCCTTGCATCAGGCATGCAATCGCGGCCACAGTGACGGCGGACCGAGCCATAACCATGAACGATGGCACTGGCGGCAACCCAGGCCCATGAGGCACCACAACCATCCGGCTGATTCAGCCCTCGCAGGAGATGCCGGCGATCTGATGTCCACCGGTGTCATAGGCGAATTCCGGGTGGTTGAACCAGGCCATGCCGCTGGGCCAGGTCGTTGACGACCGCAAGCCCTGCGGCCATGAGTTGTTCCATTGCTATGTCCTGGCGTGAGCCATGGCCGGTGAGCCGGACAGAAATTTCTGAGCGATCGCCAGCGCTACCACCACCAAGCGCACCTGCGACCTCAGGGCCAGACGACCACCGTGGGGCCATAACGACGCAGTTTGTCGTCGCAGCTGAGCAGTAGCAGCGGTTCCACCCGGCTCTGGCACACCAACATCCGATCGAAAGGATCACGATGCTGGTCGTCCCTTTCCAGTTCCGCCACCGCCAGCAGATGACTGTTGCGAATCGGCAACCACTGGAAACCCTGCTGCGGAACCTGCCGCTCCAGTTCCGCCAGATCCACCTGCAGCCGGCCCAGCGACCATTTGATCGCCATCTCCCACAGGGAGGCCTGGCTCACAAACACCTGCGCATTCCTGGCACGGACACGCTCCAGCACACCCTGTGGCAGGCGCGGATCACCATCCAGCCACCACAGCACCAGGTGCGTATCGAGCAGCAGCCTCGTCACCGGCCCTCGGCCGGGTGTTCTGCCCCCGCCAGGTCTTCGAACAGATCATCGAGCGGAGCATCGAAGTTGGCCGCCATCACGATCTGACCGCGCATGGCACCGGGAGCCGCAACAGGTTGACCCTCCAGCTTCCAGGGCACCAGACGGGCAATCGGCACGCCCGATCGGGCGATCACCACCTCCTGCCCCTGCTCCACGTCCTGCAGGAGCTGGGAAAGATGGGTCTTGGCCTGGTGGACATTGACCATGGCCATGGCTGAAGACATAAACTAAGTTTTAGTTTAGTCCTGGAACGGAGCTCCAGGCGGCAGCTCAAGCACGGCCCGATTCCACCCGGCGCCAAGGGCGGCGGCTTCATAGGTGCTCTTCAGGAAGTCGAGCAGAACCGCGTCGGGAGAGGCAGCGCAGGTGGCCTACACCTTCGACATCCTGATCGACTCGGGGCCGCTGCAGCCCCACAGCTACTCCGGCTCGTCCGCCTACGACACGAAAACCTTCAACCTCACCTCATTTTCCTTCAACTTTGAAGGCACCCAATACGACGCCAGTGACGATCCGGACGCCACGGCGGTTTTCACCGACAATGGCGTATTCCTTGGCCTGGAGTAGGCCATTGACACCCCACTGGCCTTCTCCTTTGTTCCTGGTACCTTTGATGTCATCGATGCCTCATTCGCCTACGATCTGGTTCCCGGCACCACCGGCCAGGCTGGATTCGGAAGCCTCACGTTCACCAGTGTCGTTGGCCCCGAAACCCCAGCCGTTCCCGATTCCCTCTACCACCCCCGACGACTGATCGAGGCCTCGGGCAACGCTCTGCATGGCCCCTGCATCAGGCATGAAATTGCGGCCACAGTGACCGCGGACCCATCAATTTCCATGAACGATGGCACTGGCGGCATCCCAGGCCCATGAGGCACCACAACCATCCGGCTGATTCAGCCCTCGCAGCTGCCATCGTCGCCGCCATCCTGTTGGCTCCGCAAGCGGCCCTGGCTGTCGACATCCGCTTCGTGCTTCACGGCGTGATGGGTGTCTTCCGGGACCCGGAGGCCGGCCAGACAACGCCCTTCCTCCCGCCGAAGCCTGGCTGACCGTCACGCCGCCCAACAACGCGCCTCAAGGTCTCTACAGCCTGGCCCCCATCTGTCAGCTGCCCGATTGCGGCTTCCTCTCGGTCGACGCCAGCGGCCGGAGTCTCACCGCGACCAGCCGCTTCCATGGCGTCAACGGGGGTTGGCTGCTGCTGATCACGCCCTCCGGCACCGGCCCTTCCAACGGAGAGGACCGGGCCCTGATCGGGTCGCTGTTCCACTGCCCCGGCTTCGGGCGCGATGGCGACCTGGCCGCCTGTCCGGAGCCCACCGACGACACCGTGCCCGGACCGCTGCCCATCCTGGGCGTCGCCGCCGCCTTCCGGAGCAGCCGCCGGCTGAGACGCAGGATCCGCCGCTCCCTCAGCGGTAGTTCTCGAACTGCAGCGGCACCTCCAGGTCCTCGGCCCTGAGCAGGGCGATCACCTGCTGCAGGTCGTCCTTGTTCTTGCCGGTGACGCGCAGGCTCTCGCCCTGGATCGCCACGGTCACCTTCTTGACCTGATCGCGCACCAGCTTGCTGAGCTTCTTGGCCAGCTCCTGGCTGAGGCCCTTGCGCAGCTTGATCACCTGCTTGACCCGGTTGCCGCCCACCGGCTCCGGGGTCTGCAGGTCAAAGATCTTCAGCGACAGGTTGCGCTTGGTGGCCTTCTGGCGCAGCACGTCCACCACCGCATCGAGGGTCATGTCGCTGGCGGTGGTGATCGTCAGGCTGGCCTCCTCCACCTCGATCTCGGTGGCCGCGTCCTTGAGGTCGTAGCGCTGGCCCACCTCCCGGCGCACCTGATCGACCGCGTTCACCAGCTCCTGGCGGTCGAAGTCGGAGACGACGTCGAAGGAATAGCTGTCGGCCATGGCGCGGGCGGGGGCAAGGCAGCGCCAGCCTAGAAAAGAGGCCTCTGCGCCCCTTCCCCGATGACCCTCTCCCTGCCCAGTCCTCTCCTGGCGGCCAGCATCGCCCTGCCCGTGCTGCCGGCGGCCGCCGGCGGGCCGTTCGCCTGGTCGCTGGTGCTCTCGGGAGCCGTGGTGGTGCTCAGCCTGATCCCCCTGGGGGCCGCCCGCTCCCAGGCTGACTTCACCCCCTCCGACCTGGCCGCTCCCCGGGCGATGTTCGAGCGGCTGCCGGCCTGGGGCAAGCGGGCCAACTGGGCCCACCAGAACAGCTTCGAGGCCTTCACCCTGCACGCCCCGGCCTGCCTGCTGTGCCTGGTGGTGGCGCCATCCGTGCTGGCGGCCGCCCCGTGGGCACCGCTGGTGGCCTGGCTGCACCCGCTGCTGCGGCTGGGCTACATCGGCGCCTACGTGGCCAACCTGCCGCCCCTGCGCAGCCTCTGCTGGGCCGGCGGCATCCTCTGCACCGCCCTGCTGTATTCCGACGGGCTGCGGGCCGTGCTGCGCAGCTGAACGCCGCGGCGAGGGGCGGGCTTCAGCTGCCTCCCTTCTCCTGCAGCCCCTTGAGGGCCGCCAGCAGCGAGGCCGGGCTCTGGGGATCCACCATCAGCACGCTGCCGCCGTGGGAGCGGGCCATCTCCTGGCCCATCGCCATCCAGTCCTTTGCCAGCAGCAGCCGCAACCCCTCGGCCGCCGCCGGATGGGCCTCGATCACCGCCGCAAGCTCGGTGGCCGCCTCGGCCCGGGCCTTGGCCAGCAGCAGCTGCTGCTTGGCCTGGGCGTCGGCATCGAGCAGCACCGCCTCCTGCTTTGCCCTGGCATCCAGCACCAGGGCCTCGGCCCGGCCGCGGGCCGCATTCACCTGGGATTCCCTTTCCCCTTCCGAGCGCAGAATCGCCGCCCGCTTCTCCCGTTCGGCGGTCATCTGCTGCTCCATCGCCTGCTGCACCCCCTTGGAGGGCTGGATGTCGCGCAGTTCCACCCGGGTCACCTTGACGCCCCAGGGATCGGTGGCCTGGTCCAGTTCGTTGAGCAGCGTCTCGTTGACCTCACTGCGGGTGGTGAAGGTCTGGTCGAGGTCGAGCTTGCCCATCTCGGCCCGGATCTGGGTGAGCACCAGGTTGACCATGGCCGCCTGGAGGTTGTCGACGCCGTAGTAGGCGCGGGCATGCTCCAGCAGCTGCCAGTACACCACCGCATCCACCTCGATCGAGACGTTGTCGCGGGTGATGCACTGCTGGGGGGGGATGTCGAGCACCCGCTCCTTCAGGGATTCATGGCTCACCACCCGCTCCAGGCCGGGGATCACCAGCGACAGGCCGGGGCGAAGCTCCCGGTCGTACTTGCCGAGGCGCTCTACCAGCATCGAGCGGCTGCTGCTGGTGACCTTCACGCCGCTGATGCCCAGTCCGGCAAGGACGGCGAGCACCGGAATGATGAGCGCTTCCATGCGGGCCTCGTCACTGGGGCAACGCTAGGCAGGATGGGGGGGACCGCCAATGGTGCCGTTCGCCACCATGCCGATGCCCGCGCCCCCGATCCTCTGGCTGGCCCTGGCGGGGGTGCTGCTGCTGCTGGAGCTGGTGGGCGCCGACGGGGACGGCCTGCTGCTGATCGGTGGTGTGGCGGCCCTGCTGCTCACCCTCGTCGCCATCCTGCTGCCGGTGCTGCCGCCCCTGGCCCAGCTGCTGCTCTACGCCGTGCTGGTGGGCATGGGCTACGGCTGGATGCGGCGCTGGTCGGCGCGCCGCCAGGCCCGGGCCATCCCCCCGGGCGCCCGCGCCGAACTGGCGGAGGTGACCACGGCCTTCGATGCCAGCGGCGCGGGCCGGGTGCGCTGGCAGGGCCAGAGCTGGGGCGCCGTGAATCTGGCGCCCGGCCAGGCCCTGCCCCCCGGCACCCAGGTGACGGTGATGGGGCGGGAGGGGACCCGGCTGCAGGTGCTGCCCCGCTAGTCGAAGAACATCAGGCTGACCACCTTGCCCATGTCCTCGGCGGTGCGGCAGCTGGAGAGCAGGGTCTCGCTGTCGTGGAAGGCGTAGCAGATCAGCTGGTCGCAGCGGTTGATGATCTCCTGGTTGCAGAGGCTGCTGGCCATCGGCAGGGGCAGCTCGTCGTTCTCGGGCTTCTCCACCAGGTGCAGCACCCGCTCCAGCTGGCTGCGGGATTCACCGGGCTGGCGGTCGAGGCTCTGGGGCAGCAGCACGGTGAGCCGGGCCGAATCCACCTCCAGCACGCTGCGGATCACGGCGGCGTTGACCCCCTGGGCACCGGAGGTGATCAGATTGTGGCCCTCCTGGGCCAGGGAGCGGGCCACCAGCTCCACCAGATGGATCGACACCACCGGGACGTGGCGGCTGCCGAGGAAGGCGATCCTGCGCTTGCCGCGGTCCTGGAGCATGGCCAGCTCCTGGGCGAGCGTATCGATCCGGTCCAGGGCCGGAAGATCTAGGGACCGGGTCACCCGTTATCGACAACCAACGGATCGAAACTAGCAGGGCCCTCAGGCATGGACCGCCAGGCGCAGCCGGCGGAACAGCCGTTCGAAGTGGCAGTTCTCTTCCACCAGCCGGATCGCGTAGGTGGCCTTCACCGCTTCGTGCAGCCGCACATGGCCGATGGCGGCGTCGATCACCTCCACGGTGGCGAGGGTGTCGTGGTCGACCTTGAGCACCGGCACCTCCAGCTCCTCGGCCCGGCTGATCAGCTGGGGCAGGGGCTCGCCGGCCCCGGTGAGGATCAGGCACTGGGTGGAGGCCTCCAGGGCGGCCAGCTGGATGTCGGTGCGGTCGGCGCCGGTGACGACGGCCATGTTGCGGCGACGGCGGAAGAACTCCATCGCCGAATTGACGTTCATGGCGCCGATCGAGAGGGTCTCCACGAGCAGATCGAGGCCATCGCGGCAGCAGAGCACGGTGGCCGCGAGCCGGCGGGCCAGCTCCTCCACCGTGACGCTGCGCAGCAGAGGGCTGCGGGGCATCACGCCCAGCACCGGGATCCCCAGCCGCTCCAGGGCCGGCAGCACCGCCTCCCGCACCTCCGGCACCACCTCGGGCAGCACGGCGTTGAGCACCACGCCCGCCAGCAGGTCGCCCAGCTGGCGGCGGGCCTCCAGCAGGAAATCGACGCTGCGGCTGTCGCTCCAGGGGTGCACCAGCAGGACCGGGGCCTGCAGGGCCTGGGCCAGCTGCACCAGCCCCAGGCCGTAGAGCTGGCCTTCGCTGAGACTGCCAGCGGCTTCCAGCAGCACCAGCCGCTCGGCATCGTCGTGGATGCGCCGCTGCAGCAGCGTCAGCCCCTCCCCGGGGGCCAGGTCCCCGGCCAGAAGACGGGCCCGGGCGACCGCCGGTTCCAGCACGTGCAGCGAGGGGATCAGCTGTTCCGGCTCCAGCCCGAGGGTGGCGCCGATGAACTGCACATCAGGATCCAGCAGCGGGTTGCCCGGAGCCCCGTCGGCGGGGGGGTCGTGCGGGTCGTCCATGGAGGTGGCCAGCGGCTTGCCGAAGGCGAGCGGCACGCCGTGGCGGGCGAGCTGGCGGCCGAGACCGAGCACCACCGCCGACTTGCCGCTGAAGGGTTCACAGGAGCCGATCAGCAGGGGGATGGACATGGTGCGACCTCGCCGGGTCCCGCAGGTGCCCGGCAATCTAGGCAGCACTTCCACCCCAGGCCCATGGCGGACCCGTCGAGCGCAGCCCCCACCGTGGCGATCACCGGTGCCAGCGGCGCCCTGGGCCAGGCCCTGCTGCGCCGCTGGCACCGCCGCGGGGCCCGGCTGATCGCCCTCTGCCACGGCCTCACGCCGCTGCAGCTGGAGGCTCCGGACGGCCGCCCGATCCCCCTGCGCCAGGTGCACTGGCAGGTGGGCCAGGAGGAGGCCCTCGAGGCCCTGCTGGAGGAGGTGGACGTGCTGGTGATCAACCACGGCATCAACGTCCATGGCGACGGCAGCGCCGAGGCAACGCGCTGTTCCCTGGAGGTCAATGCCCTGAGCGCCTGGCGGCTGCTGGAGCTGTTCGCCGCCGTGGTGGCGCGGCGGGATCCGGCGCGGCAGGGCGGGCGCCGACGGCCGGAGGTGTGGGTGAACACCTCGGAGGCGGAGATCCAGCCGGCCCTGAGCCCCCTCTACGAGATCAGCAAGCGCCTGCTGGGCCAGCTGCTGAGCCTGCGGGCCCCGGAGCTGGCCCGGGCGCTGCGGCTGCGGCGGCTGGTGCTCGGCCCGTTCCGTTCGGCCCTCAACCCGATCGGGGTGATGGGGGCCGACTGGGTGGCCGGCGAGATCCTGCGGCAGGCCGACTGGAACTGCGGCCTGATCATCGTGACGCCGAACCCGATCACCTACCTGCTGATGCCCCTGGTGAGCCTGGGCCGGTGGGCGTATGTGAGCCTGCTGCTGCGGCGGCCGTGATCGCCTAGAAGTCGCGGTCGGTGAGGATCTCGCAGCCGTCGGAGGTGACGACGATGGTGTGCTCCCACTGGGCCGAGAGGCTGCCGTCGACGGTGACCACGGTCCAGCGGTCCTTGAGGGTGCGGCAGGCCTTGCTGCCGGCGTTGAGGATCGGTTCCACCGCCAGGGTCATGCCGGCCCGCAGCTGCATGTTGGGCAGGTCGCGGGTGCGGTAGTTGAACACCGAGGGCTCCTCGTGCAGGTTGCGGCCCACTCCGTGGCCCGTGTAGTCCTCGACGACGGCGTAGCCGTGGGCCTCGACGTGGTCCTGGACGGCGCCGGCCAGCTCCAGCAGGGTGCTGCCCGCCTTCACCGTGGCCAGGCCCTTCATCAGCGATTCCTGGGCCACCCGGCTGAGGCGGCGGGCCTCCTCGGGCACCCCCTCGCCGACGCAGAGGGTGACGCAGCTGTCGCCGTGGAAGCCCTCGTAGTAGGCGCCGGTGTCGATCTTGACCAGATCGCCGGCCTTGATCACCCGTTTGGCGCTGGGGATGCCGTGGACCACCTCGTTGTTGATGCTGGCGCAGATGCTGGCCGGGAAGCCGTGGTAGCCCTTGAAGCTGGGGGTGGCTCCCATGGCACGGATGCGGGCCTCGGCGTGGCGGTCGAGGTCGCCGGTGGTCATGCCCGGCGCGGCCATGTCGATGATCTCCCGCAGCACCGTGGCCACGATGCGGCTGGCCTGGCGCATGATCGCGGTCTCCCGCGCCGACTTCACCTCGACGCCGCGGCGGCCCTTCTGAATGCGGGGACCGGCCTGGGTGAGAGGGGTTCCACCGCCCTTGACGCCGTTGGTGCTGGCCAGCAGATCGGCGAACAGGTTCATGCGATGAGGTACGGGTCCGTTCCTTCAAGTTATCAATGGCATCCCTGCCCCCGTCGGTCTCCCGTGTCCAACCCCACCCCGTCCTGGGGCGCCCGCCTGCGGCAGGCCCATGCGACGCTGGCGCCGCTGGTGCTCGCCCCGCTGCTGCTCTCGGCCGTCACGGGTGTGGGTTACCGCCTGCTGCGCGACTGGGGAGGGATGGGCCGGGACCAGGCCCATCCGCTGATGGTGCTGCACGAGGGCGAGTGGCTCCAGACCTGGCTGGGACCGGCGGGAGAGACCCTCTACGTGCTGCTCAACGGACTGGGGCTGCTGTGGATGCTGGTCACGGGGGGGGCGATGGCCTGGGAGCGGCTGCAGCGGAGCTGGCGGCGGCGCGGGGGGAAGGGGGTCTCCTGAGAGGGTAAGGTGTTTGTTTGGCCAGGCGCTCCGAGAAAAGGGATGGCAACCGAGACCGATCCGACCACCGACGATCCAACCCCCGCGGATCCGTCCAGCACATCCACCGCGGTGGATGTGCTGAGCGAGGACGCAGTGACCGCTGAGGTGGCCGCGCCTGCCGCCGTGACCGTCACCACCGGCCGGCTCAGCGCCCGTGCCCTGATCGACGAGTTCGAGGCGGCCCAGCTCAAGAGCGACCTCCCCGAGATCTACGTGGGCGACACCGTCAAGGTGGGCGTGCGGATCCGGGAGGGCAACAAGGAGCGGGTGCAGCCCTACGAGGGCGTGGTGATCGCCAAGCGCCACGGCGGCCTCAACCAGACGATCACCGTGCGCCGCATCTTCCAGGGCATCGGCGTGGAGAGGGTGTTCATGCTGCACAGCCCCCAGGTCGCTTCCGTCAAGGTGGAGCGGCGCGGTAAGGTGCGTCGGGCGAAGCTCTTCTATCTGCGTGACCGGGTGGGTAAAGCCACTCGCGTCAAACAGCGCTTCGATCGCTGAAGCCTGGTTTCCTGGGTGGCCATCGCCCGCGAATCCCTCTCACGCTTTCCAGGGGCCATCGCCTTGCGCCGTTAGTTCAGCTGGTAGAACGCAGGTCTCCAAAACCTGATGTCGGGGGTTCAAGTCCTCCACGGCGCGTTCGATGGTCCCATTTGCAGTCTCGTGGTTCCGAACATGGAGTTGGATCTACAACCCGGTGATGTGGTCAAGGTGCTGGAATCAGCCGCCCTTGGCTGGGTCCGGGCCCGGGTGATCCGGGTCAAGTCCGGAGGTCGGGTCGTGGTCCAGAGCGACCAGGGGCGGGAATTCACCGCCCGGGGCAATCAGGTGCGCCTGATCGAACCCGCCGGCTTCCGACCCTGAACCCGGCGCCTCGGCGTCGCTTCCGGCCCATGTCTGCCCCGTGCCCCGCACGGGGCTTTTTGTATGCCGCCATCCCGGCGGCCACTGCCGCATGGCGGCGACTGGGGCGCCGTTGACGGAGGGACCGGTGACGATGGATACTTTCAATGTCGGTGTTCGCGCCGTCGCGATCGCCTATCGGTGCCACATTCACCCCCCGGGGCGGATCGGGGCCCGAACAACGGTCTGGGACTGTAGTTCAATCGGTTAGAGCACCGCCCTGTCACGGCGGAAGTTGCGGGTTCGAGCCCCGTCAGTCCCGTTCTCACCACCTGGAGCCGATTCCGTGGCCGCAGCGGTTCCTGTACGCGTTCGGCTGGCCCCCAGCCCCACCGGCACCCTCCACATCGGCACCGCCCGCACCGCGGTGTTCAACTGGCTGTTCGCCCGCCACCTGGGGGGTTCCTTCCTGCTCCGCATCGAGGACACCGACCGGGAACGGTCCAAAGCCGAGTACACCGGGAACATCCTCGACGGCCTGCGCTGGCTGGGGCTCACCTGGGACGAGGAGCCGGTGGTGCAGAGCGCCCGCATTGAGGCCCACCGGCAGGCCATCGCCCAGCTGCTGGAGAGCGGCCACGCCTACCGCTGCTTCGCCAGCGACGCCGAGCTGGCGGCGATGCGGGAACGGCAGCAGGCCGAGGGCCGGGCCCCCCGCTACGACAACCTGCACCGGGACCTGACCCCCGCACAGCGGCAGGCCTACATCGAGGAGGGGCGCGAGGCGGTGATCCGCTTCCGCATCGACGACGACGCCACGATCACCTGGAACGACCTGGTGCGCGGCGAGATGCGCTGGGCGGGGAGTGATCTGGGCGGCGACATGGTGATCGCCCGCCGGGCGCCGGCCGAGGCCATCGGCGACCCGCTCTACAACCTGGTGGTGGTGGTGGACGATGCCGCCATGGCCATCAGCCACGTGATCCGCGGCGAGGACCACATCGCCAACACCGGCAAGCAACTGCTCCTGTACGCGGCCCTGGGGCTGACCCCGCCCCGGTTCGCCCACACCCCCCTGATCCTCAACCAGGAGGGCCGCAAGCTCTCCAAGCGCGACGGCGTCACCTCGGTGGCTGAGTTCCGGGCCATGGGCTACACCGCCGAGGCCCTGGTCAACTACATGACCCTGCTGGGCTGGTCGCCGCCGGAGGGCCTCGGCGAGCGCTTCAGCCTCGAGCAGGCGGCCGCGGTGTTCTCCTTCGAGCGCGTCAACCGGGCCGGGGCACGCTTCGACTGGGACAAGCTCAACTGGCTCAACGCCCAGGTGCTGCACGGGCTGGAGGCGGGCGAGCTGCGCCGGCGGCTGCTGCCCCTCTGGCGGGCGCGGGGCTGGGGCGAGGGGGCCGGCGCCGATGCCGCCTGGCAGGAGGATCTCTGCGCCCTGCTGGGGCCTTCCCTCAGCCTGCTGGCGGACGGCGTCGCGCAGGCCGCCCCCTTCTTCGAGACGCCGGAGCCGGACGAGGCCGCCCTGGCCCTGCGGGCCGATGGCCCCACCCGCGCCGTCCTGGCGGCCCTGCTGGAGCGGCTGTCGGAGGGGCCCCTCGAGGCCGACGCCGCCCAGGCGCTGCTGGGGGCCGTCGCCACGGCCGCGGGCGTCAGGAAAGGGGTGGTGATGAAGGGCCTGCGGGCCGCGCTGCTGGGCAGCCTCAAGGGGCCCGATCTGCTCACCACCTGGCTGCTGCTGCACCGGATCGGCAGCGACCGGGAGCGGATCGCCGCCGCGCTCTGAGGCCACCCCCGGGGGGCACCTCAGTCGTCGAGGGCGCCGTAGATCGGCTCCACCCGGATCGCCTGCACGCTGCCGGCACGCAGCACGAGGAACTCGCTGCTCAGGTCGTTGATCGGCACGTTCACGAAGGTGTCGAGGGCCGCCGCGTTGAGCACCCCGCCGTACCAGGCCTGGAAGTCCTCCAGGGTGTTGAAGTGCACCTCCTGGTGGTGCCCGCCCCTCAGGAAGAGGTGGATGGCGTAGCGGCGGGGGGTGCGGGCCATGGGGCGGCGTCGGCTGGACTGCCACAGGATGGCCCATACGGCCGCAACAGGCTCGACCCCGGCCGGTAGAGGGGATGGAGCGGGGCGCCGGTGGAGGTGAGGCCCAGGCAGACCAGCCGGGAACGATGCGGGGCCAGCAGCTCCAGCACCCGTTCGTCCTGGCCGCCGCGGCGACCGCCGTTGCCCCAGCCCAGCCACACCGGCGCGGCCGGCGCCCCGGCCCGCACCCGGCGCCGGATCCAGGCCCGGTTGGCGGCGCCCTCCGGATCGGCGGCCTGGGCCAGGGCGGCCGGGCGGGGGCTGATGCGGGCGAAGAGGTTCAGCACCTCCAGGCCTCCGTAGCCCCAGCCGGCGGCGAAGGCCATCAGCCTCCGCAGGGTGGGATCGTCGTGGCGGTGGTCGGCGCGGGAGGGGTTGAGGCCGATGAACAGCAACCGGCGGCCCTGCGGCTCCCACACCCGCTCCAGCCACCAGCGGTAGTGGCCGCAGCGGCTGAAGGCGGCCCGGCCGGAGATACTCACGATGGCGATCCCGACGGCGTTCACGGCCGCCCCGGGCCGCCGGATGGCAGGCTGTGGCGGACGGCGGACGGATCCCGGGAACGGCCATGGAGCGGGACAAGCCCCTGTTGCTGCTGGTGGACGGGCACTCCCTGGCCTTCCGCAGCTTCTACGCCTTCGCCAAGGGCGGCGAGGGGGGACTGGCCACCAAGGACGGGGTGCCCACCAGCGTCACCTACGGCTTCCTCAAGGCCCTGATCGACAACTGCAAGGGCCTGGCTCCCCAGGGGGTGGTGATCGCCTTCGACACCGCCGAGCCCACCTTCCGCCACGAGGCCGACGCCGCCTACAAGGCCCATCGGGAGGAGGCCCCCGAGCACTTCTTCGCCGACCTGGCCAACCTGCAGGGCATCCTGCGGGACTGCCTCGACCTGCCCCTGGCGATGGCCCCGGGCTACGAGGCCGACGATGTGCTCGGCACCCTGGCCAACCGGGCGGCCGGCGAGGGCTGGCGGGTGCGGATCCTCTCCGGCGACCGCGACCTGTTCCAGCTGGTGGATGACGAACGCGACATTGCCGTGCTGTACATGGGCGGCGGCCCCTACGCGAAGAACAGCGGCCCGACGGAGATCCGCCGGGCCCAGGTGATCGAGAAGCTGGGGGTGCCGCCGGAGGGGGTGGTGGACCTCAAGGCCCTCACCGGCGACAGTTCCGACAACATCCCCGGGGTCAGGGGGGTGGGTCCCAAGACCGCTCTCACCCTGCTCAAGGCCCACGGCGACCTGGACGGCATCTACGCCGCCCTCGACCAGCAGAAGGGGGCCCTGAAGACCAGGCTGGAGACCGACCGGGAGAACGCCTTCCGCTCGCGGATGCTGGCGGAGATCCTGGTGCGGATCCCCCTGCCCGCGGAGCCGCGCCTGGCCCTGGGACAGGTGGACAGCGCGGGGCTGGGGGCGCGCCTGGCCGAACTGGAGCTGTTCAGCCTGGTGAAGCAGGCCGAGGGCTTCGCCCGCCTGTTCTCGTCGGAGCCTCCCGAGCCCGCCGCCACCCCTGCCGCCGCAGCGGCCCCCGCCCCGCCCGAGGCCCCGGAACCCGCCGGCAGCCCGCAGGACGGGGGGGATCCGGCCCTGCCCGCGCTGCGGCCGGAGCTGGTCACCACCCCCGAGGCCCTGGCCGCCCTGATCGAGCGACTGATGGCCTGCACCGACCCGGCGGCGCCGGTGGCCCTCGACACCGAGACCACCTCCCTCAACCCCTTCAAGGCGGAGCTGGTGGGGATCGGCGTCTGCTGGGGGGAGGGGCTGGCGGACCTGGCCTACCTGCCCATCGGCCACCACCGCCCCCCCGCCGACGACCTGCTGAGCGCGCCGCCGCCGGCGCCGGAGCAGCTGCCCCTGGAGGCGGTGCTGCTGGCCCTGGGGCCCTGGCTGGCCAGCGCCGAGCATCCCAAGGCGCTGCAGAACGCCAAGTACGACCGCCTGATCCTGCTGCGCCATGGGTTGCCCCTGGGGGGGGTGGTGATGGACACCCTGCTGGCGGACTACCTGCGGGACACCAACGACAAGCATGGCCTGGAGGCCATGGCGGAGCGGAACTTCGGGCTGCATCCCACGGCCTACGGCGACCTGGTGGCCAAGGGGCAGACCTTCGCCGACGTGCCGATCGAGGCGGCGGCGCTCTACTGCGGCATGGACGTGCACCTCACCCGCCGCCTGGCGGCCGTGCTGGCCGACCAGCTGGCGGCGATGGGACCGCAGCTGCCCGCCCTGCTGCAGCAGGTGGAGCTGCCCCTGGAGCCGGTGCTGGCCCTGATGGAGGCCACCGGCATCCGCATCGACGTGCCCTACCTGAAGGAGCTGGCCGAGGAGCTGGGCACGACCCTGGGCCGGCTGGAGAAGGAGGCCCAGGCGGCGGCGGGGGTCGACTTCAACCTGGCCTCCCCCAAACAGCTCGGGGAGCTGCTGTTCGACACCCTGGGGCTCGACCGCAGGAAATCGCGCCGCACCAAGACCGGCTGGAGCACCGACGCGGCGGTGCTGGAGAAGCTGGAAGACGACCATCCGGTGGTGAAGCTGGTTCTGGAGCACCGCACCCTCAGCAAGCTGCTGAGCACCTACGTGGAGGCCCTGCCGGCGCTGGTGGAAGCGGAGACCGGGCGGGTGCACACCGATTTCAACCAGGCGGTGACCGCCACCGGGCGCCTGTCGAGCAGCAACCCCAACCTGCAGAACATCCCCATCCGCACCGAGTTCAGCCGCCGCATCCGCAAGGCTTTCCTGCCCCAGGAGGGCTGGCGGATGATCAGCGCCGACTACTCCCAGATCGAACTGCGGATCCTCACCCATCTCTCCGGGGAGCCGGTGCTGGTGCAGGCCTTCAATGAGGGCGACGACGTCCACGCCCTCACGGCCCGGCTGCTGCTCGAGACCGACACGGTGACGCCCGAGGAGCGGCGGCTGGGCAAGACGATCAACTTCGGGGTGATCTACGGCATGGGCGCCCAGCGGCTGGCCCGCGAAACCGGCCTGGGCCAGGCGCGGGCGAAGGAGTTCCTGAGCCTCTACAAGCAGCGCTACCCGAAGGTGTTCGCCTATCTGGAGCTGCAGGAGCGGCTGGCCCTGAGCCGTGGCTACGTGGAGACGATCCTGGGCCGGCGGCGGCCGTTCCACTTCGATCCCGGCGGCCTGGGCCGGCTGCTGGGGCGGGATCCGCTGGAGATCGACCTGGAGGTGGCCCGCCGCGGCGGGATGGAGGCCCAGCAGCTGCGGGCGGCCGCCAACGCCCCCATCCAGGGCTCCAGCGCCGACATCATCAAGCTGGCCATGGTGGGGCTGCAGCAGGCGCTGACGGCAACGGGCCTGCCGGCGCGGCTGCTGCTGCAGGTGCACGACGAACTGGTGCTGGAGGCGGCCCCGGAGGCGCTCGAGGAGGTGCGGGCGCTCACCCGCCGCACCATGGAGCAGGCGGTGCAGCTGCTGGTGCCGCTGGCGGTGGACACCGGGGTGGGGCCGAACTGGATGGAGGCGAAATAGGGAGGGAAGGGCCGGGTGGCATCGCCGTGACAGCGGGGTGTCGCCAGCCCGCCAGCCGCTCGGCACCAGGATCAAGCCGATGCGCTGGGGGCGAAGCATAGTCATGGGGCCCTTCCTGGACGCAGGGATCCCATGGCCAAGCCCACCCCCAATCAGGACGAGAACCTCGTCAGCAGCGAGCATCCGTTCGCGGGAAATTTCCACAAGACGCTGCCCCACAACCGCTACGGCGAGGTGGACGTGGCCGCCTACCGGCACTTTGAGCGCACCTGCATCGAGATCGAGGCCGGTGCGCCGATCAACTTCGAGGGCGTGCCGTCAGGCCCGGATGCCCCCTCCCTGCCGGATGTCCCCCAGACGGCGTTCAAGATGGGCACGGAGGACACCCCCCAGATCAAGGCCCTGGGCCAGGGGGCGGCGAAGTTCACCAGCCCCCTGGCCGGCGCAGCGCTCGAGAGTTTCGGGCCCGACCCGAAAACCCTGGAGATGCCGCCGGCACCCAGCATCCGATCGATCTCCGCCACCGCGGAGATGGTGGAGCTGTACTGGATGGCGCTGCTGCGCGACGCGCCGCTGGTGGCGTTCCAGTTCGACCGCACGGCCCCCGAAGACGGCTGTGCGGACCTGGCCGATCACGACACGGAGCTCGGCTACGGCGTCGCCGACCGGATCGGCACGGCCCGCCAGGCGGTGAACCGCTGCTTCGATGCCGCCGTGCGCCTCGACCGCGATCCCGGCCGGCTTCGCACCCCCCTGGATCTGGCGCGAGGGAGCGGCGGCGCCCGCATCGACCTGCAGACCCTCTTCCGCAGCGGCCTGCCCGGTGAGGACGCCGGACCGCTGCTGAGCCAGTTCTTTCTGCAGAACGTCGGTTACGGCACCCAGACGATCGACCAGAGCCAGGTTCCCTACATCGCCAGACGGGATTTCCTGGTCACCCACGGCGACTGGCTGCTGGCGCAGAACACCGGCAAGGACCGCTACGGCCGGGATTACGGCAATGGCAACAACTACGGCGACCAGCTGCACCGGGATGCCGTCTACTACCCGCCGGGCAACGGCCGCCGCCTGATCAGCACGATGCGCGACCTGGCGCGGTTCGTGAACCGCGATGCCCTGCATCAGGCCTACTTCAATGCCGCCCTGTTCCTGCTCAACATCGATGCCCCCCTCGATGGCGGCAATCCCTATGCCGGCCCACGCTTTTCCCGTGAGGGAGCGTTCGCCTCGCTCGGTGGGCCCGACCTGCTGACGGTGGTGTCGGAGGTGGCCAGCCGGGCGCTGAAGGTGGTGTGGCGGCAGAAGTGGCTGGTGCACCGCCGCTGCCGGCCGGAGGTGTGCGGCGGCCTGCTGCAGATGGAGCGCAACGGCTTCGGGGGCGAGACGCGGCCCTACGGCCTGGTGACCTCGGTGGATGCCCTGCCGGAGTTCCAGACGGCCGTGAATGACACCTTCGCCGCGGTGAGCGCCCACAACGCCTCCCTTCCCGGCGGCGCCGCCACGATCTTCCTGCCGATGGCCTTCTCGGCCGGTTCCCCCAACCACCCGGCCTACGGGGCGGGCCATGCCACCGTGGCCGGCGCCTGCGTGACGGTGCTCAAGGCCTGGTTCGACGAGGACGCGCGGCTGTTCGACATCTATGCGAGGGCCAATGCCAGGGCCGGGGTGCAGCGGGTGGGTCCCAAGGATCCCCCCGACACCCCAGACCCTAACCCCCCCACGGAGCTGCTGCAGCCGGGCTACCGCCGGGTCGGCTCCGACCTGGAGGCCTTCTGCCCGCCCCAGCCCTACCCCTCGCCCGCCAGCTCCGATGCGGGGCGCATCACGGTGGGGGGCGAACTCAACAAGCTGGCCAGCAACGTGGCCATGGGCCGTTCGATGGGGGGCGTCCACTGGCGCAGCGACAACACCCGCAGCCTGCGGCTGGGCGAGGAGGTGGCGATCGAGATCCTGCGCAAACGCTCGAGCGAATACGCCGAGCGGCCGCTCTCGTTCCGGTTCCGCTCCTTCGACGGCGAGCCGGTGCAGATCGTCCAGGGGGAGGTGCTGCGGGGCTGAGCCGCGTCACAGGGGTCAAGGTAAGCTGCACGCCATTCACGACCCAGCCATCGATGCCTGAACCGGTGCGGGTGCTCCTGACCGGCCGCCACGGCCAGCTGGGCAGGGCCCTGCTGGCCGGCCCACCCGCCGGCATCGAGGTGATCGCCACCGGCCGGGATGAACTGGATCTGGCGGACGCCGCCGCCTGCCGGGCGGCGGTGGCCCGGCACCGCCCCGACTGGGTGCTCAACGCCGGCGCCTACACCGCGGTGGATCGGGCCGAGGCCGAGCCGGAGCAGGCCGAGGCGGTCAACGCCGGCGCCCCGGGAGCCTTCGCCGAGGCCCTGGCCGCCTCCGGCGGGCGGCTGCTGCAGGTGAGCACCGATTTCGTCTTCAACGGCGAGCAGGGCCATCCCTATACGCCGGAGCAGGCCCTGGCGCCGCTGGGCGTCTACGGCGCCACCAAGGCCGAAGGTGAACGGCTGGCGGCGGCCGCCCTGCCGTCGGATCGCCTCTGCCTGCTGCGCACCAGCTGGGTGTACGGGCCGATGGGGGCGAATTTCTGCCTCACCATGCTGCGGCTGCACCGGGCGAAGGCCGCCGCCGGTGAGCCCCTCGGGGTGGTGGCCGACCAGGTGGGCTGCCCCACCGCCACCGCCGGCCTGGCGGAGGCCTGCTGGCGGGTGATCGGGCGGGGGGTGAGCGGCCGCCACCACTGGAGCGACTGCGGCGCCGCCAGCTGGTACGACTTCGCCGTGGCCATCGGGGAGCGGGCGGCGGCCCGCGGACTGATCACCGCACCGGCCCGGGTGCGGCCGATCACCACCGCCGACTACCCCACCCCGGCGCGACGTCCCGCCTATTCCCTGCTGGATGCCACCACCACCCGACGTGCCCTCGACCTGGAGGGGCAACACTGGCAGTCCGCCCTTGCCGAGGTGCTGGCCCAGGTGGCGGCGCCGCCCGCCTGACGCTCCTTCCCCGCCACCCTTCTTTCCTGCCTCGCTCCCGTCCTGATCCGCCCCACCCCGATGGCCCTTCATCCCTCCCTCGACCTGCCGCTGCTGCTTGCCGGCCGGCGCCGCATCCTGGTGACGGGCGGGGCGGGCTTCATCGGCGGGGCGCTGGTGCGGCGGCTGCTGCGGGACAGCGCGGCGACGGTGTTCAACCTCGACAAGATGGGCTATGCCAGCGATCTGCTGGGGGTCCACAACACGCTGGCGGAGCTGGGTCCGGCGGCGGAGCGGGCCGACGGGCCGCGGCACCGGCTGCTGCAGGTGGACCTGGCCGATGGGGAGGCCACGGCGGCGGCGGTGCGGCAGGCCGATCCGGATCTGGTGCTGCACCTGGCGGCCGAAAGCCACGTCGACCGCTCGATCGACGATCCGGGCGCCTTCCTGGTCAGCAACGTGATGGGCACCTACCACCTGCTGCAGGCGGTGCGGGCCCACTGGGAGGGGTTGGCGGTGGAGCGGCGGGAGCTGTTCCGCTTCCACCACATCAGCACCGATGAGGTGTTCGGCTCCCTGGGGGAAACGGGCCGTTTCTCGGAGACCACCCCCTACGACCCACGCAGCCCCTATTCGGCCAGCAAGGCGGGCAGCGACCATCTGGTGCAGGCCTGGCACCACACCTACGGGCTGCCGGTGGTGCTGACCAACTGCAGCAACAATTACGGGCCCTGGCAGTTCCCCGAGAAGCTGATCCCGGTGGTGATCCTCAAGGCGGCCGCCGGCGAGGCGATCCCCCTGTACGGCGACGGGGCCAACGTGCGCGACTGGCTCTACGTGGAAGACCACGTGGAGGCGTTGCTGCTGGCCGCCTGCCGGGGGGAGCTGGGCCGCAGCTACTGCGTCGGCGGCCACGGCGAGCGCACCAATAAGGAGATGGTGTTGGCCATCTGCGCCCTGCTCGACGAACTGCGGCCCGACGGCGCCCCCCACGCCGGCCTGATCACCCCGGTGAGCGACCGGCCCGGCCACGACCGGCGCTACGCCATCGACCCGCAACGGATCAGCAGCGAGCTGGGCTGGCGGCCGCGCCACGATGTCGGGCAGGGATTGCGGGCCACGGTGGAGTGGTACCTGGAGCACCAGGAGTGGTGCACCAACGTGCGCAACCGGGCCGGCTACGGCGGCGGCCGCCTGGGCCAGGCGGCCGCCGCCACGGGAGCCGTGGCGGTAAAGGGCCATTGACCCTGCGGCTCACCAACACCCTCAGCCGCCGCTGCGAGCCCTTCGAGCCGCTGGTGCCCGGAACGGTGACGATCTACTGCTGCGGGGTCACGGTGTACGACCTGTGCCACCTGGGCCACGCCCGCAGCTACATCGTCTGGGATGTACTGCGGCGCTATCTGCTGTGGAGCGGCTACGCCGTGACGTTCGTGCAGAACGTCACCGACATCGACGACAAGATCCTCCAGCGGGCCGAGGAGGAGGGCAGCTCGATGGAGGTGGTGAGCGAGCGCAACATCGCCGCCTTCGAGGCCGACATGGCCGCCCTGCACATCCTTCCCCCCGACCGGATGCCCCGGGCCACCCGCAGCCTGGACACGATCCGGCAGCTGATCGGGGAACTGGAGGCGAAGGGGGCGGCCTATTCGGCCGATGGCGATGTGTATTTCGCGGTGAGGCGCCAGGCCGGTTATGGCAGGCTCAGCGGCCGCTCGCTGGAGGAGCAGCAGGAGGGCGCCAGCGGCCGCACCCGCCAGGCGGAGGAGGCCCGCAAGCACCACCCCTTCGACTTCGCCCTGTGGAAGGGTGCCAAGCCGGGCGAACCCAGCTTCCCGTCGCCCTGGGGGCCGGGCCGGCCGGGCTGGCACATCGAATGCTCGGCGATGGTGCGCGAGGAGCTGGGCACCACGATCGACATCCATCTGGGCGGTGCCGATCTGATCTTTCCGCACCACGAGAACGAGATCGCCCAGTCGGAGGCGGCCAGCGGCCAGCCCCTGGCGCGCTTCTGGCTGCACAACGGCATGGTGAATGTGGGCGGCGAGAAGATGTCCAAGTCGCTGGGCAACTTCACCACGATCCGCGCCCTGCTGGAGAGCGGCGTCAGCCCGATGACGCTGCGGCTGTTCGTGCTGCAGGCCCACTACCGCAAGCCGCTGGACTTCACCGCCGAGGCCCTCGCGGCGGCGGCCATGGGCTGGAAGGGGCTGGACGCCGCCCTGGGGCTGGGGGAGCGCCACGGGACAGCCCTGGGCTGGGGGGCCGGAGCCGACGGCCACACCGCCGAAGCCCCGCCGACCAGCGCCGAACTGGCCGGAGCCCGCGAGCGCTTCGCCGCCGCCATGGACGACGACCTCAACACCTCGGCGGCCCTGGCGGTGCTGTTCGAGCTGGCCCGGCCGCTGCGGGCCCTGGCCCACCGGCTGGAGCGGGGGGGGAGCGAAGCGGAGGCCACGGGGGCGGGGGAGCCGGCGACCCTGGAGCCCCGCTGGCGGCTGCTGGGCGAGCTGGCCGGGGTGCTGGGGCTTGAGGCGGAGGCGGCCAACGAGCCCACGGATGGGGCGGCGATCCAGGCCCGGATCGAGGAGCGCCGGGCCGCCAAGGCCTCCCGCGATTTCGCCACCGCCGACCGCATCCGCTCCGAACTGGCCGCCGAGGGCATCGAGCTGATCGACCGGCCCGGCGGCGTCACCGACTGGGTACGGAGCTGAGCCGCCAACCGGAGCCGGTCGGGCAGGGCCTGGATGGGGAGGACGTTGCGGCCGGGCGCGGACGGATCGCCCCCTCGGTTCCAGCATCATCAAGGCTCCACCGTGGGCCGGATGCCGCTGTTCCCCATCGACGCGCAGACCGCTCCATTCCACTGAAGGTGGCCGAACTGCCGGCTGAGCAGCGCGTTTCGTAATCCAGGGGCCTGCTCAGGGAGCTCCCTCCTGCCCCCCACAATCAGATGCTCTGCTGAGGGGGGAGCAGAGTCCACTCATTGCTGGGCTTGATTCTCACCGGGATGGGAAAGTCCCGTAACTGGCGACAACGCCGTTGAAAGTCATCACGCCGTTCAGCCAGATCGATGATGGCTGACAAGCGTTCATCCAGCACCTCAGAAGCGAGCCGATAGAGGGTGGTATCCAACTCGATGATCGAAGACAGGGGATGGACGGTGGAGGAGAAGGACTCCGAGAACTGGCTGGTGGTGTTGAAGGCCTGGGGATAGCTTAGATCCATCGGGATGCCGAGTTGCTCCAGTTGGTGCTCAAGGACGATGATGGATTCATCGTATCTCTCCACAAGGCCCACCAACAGATCACTGCGGCGCAGGTCAAGCGCTTCCGGCCTGGCGGCCCATCCCAGGGTCTGGGCCCAGTCATCCTGCAGCTGTGGAGACAGGTGGCGTGTCTGATAGTTGGCGAGCGGCCCCTTGCATACTTTTACCAAATAGTCGTGGAAGGACATCTCACCAATGCTCTTCTGAACATATCGTTGAAAGCGAAAGGCAGAGCTGATACGAGCGAGAGGATCACGCAGGAAGGCCACTTTGAGCTTCGCCACCGCTCCTGGTGGTGGCAGGGTGATCAGATGTGATGTGATAGCACGGGGCCAGGGATTGATCGAGCAGAGATGCTTCTCTACATGCTCCCAGGCGAGGCGCTGATTCACCTCGGGGGATTCCACATAGGCCACGGCCCCGCCGCAGGCATGCTCAAGCGACCAGATGAAGGTTGACCCGGCGCATTTGAAGCCGTGAAGATGAAGAACCTCCACGCATCCTTGAGCAGGTGCAGGACGGCGAGGTACCCGAGACATCTTCAGGCAGCGTTGGGCCAGCTGCAGCTTGGGGTGGGAGGCATTGGCAGCCGCAATCCAGGGGTGGCGCTGATAGAAGGCCAGGGACTCGATGAGCTGTTGCTCGATGGGAAGCGGCATCCCGCGGCGCTGACCCCACCGGGAGGACCAGGAGTGCAACCCCAGGGCCTCGCGAACCCAGGGATGGATAGGAACGGAGATCTCGCCGAGGTGCTCACGAGCATCAAACAACTCGCTATCGAGCTGATGGGGCAGTCCCAGGTGGGCCAGCAGCTGCCTCAGGAGCTGATCAAGGGCCGCCTGGGTGGGGTGGTTGATGGTGTGGGTGAGTGCCAGATGCTGATGATTCTGCTCGATCCAATCGGCCAGGCCAATGTTGCAATCGGCCTCACGCTGTCTGAGTTGTTGCAGTGAATGGTGATGCGCATCAAGTAGTTCATCGAGCAGGGCGTCGGAGGGAGCCGAATCAAGCAGTTGCTCCACTGCCATCCCCTGCTCGGCCGCTGCCATGGCGAGGAAGTCGTGATAAGCTCCCAGTGGCGATTCCGCTTCCGTCTCGGCGAGCATTCCATCCTGGTCACGTGCATAGCCCAACCATGGATGGCAGCCCTCGTAGTGCAGGTTGGGCACCACCACAACCTTTGAACCAGCGGGCATCAACTGGCGCAGCGTGGCTGTATCCAAGCCGATGTTGTCGCGGTAGCCCGGCTGCACACGCTGGGCAACCAACACGTGGGCCTGCGACAAACAGCTGTGTAGATGGGCTACATCCTGCTCATTGGCCAGGTGCACCGGCGGACAGAAGTGGATGTCCACCTGGGGCAGTGACTGCTGGAGCCCGAGCATCAAGGGATAGGACTGGCAGTTGCCCACCAGCACCAACCGCAAGACCTCGCAGGTGCCCGTGCTGGGCAGGTGACGTTTGAGGTCCATGCCCATGTTCACCGCCCAGGCGATCGGCTGGTCATGCAACTGCTGCATGCGGGACAGCAGGCGGAGAGCGCGGCCTGACCACTGGATGGCCTGCTGATCCCCCTGCTGGATCAACTGATGGATCCAGATGGCCCCGTAGCGACAGCACTGCTCCTCATGGGCCGGCAACCAGGGGGGCAGCTCGAGCGGGGTGGTCTGCAGGGCCTCGATCAGAGCCGCGCCGGCCAGAGCATGGCGTGCGGCTTCAAGGAGCTCCGCTTCACCCAACTCCAGCATCCGACGATGGCAAGCCACTGCGACCGACAGCAATCGTCCGGGATCCGCGGGTGAAATCAGCGCACGTTCAGCCTGTTCCAGCAGTGAGTCATCCCCTTGGGCATTCATGATTCATGGCAGACGCAGATCTGGTTGCGAGGATGGCCCAGGCCGGACACGCCCGGCGTTACCGGGCACCATGACCCTCAGCTGAGCCCAGCTCTGCTTGATGCGAAACCCGTTCCGCCAAGGACCCCAACAGCCAATTTTCATCAATCCTACGCACGCATCGCTCGTGGCCACGGCATCTCCGGAACGAGACGTTTCTGCTGCAATGCGGCCAGCCGGCCTCCTACCTGAGCAGCGATGCCGCGGAGCGCCTGCGGCAGGATCCGAACGGGCGGATGAGCATCCTGAGCATCAGCTGCTGGCCCAGGGTCGATCGAGCCCAGCGCAGCATCGCTTGGTTCGGAACGTTTGACGGGCGGCATGAACCAGCCGGCTGATGATGGAACGGCGGAGAAGCTCAGGCCGACAATGCAGGAATTGCAAGGGGTGATCAGGTACGCATGGTTGGATCCCTGCCGCGACTTCGATGGGGCGCCCCCAGCGGATCTCGAGGCCCCAGCCACGCCGAGCTGGCAACCAACGCTGCACACGTACCGCATCGGCCACCGCCGACTGTTCGACGCGCAGATCCTGCCGGTGGGGGTGGTGAGCGAGGCCTTGTGGTTCTGCGACTGCATCCAGTACCTGCCGAGGGACTGGCCCACGACACCGTGGATGGCTGAACTGGCGGGTTGCCACCTGGCGCAGGACGCAGGCGGGATGTCGCTGGCGTGCATCGATCCCTGGCCCACGCAGAGACTGCCGGGCCGCTGGTGCGTGCTCAACGATCTGGTGGCCCACCGCAACCTGGCCCATTTCTTCGCCGATGTGCTGCCGCAGCTCGTAGCGATCCGCCGTCTGCAGCAGGAGTCTCCCGATCTGCACGTGCTGGGCAGGCCAGAGCGCTACGCCAATCTGCGAGTGCTGCGGGAAGCGATTGTGGCCGAAGGCTGGAGTGCGCGGCCGGAAGGATCTCTGAGCCGGGCACCTCGCCTGCGGCCGGATGAGCTGCTCCTGCAGCCGCTGGGGTTCAACGGCGGCGTGGGATTTCTGACTCAACGGTCGCCGCACTGGTGGATGGCTGCAGATGATCTGCGCGAGGGGCTCCTCTTGCTTCGCACGGCCCTGCAGCCCGATCCGGATGTGGTGTGGCGGGGCCACTGGCTGTGCTTCAGCCGTGATCTGGCGGCTGCCACTGAGGCCCCCCAGGGGCGGGTGTTCAGCAATTACCCGCAGTTGCTCGAACAGCTCAGCAACGCCGGGGTGCTGGTGATCGATCCCGGCCACCATGACATCCGCCAATTGCAGCTGCTGGTGGCCGAGGCCCGGGGGTTCGTGGGCATCCATGGCGCGGGACTGATGAATGCCCTGCTGGGCAGGACCGGGGCCCAGATGATTGAGATCCGCCCCGCCGGCGGGTGTTGGCGGATGGTCGAACTGCTGGCACGCATCGCCGGACTGACCTGGCAGGGAGTGAACTGCGAAGGTGATCCACACCAGCCCGGAGCCAGCGTGATTCCGATCGAGCAGGTTCTGGAGATGATCTCCTGACGGGCAAGCGCCATGAACCAGGTGCAACGCCCTGATCAGGCCAGGGAGGAGCGGACGCTGCGCCGCTCCGCTTTGTTGCCCGTGATCGAGCTCGGCGTGGAGGAAGTCTGGCAGCCTGAATAGTTGCTTTGGCTTTTTGCAGTCCCAGCAGGAGAATGCCAGTGAGGAGCAGATCGCCCAGGCCTGGCTGGCTTCAGTGCGCGGAGGCTTGCTGGCGTCGGTTGCTCTTCACCAGCTCACGCAGGCGGGGGATTCGTTCCGGGTCGAGCGCGGGTGTGGCACCGCTGTTGGCCAGGAAGTAGAGCACCTCAGCGCTCAGCTGCCGCTCACGATCGATGGCGAGTTCGGCCTCCTCTTCCTTGCGGCTGAGGTCCTGGAGATAGTTTGCCTGGCCCTCCAGCATCTTCTGGGCCGTGGTGAGCAGCTTCTGAAGCTGCTCGGCACGGGCATCAGCCTCGAGAGCGTTCTGCCTGGCCTGCTCCAGCTCTTGCCGCGTCTCCTGAGATTGCTTCAGCTGGGCATCGCGCTCGGCCACCTGCTGCTGAAGGGCCTGGAGTTGCTGTTGGTGTTCGGCCTTGAGCTGTTTGCTCTTCTGCTGCTCGGTCTTCAGCTCAGCGGCCTGCGCCGCAGCAGCGTCGAGAGCGTTCTGCCTGGCCTGCTCCAGCTCTTGCCGCGTCTCCTGAGATTGCTTCAGCTGAGCATCGCGCTCGGCCACCTGCTGCTGAAGGGCCTGGAGTTGCTGTTGGTGTTCGGCCTTGAGCTGTTTGCTCTTCTGCTGCTCGGTCTTCAGCTCAGCGGCCTGGGCTGCATCGTCGGCTGTGCGGCGCTGGCCGGCCTCGGCGTGTTGCTGCTGAAGCTCGGCGATCTGGGCATCCCGCTGAGCAAGGGCCTCGCTCAGATCCTGGGCCTTGAGGAAATACACCTCGAGTTCCTCTTGCACCAGATGGAGCTGCTCCAGGGTGAGTTCAGCTTCTTCACGGGTGGCCTGAAGCTCCTGCTGACTGGAACTCGACAGCTGGCTGGTTTCAGCTTTAGCCAAGGTTTAGGCGACGCCAGAGGCGATCGCAGCAGCGTTGTTATGCCGGTGACTTTAAGCCTGCCAACAGCCACTGGGCATAACTACGGCCCAGTACCTGGCGGCCATAGGCCGTGATCACCGGGGGCGGGCTGGCCAGTGCCTGGTCGATGGCGCTGAGCCAGGCCCGGGGTGCGGGGCCTGATGCCTCCGGCCCCGGCCAGGGCAGGCCCTGCCAGCCGATGCCGAGTGCCTCGGCCTCCGCCGCCAGCCAGCCGTCCTGGAAGCCGACGGCCTGGGCGGGAGCCGCCGCCGCCAGGCGGGCGGCGCCGTAGCACCAGAGCACCCCCGAGGAGCGCTCGGCATAGGCGAGCGGGCAGTAGGGCAGCAGGGCCACGCTGGTACGGGCGAGAGTGGCCTGCATCTGCTCGTGGCTCACGGCACCTTGCCAGAGCTGGAAGCCGCTCAGCTCCTGTTCAGCCCGTTGCAGCAGTGCCTGCTCCTTGGCATCTAGTGGCGAGCTGCCGCAATGGTGGAACAGCCAGCGGGTGCCGGGGCGTTCTCGGGCCGTACCGGCCAGCAGGGCCTCCACCAGGCCCAGCACCTGTGGCCGGCCCTTATCGGCCTTGAGATCCCCCCAGTGCAGCAACACCAGGGGCTCCGGGTGCGGGTCGTGGGCGGGGCGAGGGGCCTGCCAGCCGCCACCAACCACAGCCGGTTGCAGCTCGGCGGCGGGAAGGCCTGCTGCCGCCAGCAAGGGGGCGTGCAGATCGGCCTGCCGCTGGGAAGAGCAACCGATGCGCAGCCGGTGGCCAGCCTGCTGCACGGCCCGGGCCAGGCCGATCCAGGCCAGGCGGGCATTGGCGATGGCCAGCTCGCGCTCGCGTTCGGGGCCGGGGGAGACCGCCGCTGGATCGCTGGAGCCCCCGAGGCGCTCGCCGGGGGCGTAGAGGATGCCGATCTGAACGCTGGCGGGTGGTTGGTGCAGCAGCAGCTGGGCCAGGCCGATCAGCTGGAAGGGCAGCAGGCTGTGGGCGATCCAGGCCTGCACGGGGGTGGCGTCCGCTGTTAGCTGGGCCTTGAGCTGATCATGGAAGCGGCGGGCAAGGTGGAGGTTGCCGGGCAGGTCGAGCCAATGGCGCGGGTCTACGTACCCACACTCCCTAAACACCGGCCGCACGGCAGGATCTCCATCGGGTAGTGACTGATCCACCCACTCCTCCAGGGGGAGGTCAGCGGCCCGGCCGGCGGCCAGCAGCTGGGCATTGAGCTCGGCGTGGTGGCCGCTGCCGCTGCAGTGCCCCGGATCCACGATCACCAGGCGCAGGGCGGTGGAGGGGCCCATCGCGGTGCAGGCAGAAGATACGCCCCATGATGGGATGGTCATGCCACCAGAGCTGAATGAAGGGCTCCTTCACGCCCCTGTCCTCCAACTCCCCGCCGCTTGAGGGGCAGCTGCCACTTGAGGTGCAGCTGCTGGCGGCGCTGCCGCCGGAGTGGCTCACGTCTTGCTGGACCGCCCAGGCTGGGCCGCTGCAGCAGCTCCTGCAGCGGCTGCTGCTGAGCTCGCCCCAGGAGCTGCAGCCTGAGGGGCCGCAACAGTGGCTGGGGCTTGTGCTGGGCCTGGCGGCGGCGGGGCAGCCGGAGCTGGCCGATGGGCTGCTGCTGGAGCTGGATGCCCGCCAGCCGCAGCTGGCTCTTGTGCCCGATCGCTGGGGCCTGTGGCCCGCCACCGGGGTGCCCGGGCCATTGGCGTCTGTGGTGCAGCGCTGGCTGGCCTGGCGCCATGGCGAATCAGCCGAGGCGGTGCCGGGATTGCTCTCCCTGTGGCGGCAGCAACTGGCGGCGCTTCAGGAGCCGGAGGCCTGGCGCTGGCTTGTGCAGCCCCAGGCCCTCGCCCTGCTCAGCCTGCTGCTGGCACCGGCAGGGGCGGGCGATCAGCTGCGGGGGGAGCTCGAGCCGCCCATGGTGCAGGCGGTGGGGGAAGCGGTGGTGGAGAGGCATCCGCAGGAGGCACTGCTGTTCTGGAGTGGGATCAACCAACGCTGCCCGAGTTGGGACTTTGCCCGCCTGAAAACAGCCGACCTCTGCCTGGCAAGCGGCCAGTGGCCGCGCAGTGCTGCGGTGCTGGCAGCGGCCACGGAGGGGCAGCGCCTCAATCCCTGGCTGCACGACATTGGGGCACGGCTGGCGATGGCCCAGGGCCAGCCCGCGGAGGCACTGCGCTGCTGGGACGCGGCGATGGCGGCGGCCACGGGGGATGGCGAGCTGGTGGAGTTGCTGCGTCAGCGCCGCCGCGAGGCGGAGTGGGAGGTAGAATTGGGCAATGGAGCGCCTGTTGTGGCCGGTGGCGGTGAGGCCGGATTGGAGCGGTTCGTCCAGCAACTGGACGAGCTGGCCCAGCGCTTCCAGGTGGTGCTGCCCCCTCGGCAGGCAGGGGCGGACGCGGATCCGGAGGCTTTTGCGGCCTTCCTCAACCAGGCGGAAGGCCGGCTGGCCCTGGCCGGTTAGGCGGCGCCGCGGGCCTCCAGCCGCGCCAGAAGCG
Source organism: Microcystis elabens FACHB-917 (assembly GCF_014698445.1). Lineage (GTDB taxonomy): Bacteria > Cyanobacteriota > Cyanobacteriia > PCC-6307 > Cyanobiaceae > Cyanobium > Cyanobium elabens. The sequence continues at coordinate 31,974 of NZ_JACJSZ010000032.1, forward strand.
TATCGATCAGGGCTTCGGCGCGCTGCTGCTCTTGCCGGTAGCGCTGCAGCTTGGCTTCGGCTTCTTCATGGGCGAGGAAATAGTGCTCCAGTTCCTCCTGCACCAGATGCAATTGATCAAGTGTGAGTTCGGCTTCCTTGCGGGCCTGCAGCAGCTGGGCCTGCAGATCTCCATCGGAATCCTGCGTGCTGGGCTGAGCCATGGGGCGAAGGGGGTGATCTGCCTTAAGCTCACAAGCTTAGGGTCGTGGCGCGTCGTACCCAGACAGCGTTGCCACCCTGACACCACCTGATCTGTTGCGCTGCCCATCGTTGTGCTTGCCAATGCTTTCGCTGCAGCCGATCCGTTCCTGAACGGCTTTGAGCAGCACGTGTTCACGGAGCTGGCGCCCTTTCAGGCCTTGTGGCGTGCGGAGCACCAGCATTGGCCGGAGGCGGTGCAACGGCGCCTGAAGGGCCTGGCGCTGGCGGGGTTGCGCGATCCCCTGAGCGATCAGCCGGTGCCACCGCAGCACATTGCGGTGTTGCACCCCAATTGCCGCGAAACGATTACAGCTGATGGCGTGGTGAGCCGGCAGCGGGCCCAGCTGCTGGTGCTGCGCCAATTGATCGAGGCTGGTGAGCTGCCGCCGCTGGCAGAGCAACGGCTGTATCTGAATGAAGCTGTCACGGGGTATGCCGACTATCTACGGCAGCGCTGCCTGGGGTTGCGCTGCAGCGAATACCTGCCGGAACCCGATCATCCGCTGCGAGGGAAGGTGGCCCATCGCGATGTGCGGCGCCTGAATCTGCCGCCGGCCTCGATGCAGTGCCTGATCTGCAATGAGGTGCTGGAGCATGTGGAGGAACTGCTGCCGGCGCTTGAATCGATGGCGGCGGTGCTGACGCTGGGGGGGTATCTGCTGGCCACGGTGCCCCTGGCCTATGGGCAGCAGGCCTCGATTGTGAAGGCGGTGTGGCGGGGCGAGGGGCAGGAGCCGGAGCTGCTGATGGAAGCGGAGTGGCATGGCGATCCGGTGAATGCCGAGCGGGGATCGCTGGTGTATCGGATTCCGGGCTGGGATTTGCTGGATCAGCTGAAGGCCGCAGGCTTCCGCCGGGCGGAGCTGCATGCCATCAGTTCCCAGCGCTATGGGGTGCTGGGGGCGGAGCTGCCCTATGTGTTTGTGGTGGTGGCCCAGCGCTGAGCCACGGATGATTCCACCTGTTGCTCGAGGATCGGGCTGCGGCAGCTCAGGGCCCAGGGCCGGCCGGCGAGCAGGCGCTGGGCGAGCTGCAGCGAAGCTCGCCAGCGGGCTTCCAGCAGGGGCAGGGGGGCAGGGTCGCTGATCTGCAGCAGCAGGGGCTGGGTACTGGGATGGCCGGCGAGCAGGCGGCTGAGCTCGATGGGCAGGGCACTGGCTGAACCGGCGCGATGCAGCAGGGGCTGGGTGTCTGGGGCGCAGACGGCGAGGCGGCGCTGGGCTGCGGCCAGCAGGGCGGCATCGGGCGCGGCCAGAAACTGACGCAGATCGGCCACGAAATCGGGCAGGCCGTAGCGCTGCCAGAGCTGCTGGCCGGCGCTCTGCATCCCCGCCAGGCGGCTGCCATCGCGGCATAGGGCTTCCAGCTGAGCCGGCAGAGCGGCCACGGCTTCCGGTGTTTCCGGCACCACCAGCGCCGCCTGGCGCCAGAGAGCGGGATCCCCGGGCAAGGCGAGGGTGTCGGCGAGGATTACAGGGATAGCGCCATAGCCCAGGGCTTCCCAAAGCCGGATCGAATTGGGGCCACTGCCGGAGGGGCAGAGGGCAAACACGCTCTGCTGCAGGGCTTCCGCGTAGCTGCTGGCTTCTTTACTGACTTCGGCATGGCGCTGGGCATCAGCAACCTGGCCGTGCACCTGCTCGCGATACACCACCTGCTCGAAGTGCCATTCGCGGCGCGATTCGAGCAGGGCATCGGCGCGGGGCGGCAGGGCCAGGATCCACTGGCGCACGGGGGTGAGGTAGAGCTCGGGGCGGTAGACGCCCTGGAAGCTGTAGAGCCAGCGGCGCTGCGGCAGCGGCACCCCATCCGCGGGGGCGGGATGGGTGGCGCAGCGCACCGGATAGAGCGGGAAGGGATGGATGCGCAGGCCCTGGTGATGCCAGAGGCCCGTGGTGGTGTGGCTCCAGAACAGATCGGTGACGCCGCAGCGGCGCAGGAGGGCGGCGTGCTGCAGCATCTCGATGTGCTGGCCCACGGTGGCCAGGGGCTGCTGGGCGGGGCCGCTGGCGAAGGGCGCTGGCGGCGGCGGATGGTCGCGGGCGACATCGATCCAGCTGGCCCAGGGGAAAGGCAGGTAACCGCTGATCGCACCTAGCTGCTCAGCGGCATAGGCCTCAGTGGCGTTGGGCCTTTGCCAGGGGAGGGAGGTGGCCGGTGGAGGCACGGCTCAAAGGGTTCGGTCAGGTCGGATGGGGTGATGGGAATGTCACAGCCCAACTCATCCCATTGCACCGTAGAGGTGAGCAGGCTTGATAGGCTGTGTTGATGGTCCATTATCACCAGCGTGAGCAGGCGATCCAGCGCTGCCTGGAGCAGGGAGAGTCGCCGGCACAGGTGGCGGCGGAGCTCGGGGTAGCGGCTTCCACGCTGCGGGGCTGGTTGCGGCTGGGGCGGCTGGAGCGAGAGCTGGCGGCGCTGCGGCAAGAGCGGGATGCGCAGCAGCAGCGGCAGGAGCAGCTGGTGGCTGAGCTGCAGCAGGCGGCGATGGCCCTCGCGGAGCTCAAGCAGTTGCTGGACCGGGAGCAGGATCAGGCAGCGGGCAGGGCTGCTGGCTGAGCGCGCGAGCTCGGCCGGCTAGCTCGTGTTCGGCAGCGGTCATGCGTGGCTGCAGGGGAGCGAGAGCCGCCCGCAGCTCGGGCGTGCTCCATCGCTGCTGGCGGGCCTGGATCAACAGCTGCAGCAGCTCTGGCACCAGGGGGTGGTTGGAGGGGATGGCGCCATGGCGCTCGAGCACCTCGGCCGGTGGCTCTGCGATCGGGCGCCAGTGCCGCACCAGGTCGGGATAGACAGCGGCCAGGGCGCTGTTGTGATCGGCATTACTACCGGCGCCGTCACTGGCATCGAGGCCGGCGATCAGCAGCAGGCCGGTGGTGTGGGCATTGAGGCAGAGGATGGTGAGATCAGGGCGGTGCCGGCGCAGGATGGGCAGCAGCTTCCACACATCACCGGTCCAGGAGCTGGAGCGCCGCCGCCGGCGGGCCTGCACGGGTAGATGTCGTCGATCACGATCAGGCCCCAGGGGGCCATCACCCGCTCGGTGTTGAGCAGATCGCGTAGGGCGAACTCAAACAGGTGCATGCCATCGATGAAGGCCAGCTCGGGAGCGGGCTGCAGCAGGGCAGGGGCCTGCTGGGCAAAGAAGGCATCGCTGCTGCTGGCCAGGATCCGTGCCGTGGCGGGCAGCTCGGTGGTGAGCCTGAGCTTGGGCCGCGGGTCAACGCCGATGGCAGGGCCGCTGGCGCAGGCGAGGCTGACACCCTGATCCACGCCGATTTCCAGATAGAGGGCGGGCTGCAGCCAGCGGTGCAACCAGGCCAGCAGCTTGTGTTTGGAGCAATCACCCCAGAGAACGTTTTCATCTTTGCTGCCCCCGAAGCCGGCGCGATTGGCGGCGTAGGCGGCGCTGAGCTGGAGGTAAATGGGCTCGGGGGTGGCCTCGCCCAGCAGGGAGGCGATGTCCTGCCAGCGCTGGATCGCTTCGCGGTGATCGCCCAGGGCCGTGCAGCGCTCGGCCTCCTGGATCAGCAGGGGCAGATGGGGTTGAATGCCACCGGGCAGGGCATGGTCGAGGGCGGCGTGCAGGTGATCGAGGGCGGGATCGGGTTGCTCAGCCAGCAGGAAGGCACGGCCGAGGTGCACGGGGGCGGTGGCATAGGCGGCCTGGGCTTTGGAGTTGCAGACACTTTCAGCGGCCATCGCAGTGGGTTTCTGGTGGTCAAGGGGCGAGCCTGCCGGGTGAGCCGAGGTCTTGGACCGCAGAAACTGCCGGAAACTCAAGGAACCTCACGATCTGCAGCCACGATCATGACTGAGTGTTCGGCGGCCGGAGCTCTTCCAGCAACACCGCCAGCGCTTCACTCAGCTGGAGCCGGTTGCGGGATGTGTCTGCGAGGAGGAATCGGCATTGAGCAGCAAGGCATCCATTCTGGATTCGAGCTCGGCGAGCCGTTCGTTCTCTTTCTTCAGGAGCTTCAAGCGCTTCTCGCTTTCGAGCGATTCGATCCTCAGCTGCTTCGTACGCTTCCTGCTTTCGAGTTCTCTCTGCTCGATGTCGTAGACGGGACGCCAATTGAACATCGCCAACAAGCGCCGCCAGGGCGGCAAGGTGGAGACCCATTCCGACCTGCTCATGGGCCGGGAGTCTGCGGAAGCGGGAGAGGTTGTCATCGCCGTAGTTGGTGGTGAACGAAATCAGCAGCAGCAGGGAGCCGGCCACAAGCGTTGACCATCCCTGGAGATCCAGCAGCCGGGGCGGCGGGACTGGAGCGGGCAGCTCCGGAAGGCTTTCAGCATCTGACATTACTGTAACCAGGGCGCACCCAACCGATGACGCGATGGTACTGCAGTACTAACTGCGATGGGTGCATGGTTTCGCGGGCTGACGGCGGGCCTGGTGTCGTAGATGCCTGCAGCGAGGCTCGCTGGCTTCGGGATCACAGACACCAGATGTGGTGTGGTTTGATGAGGAATCAAAGTGTGTCGCGGAGAGCTTGACGGGGGGCAGAGAGCCACAGCACGGGTTGCCGCTGGACCGCGCTGGATAGAGCACCTGGGGCGACTCAGGGCTGGCGGCGGGCGCCCCGAGGCCCATTATTAGGGCTTGCTGAATTTCGTTCGAGGGCATTTCGGGCACGCCACAGGCAGCTTTCTCGGTCAGCAAGGCCAGGCGCATCGGATCTCAGTTTTACTCCTAGA
>NZ_JACJSZ010000033.1 GCF_014698445.1 Microcystis elabens FACHB-917
CCAGATAGGCCGTGGGGAACAGCAGCAGACCGGACCACCCCACGAAAACGAAGCGGTCGCGCTTGAGCCAGTCGTCGAGGACGTCGAACCATCCACGGGTGGCAGGGGCGCGCCCCAGGGCGATCGTCATGGGTGAAAGCGGTGCGGATGACCCGCAGGGCTGTGGGTTACCGGGGGATGGTAACAACGTTGATCGGCCTTCCGCGCCGGGTGACATGGGCTGAAACTGACGCCTCGGGCTGAAACTGACGCCTCCGGCACGCTTCGCGGCAGGATGGCGACCCACGTCCCCTCTTCCCGCATGGCTTCGCCCGGCGTCGCTTCCCCTTCGGCCGACGAGCAGGTGCTGGAGCAGCCGGTGCTCGGCTCCCGGCGCCTCTCCAACCTGCTGGTGGCCGTGGCGGTGAGCATCGGAGGGATCGGCTTCGTGCTCACCAGCGCCTCCAGCCGCTTAGGCCGCGACCTGCTGCCCATCGGCCACCCCGCCGCCCTCGTCTGGGTGCCCCAGGGACTGGTGATGGGGCTCTACGGGGTGGCGGCGCTGTTGCTGGCCACCTACCTCTGGCTGGTGATCGGCATCGATGTGGGGTCGGGCAGCAACCGCTTCGACCGGGCGGCCGGGGTGGCGCGCATCCGCCGCCGCGGTTTCCGCCAGGCGATCGAGGTGGTGATCCCCCTGCGGGAGATCCAGGCGGTCAAGGTGGAGGTGCGCGACGGCCTGAGCCCCCAGCGGCGCCTGGCCCTGCGGGTGCAGGGCCGGCGGGACATGCCCCTGACCCGGGTGGGTGAACCGATGCCCCTGGCGGACCTGGAGATGGCCGGGGCCCGGCTGGCCCGTTTCCTGGGCGTCCCCCTGGAGGGTCTCTGACGGTGGGGACCGCCACGAAAGCCGCCGACCTCGGCTGGCGCCTGCTGCTGCTGGTGCTGCTCGGCCTGGCGCCCTTCGGCCTGGCGGCCTGCACCGCTGACAACGGCAGCCGACCCATGGGCTGCGAGGCGGCCACCACCCCCTGCCTCAAGGGCACGGCCGTGGTGGCGATGGAGACCAGCCGGGGTCCGGTGGAGCTGACCCTCGATGGGGCGGCGGCGCCGCTCACGGCCGGCAACTTCGTCGAGCTCGTCCGCCGGGGGGTCTACAACGGCACCGTCTTCCATCGGGTGGTGCGGGAGCCGGTTCCGTTCGTCGTCCAGGGCGGTGACCCCGCCAGCGCCGACCCCAGGGTGCCCGCCAGCGACTACGGCACGGGCTCCTTCGTCGATCCCGCCAGTGGCGAGTCCCGGCTCATTCCGCTGGAGCTCAGGCTCGACGGCGAACAGGAACCCCGCTACGGGCAGGAGATCACCTCCCCGACCGCCACCCGCCAGCTGGCCCTCAGCCACGAGCGCGGCGCCGTGGCCATGGCACGCTCGAACGATCCCAACTCCGCCAGCGCCCAGTTCTACATGGCGCTGCAGGCGTTGCCCGAACTGGATGGCCGCTACGCGGTCTTCGGCCGGGTCAGCAAGGGAATGGAGGTGGTCGATCGGATCCAGCAGGGGGACAAGCTGATCAGGGCCCGGGTGATCGAAGGCGGCACGCTGGTGCAGAACCGGAAGCCCTGAGTCCCCCCGCGGCGCCAGCCCCTGCCCTCAGGCCGGCACCCGCTTGTCGGAGACGGTGGCCTTGAGCAGCTCGGTGTTCACCCCCGAGGCCCGCTCCAGTGCCACCTTGCCCGTGCGGGCGATCTCCAGGATGCCGTAGCTCTCCAGCAGGCGCTCCAGGGCCACCAGCTTGCCGGGGTCGCCCACCACCTCGAGGGTGAGGGCGTCGTCGGCCACGTCCACGACCTTGGCCCGGAACACCTGCACCAGATCGAAGATGGCGCTGCGGTTCTCGGCCGGCGCCGCCACCTTCAGCAGCATCAGCTCCCGTTCCACGGCGGGAATGGTGGAGAGATCGATCACGCCGAGCACGTTGATCAGCTTGTTGAGCTGCTTGGTCATCTGCTCGAGGGTGCGGTCGTCCCCTTCCACCACCATCGTCAGCCGGGACATACCGCGGTGCTCGGCCGGGCCCACCGCCAGGCTCTCGATGTTGAAGCCCCGCCGGGCGAACAGACCGGAGATGCGGCTGAGGGCCCCCGATTCGTCTTCCACCAGCACCGAGAGGGTGTGCTTCATGTCGGGGTCGGGAGCGGGGTGCTGCGGGGGACCGGAACGGCGGCCGGGTTGGTCTTCCCAAAACTACGCGCTGGGGTGGGCCTGACCGTCAGCCGGCCTCCAGGCGGTCCAGCCAGGGCAGCACCGCGCCGTGGAAGGCGGAGGGGGTCTCGTCGTGGGGACAGTGGCCGCAGGACGCGATCACGTGCAGGACGAGGTCGCTGCGCAGGCCCAGGCACTGCCGGGCCACCTCCACCGGCACCAGCCGGTCCTGGCGCCCCCAGAGCAGAAGGGTGGGCCGCCCCGGCCGCTGCAGCAGCGCGACGGCCGTGGCCCGGTGCGGCCGAAGGGCCATGCCGATGCTCATCGCCCGCAGGGCCCGAACCGCCCCGGGCCGCCGGGCGGGGCGGGCGATCACCCGGCGCAGCTCCTGGTCGCCGATCACCGGGTGGTGGTAGGCCGACTGGATGCCCAGGTCGAGCAGGGGGGAATGGGCCAGCAGGGGCACCGCCAGCTCCAGGGGGAGCAGCCGCAGCAGCAGCCGGATGCCCTGCCGCTTCAGCCGCCGCCGCCAGGGCCGGCGCCGGGGCTGGCGCCGCTGGGACATCAGCAGGCTGGGGTCGGGGAGGGGGGCCGCCACCACGGCCCGCACCCAGGTGGGGAAGTACACGCTGCAGGTGAGGGCCACCAGGCCGCCCAGGGAATGGCCCACCAGCACCGCCGGCCTGCCCACCACCTCCGCCAGGAACGCCCGCACCTGGCGGGCCCAGAGGCGGTTGTCGAGGGCCAGATGGCGATGCGTGCCGGGCTGGCTGGAGGCGCCGAAGCCGATCAGGTCGAGGCCATAGACGCACCAGCCCGCCGCCGCCAGGGCACCGGCATTGCGGCGCCAGTGGCCGCTGCCGGCGCCGAAACCGTGCAGCAGCACCAGGGCGGGGCGGCCGGTGTCCCCCAGCCGGCGCCAGTGGCAGCCGTGGCCGATCCAGTGCCAGACGGCGTGTTCCCCCCAGTCGGCCCCCTCCGCTGGCGGGCCCTCCCCGGAGGCAGGCTGGGGGTCGGCGGAGGACACCGATGGCTGGGGCAAGGATCCAGGTGTGAGCGGACCTGATCACTATTGCGAAGGGGCGGCCGTGCTGGAGACCGGCGACGGCTTCTTCCAGCCCGCCTCCCGGCCCGCCAGGGACTTCGGCGTGCTGCTGGTCCGCACCCTGGCGACCGGGGCGGCGCCCGGGCTCGTGCGGGTGCTCGACGGGATGGCGGGCTGCGGCATCCGGGCCCTCCGCTACGGCCTCGAAGGCGGGGCCACGGCCGTGTGGGCCAACGATGCCGATCCCGACCGGCTGCCGTCGCTGGAGCGGAACCTCGCTCGGCTGCCGGCGTGCGTGGAACGGAGGGCGGGCACCGCCACGGCCCAGCAGTTGCTGGCCGGCTGCCTGGTGGAGGGGCGCCGCTTCGAGCTGGTGGACCTGGATGCCTTCGGCTGTCCCGCCGCCCTGGTGCCCCTGGCGCTGGAGGCGGTGGCCTTCGGCGGGGTGCTCTACCTGGCCAGCACCGATGGACGGTCGGCCACGGGCCACGATCGCCGGGCCGCGCTGCGCCGTTTCGGTGCCGCCGCCCGGGCCCACCCCGCCAGCTGGGAGATCGCTTTGCGCCTGCAGCTGGCTCTGGTGGCCCGCACGGCCTGGGCGATGGGCCGGGGCATTACCCCGCTGCTGAGTTTCAGCGAAGGGCGGGCCTTCCGCACCGCCCTGCTGCTGGAACGCCATCCCGCCCGCGGCGAGGAGGGGCAGCTGGGCCTGGTGGCCCACTGCCACGGCTGCGGGGACCAGCAGGTGCAGAGCCTGGGGCGGCTGGGACGCTGGCGGGCCTGCGGCTGCCCAGGAGGAGCCTCCGGCGAGGGCCCGCCCCTGGCGGTGAGCGGCCCCCTCTGGATCGGCCCCCTCCAGGATCCCGCCACGCTCACGGCCATGCTCCGGGAGGCCGATGGGAGCGGCGCCCACCTCGATCGCCCGGGCCGGCGGCTGCTGGAACGGCTCCGGGCCGATCCGGCCGCCACGCCGCGGTGCTGGCCGGTGGCCGCCATCGCCCGCCGGCTGGGCCAGGGGCCCCCGCCGCTGGCCGACCTGGTGGCGGCACTGATGGCCCAGGGCTTCGCCACCGCCGCCAGCGGCGTGATGCCGGGTCAGCTGCGCAGCGAGGCCCCCTGGCCGGTGATCGTGGCCACGGCCCGGGGCCTGGTGGCCGCGACGGCTGCTAGATAGGTACCCCGTTCCCCCCTGTCCGGGCCATGGCCTCTGAAATCTTCGGCACCGCCGCCATCTTCTGGGTGCTGATCCCGGTCGGGCTGGCGGGCGGCGCCCTGCTGCTCAAGCTGCTCAACGACTGAACCCCGGATCGCGCCGGCGACGGACGCACCACTAGGCTCAGCCCGCTTCCTTTGCTGGGGTCCATGAAGGTTCTTGTCATCGGTGGAACAGGAACCCTCGGACGCCAGATCGCCCGTCGCGCCCTCGATGCGGGCAACGTGGTGCGCTGCATGGTGCGATCGCCCCGCAAGGCCGCCTTCCTGCAGGAATGGGGCTGCGACCTCACCCGCGGCGACCTGCTGGAGCCCGACAGCCTCGATTACGCCCTCGAGGGCCAGGAGGCGGTGATCGATGCCGCCACGGCCCGGGCCACCGATGGCGGCAGCGCCTATGACATCGATTGGGCCGGCAAGCAGAACCTGTTCGCGGCCTGCGGCCGGGCGGGTGTGCGCCGGCTGGTGTTCATCTCGCTGCTCGATGCGGCCCGGCACCCCAGCGTGCCGCTGATGGACATCAAGGCCTGCACCGAGGACTGGCTCGAGTCCTCCGACCTCGACTACACGATCCTGCGCTGCGTCGCCTTCATGCAGGGCCTGATCAGCCAGTTCGCCATCCCGGTGCTGGAGAACCAGACCGTCTGGGTGAGCGGTGCCCCGACACCGATCGCCTACATGAACACCCAGGATGTGGCCCGCTTCGCGGTGGCCGCCCTGGAGCGGCCGGAAACGGTCCGGCAGGCGTTCCCCGTCGTCGGCCCCCGTGCCTGGACCACCGGGGAGATCACCCAGCTCTGCGAGCGCTACAGCGGCCGTGAGGCCCGGGTGTTCCGGGTGCCGCCGGTGCTGTTGCGGCTGATGCAGGCGATCACGAGCTTCTTCGAAGCCAGCCTGAACGTGGCCGAGCGCCTCGCCTTCGCCGAGGTGGTGGGGGGGGGCCAGGCCCTCACGGCGCCGATGGAGGCCAGCTACGCCGCCTTCGGCCTCGATGCGGCCGAAACCACCCGCCTGGAGGATTACCTCAAGGAGTACTACGACACGATCCTGCGGCGCCTGCGGGAGATGGAGTCGGACCTCGACAAGGAAGCCAAGAAGAAACTGCCGTTCTGAGCGCCCGGGTCCGCCAGTTCGTGTGTACTATTGCCTGGTTTGGCGGCGGCCATGGCGATTTCCCAGATCAAGAACCTGCAGCGGCGTCTGGCCAATCTCGAGGAGGAGGCGATCGCCGAGCTCAGCCGCGCCTGCGGCCATGAGCTCTGGGCCTCCCTGGGCTTCGATGCCTTCGACAGCCTTGAAGATCCCGACCGCCGCGCCCGGGCCAACTACTACTACGGCCAGCTGCAGACGGTCAGGGAACTGAAGGACGCCCTGACCGTCTGAGCAGCGCCGCCAGCCGTTGCCGCTCCGCCGGGCTCGCCTCGCGCCATTCCCCCGGGGCCAGTCCGGCCAGATCGAGCGGCGGACCCCCGTCCATCAGATCGATCGCCGTCCGCAGCAGGCGCAGGGTGGGCAGGCCCACCGCCGCGGTCATGCGCCGCACCTGCCGGTTCCGCCCCTCCCGCAGCTCCAGCTCCAGCCAGGCCGTCGGCACCCTCAGGCGGTGCCGGATCGGCGGCTCCCTCTCCGGCAGTCCCGGGTCCTCCACCGCCCTGGCCCGGGCCGGCAGGGTGCGGCGCCCCTTGACCATCACCCCGCGGCGGAGGCTGTCCAGGGCCGCCCCGGAGAGGGAGCCCTCCACCTGCACCAGATAGCGGCGCCAGTGTCCGTGGGCCGGATCGGTCAGCCTGGCCTGGAGGCGGCCATCATCGGTGAGCAGCAGCAGGCCCTCGCTGTCGGCGTCCAGCCGACCGGCGGCGTAGACGCCGGGGCGATCGATGTGGTCCGCCAGGGTTCCCCAGGGGCTGCCCGGTTCGGGCCGGAACTGGCTGAGGACCCCGTAGGGCTTGTGGAAGAGGAGGGTGGTGCTCACCGCCTCCGCTGTCAGGAGCTTTCCCGGGCCCGCCAGAGGTTGACAACGCCGATCGAGATCAGCAGCAGGCCCAGATCCATCGCGATGGGGGGAAGGATCATGGGGGGCCGGAGGAGGTAGGTCGGCTGACCCTATCGCTCGGCGACCGCCGGCGTGTGGCGCGGCCGCGACGAGGTGGGGCGCGCTGGGCGCCTAAGCTGATCCCCTGTTGTCATCCCCAGGCCAGCCGACCCGCATGATCGAAACGTCCGGTGTGATCGAAAAGGAGCAGGGCAACGGGTTCTACCTCGTCACCCTGGAGCAGCCTGCCGGTCACCAGTGCCTCTGCCGGGCGGCAGGCAAGCTCACCAAGTTCCGCATCAAGCTGCTCGCCGGGGACAAGGTGCTGGTCGAGATCAGTCCCTACGACCTGACCAGGGGTCGCATCACCTACCGGGAGCGCAACGCCGGCGCCACCGGCCCCCGGCCCGGCGGCAACCGCCCCGGTGGTCCCCGGCGCCGCTGAAGCCGGGGCGCCGCTGAGGCCGGCCTGGCCGATCCGCCGTCAGGGCGGCCGGCGGGTCTTCAGATTTCCAGCAGCCCGTCGGTTTCAGGACGACGACCCAGGTGCAGATCCCTGGGCACCATCAGCACGTTGTCCGGCAGCAGCTCGGGATGGTCGTGAAGTGTGAGGATCCACTCGCGGAACTCCTCGTTGATGGCATAACTGTCCTCGAACAGCTCACGGCCGTCGAGGGCGGCCCGGCGGGCCAGGGCCCAGCAGACGGCCACGGTGAGCCGTCGATGGACCGCCGCATCGAGGGGGGAGCCCGAAAAACCGTGGGCAGAACCGTCGTGATCGCTCGCGTCGTCTCTTGGCCTGTCCATCGGGTTGATCTCGGTGGATGTCCTGTGGTGCCCACGTTGGCGGCTGGTGGGCGCAACGACGGTGTTGGTTGTCACATCGTTGCAGGAAAATCGCCGCGATGGGCCGATTGCAGTGAATGACAAGCCGTTCGGCGCCCGAAAGGCGGCAGCACAGGGCCACGGACGCTGATCATCCGCCCGGCATCGTCCGCCAGGGCCTGCAGGGGCTGCTGCTCGCCGCTGCCCGGCGCCGTGGCCCCGGCGGCTGCCATCGCCGGCGGCCGGGGGCGGATCACGTAGGGCTCGCTCACCGTCCAGCCCCGGGCGTAGCCGATCAGCAGGGGATCGGCCGGCGCGAACACATAGGACGGCCGCCGTGGGATGGATTCCTGACCGGAGCGATCCCCGTCCATGCGCACGGCCCTGGTGATCGCCTGCACGAAACGGCTACGCGTGACCACGGTGGTCAGGTAGGCCACCACCCGCAGCCGCGGGGCGTCGAAACCTTCGGCGCACATGTCGATGCTCACCAGCCAGTCGGCGTCACCGGCCTGGAACGCCGCCAGGCGGCCGGCCGCCTCCGGATCCTGGGAGTGGACCAGGTGCACCCGGTCGCCCTCCTGGGCCAGCAGCCCGGCAATGGCGGCGGCATGGGTGATGTTGCGGGCCACCACCAGCCCGCCGGCCCCCGGGTGCTCCAGCCGCACCAGCTCCAGGCGGCGGCGGGCCTGGAGCAGCAGCCGCAGGGCGATCCCGCCCCGATCCCCGGGCCGGATGGCCCGGCGCAGGTTGCGGGCCCGCCAGCTCTCCCGCTGCTCGGCCGACAGGGGGGAGGTCTCGCGGTCGCGGCCGTCCTCCGGGCGTCCGTGCTCCACCCAGCCGTCCTGGAACCGGAATTCCAGGGGACGCACGTCCCCGGCGGCGATCAGGGCCCGGGGCTCGACGCAGAGGTCCGGGATGATCCGTTCGGCCGGCCCGTCCTGGTCGTGCAGGCGGATCCGGCGGGCTGCGCAGAAGCCCAGGTTGTCGGCGCGGAAGGGGGTGCCGGTCAGCCCCAGCCGCAGCCGGGCCGTGCCGCTGAGGCTGCTGAAGGCGTGACCCCAGGCGGTGGCCTCCGGTTCCAGGGGATCGAGGCCCAGGTGGTGCACCTCGTCGGCGATCGCCAGCCAGGCACCCCCCTCCAGCAGGCTGCCCAGCTCCCGCTCCAGCCGCCGGCGGTGCAGGGCGGCCCCCTGGTAGCTCAGCAGCAGGCCCTGGCCGGTGGTCGGCGGGGGGGCTGCCCCCGGGTCGTCCCACTCCCGCAGGTCGAGGCCGAGGCGCGCCGCCGCGCTGACCCACTGGCGGCCGATCGCGCTGCGGTGGCAGAAGACGACGAACCGCTCCAGCCGGCCCTCCCGCTGCAGCTGCCGGAAGGCGAGCAGGGCCCCCAGGGTCTTGCCGGCGCCGGGACCGGCGTGGAGGAGCACGTCCTGCCCCCCGGGGTTTGCCGCCACCAGCCGGGCCCGCAGCAGCTGGATCAGCCGCCGCTGCCAGGCCCGGGGCTCGGGGCCGCCCGCAGACGGGGACGGAGCGCAGGCCCCGGCCCGGCGGCGCAGACCCAGATCGAAGGACGGTGGCGCCATTGCCCGATTCTGCTCGGCCAGCGAGCGGTGGGCGTGTCCGCACATTGGCGGGCGATGGCTTGCCGTCTCCGGCGTGTCTGTCTATCGCAGAAGCAGTGTGTGTGGCCTCCCGTTGGTCAAGTTGCTGATTCCCAGGGAGACGGCTCCCGGTGAGCGGAGGGTCGCCGCGACCCCCGAGACGGTGAGACGGCTGGTGGCCAGGGGGGCCACCCTGCAGGTGGAGCGGGGGGCGGGCCAGGCGGCCGGCTTCCTCGACGCCGACTACGCCGCCGTGGGCGCCGAACTCTGGGACGGAGACCCCTGCGACTGGGAGACGGCCGACGCCGTGCTCTGCGTGCAGCCGCCGCGGCCGGAGGCGCTGGTCCGCCTCCAGACCGGTGCCCTGCTGGTGGGGCTGCTGGCGCCCTATGGGGCCACGTCCCTGGTCGAGACGCTCAACGGCCGGCGGGCCTCCGCCATCGCCCTGGAACTGCTGCCGCGGATCACCCGGGCCCAGTCGATGGATGTGCTCTCCTCCCAGGCCAACATCGCCGGCTACAAGGCGGTGCTGCTGGCGGCGGCGGCCCTGGATCGCTACGTGCCTATGCTGATGACGGCGGCGGGCACGATCCAGCCCTCCCGCGTGCTGATCCTCGGGGCCGGCGTCGCCGGTCTGCAGGCGCTGGCCACCGCCCGACGGCTGGGGGGCGTGGTCTACGTCTCGGACGTGCGGCCGGCGGTGAAGGAGCAGGTGGAATCGCTCGGCGGGCGCTTCATCGAGCCCCCTCAGCTGGAGGAGGCCCCGGCGGAGGCAGGGGGCTACGCCCGCCAGGCCAGCGAGGCGTTCCTGGAGGCCCAGCGGCAGCAGCTGGCCGACCAGCTGGCCCTGGCCGACATGGTCATCTGCACGGCCCTGGTGCCCGGCCGGCCGGCGCCCCGCCTGATCAGCGAGGCGATGCTCGACGGCATGCGGCCCGGCGCCGTGGTGGTCGACCTGGCGGTGGCTCAGGGGGGCAACTGCTGCGGCACGATCCCCGGGGCCACGGTGGAGCGCCGGGGGGTGCTGCTGATCGGCGCCGACGGCCTGCCCAGCACCGTGCCCAACCACGCCAGCGCCCTCTACGCCCGCAACATCGCCGCCCTCATCGAGCATGTGCTCGGCGAGGACGGCTTCCGTCTGGATCTGGAGGATCCGATCCTCGACGGCTGTCTCTTCACCCACGCCGGTGTCTGCCGACGGGACGACATCGTCCAGCCCGCCGGCCTGTCCCCCATCGGAGCCCGTTCATGACCCTTCTGACGCAGTCCCTCTGGGTGCTCCTGCTGGGCAGCCTGCTGGGACTGGAACTGATCGGCAAGGTGCCACCCACCCTGCACACCCCGCTGATGTCGGGGGCCAATGCCATCAGCGGCATCACCGTTCTGGCCTCCCTCACCCTGATCCAGCAGTCCGGGGACAGTACGGCCCTGCTGGTGATCGGATCCCTCTCCCTGGGCTTCGCCCTCTACAACGTGATCGGCGGCTTCCTCGTCACCGATCGCATGCTCGCCATGTTCCGCCGCAAGGGCGACAGCCGATGACCTTCTCCATGGATGCTTTCGCCGCCGCCATCGATCTGGCGGCCGTTCTCCTGCTCGCCCTCGGCATCAAGGGTCTCTCCAAGGTGAGCTCGGCCCGCGGTGCCAACGGCCTGGCCGCCCTGGCCATGGGCCTGGCCGTGGTCGGGCTGCTGATCGAGATCCGGCCCGATCCGATCGCCTGGCTGTGGATCGCCGCCGGCAGCGCCGCCGGTGGTCTGGCCGGTCTGGTCACCGCCCGCCGGGTGCCGATGACCGCGATGCCGGAGACGGTGGCCCTGTTCAACGGCTGCGGCGGCATGGCCTCCCTGCTGGTGGCCATGGGCGTGGCCCTCTTCGATACAGGCGATGCCGACATCGTCGCCCTGGTGTCGATCGCCGTGTCGGTGTTCGTCGGCGCCATCACCTTCAGTGGTTCGATCGTGGCCATGGCCAAGCTCCAGGGATGGCTGGACACCCCCGGCTGGACCCAGAGCCGCCTGCGCCACGGCGTCAACATCTCCCTGGCGGTGCTCTGCCTGGTGTCGGCCCTGCTGCTGCCGGGCGACCCCGGCGGCCTGCCCCTCTGGCTGCTGATCGGCGGCTCCACCCTGCTGGGCGTCGGCGTCACCCTGCCCATCGGCGGGGCCGACATGCCGGTGGTCATCTCCCTGCTCAACTCCTACTCCGGGGTGGCGGCGGCGGCGGCCGGCTTCGTGGTCGGCAGCCAGCTGCTGATCGTGGCCGGCGCCATGGTGGGGGCGGCGGGCCTGATCCTCACCCAGGTGATGTGCACCGCCATGAACCGATCCCTGGTGTCGGTGCTGTTCGGTGGGGCGCTCGGGGCCAGCGCCGGCGCCGTGGGCGGCGGCGGCAGCGAGGCGGGCTACACCCGCATCACCAGCTGCAGCGCTGAGGAATGCGCCATGGCCCTGGAGCAGGCCGAGCGGGTGGTGTTCGTGCCGGGCTACGGTTTGGCCGTGGCTCAGGCCCAGCATTCCCTGCGGGAGCTGTCCAAGCTGCTCGAGAGCCACGGGGTGGAGGTGAGCTACGCCATCCATCCGGTGGCGGGACGCATGCCTGGCCACATGAACGTCCTGCTGGCCGAGGCCGACGTTCCCTACGAGCAGCTGCTGGAGATGGAACTGGTCAACCCCGAGTTCCCGCGCACCGACGTGGTGATCGTGCTGGGGGCCAACGACGTGGTCAATCCCCAGGCCAAGAACGACCCCACCAGTCCGCTGTACGGCATGCCCGTGCTGGAGGTGGACCAGGCCCGTCAGGTGTTCGTGGTCAAGCGCAGCCTCGGGGCGGGCTACGCCGGCATCAACAACGCCCTGTTCGAGATGCCCCAGACCGCCATGGTGTTCGGCGATGCCAAGACGGTGCTCAACGGCCTGCTGAGCGAGCTGCGCGCCATGGGCGTGGGCAAGGTGAAGGTGGCGGCCTGACGGTGGGGCCCCGGTCGTGTCCCAACTCCCCGACCGCCTCGGCCTCACCCCCTTTCGCCAGCGCTCCCCCTGGATCGGGGGGGATCTGCAGACCCTGCGGGACACCCTGCGTCCGCAGCGCTTCCCCCCCGATCGCGCCGAGCCGCTGACCATCCCCCTCGGCGATGGCGGCAAGCTGCTGGCGCTGCTTGACCGACCTGCCGTGCCGGCCCCCCTGGTGCTGGTACTGCACGGGCTGGGGGGCTCCAGCGACGGCCCCGGTCCGCGCCGGCTGGCCCTGGCCCTGGCCGCCGATGGCTTCTCCGTGCTGCGTCTCAACCTGCGGGGGGCCGGCCCAGGCCGGCCGCTCGCCCGGGGCACCTACTGCGCCTGCTGCAGCGACGACCTCAGGCCCGCCGTGGCCCTGGCCCGGGAGCTGGCCGCCGGCCGGCCCCTCTACGGCGCCGGCCTCTCCCTGGGGGGCACGGTGCTGCTCAACGGCAGCATGGCCGGGCTGGCGTTCGATGGCCTGGTCTGCGTCAGCAGTCCCCTGGATCTGGCGGTGTGCGCCGTCCAGTTCGAGCGCCGCCGCAACCGGGTGTACCAGCGCTGGCTGATGCAGCGCCTGCGGGAGCAGACCCTGGCCGATCCGGGCGGGCTGACACCGGCCGAGCGCCGGGCGCTGCTGGGGCCGGAGCGGGCCCGCACGATCCGGGGCTTCGATGCGGCCATCACCGCCCCCCGCTGGGGTTTCGACTCGGTGGCCGCCTACTACGCCGCCGCCAGTCCCCTGGCGCCCCTGGCCGCGGGCCGGCCCCTGCCTCCCACCCTGCTGCTCCATGCCGCCGACGACCCCTGGGTGCCGGTCGGTCCGCTGCGCCGGCTGGCGACCGCCAGCGCCGACGGGGAGGCAGCGGCGCCCCGGCCGGCGCCGCAGGTGGTGATCACACCCCGCGGCGGACACAACGGCTTCCATGCTCCCGGCGACGGCCCCGCCGCCTGCTGGGCCGACCGGCTGGCGGCGGCCTGGCTGGGCCGCCTCAGCCGGGGGGAAGGGGCCGGCTGAAGGGGGTGCGCCGCACGATCCACTCCTCGATCGGCACCCCGCCGATCACGTGCTCGCGCACGATCCGCTCGATCCGCTCGGGGGTGACGCCCCCGTAGGTGATGCCCTCCGGCCAGAGGAGCAGCACCGGGCCCTCGCAGCAGACGCGCAGGCAGTCGGCCTTGGTGCGAAGCACCACCCCCTCGACACGGTCGGGGTCCTCCAGTCCCAGGTCCCGCACCAGCTGCTTGAGCCGGTTCCAGCTGGCCTCACCGACGGCAGGATCGCCGCAGAGCGCCTTGGTGGGGGTGGCGCAGAGCAGCAGGTGGTGCTGGACCCCGCTCACGCCGGCAGGGCCGTCGCCGGCTGGCTGCGGAGCGCGGCGGCCGCTTCGCGGGTGGCCTGGCGGGCCCAGCGGTCCACGGCCAGCACGTCGTCGAGGCTGGGGGCCCGGTGGTGATCGGCCCGGTGGCGGTCGCAGACCCGCTCGATCAGCTCGGGGATGGCCAGGAAGGGGATGGCCTCCTCCAGGAACAGGGCCACCGCCTGCTCGTTGGCGGCGTTGAGCACGGCGGGCATGGTGCCCCCGGCACGGCCGGCGGCGTAGGCCAGGGCCATGCAGGGGTACTTCTGGCGGTCGGGGGCGCGGAAGGTGAGCTGGCCCACGGCGGTGAGATCGAGGCGTGGCCAGGGGGTCTCGAGCCGCTCCGGCCAGCTGAGGCAGTAGAGCAGGGGCAGCTTCATGTCGGGCCAGCCCAGCTGGGCCAGCACCGAGGAATCGGCGAGTTCCACCATCGAGTGGATGATGCTCTGGGGGTGGATGACGATCTCGATGTGGTCGTAGTCGAGCCCGAACAGGTAATGGGCTTCGATCACCTCCAGCCCCTTGTTCATGAGGGTGGCCGAATCCACCGTGATCTTGCGCCCCATGCTCCAGTTGGGGTGGCTGGTGGCATCGGCAACCGTGGCCTTGGCCAGGTCGGCGGCGGGCCAGTCACGGAAGGCGCCGCCGGAGGCGGTGAGCTGGATGCGCCGCAGGCCCGGGGTGGGAACGCCGGTGGAGAGGCGGGCGGTGTCCGCCCAGGGGGTGCCCTGCAGGCACTGGAACAGGGCCGAGTGCTCCGAATCGGCGGGCAGCAGCCGGCTGCCGCTGCGCTGCAGTTCCGGCAGCACCACCGGGCCGGCGGCGATCAGGGTCTCCTTGTTGGCCAGGGCCAGGTCCTTGCCGGCGCGGATCGCCGCCAGGGTGGGCAGCAGGCCGGCGCAGCCGACGATGCCGGTGACCACCAGATCGGCGCTGGCCCAGGCCGCCGCGGCGCAGAGGCCGTCGGAGCCCCCCAGCAACTCGGGCAGCCGGGCGGGCCGCCGGGCCGGCTCGAGGGCCGCCAGGCGGCTGGCCAGCTCGGAGATCCGGCCGGCATCGGCCAGGGCCACCACCTCCGGGGCATGGCGCAGGATCTGCTCCACCAGCAGGTCGAGGTTGTTGCCGGCGGTGAGGGCCACCACCCGGAAGCGATCGGGGAACTCCTCCACGATCTCCAGGGTCTGGGTGCCGATCGATCCGGTGGAGCCCAGCACGGCGATGGCTTTCACGGCGGGTCCCCCGTAGGGTTCGTGGCGCTCCAGTGTCCCATCTCCGCCCGCGCCATGGCCGACGACCTTCCCGATTCAGCTGCTCCCGGGACCCCGGTGGAGGAAGGCGCGAAACGGTTTTCCCTTCCCTATGTGGTGGCCTGTGGCCTGGCCATGGGCACGGCCGATGTGGTGCCCGGGGTTTCGGGCGGCAGCATGGCCTTCATCCTGGGCATCTACGGCGAGCTCCTGGAGGCCATCGCCGGTTTCGATCTGAGGTTGCTGGCGCTGCTGCGCCGGGGCGAATGGAGGGCGGCGGCGGCCAGGATCCACCTCGGGTTCCTGGCGCCACTGCTGGTGGGGCTGGGGGTGTCGGTGCTGGCGATGGTGCGGCCGATCACCTGGCTCTATGCCGAGCACCCGGTGTTTCTGTTCGCCCTCTTCTTCGGTCTGATCCTCGGCGCCATCCTGCTGATCGCCCGCCATGCCCACTGGGGCTGGCAGGGACTGGTGGCGATGGCCCTGGGTGTGCTTCTGGCGCTGCTGCTGGTGACCCAGGTGCCGGTGACCATGCCGCACGACCCCTTCACCCTCTTCTGGAGTGGCGCGGTGGCGATCATGGCGATGATCCTGCCGGGGATCTCCGGCTCCTTCCTGCTTCTGGTGCTCGGCCAGTACCAGTTCGTGATGGAAGGCGTGAAGGCGCTCGACCTGCCGGTGCTGGTCCCCTTCGCCGCCGGCTGTGCCGTGGGACTGATCAGCTTCGTGCGGCTGCTGCGCTGGCTGCTGCACCGTTTCCACGGCCAGGTGGTGGCCCTGCTGGTGGGTTTCATGGCCGGATCGCTCTGGAAGATCTGGCCGTTCCGCACGGTGCTCGAATCCACCCGCAATGCCAGGGGCAAGCTGATCGTGCTGCGGGATGCCCTGGCGCTGCCTCCCGATGCCGGCAGCCTGGCGGTGGCCGTGGTGCTGGCGGCCGTCGGCATCGGCCTGGTGGTGGCCATCGAGCAGTTGCAGCAGCGGGTGGGCATCGAGGAGATGGGGGGCTGAACCCGGCCGCCCCGCACCGCTGGCTTAACTGGGGCCACCCCGATCCGATCCCATGTCTTGGCTGCAGCGCTGGAACTTCATCGAGCGGGCCCGGATCGAACGCCAGCTCTGGGAGGCCTTCGAGCGCCGCGAGGACCTCGAGGCGCTGGTGGAGGACTGCCGCCGGGCGGTGGCGGCGGGCGAGCGGGAGCGGGCCTTCCAGCTGGAGGTGTGGCAGACCACCCTGCAGCGGATCCGCAAGCTGGAGAAGCTGATGGCGGACCGGACCCCTAGGTCCTGACGGGACAGGAGCTCTGCCAGGCCTTCTGAACCAGGGGCCAGACCGACGCCGGGGTCAGGTGGTCCATGCAGAGGTGTTGATCCCGCAGACAGACGGAGGTGTCGAAGCGGGCCTCATGGCAGCCGGTACAGCGGTGGTCGCTGCTGCTGACCCACACATGGCTGGCCCGGGGTGCCCAGAGATTCCGGGGGCTGGCGCCGATGCCCTCGCTGTCGGTGCCGAAGAGGGCCACGGTGGGGCAGCCGGCCGCCGCCGCCAGGTGCATTGGGCCTGAATCCACGGCGATGCAGAGCCGGCTGCGGGCCAGGGCGCCCACCAGGGCAGGCAGGGACAGCTGGCCGCGCAGGTCGCGGAGGCCGGTGCGGGCCAGGAGCTCCTGCTCCAGCTGGTCCCCCGGCTGGCGCGGCCGGTCGGGCGGGGGGCCGCCGATC
Source organism: Microcystis elabens FACHB-917 (assembly GCF_014698445.1). Taxonomy (GTDB): domain Bacteria; phylum Cyanobacteriota; class Cyanobacteriia; order PCC-6307; family Cyanobiaceae; genus Cyanobium; species Cyanobium elabens. The sequence goes on from NZ_JACJSZ010000033.1 coordinate 16,223, forward strand.
AGTCCGATCGCGGTGGCGGGAAGATCCAGCTCCCGGCGCAGCTGGCAGAGCAGGCTGAGCCAGTGGTGCAGCGGCCAGAGTTTGGCGCTGCGTTCACCGTTCACCGCGACCAGCACCGGTGGCCATCCGGCGGGTGGGGGCTGGGAGGGCAGCTCCACCCGCTCGAAGTCGGTGCTGATCCAGGCCACCCGGCAGTGGAGTTCGCGGATGCTGTTGCTGCCGATCCAGCCGCTATAGCGCGTCACGAGGCTGGGTGAGTCCCAGTGGGGATCGAGGGCCAGGGCCTGCAGGGGATGGGGGCCGGGGGGAAGCGGTGCGGCCCCCACCACGAACCGGGGGGCCAGGGCCGTGACCCAGGCGGGGGTGTGGGGGGCATGGCCATCGGCATTGATCACCAGATCCACGCTGGGGTGGCCGTCCTGGGTCAGGTCCTGCCGCCAGGCCGCGAGGGTGGGCAGGGCCTCCATTCCCTGCTCGGCGATGGGCAGGCGGGCATCGAGCCAGGGGTTGAGCTCCTCGAGGGGCAGGGTGCGCCGGCTGCCCACGTAGGTGAGGTGGGCCCCCGGGTATTTGTCGCGCAGGCCGCGCAGCAGCGGCTGCAGCACCACGTAGTTCCCCAGCTTGGCGGCTCCGAGCACCACGATCCGGGGGTTCGGCCCGAGGGGCTGGTTCTGGAAGCGGCGCATCTTCAGGTCCTTCCAGTCATGGCCGTGGTGGCCGGCCCCGGCCCATCACATAGCCGACCACCAGCCCAGCCAGCCCGCCCGCCAGGGCACCTTGCAGTTGCCACATCTGTCGGCGGAAGCGCCAAGGCATGGCTCCGAGCTGCAGACCCAGCACCAGGGTGATGGTGATCACGAGGGCCAGGCCACCGCTGATCGGCAAGCCGCGGGTGATGGCACCGCGTCCGGCGGGACGATCACTGGATGGGTCGGGAGGAACAGGGAGGCTCATGGGCCCAGGGGGGCCGGGGCGGCTGGTTCGATCACCCAGCGGCTCAGCCAGAGGCGCATCCAGACACCGGGGTGGGGGTTCTGGAGGCGGCGGGAACTATGAAACCAGAGGGAATTTAACAGGAAGGTGATGCGGTTGCAGGCCGCGAGCCTGGGGTCGCTGCCGATGGTGGCACTGGCGTCAGGGTTGGCCTGCTGCTGGAGACGCTGGAGCACCTCGGGCGCGATCCACTCGATCGCGTCGCAGCGTCGCAGGCGCTCGGCGTAGTCGAGGTCTTCGCAGTAGGCGGGGTGGAAATTGGCATCGAACAGGCCCACCCGGTTCCAGACCCCGGGGGTGATGGCGAAAGCGGAGAATTCCTGCGGGGCCGGCTGCAGGGGAAGGAACTGGGGCCGGGCCGGGTCGATCTGCTGGATCAGCGCGGCCAGCACCCCCGGGGCGAACACCACATCGTTGTTGACCAGCAGGGCATAAGGGGAGTCGGGAAAGGCGGAGAGGATGGCGTTCCAGCTGGCGGCCACCCCCAGATTTCTGAAGGGCCGTGCCACCTGCACCCGGCCGATGGGGGCGGGGGGCTCCCGTTCCAGCCGGGCCAGCAAACTCCTGAGGGTCTCACCATCCTCCAGGCCGGCATTGATGCTGTTGTCCACGATGGCGAGGATCTCGACCGGCTGATCGAGACTGTCAAGCAGCCGCAGCAGCAGATCGGGGCGGTTGAGGATCGGAACCCCCAGCAGGGGAATGGCGGCGGGGCAGGCTGTCTGGGGGGTGATGGTGTCAAGCCGGTCCCAGAAGTCGTCGACCGGGGCGCGATCGCCACTGAGGGAGGCGTACTGCGCCAGGCAGCCCCAGAGGTCCGGATTGGTCAGCTGACTGCGGCTGGGAGCCTCGGGCAGGGATGCGAAATAGGCTTTGGTCCATAAAAAAAGGAGGGAACTTGCGGCAGCAAGATCCCCCTTCCGGACACAGGTGATGTAGTTACGAGAATAACGACCTTGATCCAAGATGGCCTCTACAGGCGTGAATCATCAACCGAAGGTGATGGTGTCGCCGTCAGTGATCCAGGCATTTTGCTCAGAGTTGTAAACATACTCAGTACCACCGATGATGAGCTCATCGCCCTCGCTGGCACCGGTGATGACCGTGCCACTGGCAAGATCAGAGCGGGTCTCGAAGTAAACCGTATCGATGTCAGTGTCGCCACCAAGATCAATGGTGGTGTTACGGACCGAACCGCTGAAGCGCAGTTCATCGGCGCCCGCTCCCATGTCGATGGAGGAGGACAGAACCCTGCCGCCGAAGATCAGGGTGTCGTCGCCGGTGCCCATGTCGACGTCGACGGAGGTTGCCGTGCGTCGGATGGTGACCAAATCGTCACCAGCGCCCGCCAGGATGGAAGAACCGGTGAACGCACCGGTTAAGGCTACGTCGTTCCCGTCTCCCAGATCAATGGAACCGCCAACAAAACTGTTGACGTTGACGGAGTCTTCGCCGCCGGCGGTGTTGATGCTGACGTTGTCGGCCCTGCCTCCGAAGAAAATTTGATTGTCGCTTTCGTTGCCGACTAGCTGGGAATTTTCAGAACGGGCACGGAAAGCAGTTGTTGTATCGGATTCGACGGGATTGAGTTGGATGTTAGCGTCACTGATGCGGCCTGTCTCACCTGCAAAAACGTCGGAGCGCAGAGCTTCTCGTCTGTTGTTGGTGGTCGCTTCGGATGTGCTGATGAGTTGGGATGTGGAAAAGCCAGGTTCCGGCACAAAGGCAGGAAGGGTGTCGAACGTGGCCATGTTGGGATGTGTGAAGAAACACTAGGCAAAAATTACCACACGGGTTCACGGGGGCTGATGTATCGGACGCGTCATTTCAGCGAATCCGAACCCAGGGCCTGCGGAACGGAATCGCTCAGGCGAGGACCGCTGGCCCTGCTGTGTGGGGCAGTGGCAAGCGGGGCGGGCCCAGAAGAAGCTTGCGGCGGATGCCAAGTCAAGCCAGGATCAGGGCCATGGCTGGTTTTCCGATCGTCCACGGGTTCGAGCAGGTGCTGGAGGAGGCGCAAAGGGCGGAATCCTCCCAGGAATGGTGCGAGGCCGCCTGCATCTATGCGGATCTACTGACGTCCCATGGGGAGAATCCAGTCCTGCTGCTGCGGGCTGCCAATGCCTTGTGGCTATCGGATCAACCGGAGGAAGCCCTGGTGCTCTACCGGCGTGCCTCGCTGCTGACGCCGCGGAGCCCTGCCCCGTTCATGGGAATCGGCAACAGCCTGCGTGACCTCAACCGTTTCGAGGCAGCTGTTCGGGCGTATCGCCTCAGCCTGGCGCTGGGCGGCGGCCCCGAAGTGGCCTGCAACCTCGGGACTGTCCTGATCGGGCTGGAGGCTTACGACGAGGCCTTTGCCCTGGCTGAGCGACGCTTCGAGCTGCCTGGCCTGGATCCGGGCGACCTGGTCGGCGCGGAAGGGGTCGAGGATGGAGCCCCGCTGCTGCGGGTTCGCACCGAGCAGGGTCTGGGGGATGGCCTCCAGTATCTGCGCTGGGTTCCAGCTCTCCAGGAGAAGGCCCAGGCACGGGGCCAGCGGCTGGTGCTGGAGGTCGAGTCCTCGCTGGTGGCCCTGCTGGAGCAGGGCCTGGCCTGGCTGGAGCGCCCTCTGGAGGTGAGGGAACGGGAGGCTCCGGGTGCGGGGGCAGAGGGGACGGTGGTGAGCCTGCTCTCGCTGCCGGCGGCCCTGGGAGGCGCCCCCTGCCCGCAGCCGCGGATTGCCGATCGCCGCGGCGCCTATCTGTGCGGGCTGGCGCCGGCCGCCGCCGCTGCCGATGACGAGCGCCAGGGGCGGCGGCCCCGGATCGGACTCACCTGGGCCAGCGGCCGCAAGCTGAGCAATGGCTTCACCCGGCGGGAATACGCCAAGCGGAGCCTGCCCCAGGCCGCCCTGGTGGGGCTGGTGGAAGGGCTGGCGGAGCGGGGCTGGGCGCCGGTGCTGCTGCAGCAGGGCGACGACCGGCAGCTGGCCGAGCCGGTGCTGCATCTGTGCAGCGATGCGATTGAGGCCGATGGGGATTTCCTCGCCACGGCCCGGGTGGTGGCAGGCACGGATCTGGTGATCAGCGTTGACACGGCCATGGCCCACCTGGTGGGGGCGATGGGCCACCCCGGCTGGGTGCTGCTGCCCTACAGCGCCGATCCCCGCTGGCTGCGGGAGCGGCAGGACAGTCCGTGGTACCCCAGCCTGCGGCTGTTCCGCCAGGGGGTGGACCGGGACTGGGGAGCGGTGGTGGTACGGGTGCTGGCGGCCTTGGGCCACGCGCAGCGATGGCGGCGCTAACGCAGCAGTCGCAGGCTGCGGATCAGGGCCTCGAAGGCCTCGGCCGCCCGGTTGACCTCGTAGCGGGCGGCCACGGTGGCGCGGCCAGCGACGGCCATGGCGGCGTAGGCGGGCGGGTCGGCCAGCACGGCCAGCAGCGTATGAGCGAGGTCATCAGGGTCGTTGAAGGGCACCAGCAGACCGTTGTGGCCGTGCTGGATCACCTCGTTCAGCGGCGGGTTGGCGGAGCCGATCACCAGGGCGCCGGAGGCCATCGCCTCCAGCAGGCTCCAGGAGAGGGCATAGGGATAGCTGAGATGGACGTGGGCGGCGCTGATGCGGAACAGGGCCAGCAGATCGGGATGGGCCAGGCGTGGCAGAAAATGGACCCGCTCCAGGGGGAGCCGGTGGCCGAGCAGGGCCAGCAGTTCGCCCTTGTGGCCCTCGGGGTGGGAAGAGGGGGTGCCGTAGCCGCTGCCGGTGCCCCCCACGATCACCACCCGGGCATCCGGCCGGGAAGCGAGCACGACCGGCAAGGACCGCAGGAAGCTGCGGAAGCCGCGCAGCGGTTCGAGGTTGCGGCTGGCGAACGTGATCACCGGATCCCCCTTCACCAGGGTGGGGCCGTCCTCCAGCCGGAGCGTGGTGGTGCCGTTGGCGACGGCTGGCAGGGCGAGGCCTTCATGCAGCACGTGGAACCGGCTGCGGAGATGGGGAGGGAAGGTGTCGCGGGCGAAGCAGGTGGGCACGACGCAGGCGTCGGCGTCGGCCACCGCCGCCAGACCCATCAGATTTCCGCGGCGCCACCTGGACAGCTGGGCCGCGGAGGGTTCGCCGAGGTCGTCATCAAAGCCGTAGCCCAGCAGGAGGGGACTGGCATAGAGCTCGGGGTAGGCGATCAGCACCGCCTCGGGCCAGACATCGCGCAGGTAGAGCAGCTCCCCCCAGCCGCTGTGGCCGATCACGGCGTCCGGGCGGTACCCCTCTTCGCGCAGCTGCAGGCAGCGTTCCTGGACGCGGGCGGCCCGGCGGAGGCTGCCTTCCAGCACGGGGTCGACCAGGTCGGCGGGGAGGGTCTGCGGCTGCCAGCCGTAGTGAAGACGTGGACCCTTGCTGATGTCCGGGGAACTCCCGCCGCCCCGGGGAGAAGCGCCAAGGCCGGTTGCACGATGGCCGCGGCGTTCGAGGGCGGTGGTCAGATGCCGAAACTGGCCGGGGTGATTCTGATGGATCAGCAACAGCTCCATCACCCAAGGCTATTACAATCACAAGGCATAGCTTGACCTGCGTCATGTCAATCTTTGGCCGTGTGCTCAATCGTCTGCTGGGGGGTCGGGATACGGTGAGCTGGGGCGAGAGCAGGCCGCAACGGCAAGCTGCCACGATGGACACATTGGTGGGTGATCCAGGCATCGCCCCACTGGAGATGGCTCGCCGGCCCCAGATCACCCCATGGTCGGCATCACGGCTGAGCATGATCTTCCGGGATTTTTCCCATCAACCCTCCGCCGCCCATCTGGCGGAGGCCCGGCTGGCCCGTCAGTGCCTGTCCCAGTTCTGGCTGAGTGCGCCGATCGATGGGCTGGAGCTTCTCTACTCCTCTGCCGTGGGGAACTGCTACCGCCAGATGATCGGCACCGAACTGTCATCGCAGCCATTGCTCAGGGATGAGGAGGCCTGGAGGGACGACCTCTCCCAACGCATGCTGAGCGGTTTCGGCCGCCCGGAGATGGCCAACATTCTGTTGGCGGTGATACCGTACTTTCGGCGCGGCAAGATGAAGGTTCGCAGTTGTGAACAGAACGTTCCCTCCTGGTTGCTGGAGGACTACGCCAGCCTGTTCGAGCCGGAAATCCTGCCCCGGATCCGACAGCCGAGCCCGCTGCAGCGCAAGGCCCTGGCGCCGGCGGGCCAGCGGGCCGAGCGGATCGTGGCGCCGGAACGGTTGATGGCTCCGCAGGGCCCGGCAGCGGACGCGCCGCCGCTGCCGCGGCTCTCCTCCGCCACCGGCAGCCAGGCCCTGCAACTCGCGGGCAGCGAGGAGTTTCTCACCCGGCTCAACGGACTGGTGAATCTGTTCGAGATCGACCCTGACGACACGGAGATCGTTCAGGAACTGGCCGGCTTCCGCCGGCAGCTGGGTCAGATCTGGCTGGACACTCCCGATGACCAGCTCCAGCGCCTCTTCGAGAGCAGCTTCGGCGATCTTTACCGCAAGCTCCTGCGCAGTGGGTTTCCCGGAGCGCCGATGACCCAGGACGACCGTCAGCTGCGGGCCCAGCTGGGTCGTTACGTGCGCAACATGACCCGCCCCAGGGCCGTCCAGGTGGTGCTGGCGGTGCTGCCCTTCTACCCGCCGGGCAAGATCAGCTTCGCCGGCGGCGAGCAGTTCATGCCCCAGTGGCTGCTGGGCGCCATGCCCAGTCTCTACGTGAAGAGCTGAGCGCTGCCGCCCCCCTGCGCGGGGGCCTCACTCATGAAACTCCTTCCACAGCAGCCAGTAGGTGAGGTAGCCGAGCAGGGGCAGCAGGATCATCGGAGCCAGGGCGAGCAGGGTCACCTCCGGGGGGAGGTAGAGCACCAGCCAGAGCAGCACCAGGCCGTAGGTGAGGAAGGCCAGGGCGATGGCCAGCTGGCGCTGGTACAGCCTCTCCCTGAGGCGGAGGCGCCAGGCCTTGAAACGGCGTCGCCGGCGTTGCTCGGGGGGTACAAACCGCCACCAGCCGCCATTGGGGTCGGCACTCACTGGGACCGGAGGCGCTGGAGGTTGCGGCGCTGATCCTCGAACAGGCCGGTGAGCAGGCTGATGACGCGCCGCTCGCGCAGCTTGATGTCGGCGGTCAGGGCCATGCCGGCCTGGAGCGGCACGCTCCCACTGTCGGGCAGGGGGATGGTCTGGCGGCCCAGCCTGAGGATGACAGGAAAGTGGAGGCCCTCGGCCTGGGTGCCGAGCACCTGGGCCTGCTCCTCGGGGGTGAGGGCATCGGAGCCGATCCGTTCCACCGTGGCCGGCAGGTAGCCGAAGCTGTTGGCGGGGAAGGTCTCGATCGAGAGATCGGCCTTCTGGCCCACCTGCACGAAGCCGATGGCCTTGTTGGGCAGATAAACCCTGGCCCTCAGGGATTCCTGGGGGACCACCTTGAGCAGGGGGGTGGCGGCGGAGGCGCCCACCACGCTGCCGGGGCTGACGTCGATGTCGAAGACCAGGCCATCGGCCGGAGCCGTGATCACCCCGTACTGGATCTGAAGGCGGGCCTGGCGGATCTGCGCGTCGAGATCACTGATCTGGCGCAGGTTGGTCTCGATGGTGGTGCGCAGCTCCACGTCGGTGCCGGAGCCGGTGTTGACCAGCTGGGAGCGCAGCCGGGCGATCTCCTGCTCCTCCTCGGCCACCTTGGTGCGCAGGTCCTGCATGCGGTTGCGCGCCTCCAGCAACTGCACTTCGCTGACGGCGCCATCCCGCACCAGCGACTGGTAGCGGCGTTCGATGTCGGCATAGATGCCCAGGGAATCCCGGTAGCCGGCCAGACGGGTGATGCTCTTGGCCAGTTCCTCCCGGGCGGCGCTCAAGCGGCTGTTGAGCTCGCGGGCCCGGTCGTCGAGTTGGCGCTTCTGGTTGGGTGTCAGACCGGCCGTCGCGGCCTCCTCGCCGAGGGTGGCCTTGGCGACGCGGTTCTCGTTGAGCAGTCGCTCGCGGATGCTTTCGGCGGCGGTCAGCTTGCTGCGGGGTTCGCGCAGATCGAAACGGATCAGGGGCTGACCCTGCTTCACCGACTGGCCCTCCTTCACCAGCACCTCCTCGACCACACCGGGGGCGGGGGACGCCACGTCCTTGACGGTGCTGGTGGGTTCGAGCTTGCCCGGAACCGCCACGGTTTCGGAGATCGATGCCGTGACGCTCCAGAGGCCGAGGGCGGCCATCCCCCCCACTCCTGCCCAGACCAGCAGGCTGGACGTGCGGCGGCTTTTGCGCAGGGCCACGGTTTCGCGGAACGACCAGTCCTGGATCGGCTCCGAGCCGGCGGTGGCGAGGTCGCTGCTGAACGGGTGGCTGGCCAAAGGGCCTTCGGCGCCATCACCCGGCGGCGGTGCATCACCCGGCGGCGCCCCGGCGGGCAGGGAGCCCTGACCCACCAGATCGACGCGCACCGGAATCACCGGGTGGCGGCGGCCGGCGCGGGGGGAGCGCAGCCAGCCGACGCAGCCTTCGAGCAGGGCGACGAGACGGGAGGCGGGATCGGAAGCGCGGGGCGGGGTGGCCATCAGCTGAGATCCTCCTGGTTCTGGCTGCGGTAAAGGGCGTAATAGGCGCCGCGCAGCTGCATCAGCTGGCGGTGGCTGCCCTGTTCCATCACCGCGCCACGGTCCATCAGCACGATCAGGTCGGCGGGCTGGACGGTGGTGAGGCGGTGGGTGATGAAGAAGACGGTGCGGCCCCGGAAGGCCTCGAACAGGTTGATGCAGACCTGGCGCTCGGTGCTGGCGTCGAGGGCGCTGGTGGCCTCATCGAGGATCAGCATGCGGGGATTCTGGAGCACGGCCCGGGCCAGGGCGAGCCGTTGCCGCTGGCCGCCGGAGAGGCCGGCGCCCCGCTCGCCGACGCTGGAGTTGTACCCCTGGGGCATCTGCATGATGAAATCATGGGCGCAGGCGATGCGGGCGGCACGGATCATCTCGGCGGCCGTGGCATCGGGCTTCACCATCAGCAGGTTCTCGCGGATGGTGCCGTCGAAGAGCAGCGAATCCTGAGGGACGACGCCGATCTGGCGGCGCACGGAGTAGAGCTCGACCTTGCTGATGTCGAGGCCATCGATCAGGACACTTCCGTGCAGGGGAGGGTAGAAGCGAGGCAGCAGCTTCAGCAGGGTGGACTTGCCGCTGCCGGAGCTGCCCACCAGGCCGACGAAGGAGCCCTGGGGGATCTCCAGATTCACCCCGTCGAGCACCAGCGGACCCTGATCGCGGAAGCGGAAGGCCACATCGACGAACTGGACGCGGCCCTGGAGGGGGGGGAGGGGGATGTTGCCGGCCTGCTCCTGGGTCTGCTCGGTGTCGCGGTCAACCACATCGGCCACCATGCGCAGGGCCTGGGTGTTGAACTGAAAATCCTGCCAGGTGCTCACCAGCTGGGTCAGGGGCTGCTGGATGTAGCCGGAAAGGATGCGGAAGGCGAACATGGCGCCGATGGTCAGATCGCCCTGGATGATCAGCCAGATCGCCACGGCGAGCACGACCAGCTGGCTGACGTTGCTGAGAAAGGCGGAGAGATTGGTGATCGACTCGCGGGTGACCTTGAGCTTGAAATCCTCGCCCACGTAGGCGGCGTAGCGGTTCTGGAATTCCCAGCGGGTCTTGAGTTCGGCGTTCTGGGATTTGATCGTCTGGATGCCGGTGATGGCTTCGGTGAGGAAGCTGGAGGCGCGCATGGCCTGGCCCATGGAATGTTTGACCTGGCGGCGCACCAGGGGGTTGGTCACCAGGCCCAGACCGGCGATCAGGGGCAGGGTGGCCAGGGTGACCAGGGTGAGCACGGGGCTGAGGGCGAACAGGATCGCCAGGTAGATCAGGCTGAAGGCGAAGTCGATCAGGGTGGGCAGCGTCTTGCCGAGCAGGAAGTCGCGCAGGCGATCGAGCTGGGAGAAATAGAAGGTGATCTGCCCCACCGGGCGGGAATCGAAGAAGTCCTGCGGCAGGCGCACCATCTGGTCGAGGATGGTGGCCTTGGCGTCCTGGTCGATGCGGTTGGCCAGGTCGGTAAAGAGAAAGCTGCGCAGGGTCTTGAAGATGGCCTCCACCAAGGCGGCCAGGAGCATCACGCTGGCGATGCTGAGCAGGGCGCCGATGTTGCGGCTGGCCAGCACGCTCTGGATCATCACCAGCATGCCGAGGGGGAAGACGAGCTTGAGGGCGTTGATCACCACCGAGGCCACCACCACCTCGATCAGCTCGCGGCGATGCTGGCGCAGGAAGGGCAGGTACCAGCTCCAGCTGAAGCGGCGCTGCTTGGCATCGGGTTTGCGGTCGAAGAGCAGCAGCTCCACCCGGCCGCCTTCCTGGGTGATGAGCTCCTCGGCCGGCACCAGCAGGGCGCCGAGCTCCGCTTCCAGCAGGCGGGCGCGGCCATCGGGTTCGACACCGTCGAGAAGGCCGAAATGGCCGTTCTGGTAAAGCAGGGCCGGGGCCGGCACCCGGGCCAGGCGGTTGGCGGGCACATTGGTGAGCACCACCCGCAGGCCGAGGGTGTCCATGATCTGGCCGATGTTGACCAGGTTCAGCTGGTCCTGGCGCTGCAGGATGGCATCCACCTGGTCGGCCAGGGAATCGCGGTTGAGGGGCAGGCCGAAGTAGTCGGCAAGGGCCTGGCAGAGGACGATCGGCACGGCGCGGGGGCCGCTGGCACGGGCCAGAACGAGTTCGCCGCTGCGGTCGCCGGCACGGCGCGGCGGGGGCTCGATGGCAGGGGCGTAGCTGGCGCCGATGTCCTCCAGCAGCACGGTGGGGGCGAGCGGTTCGGCGCCGAGGGTGATCGCCGGCTCCGCCTCCTGCGGGATCGCCAGGCCCACGAGCCGCAGCCAGGGGGCCTCCGGGCCCGGGGGAACCAGGGGACGATCCGACCAGGGCTCGGCCAGGGCCAGGCCGCTGCTGGCATACCAGCGGAAGCCCGGGGGCAGGCCGAGTTCGGCGGAACCGCCGGGCCGCAGGCTGCGCAGGCGCACCTGCTCAGGCGGCAGGGGCCAGTCGTCGAGGAGGGCCTCGCCGAGGGGATCCCGCTTCGCCAGGGCCAGGAGCAGGGTGTGCAGCTCGGCGGCGCTCGGCTGGTTGGCGAACCAGGCGGCGAAATCCGGATGGCCGGCGAGCAGATCGCGGAAGGCGGCGGCGGGGAGCAGCAGGGCCTCCACCTCGGTGGTGGCGCGCAGATGCTCGCAGGGGTCGCGACGCAGCAGGCCGGCCCAGCCCGCCAGGGAGCCGGGGCCGAGCCGTTCGATCGTGCGCAGGCCCCGGCCACCGGGGCTGGGGCCGAGGCTGCGCAGCTGGCCGCTGCAGAGCAGCAGCAGGCCATCGGGAAGAACGTCGGGGCGCAGGACCGTCTGGCCGATGCGGAAGCGCAGGGGCTCGAGCAGATGGTCGATCGCGTCGCGGCGGGCGGGCGGCAGCCGGTCGAAGGGGGCGAAGTCGTTGAGCAGACCGCTGATGGCACCGGGGGAGGAGGTCATGGGCTGTCGTCCACCTGCAGCAGGGCGAGCATGGCATCGAGGGGGGGCAGCGGCTGGCCCTCCAGGAGGAGCCGCACCCGCTGCTCGATCCATTCCTCGAAGAGCTCGCCCATCATGCGCTCTCTGGTGGATTCGTTCAACTCGGCCGGCAGGACCTGTTCGAGCCTCAGCACCACCCAGGTGTCGCCGGCCTTGAAGGGATCGAACAGCTGGCCGGCCTGGCCACGGCGCAGGCGGCTCACCAGGCTCTCGTGGCCGGCCGCCAGTGGCAGCGGACCGATCAGGCCGCGGCTGTGGCGTTCGGGGCCCTTGGAATGGACCGGGGCGAGGTCGGCGAAATCGGCCTCCCCTTCGGCGATCTGGTGGTGGAGCTCGGCGGCGAGATCCTCGCTGTCGAGCCGGAGAAGGGAATACACCACCTGATCGAGCTCGGGCTTGCGCTCCAGGAAGCGCACCTCCACCTCATCGCCCCAGCGGCTGTGGAGAAGGCGCTGCAGGCGCCGTTTCTGGGTGGCAAGGATGCGGAGGTCGGCAAAGGCCAGGCCGCGCTGTTCCAGCCAGGCGGGCACCTGGGGGTCATCGGTGACGCCCTGGCGCTCCAGGTAGGCGGCCATCAGCGCCTTCTCCTCGTCGGCGGGCAGGCGGGGGATGGCGTGAACAAGTTCGTCGAGCACCCAGGCCCGTGCCAGCGGCCGGGCCTGACCCTGCTGGCGGATGAGGCGATTGAGCTCGGAGAGGGCGATCCAGGGGCGGCCCGGCGGCAGTTCGACCACGGCGGGCTCCGGCAGGCCGGAAAGGGGTTCGGGCAGGGAGGAGCGGGGGCTGCTCATGGGGCCGGTGCCTTGTAGGGCAGCTCCAGGCGGGCCAGGGCCTCGGCCATCAGGGTCAGGCCGCGGGCCTGGCTCCAGGTTTCGCGGGCGTAGCGGAAGGCAGCGGCGCCCATGGCTCGCCAGGCCTCGTCGTCGTCACTGAGCTGGAGCACGGCACGGTGCCAGTCTGCCGGGCTGCGGGCGATCAGCATCTCCTGGCCGTGGCGCAGGCCGGTGGCCTCGGCGGCCAGGGGGCTCAGCACCTGGGGCATGCCATGGGCGGCGGCGGCCACCACCTTGCCCTTGAGGCCGGCGCCGGAGCGCAATGGGGCGATGAAGATGCGGTGGCGGGCATACACCGTGGCGGGATCGGCGACCCAGCCCTCCACGACCACCCCGGCCTCGGAGCCCCAGCGGCTGGCCTGATCGGCATCGAGGCCACTGCCGTAGAGGTGCAGGCGAAGATCGGGCCGCTGATGATGCAGCTCGGGCCACACCTGCGCCAGGAAGGTCTCGACGGCGTCCCGGTTGGGGGGGTGGCCGTAGCTGCCCAGGAAGGCGAGGCCGCTGCGGCCCTCGAGGGGGGCGGGGGTCTCCGGGCCGTGCACCACCCAGGGGCAGGCGGCGGTGGAGGCTTCGCCGAGGGTTTCGGCCTCGATCACCGCCCGCTCCACCTCCGAGTAGCTGAAGGTGAGATCCACCTGGCGCATCACCGCCAGTTCCTGGCGCTTGACCTCCTCGACGGCCTCGAAGGCGCGGCGGGCGGCGTCGCCGTCGAGGCCTTCGGCGCGGGCGGCCCGCAACTGGCGCAGGTGGTGGAGATCGGCATTGCAGAACAGCCGACGGGCCTGGGGAGCGTAGCGCTGGAGCAGGGGCAGGGCCTGGGTGGCAACGTTGTAACGGGTGAGGTAGATCAGATCGAAGCTGCCGCCCCGTTCCGCCAGGAACTGCTCGAGGGAGAGCACGAAGGGGGCGTGGATCATCTCGATGCCGCGGCGCTGCAGTTCCTCGCTGTAGTTTCCGAGCCAGGCCAGGTTGAGGGGCAGCAGGGTGACCTTCCAGCCGAGGTCCTGCAGCAGCCCCATCTCCACCAGGGCGGCATGGCTGCCGGCATCGCGATCGGGCCGGGGCGTTTCGTGGTCGAGGCAGAGAACCCTGCCCAGAATGCCGCGGTCCTTGATGGATTCGGCCTCCGTCCCGTTCGGGTCGGTGGGCCCCTGGAAAGCCTGAGCCCACTTCTGCTGGAACAGCGGCCGGTTCGTTTCCTGGAACCGCTTGAGCCCCGCATTCGCCGCGACATCCTTGCCGCAACTGATGCCCTCGTGATGAATCACCCGCGCCAGGGGGGCATAGCGGACGGTATGGCCGGCCTGGCGCACCTTGAAGGCCAGGTCGGTGTCCTCGTAGTAGGCGGGGGAGAATTCCGGGCTGAAGCCGCCGAGACGGTTCCAGAGGTCGCGCCGGATGGCGAGCGCGGCGCCGCTGACGTAGTCGACCTGGCGGGCGTAGGCGAGGCGTGGATCGTGGGGGTTGCCACCGCGCCCGTAGTTCCAGGGTTCGCCGTTCCCCCAGACAATCCCACCGGCTTCCTGGACCGTGCCATCGGGGTAGAGGAGCTGGGCCCCCACCAGGCCGGTGTCGGCCCAGCGCTCGAAGGGATGGAGCAGTTCCTCCAGCCAGGCGGCACAGGGTTCGGTGTCGTTGTTGAGCAGCACCAGGAAGGGGGCGTCGGCGGCAGCGGCGCCGCTGCAGCAGGCCTGGTTGAAGCCACGGGCGAAGTCGTGGCGGATGACCCGCACGCCGGGGGCTTCGGCGGCCAGGGCGTCGGCGGTGCCATCGACGGAGCCGTCGTCGACCACGATCACCTCGAAGGGGATGCGGCTGGCGGCGTAGCCGATCGCCGCCAGGCAGCGGCGGGTGACGCCGTACTGGTTGTGCACCGGGATGACGATCGAGACCTGGGGCTCGGCGGCGATGGGCAGCCGCAGGGGCTGGCGGGGAACGGCGCTGCCGTCGGGGCCGGGTTCGTCGCTGCCGGTGCGGGGGGGGCCGTCCTGCCGGCGGGGCAGGGGGTGCTCGAGCAGGCGCTGCAGCAGGGGCAGGTCGGGCGGTAAGGCGGTGCCGTCGCTGTCGGCCCAGGCGAGCCAGGTGCGCAGGCTGCGGTAGCGCTCGCGGGCGAGAGGGGAGAGCTCGTCGGGGAACGGGGGGCGGGCGTGGTGCTGGAGGGCCGCCCAGGGGGTGAGGTGGAAGGGGAGGAGTTCGAAGCGTTCATCCAGCACCAGGCCGGTGTCGGTCTCGAGCTGCAGATGGTGGATGGCGCCGTCGGCGAGGGCGGTGGGGAGCGCCTGCTGGAAGCGCCAGGGCCCATCGGGCTGGGGGTCGGGAGGGGCCACCGGCAGGACGGTGGTGCCGTCGAGGCGGAGCAGCAGGGGCTCGTTGCCGCGGCTCCAGCCGTGCAGGAGGGGCGGCTGGACGTGGGTCAGGGCCCCTTCGCGCGGCGGGCCGTGCTGGCGTTGGTGGTCGATCTGGGCGTAGGTGGCGGCATCGAGCCGCATGGGGCTGCCGGCCAGTTCGGCGCCGTCGGTGTCCTCGGCGAAGAGCCGCAGCACCAGACCCTGGGAGTAGGGCGGCAGCGGATGGGAGGGATCCCACCAGAAGCGGAAGCCGCAGGGTTGCTCGATGCCCAGGGGAAGCAGATCGGGGCGGGGCTGGGCCGCCATCAGATCGGCCACGAGCAGCCGCCGGCTGGAATCGAGCAGATCCTCGAACACCAGGCGCAGGCGCAGGGGCGGGGCCTGGGGCTGGAGCGGCCAGGGACAGGCCCAGCCGCTGAGACCGCTGGCGGGGCTCCAGCCGTGGAGCTGACCGACCAGGCCGGGGCGACGCAGCTCAACCAGGGAGGACGACAGGGGCTCCAGGGTGCCGGGCGGCTCGGCGAGCATCGCAGACGTGCTGGAATTCGGTAGGGCAACCCTATTGCCCGCAACCACCCTATTGCCCGCAACCACCTTGTCGCACTCCACCATGGACACTGGGGGCCGCGAGCCCGGTGCCTGGGTGCCGCTGCGGCTGCTGAGGCAGCTGCCCCTGACCTTCCCCACCTATCACGAGCTGATCGTGTCGCTGCGGAAGGAGGCGGTGCGGGCCACCCCGCAGGACTCGCTGGTGGCGGAACTGACGGAGGCGAGCGCCACGGCCCTGCGGGACGCCCTGGAGGGAGACGACCTGGACGGCGCCCTGGAGGCCCACGATCACCTGCTGGGCCACCTGACGGAGCTGGCGGCGGCGCGGCCGGCGATGGCGGCGGTGTTGTGGGAACGCTATGGGGTTCTGCTGGGTCGGCTGACGGGCCGCGTGCATGAGCGCCTGGTGCCGCGGAACGGGGAGCCGGTGGACTTCCATGCCGCGGAACGGGCCGACGATGGGGCGCTCTGCCTGCGGATGGCGCGGATCCTGGCGCCGACGGCCCACCAGCCCTGGGACCCGCCCCCCTGGCTGGCGGTGATGGAGCAGCAGCTCATGCAGCACGGGGCCCTGGCCTGGAACCAGCGGCTGGCCACGGATCCGTCCGCCGCCGCACCGTGTCTGGATCTGTCCCTGCGGCTCAGCGAGCTGGTGGATCCCGTGCCGGTGTGGGTGGTGAAGATGTGCCACACCGCCATGGGCAAGGTGATCGAAGGGCTGCCGGCGGCCGCGGACCTTACGGATACCGACCTGGCGCTGCTGGTGGCGCGGGTGGGCCGCCTGCCGGTGGCGCCGGAGCGGCGGGAGGCCTTCGAGACCGCCCTGCTGCGGGCCCGCTTCAGCCTGGAGCTGCTGCAGCACGGCCGCGGGGCCAGGCGCACCGGGGACGGGTCGGGGGGGGAGGTGCTGGAGGCGGAATGGCTGGAGGAGGAGGGGCCCGGGTCGGCGCCGGCCGCTGCCCTGCCGGCGGTGGAGTGGCGTCCGGGCACGCTGGTGGTGGAGCTGGATCCACTGGAGCTCCTGCTGCTGCGCCACTCCGAGGGGCCGGTGGAGCGGCTGGAGGCGGCCCTGGCCGAACTGCGCCGCCGCCACCACGACAGCGACTTCTGGGACCCGGCCACCGTGGGGGCCCCGGCGCCGGGGGACATCATCGAGCTGCTGCGGCGCTTCGAGCTCCAGGCGGGCTTCTATGCCACCACCCAGGCGCCGCTGGAGAGCCTGCGGCAGTGGGCCCGGCCGGCGCTGCAGGCCCTGCTGCTGGCGCAGGTGTGGAGCGCAGATGGGCCCACCGAGGAGCTGTGGCTGTCCTGGGGGCAGCCGGAGCAGCTGCGCCAGCCCCCTAGCGGCGCCGCGCTGCTGGAGCGGCTCGGCGGGGGTGAGGTGGTGCTGGTGGGCGAGGGGCCCGATGGGATCGCGGCGCTGCAGGAGGCGCACCGGGCCGGCCGACTGTTCGCCGGGGGGGCCTTCGGACTGCGCTGCCTGGCGGTGCCCCGGAGCCGTCACCCGGAGCGGCCCGCGGCCGGCTTCGAGCACAGCCTGGAGTCCTTGGTGGCGGAGGTGGAGAAGCTCCATCGCGAGCGGCCATTCACGGTGCTGCTGGCCGGGGGCGGGGCTTACCGGCTGCCCCTGGTGCAGGCCATCGGCAGCCGCTACGGGGTGCTGGCGGTGGCGGTGGCCACCGACCTGGCGGCCTGGCTGGGGGTCGAGGCGGTGGCGGAGCCGAGCCGATGAGCCCACCAGACACCCGCTCGACCGACTGGGCGGCGCTGATCGCGGCGCACCCGCTGGAGAGCCACGACCCGGCCATCTGGTTGCGCTATGGCGTGGCCCTGAGCCAGGTGATCGAACCGTCCGACCGGCAGCGGCAGGAGCAACAGCAGGTGGGGCTGGCCTTCGTCCACGCCGAGGCTCTGGGGGCGTCACGGGAGGCGGTGGCCCGGAGCCTGCGGCAGGCGACGCTGCTGAGCCTGGAGGAGGCCCTGACGCTGGCCGGCGCCGGTGGGGCGGCGGCGGCGCTGGCAGTGGTTCTGTCGCAGCCTCTAGATCCCGCACCAGCCGGAGGGGACGTAGTCTGATCTGCCGGCCGGGCCCCCGGGCAGAGCCACACAATGGCGTGATGAAACTTTCCGCTGACTGGTTGCATCAGGCGTCTGCGGATCCCGAGGACAGTCTTGCGGATGGGGCCCCTGCCGACCATTTTGGCCGTCTGTAAAGCGACGACGCTCTTCACCACGCCCGCGCGCTCGTTGACTCAATCCGTGCTGCGATGGACAGAGCCCGACCGGGTGATGCACCAGGTGGAGGCCTGGGCGGTGCGGCTGGGTGAGCAGATACCCTCGCTTGAGCGCGTGGCCGTGTTCGGCAGTTAGGGGCGAGGAACCGCGGGAGTGGGCAGCGATCTCGATCTGCTGCTGCTCAATGCAGGCGCCAGCGGCCCACAGCAGCGTCGTCTGCTTCGCTGGCCACTGGAGTTGCTGCCGCTCAGCTGTGACGCGCTCGTGTCAGGGCCGCCTGAAAGTCTGTCCAGCCCGCCCCTGTCGCCGTCGCTGAGGCCCGGTTTGCTCCCAGAGCCAGCCCGTTCGCGATGCCCCAGACCACTGCTCCGGCCGTTGATTTCAGCGCCGACGCCGATCTGATCACCTTTCTCAAGGCGATCCCGGATGGCCGCTACCGCCGCGGGGTGCGTTACCCGCAGTGGTACCTGCTGCTGGTGGCCGTCCTCGGCATCCTCAGTGACTGCCGCAGCTCCCGTGATCTGGAGGCCTTTGCCGAGCGGCACCGCGAGGTGCTGAACCAGGCGCTGGGTCTGAACTTCAAGCGCTGGCCCTCCGATGCCACCTTCCTCTACCTGTACCGCTT
>NZ_JACJSZ010000034.1 GCF_014698445.1 Microcystis elabens FACHB-917
ATGGGAACCAGGTGCTCCACGTCAGGAGGCTGGTTGCTCACCCCCATCGCCACGATCACCTGGTGGTCGCCGTCGACAACCGCCTGGCAGTTGTAGCCCTGGATCCAGCCGTCCCCACCTTTGAGGATCGTACCCGTTCAGAGGTCGGGATGCCCCGGCGCAGGACTCCACGCCTGATGGCTCATCGCTGAGCGATCAAGCAGCAATGTTTCGTGTCGCCGCATTCAGGGATCCGGCAGCAGGGATGGCATCACCCCACCGTGGTGATGGGCGATCCAGGCCTGTTCCAGGAACTGCCAGACATCGCGGCCCTGTTGCCTGAGGGTGGTGGTGACGGTGAGCAGGCGTGCCCTGCAGATGGCGCCGTTGGCTGATTGCACGCCCCGGCTGTTGCTTGGCAATTCGCTGACCTTGCGCTGGATGACGGCCGGCCGCAAGGCTCTCTCGGCAGCGTTGTTGGTGGGCTCGATTCCCTCAATGTCCAGGAAGGTCCACAACGCATCAGCCACCTTCAGGAGCTTCTGGCAGGTGCGCACCGTGCTGGCCCATGGCGTTCGATCGCCGCGCTGAACGCCCAGCTCCACCACCTGCTGGAGGGTGGTCTCAAACGCCAGCCGGATCGGCTTGCACTCCTGTCGCAAGGCAAGCCAGTCGATCGTTCCGTCCTTGTAGCGGTGCCACTGCTCAAAGAGCTGTCGCTGCAGCTCCAGCAGCTGGGCGCCGAACCCAGCGTTGGCATCGGAGCGCTCAGCGATGGCGGTGAGATCACGGATCAGATGGGCCACCCACAGCTGGCGCTGCTGGCTGGGCAGGTGGTTGTAAGCCGAGAAGCGATCGCTCACCACGATCCCGCCAAAGCCGGGGCCCAGCAGTTCGGTGGCTGCTGCCGCTGAGCGGCTCAGGCCCTGCAGAAACACCGTCACAACCGGAGACGTACACGCCCACAGCCAGCCGCGCCTGCCGGTGGTATGACGGCCCACCGCTGCGCGCAAGACTTCGTCTACGGCATTGCCGGTGGGTGCACCGGTTTCATCCACGTCAACCACCGGCTGCTGGCGCAAGGCCCGACCTGATCAGCAACGAAGCTCCGCAGTGACAATTTGCCGTCGTTCAGGGATGCCGACCAGTGCCGCATAAGGCCACAAAAGACAGCTTCCGCAGGACATCTGCCTTTATGCGTTCAAAAGCAATAACATGATGCGGAGCTTTGTTGCTGATCAGGAGGCCCGATGGGCTGCTGTGGTGGGCTGCTCCAGCGCTGCACTCACCCGCTGGAGGCTCCTGACGATCGACGCTCGCGACAGCATGACCCCCAGCACCTGCTGCAGCAGCGCCTGACTCCTGCTGATGCTCAGGGGGAAGGCAGCCCCCATCAACGCGATCAAGGAACTGAGCCTTGGGCCGTAGCGGCTCACGTCCACAGCCGCCGGCAACGGGGCGCAGGTGCTGGTGGAGCAGCAGGGGCAGACCAGGCGATGCAACCGATGCTCGATCACCAGCGGTGTGATCGGCGGGATCTTGATCAGCTGATGGCGCAACGGATCTGGATCCTCTCCCGCAAGCAACGAGCCGCAACGGCGGCAGGCATCGAGGTGGTGGTCCACCACCTCATCCACCCGCTCGATCGGCAGCAGCTCCGGCCCTGCGCCGGGATGGCCCGGCTGACCGCCGCGCTCCGGCCACTGCCCTTACGCCGCTCCGGTGGCTTAAATCCCGGGCCATCGCTGGAGGGTGGTTAGGAGGAGTTGCGCGAGCTGCGGCCGATCCGCTCCCGCAGGCTGGCCAGCTCGGTGGCCAGGGCGGTGAGCTGGCTGCGGAGCTCATCGTTTTCCTGCTGCTGGGCCAGGATGAAGGCTCGGACGGCAACAGGTGTGGCCAGCCAATCCGCTTCTGGAATCCCGGCAGGAGGGCTGCTCATCACAGGCGGTCTCTGCCTGAGATGCAACCGGGAATCAAGCTGTCGTCAAGGGTTCAGCAGGGCTGAAGTTCGAGATGAGCCGTCCCGACCCCTGAACGGGTACCGGAGATGCTTGCCAGAGAGACCCTTCCAGCCGATCGCATCTCCAAAGATATCTGGAAAGATCGTTTTCGCGACATCAGAAACTACGAACGCTATCTCCATAACAATGGCATCGTCGTTCGCAAGTTTTTCCTAAACGTTTCCAAGAATGAGCAGAAGAAGCGCTTTCTCGAACGCCTCGATAACCCAGACAAGAACTGGAAGTTCTCCGCTAACGACATCAAGGAGCGGACGTTCTGGGACGATTACATGAATGCCTGCGAGGACATGATCCGCCATACCTCCACCAAGGAAGTCCCCTGGTATGTGGTGCCAGCGGACAACAAGTGGTTCACCCGCATCGCCGTGGCGGCCGCCATCACCGGAACCCTGGATTCCCTGAACCTGCGTTATCCCGAGGTGAGGGCGGAAGCCCGCGCCCAACTGGATGCGGCCCGTGCCGTGCTCGAGAACGACTGATCCGTGCCCGGCCCCCTCGGGTCTCAGCCTCCGATCAGGGTCTCCAGGGCCGCCGTGACGTCGTCCTGGCGCATCAGGGCTTCCCCCACCAGCACCGCATCGGCGCCGGCGCCGACGGCACGATCCAGGTCCTGGCGGCTGAACAGGCCCGATTCGCTCACCAGCAGGGCACCGCGGGCACGCACCTGCTGGCCGAAGGCAGCCATCAGTTGTTCGGTGGTGGCGAGATCCACCGTGAAGCTGGCCAGATCACGGTTGTTGATGCCGATCAGGGTCACACCTTCCAGTTGCAGCACCCGCTCCATCTCCGCCGCGTCGTGCACCTCCACCAGCACCGCCAGCCCCAGGCCCCGGGCCACCTTGAGCAGGTAGGCCAGATCCTGGTCGGTGAGGATTGCCGCGATCAGCAGGGCGGCGTCGGCCCCGGCCGCCCGGGCCTGGAACAGCTGGTAGGGGGTGAGGATGAAGTCCTTGCAGAGCAGGGGCAGCTCCACCGCCTCCCGCACCGCCACCAGCATCTCGAAGCTCCCCTGGAAGAAGCGTTTGTCCGTCAGCACCGACAGACAGCTGGCGCCACCGTCCCGGTAGCCCCGGGCGATGGCGACGGGATCGAAATCCTCCCGGATCACCCCCTTGCTGGGGCTGGCCTTCTTGATCTCGGCGATCACGGCCGGTTTGCGGCAGCTGGCCCGCAGGGCCGCCAGAAATTCCCGGGTGGGGGGCAGGTCGGCCACCTGCTGCTTGAGGGACTCCAGGCTCACCCGTTCCCGGGCGGCCGTCACTTCCCGGTCCTTCTCCCAGACGATCTCCTCGAGGATGTGGCGGGGGCTCTCCTCGGGATGGGGAGTGCCGAACTCCAGGTGGGCCACCCGCACCGAGGGGTTGGGGGGCCGGCGACGGATCTCCATCTCAGGCACCCACGGCCGTGGCCAGGCTGGCGGCGGCCTGCTTGTAGGCCACTTCCACCACCTCGGAGAGCGTGGGGTGGGTGTGCACTTCGCTGGCCAGCTGCCGCACCCCCTGGCGCCGGGCCACCGCGTTGGCGATCTCCTGGATCAGGTCGGCCGCGTGCAGCCCATAGATGTGGGCCCCCAGCACTTCGCCGGTGTCCTTGCGGAACAGCAGCTTCAGCAGGCCGTCGCTCTCCAGTTCGGCCAGGGCCTTGGAGTTGGCCTTGAAGTAGCTGCGCACGGCTCCCAGCTGGAAGCCCTCCGTCTCGGCCAGCTCCTTGGCGTCCGCCTCCGACAGTCCCACCGAGCTGATCTCCGGATGGGTGAAGGTGGCCGCAGGGATCGAGCGGTAATCGATGCGGCGGGCGTGGCCGAGGATGTTCTCGATGGCGATCGCGCCCTGGGCGGCGGCGGTGTGGGCCAGCATCATCTTTCCGGTCACGTCACCGACGGCCCACAGGTGGGGTACCGGCATCCCGTTCGCCAGCACCCGCAGGCCGTCGTCGACGGGGATGAAGCCCCGGTTGGTCTCCACCCCCACGCTCGCCAGGTTGAGGTCGCGGCTCACCGGCACTCGGCCGGTGGCCACCAGCACCGCATCCACCTCCAGGGTCTCCACCGGCTCGCGGGTGGCCATGTCCACCAGTTCGATCCTCACCGGGCAGCCGGGCGTGATCCTGCTGGCGAGCACGCCGGAGCGGGCGTCGATGTCCCGGCCGTCGATCAGATGGCGGGCGGCGATCTTGGCGATGTCCGGATCGAAGGTGGGCATCACCCGGTCGAGGGCTTCGATCATCGTGACCTCGCAGCCCAGGGCCGTGTACACATCGGCGAACTCCAGGCCGATGTAGCCGCTGCCGATGATCGTGATCCAGCGGGGCAGCCATTCGAGGTTGATGGCCTCGTCGCTGGTGAACACGGTGCGGCCGTCGGTCTCGATGCCGGGCGGCACGAAGGGATCGGAGCCGGTGGCGATGATCACCTCACGGGCGGCATAGACCCGCTCGACGCCGCTGGCCTCGCGCACCGCCACCCGCTGGGGGCCGTCGAGGCGGCCCTTGCCCCGCAGGATCGTGGTGCCGGCGCGCTCCAGCGTTTTTGTCAGGTTGGTGCGGATCGTGGCCACCAGCTGGGCGGCATGGTCGGCGATCTTCTGGCGCTCGAAGCGCACCGGCGCCGCGTGGATGCCGAAGCCCCTGAGGTGTTCGGCGTCGGCGAGCTCCCGCACCCGGCCGCTCGCGGCCAGCAGGGCCTTGGAGGGGACGCAGCCCCGGTTGACGCAGGTGCCGCCCATGTCGCGGGATTCCGCGATCGCCACCTTCAGGCCGTGCTCGGCGCCGTGCTTGGCCGCATCGAAACCGCCATACCCGGCCCCGATGACGATCACGTCGAAATCGAACCCGGTGGGAGGGGAGGCGGTTGCTGCGGTCACCGGACGGGGCTGCATGGGTTGGGGCATTCTCCCCTGTCAGGCCCCGGGCCGGCCGTGGGCCTGGCGGGGGCGCTCCAGCAGCAGCAAGGCGGCCGCGGCCGCCACATTCAGCGATTCCACCGCTGGACTGTGGGGGATCGTCACCCGCCGGTCGGCCAGGCGGGCCAGCTCCGGAGCCAGCCCCGCCCCCTCGTTGCCCAGCAGCAGGGCCGTGGGGCGGCACCAGTCCAGCGCCCAGTAGGGCTGGGCGGCAGCGGCCGCCTCGGGGACCACCGCCGCCACCACCTGCACACCCCGCTCCCGGGCCGCCGCCAGGCGGGCGGGCAGGTCGGCGGGCGCCATCCGCTCGATCGGCAGGGCCAGGGCGGCGCCGCTGGAGGCGCGCAGGACCTTGGGCTGCAGCGGATCGGCCCCCTCCGCCAGCCACACCTGCTCCACCCCGGCCGCCAGCGCCGTGCGCAGCAGGGTGCCCAGGTTGCCAGGATCCTGGAGCCGGTCGAGGACCAGCAGGAAATCCGGGGGCCCCGTCGGCAGGGCGGGCAGGTCGGCGGCCTCCAGAGTGAGCAGCACCCCATCGGGATGGGCGGTGGTGGCGGCGGCGGCCAGAACCTCGGGACTGGCGATCCGCAGCCGGCCCGCATCCGGCAGCCGTTCGACCAGGGCGCCATGGCGGGCCAGCCAGTCGGTGGTGGCGAGCATCTGAACGGGCCGCAGACCGAGGGCGAGGGCCTCCTGCAACAGGTGGGTCCCCTCCAGCAGGATCAGGCCCTGCTCCCTGCGGCCGCTGGGCCGGTGCAGGCGCCGCAACGCCTGGACCAGAGGATTGCGGACGCTGCGGATGGGCTCGCTGTCCGGCGACAGACCGCGGTGGTCAGGAGAGCAACCCGGGGACGTCAGATGGTCTTGCGGCGCCGGAGCTTGAGGTGCTCGTGGATGACGAGGTCGTCGTCGCTGAGGTCGAGCCCCTTGAAGGCTGCCACCTCGCCGCGGATGCCCTCGGCCTTGAGGTTGGCCACCAGGCGATCGATGACGATGTCCTCCACCTTGTTCTGGTCGTAGGCGTCCGGCGTGAGACGCTCCAGAAATCTGCCGATGTTCGCGGCGACGACATCGGAAGCGTTGGTGATCTTGAGAACAATCATAAAAAAATCATGCGGATGGGGAGACTTGAACTCCCACGACATTGCTGCCACTAGTACCTGAAACTAGCGCGTCTACCAATTCCGCCACATCCGCGGGCGTGTAGCCGCCACGTAGACCGCGGCGCTGAACGGAGCATAAATCATCACCGGCGGCCCGCCGCCTCCGGACGACGGCGGCCCGTGACGGGCAAGACAGTTTGAGCGGCGACCCCTAGACGACGGGATCATTCGTTGTCAAGATGCCTCCGAAATTGATACCGGGACTCCTGTCCATGACCGTATCCCCCATGCCTGTCAAGGCCATCGCCGGCACCAGGCTGGAGATCAGTGGTGGGCGGCGTCTGGACGGGGAGCTGAGGGTCAGCGGGGCCAAGAATTCGGCCCTGGTGCTGATGGCCGCCTGCCTGCTCACCGAGGACGGACTGCGGCTCAGCAACGTGCCTCCCCTGACCGACATCACGGCCATGGGGGAGATCCTCTCCGCCCTCGGGGTGAGGGTGCAGCGCGGCGGCGACGCGATCGTGCTCCACGGCGACCACATCACCACCGCAGCCCCGCCCTATGAGCTGGTCAACAGCCTGCGGGCCAGCTTCTTCTGCATCGGCCCGCTGCTGGCCCGCATGGGCATGGCCCAGGTACCCCTGCCCGGCGGCTGCCAGATCGGCACCCGGCCGGTGGTGGAGCACGTCAAGGGACTCAAGGCCCTCGGCGCCCAGGTCACCATCGAGCATGGCGTGGTCACCGCCGTTGTTCCTGGCCGCCAGCGTCGCCTCACCGGCGGCCACATCCACCTCGACTGCCCCAGCGTCGGCGCCACTGAGACCCTGATGATGGCGGCGGCCCTCGCCGATGGCGAAACGGTCATCGACAACGCCGCCCAGGAGCCGGAGGTGATCGACCTGGCCCGGCTGCTGCTGGCCATGGGGGCCAAGGTGCGCGGCGCCGGCACCCCCACGATCACGATCGTCGGTGTGGAGCGGCTCCATGGCGCCGACTACGCCGTCATCCCCGACCGCATCGAGGCCGGCACGTTCCTGCTGGCCGGCGCCATCACCCGCTCCCGGCTGCGGGTGTTCCCAGCCCTGCCCGAGCACCTCGGTGCCGTGATCACCAAGCTCGAGGAGGCGGGCTGCCGCATCGAAGCCGATGACCAGAGCCTGATCCTCACGGCCGACAAGGTGCGGGCGGTGGACCTGCGCACCCAGCCCTTCCCCGGCTTCCCCACCGACCTGCAGGCCCCCTTCATGGCCCTGCTGGCCACCGCCGAGGGCACCAGCATGGTGGTGGAGAACATCTTCGAGAACCGTCTCCAGCACGTGGCCGAGTTGCAGCGCATGGGCGCCTCGATCCGCATGCAGGGCAACACCGCCTGCGTGGAGGGGGTGGCCCGGCTCAGCGGCGCCCCCGTCCACGGCACCGACCTGCGCGCCTCCGCCGCCATGGTGCTGGCGGGCCTCGCCGCCGAAGGCATCACCACCGTGCGGGGCCTGGAGTACCTCGACCGGGGCTACGCCGATCTGGAGGGCAAGCTCAACGCCGCCGGCGCCTCGATCCGCAGGCTGCCCACCACCGCCGCCTAGAGTCCGCCTTGCGGGAGCGTGCCGGAATTGGTAGACGGACTCGACTCAAAATCGAGCGCCTTCGGGCATGTGGGTTCGAGTCCCACCGCTCCCATCCAGCCGGAACCCATCGCCCCGGTGATGGACACCTATGGGCGGTATCCCCTGGCCCTGAGCCGCGGCCGCGGGGTCTGGCTGTGGGATGACCATGGCCGGCGCTATCTCGACATGGTGGCCGGCATCGCTGTCTGCACCCTGGGCCACAGCGATCCGGTGCTGCAGCGGCGGCTCTGTCGGCAGCTGGACCGTCTCCAGCACGTCTCCAACCTGTATCGGATCCCTGAGCAGGAGGCCCTGGCCGGGGCGATCACCGCCCGCAGCTGCGCCGACCGGGTCTTTTTCTGCAATTCCGGCGCCGAGGCCAACGAGGCCGCCATCAAGCTGGCCCGCAAGCACGGCCACCTGGTGCGTGGGATCGCCGATCCGCTGATCCTCACCGCCGAGGCCAGCTTCCACGGCCGCACCCTGGCGGCGGTGACCGCCACGGGCCAGCCGAAGTACCACCAGGGTTTCGAGCCCATGGTGTCGGGCTTCCGCTACTTCCCCTACAACGACATCGCCGGCTTTGAAGCCCTGCTGGCCTCCTGTGAGGCCGATGGGCCCCGGGTGGCGGCCGTGCTGCTCGAGCCGATCCAGGGCGAGGGCGGGGTCAACCCCGGCGATCCGGCCTTCTTCCGGCGCGTGCGGGAGCTCTGCGATGCCCACCGCATCCTGCTCGTCTTCGATGAGGTGCAGATCGGCGTCGGCCGCAGCGGCCACTGGTGGGGCTACGAACAGCTCGGGGTCGAGCCCGATGCCCTGACCATGGCCAAGGGCCTCGGCGGCGGCATCCCCATCGGGGCCCTGGCGGTGAAGGCCGCGGCCGACCACTTCCGCCCCGGCGACCACGCCAGCACCTTCGGCGGCAACCCCTTCGCCTGCCGCGCCGGCCTGACGGTGATCGAGGAGATTGAACGCCGGGGCCTGCTGGCGAAGGTGAGCGCCAACGCAGCCCTGCTCCAGTCCCTGCTCCAGGAGCTGGTGGGCCGCCACCCCGAGCGGCTGGCCGGCGAGCGCGGCTGGGGTCTGCTGCGGGGCCTGGTGCTGCGCGAGGGCGGACCCACGGCGCCGGAGATCGTCCAAGCCGCCATGGCGGAACGTCTGCTGCTCGTGCCGGCCGGCCCCGGGGTGGTGCGGTTCGTGCCGCCGCTGGTGGTCAAGCCTCGCCAGCTGCGCAAGGCGGTGAAGCGCCTGGAAAAGGCCCTGCGCAGCCTGGCCTGATCCCTTCCTGTCCGTGCCGTCCCCGCTGCCCCCCCCGGTCGACCTGGGCGACCTGCTCGAACCCTTCGCCAGCCGCGGCGTCGACCTGGGCCTGGAGCGGCTGGCCGGCGCCCTTGCAGAGGGGGGCCATCCGGAGCGGCGCTTCGCCGCCGCCCAGGTGGCCGGTACCAACGGCAAGGGCTCGATCTGCACCTTCCTGCACGCGATCCTGCGGGCCACCGGCGTGCGCGTGGGCACCTACCGCTCCCCCCACCTGGTGAGCTGGTGCGAGCGGATCCAGGTCAATGACGCCTGGATCACGCCCACCACCCTGCGGGGCGACCTGGCCCGCTGGCAGCCCCTCGCCCGCCAGCACCGGCTCACCCCCTTCGAACTGATCACGGCCGCGGCCTTCGAGCACTTCGCCCGCGAGCGGGTCGATCTGGCGGTGCTGGAGGTGGGCCTGGGGGGACGGCTTGATGCCACCACCGTCCACCCCCGCCGCCCCGTGATCGGCTTCGGGGCCATCGGCCTTGACCACCGCGAGCACCTGGGCGACACCCTGGCCGCCATCGCCGCCGAGAAGGCCGCCGTGATGGGACCGGGCTGCCGGGCCTTCAGCGCCGCCCAGGAACCGGAGGCCCGCCGGGTGCTGGAGGCGGAGGCCCGCCGCCGCGGCGCCAGCCTGGAGTGGCTCGACCCCCTGCCCGCCGTGGCCGACGGGGGGCCCCGCCTGGGCCTGGCGGGGGAGCTGCAGCGCCACAACGGGGCCGTGGCGGTGGCCCTGGCCCGGGCCCTGACCGCCCCGGACGGCCCCCTGGGTGGCACGCACCTGGACGCATCCACGATCCGCACCGGCCTGGAGGCCGCCCGCTGGCCGGGGCGGCTGGAGCACCGCCGCTGGCGCGGCCGCGAACTGCTGATCGACGGGGCCCACAATCCCCCGGCGGCGGCGACCCTGCGCCGCGAGCTCGACCGGCTCGACGGCGACAGCCAGGAGGGGGGCCGGCCGCGCCGCTGGCTGCTGGGCATCCAGCGCCACAAGGAGGGCGCGGTGATGCTGGAGGAGCTGCTGCGCCCCGGCGATCGGGCGGCGGTGGTGGCGGTGCCGGAGCACGCCAGCTGGACGCTGGAGGAGCTGGCCGCCGCCTGTCCGGACAAGGCCGACCAGCTTGAGGAGGCCGGCAGCCTGACCGCCGGTCTGGACAGCCTGCTGCCGGGCGGGCCCCTGCCGGTGGTTGCCGGCTCCCTGTTCCTGCTGGGGGCCGTGCTGCCCCTGCTCGACGCGCCGGAGGCTGACGAAGTCCCCGGGCCGGGTCAGCCTGGAGGGATCCCCGGCAGCCACGGTCCATGACGACGGCCCCCGCCTCCAAGGCTCCCCTGGCACCCCGGCGGGCCCTCCTGCTGCTGGGGCTCCTGCTCGGCCTGCTGCTGCTGGCCCCCTCCGGCGCCCTGGCCGACTTCCAGGACCGGGTCGACTACACCCTCACCAACCAGAGCGGCAAGGACTTCAGCGGCCAGCAGCTGGCCGGCAGCTCCTTCGCCGGGGCCACGGGCCGCCAGGCCCGTTTCCGGGACGCGGATCTGCACGGGGCGATCCTCACCCAGGCCGCCTTTCCGGAGGCCGACTTCCATGGCGCCGACCTCAGCGACGCCCTGATGGACAAGGTGGACATGAGCGGCACCGACCTGACCGGCGCGGTGCTGCGCGGAGCGATCGCCTCCGGCAGCAACTTCACCGGCGCCACGGTCACTGATGCGGACTTCACCGATGCCCTGCTCGACCGGGTGGACCAGCGCAACCTCTGCCGGGAGGCCCGGGGCACCAACCCGGTGACCGGTGCCGACACCCGCCTGAGCCTGGACTGCCGCTGAGACACCGGCGGGGCGTTCCTAGCCCGTCCAGCCCCGCAGCTTGCCCGGGTTCATCAGTCCGGCCGGGTCGAAGGCGGCCTTGGCCGCCACCTGATCGGCGTCCACCACCCCCAGGCCGCCGTCCTCGACGGTGATCACATGGGGATCGAAGGGCACCGCCCCGAGTTCGCGGCACTGGGCGACCAGATCGGCCAGGGCCTCGGGCCCCTGCCAGCGCACCAGGGGCAGGGCCGTCAGCCGTGGCTCACCCCGGTGGCGCACCCCTTCCAGGTGCCAGAAAACGTCGGAACCCCAGCGCTCCCGCACGGCCGCCAGCAGGGGAGCCTCCGGCCGGGGCAGCAGCAGCTGCAGGTAGGTCCACTCCGGCGCATGGGACCGCCAGTGCAGGGTGGTGTGGTTCCAGGTGAGTTCCCCCAGGGGCAGGCCCCGTGCCCGCCCCGGCTCCGGCCGCCGGCCCTGCCAGCGGATCCGGCCCCCCCGGGCCGCCAGCCAGCCCGGCAGGGCCTCGAGGCTGTCGGGGGCGGCGTGGAGCAGCAGGCGGTGCTCGCCGGCGCTGGCGGCGGGGCAGCCGGCGGGCCAGGGCATGGCCGCCGCCACCGGGGCCTCCAGCAGGCAGAGGGCGTTCAGCAGCAGGGCGGTGGTGGGCAGCTCCCTGGAGGCCTCCAGGGCCTCCTCCCAGCGGTCGAACCCCACCACCAGCTGCTCCCAGGCCACCGCTTCGGTGGTGGCCAGCCGCAGGGCGGTGATGATGCCGTTGGTTCCGTAGGCATGGTTGAGCGGGGCACTGGCGGCGGCGTCGAGCCGCAGCAGCCGCGGCTCGGCCTCCAGCGTCACCACCTCCAGCCCCAGCAGGTGGCCCGGATCACGCAGGAATCCCCAGCGCAGGGACCCCAGCCCGCCCGATCCGCCGGCGATGAAGCCGCCGAGGGTGGCGCTGCGGTAGGTGCTGGGCGCCAGGCGCAGGGCGCGGCCGCGGGCCAGCAGCTGGCCATCCAGATGGGCCAGGGTGCAGCCGGCTTCCGCCTCCGCCACACCGCTCCCCGGATCCACCTCCCGCAGCCGGTTCAGGCCGCCCATGTCGAGCACCAGGCCGCCGGCCAGCGGCACGCACTGGCCGTAGTTCCCGGTGCCGGCGCCCCGCACGGTCAGCGGCACCCGGTGGCGGGCGCAGGCGCCGGCCACCGCCATCACCTGCTCCAGCCGCTCCACCTTCACCGCCAGCTGGGCCCTGCGGCCCTTCAGCAGCGGCTCGAGCACGGGGGAATAGTCGTGGAAGTCGGCCGAAAGCCTGGCCAGCTCACCGGGAGAGAGGATCGGCGTCAGCCCCGCGGGGCCGGCAGCCAGTTCGGCGGCCAGGGGCCGGATCCATTCCGGATCGGCGGGTGCGGGGAGGTTCCCCGGCAGGGCGTTGTCAGGCATGGCAGGCGGTCAGGGAAGGGGACGGCTCCTCACAGGGGGGTGGATCCAGCCAGCGGCCGGCCCGCAGCACCCGCCGCCGGGGCGGGCGGGCCAGCAGCTCGGCCCAGGAGGGGGCCCCCAGCACGACCAGATCGGCCGGCCCTCCCTCCCGCAGAACCCCGTCCCACTCCAGACCCAGCAGCTGGGCCGCGGCGGTGCTGAAGGGGCTCAGACCCAGGCGCCGCCAGGGCATCAGATGGCTGGCGGCCAGGCTGAAGCGCAGCAGGGCGATGGGATCGAAATCACCCCCGGGGAACCAGGGGTCCTGGACATTGTCGGCCCCCACCGCCACGGTCACCCCAGCCTCTTGCAGCTGGCGGATCGGGGCCTGGGGCCGCAGCGACGGGGTGCGGCGGTGGTGCTTGCCCAGCAGCCAGAGATTGGTGGTGGGCAGGGCCACCACCCCCACCGCCGCAGACGCCATCGCTTCGGCCAGGCGGCGACAGGACCGGTCGGCCATCAGACCCATGCTGCTGGCGTGGCTGCAGGTGAGCGGCACCACGATGCGATGGCGCAGCAGCAGCTCGCTCACCAGGGCCACGCCGCGGCCGTGCTCCTCGGCGCTCTCGTCGACGTGCAGATCCACGCCGCAGCCGAGGCGCTCCGCCAGCCGCAGCAGGGCCAGCAGGCCGGCGCGGTCGGTCGGCGTCGAGCGGAAGGGGGCGCCGAGCACGCCCCCCAGCAGGCCGCCGCGGGCGGCGACCCAGGCGGCGAAGGCCTCCCCCTCGGCCGTGCGCCAGTGGCCCACCGGCACCAGGGCCACCAGCTGCAGCTCCACTCGGCCGCGCCAGCGGTCGCGCAGCTCCAGCAGCGCCTCCCAGCTGGGGGCGGCCCCGGGGCCGAGGCTGTCGATGTGGCTGCGGATCGCCCGCAGGCCGTAGCGCCAGGCCCGCTCCAGGGCCCGCTCCCCCCGTCGGCGCACCGTCTCGGCCGTTCTGTGGGCCGCCTCGCGCCCGTTCGCCGCCATGGCGCCGGCCATGGTCCCCTCGGGGTTGGGGAAGTCCTCGCCGCTGAAGGCCTTGTCGAGGTGGGCATGGGGCTCCACCAGCGGCGTCAGCGCCAGGGGGGCCGGCGAGCCGTCCCCCCTGGCGTCGCCGGAGCCGGCGGCCAGCCCGTGGATGGTGCGGATCCGTCCGTCGCCGTGCTCCAGTTGCACCGTCACCAGCCCCTGCTCGTCCGCGGCCGGCAGGGGGCAGCAGGGGTCGAGCAGGAGCCGTGGGACCCGCAGCGGGGGCAGGCGGCCGGGAGGAGGGGGCGCCCCGCTCACGGCATCGGGCTGGCCGGTACGCTCTCGCCGGCGCTGAGGAGCACGAAATGGCCGGCCATCGCCAGGGTGACGGCGTCGTAGCGGGGGATGCTCCAGTTGGGCAGCACCTTCTCGCCTCCCAGCCGGGTGCCGTAGATGCTCAGCAGAACGAAGTTGTAGCGGCGTGAGTGCTCCCGGGCCAGGCGACCCAGCACCTTGCGCTGGGAGCGCACCAGCTCCGGACAGTTCTGGATCAGCAGCCGGGCCAGCAGGGGCAGGCCCTCGTCGCGGCACAGCTCCTCGCTGGCCAGTTGGGTGAGCTTCTCGGCCGCGAACTCCTCGAAGGCCGCCGGCCCGGGATTGGTGACGGCAAGGCCGATCAGCCCCCCCGCGACGGCGATGAGGCCCAGAAGACCGGAAACGGTGCGGGTGGTGGTGGTCGGCGGTGGCAAGAGGGGGGGCCGGCAGGCTCGCTTGATACATTGGCAAAGACCACGGCGGGCGTCGCCAAGTGGTTAAGGCAGTGGCTTGTGGCGCCACCATTCGGGGGTTCGAGTCCCCTCGCTCGCCCTTCAGGCCCGGCGCTACGGCGTCGGGCTTCTTTCTTGGCTGAAGAGCAGCTCCAGCAGGGCCTCGCCGCCCTGACGCACCGGATCGACGCAGGGGAGCCCCGTGTCCCTGGCTGTGGCCGTCAGGGCCGCCGCCGCCGCCGCCCCGTCCAGGTGGGCGGTGTTGAGGGCGATGGCCGCCACCCTGGGGGGCGGAGCCGATCCAGCCGGCCGGCCCAGGGCCGCCAGCGCCTCCACGGCGGCGATCACCTGGCCGAGGGGAGGGAGGGGGCAATCCGCCAGCCGCTGGATCGCGTGCTGCCCGGCGCGGTGGACCAGCAGCAGATCGGTGGGCTGGCTGCCGCGGATCAGGGGCAGGGTGGCGCTCGATCCGGGATGGCAGAGGGAGCCCTGTCCCTCGATCAGCACCAGGGTGTCCGGGCCGGCGCCGCCGGCCGCGGCCAGCACCGCCGCCTCGACGGCGCCGGCGGCGTAATCGATGCGCACCGCATCGAGGGCCACCCCGCCGCCGCTGATCAGGATGCCGGCCTGCCCGGTGCCGACGAAGCGAGCCTCACGGCCGCGGCGCCGGGCCGCGGCCAGCAGCTCCAGGCAGGCGCTCATCTTGCCCACCGACATGTCCGTGCCCACGGCCAGCAGCCGGCGGCACGGCAGCGCTGCGGCAAGGCCGCAGGCGACGCTCAAGCCCGGGGGCTCCCGGCGCAGGTCCCAGATCCAGCGCCCTGGCCGCACCAGGGCCGCCAGGGACGGATCGTCCGCCAGGCGGCTGTGCAGACCGCTGGCCACCGACAGCCCCGCCGCCAGGGCGGCCGCCACATCGGAGCCCATCCCGTCCGGCAGACGGCCGCCGGAGGGTGCAAGCCCCACCACCGCCACCTCGGGAGCGAACGGCAGCGCCTCCGCCAGCGACCCCACCACCGGCACGGCCCGATCGATGCCGGTGAGCGCCCGCAGGTCGGCGCCGGGGTGGGCCGGGTCCACCACCGCCACGATCGGACCGGGGCGGTACCGCAGCATCGCCAGACCCGTCTTGCCGCCGAGGTTGTCCAGGCCGCCGTGCTGCAGCAGCACGATCGGGGTGTCAGCCCCGAACATGGAGCACCCCCAGGCCGGGGCCTGTCCCCGGCCTCAGCCGATCCACTTCGATCACGGGCCCGGTGAAGGGGTCGTCCACCAGGTTCAGGTGACTGTCGAGATCCGGCCAGCGCACTAGGGGCAGCAGCTGGGCCGCGGCGCCGTTGAGCAGGGCGCTGTCGGAGTAGCAGCCGAGCATCACCCCGAGGCCCAGCCGACGGGCGGCCCTGGCCATCAACAGGGCTTCCGCCAGCCCGCCGCTCTTGAGCAGCTTGATGTTCACCCCGTCGACGTAGGGGGCGAGCCGCACCAGGTCGGCCAGGTTCCAGCAGCTCTCATCGGCCACCAGGGCGATCGGGCACTCCAGCTCCAGGGCGGCGAAGGCGGCGCAGTCGGCCTCGGGATCCTCGAGGGGGGCCAGGGGCTGCTCCACCAGCGCCACCCCCTGATCCGCCAGCCAGCCCACCATGGTGCAGGCCTGCTCCAGACTCCAGCCGCCGTTGGCGTCCACCTGCAGCTCACCGGCCAGCCCCAGGCTCTGGCGGCACCGCTCCAGCGCCTCGGCCACCGCCCGCACCAGGGCCCGGTCATGGTCGAGACCCTCCGGACTGCCGAGCTTGAGCTTGATGCGGCTGGCGGGCAGCTGCTGCCACCAGCGCTCCAGCCGCTCCAGCACCGCCGCCTCACCGCCGAGCCCCAGGGTCACGCTGGTGGGGGCAATGGCGGCGTCATCGAGACCCCAGAGCCGCCACAGCGGCTCGCCCAGCCGCTGCCCCCACCAGTCGTGCAGGGCCAGGTCGACGGCGCAGCGGGCCGGGGGCGAGAGTGGCTCCAGCAGGGGCTCGAGGGCCTGGAACGGATCCGGGGCGACGCTTTCGAGGGCCGGCAGGACGGCCTCCAGTTCGGCGGCCAGGTCGTCGGTCCGGTAGCTCCTGTGGCCGGTGTCGAAGCCGCCGGTCTCGCCGCGGCCGGTGATGCCGTCATGCTCGACCTCCAGCAGGAGATGCTCCACGGCGGCGGTGGTGCCTCGGCTGATGGCCAGGGGCACCGCCTTGGTGAGGGGAAAGCGGCTCAGGCGGCAGCGCATGCCAGGAAGGGGCCGGGAGGTTCACGCTGCCACAGCCGCCGCGTTGGCGGCGGCAGGGCGATAGCGGAAACTGGATCCCATGACAGCCACCGTTTCCGGCCCTCAGGCCGACCAGGCGCCATCGGCACGGCGCGGCAGCTACTGGATCACCACCTTCGGGTGCCAGATGAACAAGGCGGATTCCGAGCGGATGGCCGGCATCCTCGAAGCCATGGGTTACGCCCGCGGCAGCGACGAGCACAGCGCCGATCTGGTCCTCTACAACACCTGCACGATCCGGGACAACGCCGAGCAGAAGGTCTACAGCTACCTGGGACGCCAGGCCCAGCGCAAGCGGGCCAACCCCGGCCTCACGCTGGTGGTGGCGGGTTGCGTGGCCCAGCAGGAGGGGGAGTCGCTGCTGCGGCGGGTGCCGGAGCTGGATCTGGTGATGGGCCCCCAGCACGCCAACCGGCTCGAGACCCTGCTCAGCCGGGTGGAGACCGGCCAGCAGGTGGTGGCCACCGACGAACACCACATCCTCGAGGACATCACCACCGCCCGGCGGGACAGTGAGGTCTGCGCCTGGGTGAACGTGATCTACGGCTGCAACGAGCACTGCACATACTGCGTGGTGCCCTCCGTGCGCGGCCGCGAGCAGTCGCGTCTGCCCGAGGCGATCCGTCTGGAGATGGAGGGGCTGGCGGGGCGGGGTTACCGGGAAGTCACCCTGCTGGGCCAGAACATCGACGCCTACGGCCGCGACCTGCCCGGCATCACCGCCGAGGGCCGGCGGGCCCATACCCTCACCGACCTGCTGCGGGAGGTGCACGATGTGCGGGGCCTCGAGCGCATCCGCTTCGCCACCAGCCACCCCCGCTACTTCACCGACCGGCTGATCGACGCCTGCGCCGACCTGCCCAAGGTGTGCGAGCACTTCCATATCCCCTTCCAGAGCGGTGACGACGACGTGCTGCGGGCCATGGCCCGGGGCTACACCGTGGAGCGCTACCGGCGGATCATCGAGCGCATCCGCCGGCGCCTTCCCGATGCGGCCATCAGCGCCGACGTGATCGTGGCCTTCCCCGGCGAGACCGACGCCCAGTTCCGCCGCACCCTGGCGCTGATCGCATCGATCGGCTTCGACCAGGTCAACACCGCGGCCTACTCGCCGCGGCCGGGCACCCCCGCGGCCGACTGGCCCGACCAGTTGCCGGAGGCCGTGAAGGTGGAACGGCTGCAGGAGCTCAACGCCCTGGTGGAGAGGGTGGCCGCGGAGCGCAGCTCCCGCTACCTGGGGCGGCGGGAGCAGGTGCTGGCCGAGGGGATCAATCCCCGCGACCCCAGCCAGCTGATGGGCCGCACCCGCACCAACCGCCTCACCTTCTTCCCCGCCGACCCCGGCGACGGCCGCCCCTTCGCCCCCGGGGACCTGGTCGACGTGGTGATCGAGACGGTGCGGCCGTTCAGCCTCAGTGGCCGGCCCCTGGGCCACGGCGGGGCTCGCTGATACGTTTGGCCCTCTTTCCTGTGCCGATGGCCCCCACCCCCACCCGCGTCGGCCTGGTGTTCGGGGGAGCCTCCGGCGAACACGCCGTCTCGATCCTCTCGGCCCGCACCGTGCTGCGGGGACTGCGCAGCGGTGCCAATGCCGAGCGCTACCGGGTCAGCACCTTCTACATCGATCGCGGCGGCCGCTGGTGGCCCGACGCCGTGGCAGAGGCGGTGCTGGAACGGGGCGTGCCGGCCGAGCCCGGGGATCTGCCGGGCCCGGCGGAGCCGGGGGGCTTCCGGGGCTTCCCCGACGGCGCCCTGGAGATGGAGGTGTGGTTCCCGGTGCTGCATGGCCCCAACGGGGAGGACGGCACGATCCAGGGACTGTTCACCCTGATGGGGGTGCCCTATGTGGGCTCCGGGGTGCTGGGATCGGCCCTGGGCATGGACAAGCAGGCGATGAAGGCCGCCTTCGCCGCCGCCGGCCTGCCCCAGGTGCCCTACGCCTGCGTGGCGGCCCATGAGCTGACCGGCGACGACGGCGCTGCCGAGGCCCTGCTGGAGCGGCTGGAGAGCAGCCTCGGCTACCCCTGCTTCGTCAAGCCGGCCAACATGGGGTCTTCAGTGGGCATCAGCAAGGCCAGCGACCGTGCCGGCCTGCTGGCGGGCCTGGAGCTGGCCGCCGGCCTCGACCGGCGCCTGGTGGTGGAGCAGGGCGTGAAGGCTCGGGAGCTGGAATGCGCCGTGCTGCGGCGCCAGGGGGGCGCCGGCGACGGCCTCTGCGCCTCGGTGCTGGGCGAGATCCGCTTCGACGCCGACTGGTACGACTACAAGACCAAGTACAGCGAAGGCCAGAGCCACACCGTCATACCCGCGCCCGTGGACGCGGCGGTGAGCGAGCGGGCCCGGGCGATGGCGCTGGCCGCCTGCCGGGCGGTGGATGCCGGAGGGCTGGCCCGGGTTGACTTCTTCTACGACGAAAGCTCCGGCAGCCTCTGGCTGAACGAGATCAACACCCTGCCGGGCTTCACCAGCCAGAGCATGTACCCGATGCTGTGGGAGGCCAGTGGATGTCCGCTCCCCGACCTGGTGCACCAATTGTTGCTGGGCGCGGGAGGATCGAAGCCTCGGATGAACGTGGAAGGAACGGCGCCATGATCCATGGCTTGCTCTGGCTGCCCCTGCTGGGCGCCTTCGTGCTCCTTGTGGCCCTCGGCTGGCTCGAGCGGCGTCGCCAGCAGCTGTTCCGAGACTGGGCCAGCGGCGCCGAGCTGGCGAAGCTGGACGGCTGCGGAGCCGCCCGCCTCGTCAACGGGGAACTGAGCTGGAGCCGGTTCGTGGCCGGCAGCTTCCAGCCGGTGGGGTGCTTCAGCATCAAGCAGCTGGAAATGGTCGAGCTGCTTTCCCTCAGTTCCGGGGAGGCCCCCCTGACAGAGGAGAGCGAGGGGGCCTGCCGGCTGCGGCTGGTGGGGGGCGGACGGCAGGAGGAGCTTCCCTTTTCGGATGCCCGCCGGGCCCGCAGCTGGATGGATGAACTCATGGCCCGCTCCCGCTGCGAGCTGTGAGGCCGGTCCGCCCGTCGCAGGGAGCGCCCCCATCGCCGGGAGCGCCATTGCCGCCCGGGGTCCTGCGCCGCAAGGAACTGCGCCGTCAGCGCCGCAGCGAGCGGCTGCGCCAGCTGTGGCGGATCCTGGTCTTGAGCGGCCTGTCGGTCGGGCTGGGCTACGTGCTGCTGCGGCAGGGCTGGACCCTGCGGGAACCGGCCCAGGTGGAGGTGATCGGCAGCGCCGTGGTCAGCCGTGACCAGGTGATCGCGGCGGCGGGCCTGCGCTTTCCCCAGCCCCTGATGGGCCTGCAGCCCCGCCTGGTGGCCAGCGAACTGATGGGGGCCCTGCCGGTGGAGCAGGTGAAGGTGAGCCGACTGATGCTGCCGCCGCGGCTGCGGGTGGAGCTGAAGGACAGGGAGGCGGTGGCCAGGGCTGTGCGCCGCACCGACCGGGGCCCGGAGATGGGCTTCGTCGACGGCCTGGGCAACTGGATCAGCATCCGCCAGCACGTGGGCATCCGCAGCCAGGGGGACCTAAGTCTGGTGGTGGTCGGCTGGAATGCCCGCCACCGGGCGGTGCTGGCCCAGGTGCTGAAGGAACGGGAGTTCCTGGGCCCCGGCCTGCAGGAGATCCGCTTCGAGCCGGACGGCAGCCTGTGGCTGAGCACCACCCAGCTGGGCCGGGTGCGGCTGGGCCCCCCGGACGGCCGGCTGTCCCGACGGCTTGAGGTGGTCGCCCACCTCAGCCGGACCCTGCCGCCCACCGTCCGGGGCGCCAGGCCCCAGCTGATCGACCTGACCGATCCGGAGCAGCCGGAGCTGAGCCTGGGCGCCCGGGGGGCCGGCGGTGCGCCGACCCGTCCCCCTGCCGCCGGCACAGGCACAGGCACCCAGTGAGGCCCGCGCCGGACCGTCACGGTGGCCTGGGGGTGTCCGGCGACCACCAGACAATCCTCACAGGCCGTTGCGCCCTGCTGAGATTCGGTCCAATGTGATCTATCGGCAACTCTGGCTGAGCTGGCCACCGACATAATGCAGCCGCAGATCAACGGCCACACTCACCCTCCCGCGATGTCGCGCGATCAGGACCGCCCTTACCACGTCGATCTTCCGTCCCCGCAGGAGCCCCACGCGATGAGCCAGATCTCGCCCAGCAGCAACGGGATCGTCCCGAGCCAGTCGGCCCGGATCGAGGTGATCGGCGTGGGGGGAGGCGGCAGCAACGCGGTCAACCGGATGATCGCCACCGACCTCAACGGGGTGGGCTACCGGGTGCTCAACACCGACGCCCAGGCCCTGCTGCAGTCGTCGGCGGGACAGCGCATCCAGCTGGGCCAGAAGCTCACGCGGGGCCTGGGGGCCGGCGGCAACCCGGTGATCGGCCAGAAGGCGGCGGAGGAATCCCGGGCCGACCTGCAGCAGTCCCTGGAAGGCGCCGACCTCGTCTTCATCGCCGCCGGCATGGGCGGCGGCACCGGCACCGGCGCGGCGCCGATCGTGGCCGAGGTGGCCAAGGAGTGCGGCGCCCTCACCGTGGGCATCGTCACCAAACCCTTCGGCTTCGAGGGGCGCAAGCGGCTGCGCCAGGCGGAGGAGGGCATTTCCCGCCTGGCCGAGCATGTCGACACGCTGATCATCATCCCCAACGACCGCCTGCGGGATGCGATCGCCGGCGCACCGCTGCAGGAGGCCTTCCGCGCCGCCGACGACGTGCTCCGCATGGGCGTGAAGGGCATCACCGACATCATCACCAGGCCTGGCCTGGTGAACGTCGACTTCGCCGACATCCGCTCGGTGATGGCCGACGCCGGCACCGCCCTGCTGGGCATCGGCGTGGGCTCAGGGCGTTCCCGCGCCATCGAGGCGGCCCAGGCCGCCATGAGCAGCCCGCTGCTGGAGTCGGCCCGCATCGACGGCGCCAACGGCTGCGTCATCAACATCAGTGGCGGCAAGGACATGACCCTGGAGGACATGACCACCGCCTCGGAGGTGATCTACGACGTGGTCGATCCCGACGCCAACATCATCGTGGGCGCGGTGGTGGACGAATCGCTCGAGGGGGAGATCCACGTCACGGTGATCGCCACCGGCTTCCAGAGCGGCGGCCATTACCGGCCCGAGCGTCCCGCCGCCAGCTTCGCCGACACGCTCACCCATACGCCGGAAGAGCGGGGGGCCATGATCCCGCCGTTCCTGATCAACCGCCAGAGCCGGGTCGACTGACCCGGCGACCCCGCAGCGCCGACGGGGGAGGCCGGCCGAACGACCGGCCTGAAGTGGGTGACCCGGAATCCACGCCTGCCCTGAGCATCCCGTGTGGCTGCTCCCTTCCGGTCCTGACCAGGTTTGGGCGTCAGAGCCGCGTGGGTCCGAGTCGGGGGGATGCTAGCAATGCCCCCTGCGAACCCCGTGCCGTGCCCCTGCGACCCGCTGATCTGACACGGCGCAAGCAGGCGGGCCTGCCGATCACCGTGCTCACCGCCTGGGACGCCCTCTCCGCCGCCGTGGTGGCCGGCGCCGGGGTGGATGCGGTGCTGGTGGGCGACTCCCTGGCGATGGTGGTGCTGGGCCACGCCACCACCCTGCCGGTGACCCTCGAGGAAATGCTCCACCACTGCCGCGCCGCCGGCCGGGGGCTGGCGGCGGCGGCACCCCAGGATCCGCCGCTGCTGATCTGCGATCTCCCCTTTCTCAGCTACCAGTGCGGCGCCGACGCGGCCGTGGCGGCGGCGGGACGGGTGCTGAAGGAGACCCCCGCCGTGGCGGTCAAGCTGGAGGGCGCCGAACCCGAGACCCTGGAGGTGATCGACCGGATGGTGCGCAGCGGCATTCCGGTGATGGGACACCTGGGGCTGACGCCCCAGTCGGTGCATCAGCTGGGCTACCGCCGCCAGGCCAACGATCCGGTCAGCCAGGAGCGGCTGCGGCGGCGGGCCCGGGCCCTGCAGGAGGCCGGCTGCTTCGCCCTGGTCCTCGAGCACGTGCCGGCGGAGCTGGCCGCGGAGCTCAGCGCCGCCCTGGCGGTGCCGGTGATCGGCATCGGCGCCGGCGATGGCTGCGACGGCCAGGTGCGGGTGACGGCCGACCTGCTGGGGCTCACGACCCGCCAGCCCCCCTTCAGCCCGCCCCTGATGCAGGGCCGGGCCCTGGCGGTGGAGGTTCTGGGCCGCTGGGTCAGGGAGCAGGGACCGGTCGCCCCAGGGGCGCGGGCCGTTCCAGCTCCTGCCACCAGGCCAGCATCTCCCGCAGCACCCCATTGCTGAGGGCCAGTCCCTGCGGATCCGCCAGGCGCCAGCGGGGCCCCTCGACGCGCAGCAGGCCGCGCCGCTCGTAATCCCCGAGCCGCCGCCGCAGCCCCTCCAGCAGGGATGGCGCCAGGCTCTCCTGGCGCGCCAGCCGCTCCAGGTTCACCCCCTCCCGGCGGCGCAGGCCCACCATCAGGCGCTCGTCGAAGGGCATCCCCTCCCCCTCGGCCTCCCCGATCGCCGCATCGGGCCCCTCCAGCCCGTCGGCCCGCGCCGACAGCAGCTCCGCGTAGCCAGCCCGGGTGCGGGGGTGGGCCCGGCGGCGGCCGCGGGGGGCACCGGTGGCGCCCATGCCGAACCCCCACCAGCCGGCGCCGCTCCAGTAGACGCGGTTGTGGCGCGACGCGTGGCCGGGCAGGGCGTAGTTGGACACCTCGTAGTGGCCGTAGCCGGCGGCGGTGAGGCGGCTCCAGGTCAGGTCCATCAGGTCGGCGGCCAGATCCTCCGGCGGCAGGTCCAGCGCCCCCAGCGCCAGGCGCCGTTCGTAGACCGTGCCCGGCTCGATGCTCAGGTCGTAGACCGACAGATGGGGGGGGTCCAGGGCGATGGCCTCCGCCAGCTGGCCGTCCCAGTGGGCAAGGCCCTGGCGTGGCACCCCCTGGATCAGGTCCAGGCTCCAGCTGGCCAGGTCGCCCCGGCGCCGGGCCCGCCCTAGCCAGCCGGCCGCCTCCCGCAGGTCGGCGCCCCGGTGGCGCCGGCCCAGGTCCGCCAGGACCCGATCGTCGAAGCTCTGCCCCCCCAGGCTGACCCGGTTGATGCCGGCAGCGAGGTAGTCCGCCAGGCGGGCCTGATCGAAGCTGGCCGGATCCAGTTCCAGGGTCAGCTCCGCCCCCGGCGCCAGGCCGTAGCGGCCCTCCAGGGCCGACAGGATGCCGGCCACCTGGGCGCCGGTCAGCATCGAGGGGGTGCCGCCACCGAGGTAGACGGTGGCCAGGGGTGGGCCGGGCGGGGCGCCGGCAATCTCCCGCCGCAGCAGGGTGAGATAGGCGGCGATGGAGCCGGAGGAGGCCCCGTCGGCCCGGTCCCCCAGGGGCACTACCGGGAAATCGCAGTAGAAACAGCGCCGGTGGCAGAAGGGAATGTGGACGTAGGCGGATCGGGGATCCATCACGGGCGGTAATCCCTGGGGCCCAAACCTCGGAAGATCGGCCAAGCTGCTCTCCAGACCTGCCGGGCGGCCGAGGCGTCGGGACTTCTAAGCATGGTGGACACCCTCATCTTGCTGCTGTTCCTGATCTCAGGGGCTGCCACCGGCTGGCTGGGGGTTGACCTGCTGCCGGAACAGCTGCTGCTGGAGGTCACCAACCTGGAGGGTCTGCGCACGGTGCTGGCTGGCTTCGGCGCCTTCTTCGGACTGATCGCCGGCATCTTCTTCCAGCAGTTGCGCCGGCGCCTGATGGCCCAGGTGCGCAGCATGCCCACCGACCTGCTGATCAGCCGGGCGGTGGGGCTGATCCTGGGGCTGCTGGTGGCCAACCTGCTGCTGGCGCCGATCCTGCTGCTGCCCCTGCCCTGGGAGGTGGTGCTGGTGAAGCCGCTGGCGGCGGTGCTCAGCAACGTCTTCTTCGGGGTGCTGGGCTACAACCTGGCTGAGGTGCACGGCCGCACCCTGCTGCGGCTGTTCAACCCGGCCAGCACCGAGGCCCTGCTGGTGGCCGACGGGGTGCTGCTGCCCGCCAGCGCCAAGATCCTCGACACCAGCGTGATCATCGACGGCCGCATCCGGGGCCTGCTGGCCTCCGGGCTCCTGGAGGGCCAGGTGATCGTCGCCCAGGCCGTGATCGACGAACTCCAGTCGCTGGCCGACTCCTCCAACGGAGAGAAGCGGGCCAAGGGACGGCGAGGCCTGAAGCTGCTCACCGAACTGCGGGAGAACTACGGCCGCCGGCTCGTGGTCAACAGCACCCGCTACAGCGGCAACGGCGCCGACGACAAGCTGCTCAAGCTCACCGCCGACACCGGCGGCACCCTGCTCACCGCCGACTTCAACCTGGCCCAGGTGGCCCAGGTGCAGGAGCTGCGGGTGCTGAACCTCAGCGAACTGGTCATCGCCCTGCGGCCCGAGGTGCAGCCCGGCGACGGGCTTCAGCTCAAGATCGTGCGCGAGGGCAAGGAGGCCGATCAGGGCGTGGGCTATCTGGAGGACGGCACCATGGTGGTGGTGGAGGACGCCCGGCGCCGCATCGGCGAACGGCTGCCCGTCACCGTCACCGGCGCCCTGCAGACCCCCACGGGCCGCATGGTGTTCGCCCGCTGCGACCGCAGCCCAGACCGCAGCCCCGAGCGGGGCAACGGGCGGGGCCTCGACAAGCAGGGCGGGAAACCCGTCGCCGTGCGGGAGCACCAGCCTCCTGGCCCCGGCTAGGCTCCTGCCTCACGACTGCTGGTGAGCGCGGATGACGGTGTCGGCCCCCTACTACGGCGATTCCGCGGTGATGCGCACGCCGCCGCCTGACCTGCCGAGCCTGCTGCTCAAGGAGCGGATCGTCTACCTGGGGCTGCCCCTGTTCTCCGACGACGACGCCAAGCGTCAGATGGGGATCGACGTCACGGAGCTGATCATCGCCCAGCTGCTCTATCTGGAGTTCGACAACCCGGAGAAGCCGATCTTCTTCTACATCAACTCCACCGGCACCAGCTGGTACTCCGGCGACGCGATCGGTTTCGAGACTGAAGCCTTCGCCATCTGCGACACCCTCCGCTATGTCAAGCCGCCCGTGCACACCATCTGCATCGGCCAGGCCATGGGCACCGCCGCCATGATCCTCTCGGCGGGCACCAAGGGCCAGCGGGCCGCCCTGCCCCACGCCTCGATCGTGCTGCACCAGCCCCGCTCCGGTGCCCGCGGCCAGGCCAGCGACATCCAGTTCCGGGCGAAGGAAGTGCTGCACAACAAGCACAGCATGCTGGAGATCCTCTCGGAGAACACTGGCAAGAGCATCGAGCAGCTTACGCGCGACTCCGACCGCATGACTTACCTCACCGCCGAGGAGGCCAAGGCCTACGGACTGATCGACCGTGTGCTGACCAGCCGCAAGGAGCTGCCCACGGCCGCACCAGTGGCGTGACGCACCGGCAGGGGTGATCCCCGCCGCGGGCCCTGCCCGACCCGCCCCCACAACCGGCCTCCGGCCACCCCTCCCCACCACTTCCTCTCTCCTGCTCCGAAAGGGAGCCTTCCCGCCATGCCCATCGGCACCCCCAGCGTTCCCTACCGCCTCCCCGGCAGCCAGTACGAGCGCTGGGTCGACATCTACACCCGCCTCGGGGTGGAGCGCATCCTGTTCCTGGGCCAGGAGGTGACCGACGGCATCGCCAACAGCCTGGTGGCCCAGATGCTGTATCTCGACTCCGACGACAGCTCGAAACCGATCTACTTGTACATCAACTCACCGGGCGGTTCGGTGACCGCCGGCCTGGCGATCTACGACACCATGCAGTACGTCAAGTCGGACGTGGTGACGATCTGCGTCGGGCTGGCGGCCTCGATGGGCGCCTTCCTGCTGGCGGCCGGCACCAAGGGCAAGCGGCTGGCCCTGCCCCACAGCCGGATCATGATCCACCAGCCCC
Source organism: Microcystis elabens FACHB-917 (assembly GCF_014698445.1). Classification (GTDB taxonomy): domain Bacteria; phylum Cyanobacteriota; class Cyanobacteriia; order PCC-6307; family Cyanobiaceae; genus Cyanobium; species Cyanobium elabens. Next base: position 26,065 of record NZ_JACJSZ010000034.1, read on the forward strand.
TGGGCGGCACCAGCCAGCGCCAGGCCAGCGACATCGAGATCGAGGCGCGTGAGATCCTGCGCATCAAGGACATGCTCAACCGGTCCCTGGCCGACATGTGCGGCCAGCCCCTGGAGAAGGTCACCAAGGACACCGACCGCGACTACTTCCTCAGCGCCGAGGAGGCCAGGGAGTACGGCCTGATCGACCGGGTGATCGCCCACCCCAGCGAAGCTTGATCGCCGGTGGCCAGCGGGCGCTTGGGTAGGCTCCACCTTTGCCCTGCCCGCCGCCCGGAATGGCCCAGCTCTTCTACGACTCCGACGCCGATCTCGGCCTGCTGACCGGCAAGACGGTGGCCATCATCGGCTACGGATCCCAGGGCCATGCCCACGCCCTGAACCTCAAGGACAGCGGTGTCAATGTGGTTGTGGGCCTTTACGACGGCAGCCGCTCCGCCGCCAAGGCCCGGGCCGACGGCCTCGAGGTGCTGAGCGTGGCCGATGCCTGCGCCAAGGCCGACTGGATCATGGTGCTGCTGCCGGATGAGGCCCAGAAGGCGGTCTACGAAGCGGAGATCGCACCCCATCTCAGCGCCGGCAAGGTGCTGAGCTTCGCCCACGGCTTCAACATCCGCTTCGGCCTGATTCAGCCCCCCGCCGATGTGGACGTGGTGATGATCGCCCCCAAGGGTCCCGGCCACACGGTGCGCTGGGAGTTCCAGAACGCCCAGGGCGTGCCCGCCCTGTTCGCCATCCACCAGGACGCCTCCGGCAACGCCCGCGCCCTCGCCATGGCCTACGCCAAGGGCATCGGCGGCACCCGTGCCGGCATTCTGGAGACCAACTTCAAGGAGGAGACCGAGACCGACCTGTTCGGTGAGCAGGCCGTGCTCTGCGGCGGCCTTTCGGAGCTGGTGAAGGCTGGCTTCGAGACCCTGGTGGAGGCCGGCTACCAGCCCGAGCTGGCCTACTTCGAGTGCCTGCACGAGGTCAAGCTGATCGTGGATCTGATGGTCAAGGGCGGCCTCACCGCCATGCGCGATTCGATCTCCAACACCGCCGAGTACGGCGACTACGTCAGCGGCCCCCGGCTGATCACCGCCGACACCAAGGCAGAGATGAAGCGCATCCTTGCCGACATCCAGGACGGCACCTTCGCCCGCAACTTCGTGGCCGAGTGCGAGGCGGGCAAGCCCGAGATGGCCAAGGCCCGGGAGCGCGATGCCGCCCATCCGATCGAGCAGGTGGGCAAGGGTCTGCGCTCCATGTTCAGCTGGCTCAAGGCCGCCTGATCCGGGAGCGGCCGTGAGCAACCGTGCCGCCCTTCCCTCGCTTCTCTGGTTCAGCCAGCGCACCGCCCAGTCCCTCGCCGGGGCCTCGGCGGCCTGGCTGCTCAGCGGTCTGAGCCAGGCGCCGCTGATCAACGGCCTGCTGCCGGCCATCAGCGCTTCCACCACGCTGTTGCCGCTGCGCCCCCGCGCCCGGCTCGGGATGGCGCTGCAGCTGTGCGGACTGCTGCTGCTGCTTGTTGTGGCCCTCAAGCGGCTGGGGCCTTCGCCGGTCTGGCCTCTGGTGGCAGGCGGCCTTGTGGGGCTGGGCCGGACCGCCAGCCTGCTGCCGCTGCAGCGCTGGCTGCTGACGCCCCGGCGCCTGAGCCTGGTCTGGCTGCAGCGCCTGGGTGATGCCGGCGGGCTCACGGGCAGCCTGCTCACCGCCCTGCTGTTCCCGCTGCTGCGCAACACCGCTCCCCAGTTCGCCATGGCGGCGCTGCTGCTGCTGCCCGGCCTGCTGCTGGTGTCCTCCCCCCGCTTCCGGCCGCCGGCGGTGAGCGCGCCGATGTCCCCGGTCGCAGCTTCGGGCCTGGATCTTCGCAGCGGCGCTCAGGGCCTGCTGTTCGGTGCCCTGTTCGCCCTGCTGCCGCTGTGGGTGCGCACGATCGGCAGCGGCGACTGTGTGGATTTCGGCCTGGTGCTGGCCGCCTACGGACTGGGCCGGATCCTCACCCTCCCCCTGCCCTTGCCGGGGTGGAGCCTTTATGCGGCCATGGCGCTGCTGCTGCAGGCCACCACCTGGCTGCCCGCCTGGGGATCCACGGCGCTGTTCGTGCCGCTGGGGGCCCTGGCCGCCGGCAGCGATGGGCGCCTGGCCGCCTCCCTGACCGCCGGGGGAGGGGAAGGGAGCGTCGGTGCTGCGGATGGACTGGCACGGATCGACCGATCGCTGGCCATCGGCAGCCTGCTGGGAAGCCTCGCCATGGGTGCCGGCAGCCAGCTGCTGGGCCTTTCCCATGCCCGGAGCCTGATCGTGACCGCCTACGGGCTGGCGGCCCTTGTGCTGCCCCGCCGCCACATCACCACAGCATGACGCTGCCCATGCTGCTGCTGCCCCTGCAGCACCCCGCCCTGCTGCCCGCACGGCAATGGCCGCGGCCTTGAGCCCGGCCCTGCTTGTGCTGCTCGCCTGCGGCCTCGACCGGCTGCTGGGGGACCCCCTCTGGTCACCGCACCCCGTCCAGGCGATGGGCTGGGCGATCGCCGGGCTGCGCCGGGCCGTGGAGTCCTGGGCCGGCGCAGCCCCCCGGCGCCTGCGCCTGGGCGGGCTGCTGATCACCCTGCTGGTGGTGGGCGCCAGCGGCCTGGCGGGCTGGGGCGTGGAAGCCCTGGCCCGGCGGCTCCCTCCGGTGGGGCTGCCCCTGCTGGTGCTGGGCATGGCCAGTGCCCTCGCGGGCGGCAGCCTGGGACGGGCGGTGCGGGCCGTGCTGGCGGCGCTGCCCGACCTGCCCGTGGCCCGTTCGCGCCTGGCCCGGATCGTCGGGCGCCAGGTGAGCCACCTGCCCGAGGCGGAGATCCTGCGGGCCGCCGCCGAAACCGCCGCCGAAAACGCCGTCGACGGCCTGTTCGCCCCGCTCTTCTGGATGCTGGTCGGGGCGGCGCTGCTGCAGCTGGGGCCACCACCTCCGGGGCCGCCGTGGCCCGGCCCCCTGGCCCTGGTCTGGGGTTTCAAGGCCGCCAGCACCCTCGATTCGATGCTGGGCTACCGCCACGGGCGGCTGCGCTGGCTGGGCACCGCCGGCGCCCGCCTCGACGACCTGCTCACCTGGCTGCCCACCCGGCTCGTGACCCTCAGCCTGCCCCTGGCGGCCGGACGACCCGAGCGGACCCTCCGCTGGCTGCGGGCGGCCCTGCGGGACGGGGCCCCCGACCCCTCGCCCAATGCCGGCGTCTCGGAGGCAGCCTTCGCCCATGCCGCCGGCGTACGCCTGGGCGGCGCCAACACCTACGCCGATGGGGTGCGGATCAAGCCCCCCCTGGCGGCCGATGGCCGTCCGCCGGATCGGGCCGGAGTGGAGCGCATCCTGGCCCTGGGCGATCGGCTGGAACTGCTCTGGCTGGTGATGGCCCTGCCGGCCCTGGTCGTCCTCGGAGCCCTGCCGGCCCCACGCTGACGCCACAGGGCTGTATGGCGGCGTTCAGTAGGCGCCGCGGTCGCGGGGGTCGAGCATCACGCCGATCGTGCGCAGGATGATGCGCAGATCCATCAGCAGGGTGCGGCGACGGGCGTAGCGGACGTCCAGCCGGACCCGCTCGGGGTAGCTGAGGTTGTTGCGGCCGGACACCTGCCACAGCCCCGTCAGGCCGGGCCGCACCGCCAGCACCTCATCCATGCGGCTGCCATAGCGCTCCAGCTCGCTCTTCACGATCGGCCGGGGGCCCACCACACTCATCTCCCCGCGGAGCACATTGAGGAACTGGGGCAGCTCGTCGAGGCTCGAACGGCGCAGGAACTTGCCCAGACGGGTGATGCGCGGGTCGTTCCTGAGCTTGAAATCGTTGCGGAACTCCTCATCCAGATCCGGGGATTCGGCGAGCAGCTTGGAGAGCAGGCGGTCGGCATCCCGCCGCATGGTGCGGAACTTGATGCAGCCGAAGCTCCGGTAATCGCGGCCCACCCGTTGCTGGACGTAGAACACCGGACCCCGGGAGGTGACCTTCACCAGCAGGGCCAGGGTCAGCAGCACCGGCGACCCGAGAGTCAGCACGGTCAGAGAGAAGAAGATGTCCCCGGCGCGCTTGATGACGCGGTCGCGCTTGGACTGGAAGGCGATCAGCTCTTCCGCGGTGAGCACCTGCGCCGGAGCCGTCACCAGCTGCCGAGAGGCGTAGGGAGTCCCGATGGAAGAGAGCATGGGGGACGTGTTCGTTAGAGGAAGTTAAGGATCAGCCCGTGCGGAACTCCATCCCGCAGGGCCACTCAGATCAGAGGCACAGGACGGCGGAGGCGGCGACGGTGCCGCTCCCACAGCTGATCGAGCAGGGTTTCCATGCGCTGCCGGAAGACCGCCGGGGCGAACGCCTCCGCCCGGCGCCGCTGCCCTTCCGCCGGCAGGGATCGCCACAGCCGTCCCGCTTCAAAGTGCTCCAGGGCCGCCGCCAGGCTGGCGGCGGTCTGCTCCGGAAACAGCAGGCCGGTGGGGGCGGGCTCCCCGTCGCCGAGACAGCGCACGCTGTCGAGCACCCCGCCCTGGCCGAAGGCGATCACCGGGGCACCGGCGGCCATTGCCTCCACCGGTGCGATGCCGAAATCCTCCAGGCCGGCGTAAACGTAGGCCCGCGCCCGCTCCAGCCAGGCGGCGGTCTCGTGGTCGGGGAGGCGCCCGAGGAAGCGGATGGCGGGGCCCGCCATCGCCTCCAGCCGGCCCCGCTCGGGGCCATCCCCCAGGACCACCAGGGGCAGTCCGGTGCGGTTGAAGGCCTCCACCACCACATCCACCCGCTTGTTGGGGACGAGCCGGCAGAGGCTCACGTAGACGTCATCACGGGGTCGATCCCAGCGGAAGCGCTCCACCGCCACCGGCGGCGGCAGTACGTGGGCGCGCCGACGCCAGAAGCAGCGGATGCGGCGGGCGGTGAAGCGGGAGTTGGCCACCAGCGCATCCACCCGGGTGCTGCTGACCACGTCCCACTGGCGCAGCTGGTGCAGCTGCAGCCGCACCAGGGGGCCCAGGGGCCCGCGGGCCAGGGCGGAGCGCTCCAGATAGGTGTGCATCTGGTCCCAGGCGTAGCGGGCCGGGGTGTGCACATAGCTGACATGGAGCTGGTCCGGACCGGTGATCACCCCCTTGGCCACCAGATGGCTGCTGCTGATCACCAGGGGATGGCCTGAGAGGTCGAGCTGCTCGATCGCCAGGGGCAGCAGCGGCAGGTACTGCTGCACACGGCTCACCCCCCAGGGCAGGCGCTGGATGAAGCTGGTGCGGATGGTGCGCCCCGCCAGCCAGCTGCCGGGCCGGGAACTCTCCCCATCCACCAGGGCAAACAGGTCAGGGGCGTGGCCCCGGGCGGACAGCAACCGGTCGAGTTCCACCACCACCTGCTCGGAGCCACCCACCGAACGGGGGGTGAACCACTCGTGCACAAGGGCGACGGGACGGGGGAAGACCTCCATGGCTGGCACCGTAGGCGCCAGTGTCACGAAAACTCTCAGCCGATTGCCCTGTCGGGGCTCTGTGGAGAAGCTAAGACGACGACTGGGATGGCGTGAGCCTGGACACGATGGCGATCCGCGAGCTCCTTGAAGACGCCCTTCAGGAGCCTTCCATCGGCACTACCGCCTGCTTCCGGTGGCATGCCACCCCGGTGGGCATCGCGGCCCTCTGGTGCGACGGCAAACCACCGCCGGCCCCCCCGTTCGATGTGGCGCTCAAGGAAGGATTGCAGGTCGGCCTGGACCTGAGCCGGGAGGAGAGGGAGTTTCACCAGGTGAAATCGGGTCTGGTGCTGCTGTTCCATTCCTGATCAGGTGGGGAGGATTCATGCCCGAGGCCTGCAGGAGATCGACGCCAAGCAATTCCAAAAGCTGCAGAACATCCTCACTCCAGCCTCACCCCAGCGCTCGTGGAGAAGTCGGAGCATCTGGTGAGCAGCCGAAGCATCCGTTCAGAGACGAAATTTCGGGTGTGCCGCAGCCGCTGCTTCCAAGCCCTGCCCAGCCCCACCGAGCAATCGCAGCCCATCCGCCACCGAGTGGATCCGCCCCAGGAACTGGAGCGGAGCTGGACGCTGCGGTTCTGGGTCGTAGATCAGGATGCAAACGGCCCGGAAACGATCGAAGTAGCGCCTGCAGATCGGGAAATCAACAGGCGTGGTGAAAGAATCACCACGCCTGATCGCTGATTTCAGGTCCTGATCAGCAACAAAGCTCCGCACCATGTTAATGCTTTTTAACGCATAAAAGCAGATGTCCTGCGGAAACTGTCTTTTGTGGCCTTATGCGGCACAGGTCGGCATCCCTGAACGACGGCAAATTGGCACTGCGGAGCTTCGTTGCTGATCAGGTTTCAGGTTGATTCGTCGAACCGAGTTCCGCTCGATCTGAAAACAAGCGGATGCCAGGCAATCAACAGGATCCCTGATGCCGATGATGATTCGCGCCTGCGGCTGAATCGTTTGATCTGATCCACGGAATCGATTCTCAGGGAGTAGCCGACCGTTCCATCCATGCGCCAGCGTTCTGTCGTGGCCATCCTGAAGTTCGCCATGCAGTGCTGGCACTCGTCCACACAGTCCGGTCCCGCTGCAGGGTATCGACAATCCAGAAGGCGAGAACTTCGCGGCCGCGTCCCGCTGGCCTGGCATCACAGCAGCGCCTGCACGCTGGCCACCCTATCCTCCAGGGTCTGCTGGTCCTTGGTGGTTGATCCACGGCACTGGTTCCTGGTGCAGTCTTGCAACTTCGCCCCCCCGCAGTCCTGCCAGCGCCCGAGCAGAGGCGCCAGCTCTGGGAAGGAGCAGCCCTGATCGCAGAAGCAGCGGATCGCTTTCGCCGGCAGGCCGGTGTGCCGGGCCACCTCGCCGGTGCGCAGAAAGGGAGCTGGTGTCGCTGAGAGGGATCCCCGGCGGACCAAGACAAAACCCTCTACCGCGGGGTTACTTTCCAAGCGAAGGCAGATCCGCTGAGGCCGCTCAGTGTCATGGCTGAATGCGGCATCCTGCCGATGGGGGTAGTGGTGGCAGGCGCGAGTGCCAAGGGGATCTGGTCGCTGATCCGAAGCTGGCTATAACCACCCCAGCAGCGGGCTGCGCGCCAACAGCTTCTGGCCCACCCAGGCCCCCAGGCGGGCCTTCTGAAGACCCGTGCGCTGGGCTGCGAGGGCGTGCACGCCATGGGCGAACTCTGGATGCCCAACCTCAGCCTGGCTCTGCTCCTCACTCCGCAGGCCGGCGAAAAGGATCCACAGCTCCACAGGGGGGTTCCCCGGCAGGAGGCCCCCTGGTGCTGTCGAAGCTCCTCTGCATCCACGCGCTGTCGATCAGAACCGGAACGTGATGGATGAGAGCTGGGTCCATTGATGCACTTTCTCCGCTCACGCCTGTAGCCCAATGCTGCAGCGGCGCCGAGGATGGGTAGCGGACCGGGTACTGCAGCTGGCGGGACAGCGGTGGCAGTAGCCCAGGGATAGTCGAAAAACCTATCGGGACTACAAAAAGGATTTGAGGGTCCGAATGAGAACGCAGTGTCTGCAGATCCCGCGACGCCAACACATGGAGCAGCATTGCAGAAGGGTACCCGTTCAGGGGGCGAGATGGCTCATCTCGTACTTCAGCCCTGCTGAACCCTTGACGACAGCTTGATTCCCGGTTTTATCTCAGGCAGAGACCGCCTGTGATGAGCAGCCCTCCTGCCGGGATTCCAGAAGC
>NZ_JACJSZ010000035.1 GCF_014698445.1 Microcystis elabens FACHB-917
CCTGCGGGCCCTGCTGGAGCAGCTGCCGGAACTGCAGGGACGGGTGCTGAAGATGCGCTACGGCATCGACGGCGAGGAGCCGATGAGCCTCACCGGCATCGGCCGCATCCTGGGCATCAGCCGTGACCGGGTGCGCAATCTGGAGCGCGACGGCCTGGCGGGTCTGCGCCGCCTCAGCGACGCCGTCGAGGCCTACGTGGCCATCTGAGGCCCTCCCGGGCGCTCTGTTTGCGAGGCTTGGAACCGCTCGCACCTCCTCCTCCCATGGCCGGCATGCCCCCCGTAGCCTCGGAGGACCCCACCATGGAGGTGATCAGTCTCTTTCCCCGCTATCTGCTGCAGGGTCAGCTGCCGCCGGCGCAGCTGGCCGATCTGCAGGCCATGGCCCGGGCGGTGCTGGCGGCCCCCGAACGCAGTCCCGATGCCTCGGTGAAGCTGGCCGGCCAGCTGACCCAGCAGCGGGAGCTCGGGCCCGACCACCCCGCCGCCGCCGAACTCTGCCGCTCGGTGATCCTGCCGGCCTGCGAGCGCTGGATCCGCCACGTGATCGACCAGCAGCCGCCCCAGGGGCGCGGCCCCTGGACCCCCGGCCGCTACGGCCTGCAGATGATCGACCTCTGGCTCAACGCCCAGCGCGCCGGCGACTACAACCCCACCCACACCCACGGCGGCAGCTTCTCCGGCGTGCTGTTCCTGCAGGTGCCCCCCCAGATCCGTGCCGCCAGCTTCGACGGCCAGCTCTGTTTCCACGGCCCCGAGGAATGGCACATCCAGAGCTTCCGCACCGGCATGGCCCACTACGTGCTGCCGGTGCCCGGTGACTTCTATGTGTTTCCGGCCTGGCAGCCCCACTCGGTGCCGCCGTTCCGCGGTGAAGGGGAGCGCTGGTCGATCGCCTTCAACGTGGTGGCCGTGCCCCAGCCGCCACCGCGCCCTACCCCGCCGCCGGCCTCTGCCCAGGGGGCAGGGCAGGGCCCCTTGCAGGGCAACGTCTCCCTCTCCAGCGGCCGACCCCGACCGGGGGGATTCGTTTAAGGCGTTGATAACAAGTAACCAGGACTAATGAAGGGAGAATTGGGGTTTAAGGATGTGCGGGAGGCAGATCCAGAGGTGACCTACAGGCAGGGACCCAAAGGGGACATTGAGTGCACCAGCGCTGAGCTGGTCTCGCCTCGCCTTGAAAGCCAACAATGGAACTGATGAGGCTAATCGCGAGAGCTGCTATTGCAAGAACACTTCCTTGGGATTGAATGTTGTACAAGGCTTTCCAACGGCATGAAAGTTCCTTGTGGTGAGGATCAAGTGTGCTGGCTGAATCCACTCCATTGCGAACATGGTTGCCAGCGTGCACTGCTCCACTTGTAAGGCAACGCCACCGAGCTCTGGATTTTCATCAACACTTGTCTTCGCAGAATAGGCGCAACAGGCGCTGAAGGTCTGTTTTGTTGAATTGCTTCAATGACTGATTTTGTTAATGTGTTTAGCTGGGGTGATGTAAAGAGTGATTTCCGAGGTGATAAGGGCAATGCAGGTATGGTCAGAGAGCATCACGCTTGCTTCTTCTTCTTCTTCTTCTTCTTCCTTGCTTGGAGCTCTGACTCAGGTGCTCTTCCTGGGCGTGTCTGGTTGGTTCTGATAAAGTGAAATATCCGATTTGGCTGAGCGCATGTTCTGGTCAGTTGATTTCATTGCCGATGAAAGTGAGTTGCTGGAGCATCTGGCGCTTTCGGGTGGAGGGGCAAGGCGCCAATTTTTGACCTGCCTAATGGCTGGATCCCTGCTGATCCTGCCGATTATTCTATTTGTTCATCGCCACGTCGACGACTATGGCCGTTCGATGGATGGAAGTTACGCTTGGACCCAAGTCGGACGCCCTCTGGCGGAGGTTCTGTTTGGCCTGCTGAATCTGGGTGCGCCAGCGGTGGCAGTGGCACCTCTGAATCAACTGCTGTCGCTTGCCATACTGTCTTTCGCTGCTGTCATTGGGGCACGGGCCTACGGGCTGCGTTCGGCGGTCTGGACGCCTGCGGCCACCCTCCCCATCATCGGACAGCCCTACAGCCTTGAAAATCTGTCCTATGGGTTTGATTCCATCTTCATGGCCACGGCCCTGAGCTTGGCTGTTATCGCCTCTGTCCTTCTCCATCGGTTACCGACCTGGCGTTGTGTTTGGGTGGTGGCTGCGATGTTGCTTGCGTGTCTGTGCCTCTATCAGCCTGCCGCAGGGGCTTTTCTGGCGTTTGGGCTGATGTTGGTTGTGGCAGAGATTTTGGGTCTCTCGGCTGCGGTGAAGACGGCTCAGAGTGCTGGATGCCGCATCACTCGGATGCTGGCCGGCTATGGGTTGTCCCTCGCCGCTTACGGCCTGCTGATGCGGCTGGTTTTTCGAGAGCGCACGCCTTGTGCCTCTGAACAGGGTCAACTTCTTTCCATGGATTTTACCCTGCCGGGAAAATTCGTAGGCCATGCACTGGGGTTCTGGACGGTCATCTTCGACGACTGGCACCGTTGGCCGGCGGTGGCTCCATCGTCGCTGCTGGTCTTGGCTTATGCATTGGTGGTCTGGATCACATTGGGGCGTCTTCCTCTGGCTCGGCGGGGAGTCATAGCCAGGCTGGGTCGCTGGGTCATGGTTCTCGCGGCAGTTGGTTGGACTGATTGCATTGGTTTCTCCAGGGGCCCTGCTGTGTTTGGCGGATCCGATGGCCCAAGTCCCGCGGTTGATGCTTTTTCTGGGTCCCCTGCTTAGTGCGTTGGCTCTGCAGATCGTGGTGGCGGTTACACAGCCTTGCCGACGTGGCTATCGGGCTGCACTGGTCATGGTGCTGCCTTTGGTGGCGGTGGGCGCCTTCGCATGGTTTCTGGTGGTTGTGTCCTATGCCTACGGCCATGCCTATGCGGCCCAAGCGATCAATGAACACGGGCGGATCTCACGGTTGATTGAAGGTATCTCCCGGCTGCGAGTGCAGCTGCCGCAGGATGCCCTGACGACGATCAGCATTGAAGGAGAAATGCCCATATCCCCGGTTTTGAGCAACAGCCAGGCAAAGTTCCCCCTGCTTGCTCGGCTGGTGCCGCGCCTGGTCAATCATGACTGGTCCTGGGGTCCCAAGCAGCTTCTGTTTCATGGATTGCAGCTCAATCGCAAGCCTCTGGAACCCTGCGCTTTTGCCCAAGGGCCATGCGTTCCCTCCACCACAACGGCTTGCACCGCCGAATACAGCCTGAAGTTTCAGGGCCGAGATCTCCTGGTGCGGATGTTGTGATTGATTCTGTCAGTGAGAGATTCTCAGAGCTGGAAACAGTGCCTGATCTGGCGGTTCAGAGTTTGCGCTGCGACCTGCTGGTTTGGTGGGAGTCCAACGGCCGCCACGACATCCCCTGGAAGCTCCTTCCTGATGGATCTCGCCCCAGGCCCGGTGAGCCGCTGGATCCCTTCGGCGTATGGGTCGCCGAGGTAATGCTGCAGCAGACCCAGCTGGCGGTGGTGCTGCCCTACTGGCACCGCTGGATGGCGGCGTTTCCCAATCTGGGCGCCCTCGCCGCCGCCAGCGAGCACGACGTGCTGATGCTCTGGCAGGGCCTGGGCTACTACGCCCGGGCCCGGCGGCTGCACGCGGGGGCCCGGCAGCTCGTCGCCGCGGCCCCGCCATCGCCTGCGGGAAACGGCGACCCCTGGCCGCGCATGCTCGAGGGCTGGATGGCCCTGCCGGGCATCGGCCGCAGCACCGCCGGCAGCATCCTCTCCTCCGCCTTCGATCGGCCCTTCGCGATCCTCGACGGCAACGTCCAGCGGGTGCTGGCCCGGCTGGTGGCTTACCCGGTCGCGCTGAAACGGGAGCTGGCCGGGTTCTGGCGGCTCAGCGAGACCCTGCTCGACCCGCGGCGGCCCCGCGCCTTCAACCAGGCCCTGATGGACCTGGGCGCCGGCGTCTGCACCCCCCGCCAGCCCGCCTGTGGTGCCTGCCCGTGGCAGCCGCACTGCGCTGCCTACGCTGCCGGCGACCCTGGCCGCTTCCCCGTGAAGGACACCCCCCCGCCCGTGCCGTTCCAGGTGATCGGGGTGGGGGTGGTGTCGGACGCGGCGGGCCGGGTGCTGATCGATCAGCGGCTTCCGGAGGGCCTGCTGGGGGGCCTGTGGGAGTTTCCGGGGGGCAAGCAGGAACCGGGCGAAGCGATCGAGGCGACGATCCGGCGCGAGCTGCGTGAGGAGCTGGCCATCGAGGTGACGGTGGGGGAGGAGCTGATCATCCTCGAGCACGCCTACAGCCACAAGCGGCTGCGCTTCGTGGTGCATCTCTGCCGCTGGCGCTCGGGGGAGCCGCAGCCGCTGGCCTCCCAGCAGGTGCGCTGGGTGGCGCCCCAGGAGCTCGCTTCCTATCCGTTTCCGGCCGCCAACGCCCGCATCATCGCGGCGCTGCAGGCGAGGATCGCGGCGGGGTGACTTCTGGCGGCGTGAAGCCTGGCGGCGTGATCAGTGCCAGGCGGCCCTCGCCATCCTCCCGGTGGCTCAGCACCACCTCCCAGGCGCCTTCGGGCCGGAAGCTGAGCCGCTCGGGCCACTCCACCGCCAGCACGGCGCCGAGGCCACGGGCGTCCTCCTCCTCCTGGGCGAACAGCTCATCGGCCGCGGCGCCGGGCTCCAGCCGGTAGAGATCCAGGTGCACCAGGGCCGTGGTGCCGGCGTCGGAACCGCTGTCGGTGTCGTAGTGCTGGGCCAGGGCGAAGGTGGGGCTGGTGACCGGTTCGCTGATGCCCAGGGCGGCGGCCAGACCCTGCACCAGCGACGTCTTGCCGGCCCCGAGCTCCCCCCGCAGCAGCAGCAGGGCGCCGTCACCGCCCCCTGCGGCGATCAGCTGCCCCGCCAGCCTCCGCCCCAGGGCATCGGTGGCGGCGGGATCCGCCAGATGGCACACCTCGATCGCATCATCGGATTCCATCGATGTAGATTGCCCCGCGGCGAGCCCGAAGCCTCGGCGTCTCTGCAGATATTTCCACTTTTTCGTCCTCCCGTGAGGGAGCTTTCCATGCATGGTGGCAACACCTTCCAGCCCTGAGGCTGCCTTTGCCTGCCTTCAGGCGACCGCTTCCTACGTGATCGCCGATCTCGGCCTGGCCGAGTGGGGCCGCAAGGAACTCGCGATCGCCGAGACCGAGATGCCCGGCCTGATGGCCCTGCGGGAGAAGTTCGCCGCCGAGCAGCCCCTGAAGGGCGCCCGGATCGCCGGCAGCCTCCACATGACGATTCAGACCGCCGTTCTGATCGAGACCCTGGTGGCCCTCGGCGCCGAGGTCCGCTGGGCCTCCTGCAACATCTTCTCCACCCAGGACCACGCCGCCGCCGCCATCGCCGCCGCCGGCATCCCGGTGTTCGCCTACAAGGGCGAGACGCTGGATGAGTACTGGGCCTTCACCCACCGCATCCTGGAGTGGGGCGATGGCGGCACCCCCAACATGATCCTCGACGACGGTGGCGATGCCACCGGGCTCGTGGTGCTCGGCAGCAAGGCCGAGCAGGATCTCTCGGTGCTCGACAACCCCTCCAGCGAAGAGGAGGTGGCCCTGTTCAACTCCATCCGCCAGCGGCTGGCGGTGCAGCCGGGCTTCTACTCCCGCATCTACGCCAACATCCAGGGCGTCACCGAGGAGACCACCACCGGTGTGGCCCGCCTGTATCAGATGCAGAAGAGCGGTGAGCTGCCCTTCCCGGCCATCAACGTCAACGATTCGGTCACCAAGAGCAAGTTCGACAACCTCTACGGCTGCCGCGAATCCCTGGTGGACAGCATCAAGAGGGCCACCGACGTGATGGTGGCCGGCAAGGTGGCCCTGGTGATGGGCTACGGCGATGTGGGCAAGGGTTCGGCCCAGTCGCTGCGCGGTCTCGGCGCCACGGTGATGATCGCCGAGATCGATCCGATCTGCGCCCTGCAGGCCGCCATGGAGGGCTACCGCGTCGTGCGCCTCGAGGACGTGGTGGCCGAGGTGGACATCTTCGTGACCGCCACGGGCAACTACCACGTGATCCGCCACGAGCACCTGCTCGCCATGAAGAACCAGGCGATCGTGTGCAACATCGGCCACTTCGACAACGAGATCGATGTGGCGTCCCTCAAGCAGTACCCCTGGGAGACCATCAAGCCCCAGGTGGATCACGTGATCCTGCCCAGCGGCAACCGGATCATCCTGCTGGCCGAGGGCCGGCTGGTGAACCTGGGCTGCGGCACCGGCCATCCCAGCTTCGTGATGAGCAACTCCTTCACCAACCAGGTGCTGGCCCAGATCGAGCTGTTCACCAAGGGTGACCAGTACGGCAAGGAGGTCTACGTGCTGCCCAAGCACCTCGACGAAATGGTCGCCCGTCTGCACCTCGACAGGATCGGCGCCAGGCTCACCGAGCTCACCCCCGAGCAGGCCGCCTACATCGCCGTTCCCGTGGAAGGCCCCTACAAGCTCGACCACTACCGCTACTGAGCGGCGACGGCCCGGCGCCGCTGGCCGCGACCGGGCCGTCATGGAAGACTGGCGCCTCCGATTCGGCTGGCCCGATGGCGATCGAACTGGTCCAGAAGCTGCCCGAGATGATCGGCGCGGCGGTGGAGGCCAACCCGGCGGCGGGATATGGCGCGATCATCGCGGCCATGTTCCTGGAGAACCTGTTCCCCCCCATTCCCTCCGAGCTGATCATGCCGCTCGGGGGTTTTTTTGTGCAGCAAGGCAAGCTCTCCTTGGTGCCGGTGGTGCTGGCCGGCCTGCTGGGCACCGTGCTCGGCGCCCTCCCCTGGTACGGCATCGGCCGGCTCGTGAACGAGGAGCGCATCGAGCACTGGCTCGGACGCCACGGCCGCTGGATCGGCATCAGCCCCCAGGAGCTGCACCGCAGCCGCCGCTGGTTCAGCCGCCATGGCACGGCGCTGGTGTTCTGGGGCCGGCTGGTGCCCGGCATCCGCACCCTGATCTCCGTGCCCGCCGGGATCGAGATGATGCCGCTGACGCCGTTCCTGATCTGGACCACCGCCGGCAGCCTGATCTGGACCCTGCTGCTGACCCTGGCGGGCCTGGTCCTCGGCGAGAGCTACACCAACGTGGAGATCTGGATCGAGCCGGCCGCCCGGGTGATCAAGGTGCTGCTGGTGCTGGCGGTGCTGGCGGGGGCCGTTTGGCTGGGGCTGCGGATCTGGAAGCAGAGCCGCCCCCGATCCTGAGCCCGGTCCTGCAAAGGCCCTGGCCCCGCCCCGGACAGTAAAAAAGGCGCCCCGGGGGGCGCCTCCTCTGGCTTCGGACGCTTGATAACCCGGCTGCGCCACTGGCACAAGCCCCCCGGCCCGAATCCGGGCCCGCCGCCTCAGAACGGCACTTCCTCCTCGCTGGGTTCGCCGCCGCCGAAACCACCCCCGAAGCCGCTGCCCCCGCTGCCGCCGCCACCGCTTTCGGCGTCCCGCTTGCTGCCGAGCAGCTCCAGCCGATCGACGCGGATCACCGGCTTGCTGCGCTCCTCGCCGCTGGCCCTGTCCGTCCAGCGGTCGAGTTTGAAGGAGCCGATGATGCCGATCAGGGCCCCCTTGCGGACGTAGTCGGCGGCCACCTGGGCCTGCTTGCCCCAGATCTCCAGGTTGAACCAGTCGGGCTCGTCGTCGCGGCTGCGGCGGTTCACCGCCAGGGTGAGGTTGGCGACCATGCTGCCGGATTCGAAGTAGCGGACCTCCGGGTCGCGGCCGGCCCGGCCGACGAGGGTGATGGAATTGACGCCCATGGCGTGCTCCTGGAACGAATGGATCAATGATGCGGCACCCCGATCGGGGGCCTCTCCCTTTCCGTTCCACCCTTCGTCCCGGTTGTCACACCAGCCGGGTCCCCGGGGGCTGCCGGGAATGACCCCCCTATGATTCACCGCTGCCAGAGGCCTCGCCCGTGTTTTTCCGCCGCTTCCAGTTCTCCCGCGACATCGGCATCGATCTGGGGACGGCCAACACGCTGATGTACGTCTCGGGCAAGGGGATCGTGCTGCAGGAGCCGTCGGTGGTGGCGATCGATCTGGAGCGAGGCACCCCCCTGGCGGTGGGAGAGGAGGCCAAGCTGATGCTCGGCCGCACGCCCGGCAACATCCGCGCGATCCGGCCCCTGCGCGACGGGGTCATCGCCGACTTCGACGCCGCCGAGCAGATGATCAAGAGCTTCATCCAGAAGGGCAACGAAGGGCGGGGGGTGATCGCCCCCCGCCTGGTGATCGGCATCCCCAGCGGCGTCACCGGCGTCGAGCGCCGCGCCGTGCATCAGGCCGGCCTGGCCGGGGCCCGGCAGGTGCACCTGATCGATGAGCCGGTGGCGGCCGCCATCGGCGCCGGTCTGCCGGTGACCGATCCGGTGGGCACGATGATCGTCGACATCGGCGGCGGCACCACCGAGGTGGCCGTGCTCAGCCTGGGCGGCACCGTGCTGAGCGAGTCGGTCCGGGTGGCCGGCGACGAGCTCAGTGACGCCATCAGCGTCTATCTCAAGAAGGTCCACAACCTGGTGGTGGGCGAGCGGACCGCCGAGGACATCAAGATCCGCATCGGCTCGGCCTTCCCCGACGACGGCCACGACGAGACCTCCATGGACGTGCGAGGCCTGCACCTGCTTTCGGGGCTGCCGCGCACCATCAACATCCGGGCCGGTGACATCCGCGAAGCCATGGCCGAACCGCTCAACGTGATCGTGGAGGCGGTCAAGCGCACCCTGGAGCGCACCCCTCCGGAGCTGGCGGCCGACATCGTCGACCGGGGGATCATGCTTGCCGGCGGCGGTGCCCTGGTGCGGGGCATCTGCGACCTGATCAGCCATGAGACCGGCATCCTCACCCACGTGGCCGAAGACCCCCTGCTCTGCGTGGTCAACGGCTGCGGCATGGTCCTGGAGGACTACAGCCGGCTCGAGCGCGTGCTTGACACCCCCGAATTCGTCCGTCAGACCGCCTGATCCCCATGCCGGCATGGCGCTGGCTCCGCTTCGTCCAAGGCACCTCCCTGCGACGCCTCCTGCCCTGGCTGCTGGTGCTGCTGGCGCTCGTGGCGGTGCGTCTCAGCAAGGGGGCGTTGCTCACCGACGCCTACGCCTTTCTCAGCCGACCCTTCTGGCCGGGGACGGCCCAGGCCGAATGGCTGCGTTCGGCCCGCCGGGTGGAGGACGGTGCCCGGCTGGCCCAGCTGGAACGGGACAACCAGCGGCTGCGCTCGCTGCTGGAGCTGCAGCGGAAGAATCCCAACCGGGTGACCGCGCCGGTGATCTCCCGCGAGGTCTCCGGCTGGTGGCGCCAGCTGCTGCTCGGGCAGGGGGCCCTGAGTGGCATCCGGGCCGGCCAGGCCGTGCTCGGCCCCGGCGGCCTGGTCGGCCTGGTGGGCAGTGTCACCCCCAGCACCGCCAGCGTCACCCTGCTCACCGATCCCAGCAGCCGGGTCGGGGTCTGGGTGGGGCGCACCCAGCACCATGGCCTGCTCACCGGCATCGGCACCGCCCGGCCCCTGCTGCGCTTCCTGGAGAAGGACCCCCAGGCCCGTCCCGGTGACGTGGTGGTGACCTCCCCCGCCAGCACCCTGGTGCCCCCCAACCTTCCGGTGGGCGTGATCCAGTCCATGGACGCCAATGCCGATCCGGCGCCGGAGGCGGTGGTGCAGCTGATCGCGCCGGTGTCGGCCCTCGACTGGGTGCAGGTGCAGGTGCGCTGATGGATCTGCTCACCCGGCAGCCCCTGCTCGGCGCCTCGGTCCTGCTGGTGCCGCTGCTGGCCCTGGCCTCGCCCGGCTGGCTGGCCCTCGACGGCGTCGGCCCCTGCTGGGCGGTGCTGTGGCTGCTGCCCTGGGCGCTGTGCGACGGCCCCTTCTCCGGGGCCTGCGCCGGGCTGGCCGTGGGACTGCTGCTGGATGCCCTCCATCCCGGGGGCGTCACCCAGATCCCCGCCCTGCTGCTGCTGGGCTGGTGGTGGGGGCGGCTGGGACGGCGGGCGGCGCCGATCCAGCGCAGCTTCAGCCTCGGCCTGCTGGCCCTGCTGGGCACGGCCCTGCTGGGATTCACCCTGATGCTGCAGTGGGGGATCCTCGACTGGATCGGCACCCGCGACGCCCTGCAGCAGGCGGGTCCGCTGGCCGGCCGCAGCCGGGAGCTGGGGATCGATCCCGCCCTGCTGGCCCTGCCGGGCTGGCGCTGGGATGATCTGGCGGGATCCGGCCTGCGGGTTCTGCTGGCCCAGACCCTGCTCACGGCCCTGCTCGCACCGATGCTCTGCTCCCTGCAACTGCTGCTCTGGCGGCAACTGGGCTCCGGCTGGCGCCGCTAGGCCATGGCCAGGATGTTCCCCCGCTCCAGCCGGTCCTCCCGCCAGCCCCGCCGCCAGGCCCTGCGGCTGCTGGCCGCCCCGTTCGCCCTCGCCCTCGGCGCCGGGGCCTGCGCCCGCCTGCCCGCGCCCGGCCGCGGCAAGGTGCTCAACGTCTGGACCCTGGATCTGGCGCCCCGCTTCAACGCCTACATGGGGCGGGTGATCGCCGCCTGGGAGCAGGCCCATCCCGGCGTGACGGTGCGCTGGACCGACGTGCCCTGGGGGTCGGTGGAACGCAAGCTGCTGGCCTCGGTGTTCGCCCGCACCGCGCCGGATCTGGTCAACCTCAACCCCAACTTCGCCGCCAACCTGGCCAGCAAGGGGGGCCTGCGGGACCTCACCCCCCTGCTGCCCCCCGACGCCGCCGAGCGCTACCTGGCCGGGATCTGGACCTCCGGCCGGCAGGGGGGGGAGCAGTTCGGTATTCCCTGGTATCTGACGGCCCGGGTGACGATCGCCAACCGCCGGTTGCTGCAGAAGGCCGGCCTGGCCGCGCCGCCGCGGCGCTGGGAGGAGGTGCCGGCCTACGCCGAGGCCGTCCGGCGCCGCACCGGTCGCTACGCCCTGTTCGTGACCGTGGTCCCCGACGACTCCGGCGAGCTGATGGAGGCGATGGTGCAGATGGGGGTGCGGCTGCTGGACGACCGCCAGCGGGCGGCCTTCAACAGCCCCGCCGGCCGCCGGGCCTTCGCCTTCTGGAGCGACCTCTACCGGCGCGGCCTGCTGCCCCGGGAGGTGGTGAGCCAGGGCTACCGGCGCGCGATCGAGCTCTACCAGGCCGGCGACCTGGCCCAGGTGGCCAGTGGCCCCGATTTCCTGCGCAACCTGCAGACCAACGCCCCCGGCATCGCCGCCACCTCCGCCCCGTTCCCGCCCCTGACCGGGGCCAGCGGCGAGGCCAACGTGGCGGTGATGAACCTGGTGGTGCCGCGCCAGAGCGCCATGGCCCCGGAGGCGGTGAGCTTCGCCCTCTTCCTCAGCGATGCCGCCAACCAGCTGGCCTTCGCCGAGGAGGCCCGGGTGCTGCCCTCCTCCCGCGGCGCCCTGGCGCGGCTGGAGGGGCGGCTGCGGGCGGCGGTGCCCACAGGCGGGCAGGAGCGGCTGGTCCACAGCGCCCGGCTGCTCTCGATCGAGACCCTGGCCGCGGCGCGGGTGCTGGTGCCCGCGACCCCGGGGGTGAAGCGGCTGCAGGCGATCCTCTACACCCAGCTGCAGCGGGCGATGCTGGGGCAGCTCGACAGTGACCCGGCCCTGGCCGAGGCCGAGGTGCAGTGGAACCGTTACGCCGCATCCCGCTGGCCCTGATCTCGCCTGCGCCGGAGCCGTTTCCCTCGTCGCGGCCCGAATCAGCGTCGCGTTATGGTTACGATTCTTCATCCGGTCGGACAGGAGCGATGCCCACGCCCTCGGTTGCATCCTCTGCAACGTCTGCCTCGGCCTGCACCGACGGGGCGGATCCGCAGGACTTCTCGAGTGGCGCCTCCTCCGGCCAGCAGCCCGCCCAGCCGATCGCCACCCTGCTTGTCGTCGACGACGAGGCGGCGGTGCGCCGGGTGCTGCTGATGCGCCTGCAGCTGGCCGGTTACCGGGTGCTGTGCGCCGAGGACGGCGAGGAGGCCCTGGCTCTGTTCCACAAGGAGCAGCCCGACCTGGTGGTGCTCGACGTCATGCTGCCGAAGCTGGACGGCTTCGCCGTGTGCCGCCGGCTGCGGGCCGAATCCTGCGTGCCGATCATCTTCCTCTCCGCCCTCGATGCGATCGCCGAGCGGGTGGCCGGTCTGGATCTCGGGGCCGACGACTACCTGCCCAAGCCCTTCAGCCCCAAGGAGCTGGAGGCCCGCATCTCCACGATCCTGCGCCGCATGGGCCGGGGGGCTGCCGCCAGCGAGCCCCGGGAGCTCCCCACCGGCTCCGGAGTGCTGCGGGTAGGCGATCTGGTGGTCGATACCAACCGCCGCCAGGTGACCCGCGAGGGACAGCGCATCGCCCTCACCTACACCGAATTCAGCCTGCTGGAGCTCCTGTTCCGCGAGCCGGGGCGGGTGGTGCCCAGGGCCGAGATTCTCGAGCAGCTGTGGGGCTACCCGCCCCGCCGGGCCGCCGACCTTCGGGTGGTGGACGTCTATGTGGCCCGGCTGCGCGGCAAGCTCGAGCCCGACCCCCGCAACCCGGAGCTGATTCTCACCGTGCGGGGCACGGGCTATGCCTCCCAGCGCATAGGTGAGGGCACCCTGGCCGCCGCCGGCTGAGTTTCCGGCCCGGCGCCGCCGGCCGGTCCTGCAGGATGGCTGCGACTCTTCACCACTGCCCTGCCTGCCTTGTCGGATCTGCGTGAGACCCGTCTGGAGAAAGCCCGCACCCTCGAGTCCCTCGGCCGGGCTCCCTACGCCCTCGGCTTCGCCCCCAGCCACCGCACCGCCGAGCTGCAGCAGGCCCATGCCGACCTGCCCAACGGCGAGGAGCGGGCGTTGACGGTGGCCGTGGCCGGCCGGGTGATGACCCGCCGGGTGATGGGCAAGCTGGCCTTCTTCACCATCGCCGACGAATCCGGTCCGATCCAGCTGTTCATCGAGAAGGCCGCCCTGCTGGCGGCCCACCCGGACGAACCCGAGGCCTTCGCCCGGATCACCTCCCTGGTGGATGGCGGCGACTGGATCGGGGTGCACGGCAGCCTGCGCCGCACCGACCGGGGCGAGCTGTCGGTGAAGGTGACCGACTGGGTGATGCTCTCCAAGGCGCTCCAGCCGCTGCCCGACAAGTGGCATGGCCTGGCGGACGTGGAGAAGCGCTATCGCCAGCGCTACCTGGATCTGATCGTCTCGCCCCACACCCGCGAGACCTTCCGCCGCCGGGCGCGGCTGGTGAGCGCCATGCGCCGCTGGCTCGACGAGCGGGGCTTCCTCGAGATCGAGACGCCGGTGCTGCAGACGGAGGTCGGCGGTGCCGACGCCCGCCCCTTCGCCACCCACCACAACACCCTCGATCTGCCGCTCACCCTGCGCATCGCCACCGAACTGCACCTCAAGCGGCTGGTGGTGGGGGGCTTCGAGCGGGTGTACGAGCTCGGCCGCATCTTCCGCAACGAGGGGGTGAGCACCCGCCATAACCCGGAGTTCACCTCGGTGGAGATCTATCAGGCCTTCGCCGACTACCACACGATGATGGAACTCACCGAGCAGCTGCTGGCCGCGGTCTGCCGGGAGGTCTGCGGCGACACGCGGATCACCTACCAGGGCACGGAGGTCGACCTCACGCCCCCTTGGCGGCGGGTCACCATGCACGAGCTGGTGGAGCAGGCCACGGGGCTGGATTTCAGTGGCTTCCCCGACCGCGCCGCGGCGGCGGCGGCGATGGAGGCCGCCGGCCTGGCGGCCCCCGAGGCCGCCGACAGCGTGGGCCGGCTGCTGGTGGAGGCCTTCGAGCAGGCGGTGGAGACCACCCTGGTGCAGCCCACCTTCGTGATGGACTACCCGGTGGAGAATTCGCCCCTGGCCCGGGCTCACCGCAGCAAGCCGGGGCTGGTGGAGCGCTTCGAGCTGTTCATCGTCGGGCGGGAGACGGCCAACGCCTTCAGCGAGCTGATCGACCCGCTGGATCAGCGCGCCAGGCTCGAGCTGCAGCAGCAGCGCCGACAGGCGGGGGACCCCGAAGCCCAGACGGTGGACGAGGATTTTCTGCATGCCCTGGAGGTGGGCATGCCCCCCACCGGCGGCCTCGGCATCGGCATCGACCGCCTGGCGATGCTGCTCACCGACAGCCCCTCGATCCGGGACGTGATCGCCTTCCCCCTGCTGCGTCCGGAGCCCCGGGAGAAGGCCGGAACCGACGCAGTGGGATAATGGTCTTCAGTAGGCCTTCTCCCCCCTCGGGGCTCTGGTATGAGTGGTGAGCGCGTCGGTTTTCGCTTTCAACACGCCGATGCTGTGGTGAAGCGCAATCCCCAGGGGCGGTCCCGCCGTGGCTGGGTCATGGAGCCCGTGGAGCAGACCACCAGCCGGGGCACCAAGATGCCCGCCTACCGCATCCGTTGGCGGGACAGTGAACGTCCGGAGATCGTTCTCCAGCACATGCTCATCGCTGATCCCGACCCCACCCCGCCGCCCGAAGGGGTGAGCCTGGTGCCCCCGGCACCGAAGAAGTAAGTCCTCCGCGGCTGGCCGCCGACCCCGCTCAGATCCAGCCCCGCAGCCGGTAGGCCAGCAGGCCGAGGTGCTCCCGCATCGCCGTGGTGGTGAGCACCAGGGCCTCGGCACTGGGCAGCACCCCCATCAGGGTGCCGGCCAGGGTGGGGGTGCCGAAGGAACGCCGTTCGGGCAGCTGGAAGTCGCAGGCCACCGGGATGATCCGCAGATCCGGGGCGGCGCGGCGCAGGGTGGCCAGGGAACGGGGCAGGTGGGTGGCGCTGGTGACCAGCAGCAGGGAGGTCCAGCCCCGCTGCCGGGCCACCCGCACCAGGGCGCCGGCCTCCTCGCCGGTGTTGCGTCCTTCCTCGCTGGTCACGATCCGATCGGCCGCCACCCCCAGGCTGGTGGCCAGGGCCTTGGCCAGCCGCGCCTCCCCGGCCGCCGGATCGTTGGCCATGAAGGTGACCTTGCCGCCGGTCACCAGCAGCCAGGGGGCCTTGCCTTCCCGCATCAGGGCCACGGCGCGCAGCAGCCGGTCGCCGGCCTCGTTCACCTCCACCCCATGGCGGGGCGGCAGGGCCGGCCGCAGGCCGCCGCCCAGCACCAGCACCGCATCGGCGCCGGGGATCGTCGACGGCGTCAGCCGGGCGGCCCGCTCCTCCAGGCTCCACACCAGCTGCCGGCTCAGCAGGGGCGTGGCCGCCAGCCAGAGCAGGGCGATGCCCATGCCGGAGAGCACCGGGCCGAAGCGGCGCTGGCTACCCAGCAGGCCGGCGAGCTGGAGCAGCAGGGCCAGGCCGAGGGGGTAGAGGCCGAGCGGCAGCAGTTTGGTGAGCAGGAAACCCATGGGGCGGCGGGACTCAGCGCTGGGTGCGGCGCTTCAGCTCCTGCAGCTCCTGCTGGGCCTCGAACCGGGCCCAGTCGGCCTCCAGATCGGGAGTGGGGGCGGCGCCCGGGCGTGGACGGCTGGTGAGCTCGGCCAGCTCCTGCTCCACGCCGGCGAAGCGCTGGCCCAGATCGGCCAGGGCGCGCCAGCGGTGGCGGCCCTGATCCATCAGCCCGGCGACATGCTGCTCGGCGCGGCCGGCCAGGTCCTCGGCACCGGCGGCCCGGGCCCGGCCGATGCGCTCCTGCCACTGGCGGATCTCCTCGGCCAGCCGCAGCAGTTCGCGCCGCTGCTCCTCGGCCTGCTGGCGCAGCCGCACCCGTTCGGCCAGCAGTTGCCGCTGCCGGTCGCGGGCGGTCTGTTCCCGCAGCAGCTCCTCCTGCTGGGGATTGGTGCACAGAAAGCCCTCCAGCTGCTGGTCCAGCCGCGCCTCCAGTTCCTCCAGCCAGCTGCTGCCGCTCATGGCACTGGTTCGTCGGGGGCGCGGGTGATCAGGGGCGCCTCGATCTCCTCCTGCAGGGGGGTGATCGCCGCCTCCCGGGAGCGCAGCAGCAGCTGGGTGAGGCGGGCGATGGCCCCTTCGCCCAGGTCCTGCTCGCCGATGCGGTCGAAGGCCCGGCGGTAGAGATCCTCGAGCTCCTCGATCAGACCCTCCCGCACCCCGCGCATGGCCTGGCGCTGCTCCTCCCTGCTCATGGCTCGCTCCGGTGCTGTTCCGAGTCTGCCTGCACAAGCAGATGCAGACAGACATCGCCGGCGGCATCGCTCCAGCGGCCTGCGCCCTCCCAGCCCGCTGCGGCGGCCAGGGCCAGGAAGGACTCGGGGGTGTACTTGTGGCTGTACTCGGTGATCAGGGGCTCGCCGGCCGCGAACGGCCAGCAGCGTCCCGCCAGGTGCACCTCCAGGTCGCGGCGGCTCACCAGGGCCATGGCGATGCGGGACTGGCGGGCGTCCCACCAGGCCCGGTAGTCGAAGTCGTCGGGGTGGAAATCACCCGCCAGATCCCGGTTCAGCCGGGTCAGCAGGTTGCGGGCGAAGGCCTCCGACCAGCCGGCGGCGTCGTTGTAGGCCGCCTCCAGCCGCTCCACCGCCTTGGGCTGGTCGACGCCGATCAGCAGCCGGCTTCCCGGCCCCAGCAGGCGGCGGAACTGCCGCAGCAGGTCCCGGGCGCCGGCGGGATCGAAGTTGCCGATCGAGCTGCCCGGGTAGAAACCCAGCCGGCGGTGGCCCTCCAGGGCGGGGTGGTCGGGCAGGCGCTCCAGGCGGCTGTAGTCGCAGCAGATGCCGAGCACCGGCGGATCGGGATGGCGTTGCTGCAGGGCCCGGCAGGCGGGGGCCAGGTGGTCGGCGCTGATGTCGAGGGCCACGTAGGCGGCGGGCCGCAGGGCGTCCAGCAGGGGGCTCACCTTGCGGGCGCTGCCGGCCCCGAATTCCACCACCACCCCTGGACCCAGGGCGGCGGCCAGCTCCGGCGCCCGCGCCTCCAGCAGGGCCGTTTCGGTGCGGGTGAGGCCGTACTCCGGCTGCGCGCAGATCGCCTCGAACAGGCGGGAACCCTCGGCGTCGTACAGCAGCCAGGCAGGCAGTTGCCTGGGCTGGCGGGCCATGCCGTCGACCACCACCCGGGCCATGTCGGCCGGCTCGGGATGCAGATCGATCAACATGGGGTACCACTGCCGTCGTCGGCGCCGTCGCGGGCCAGCCGCAGCCCGGCGGCCATCCAGCGGCAGTGGGGTCCGAAGAAGTTGCGGTAGGTGGGGCGGGCGTGGCCCGCCGGGGTGAGGAAGCTGCTGCCGCGGAGCACGAACTGGGAGGACATGAACTTGCCGTTGTATTCCCCCACGGCGCCGGCGACGGGGCGGAAGCCCGGGTAGGGCCGGTAGGGGCTGGCGGTCCACTGCCAGAGGGCGCCGAAGGCCTGGGGCAGGGGGCGGCCACCGGGCTCGGCCGCCTCGGCCACCACCAGCTCCCATTCCGCCTCGCTGGGCAGGCGGCCGCCGCTCCAGCGGGCGAAGGCATCGGCCTCGAACCAGCTCAGGTGCCGCACGGGGGCCTGCGGATGGCGCGGCCGGCGGCCCGCCAGGGTGAACTCCCAGTCTCCGCGCCAGTAGCGCGGCGCCTCCCAGCCTCGCTGCTGCACCATTGCCCAGCCCTCGCTCATCCACAGCTCCGGCCGCCGGTAGCCGTCGTCGGCGATGAAGGCGGCGTAGGCCGCGTTGGTGACCAGGGTCTCGGCGAGGCGGAAGGGTTCGAGCCACTGCCGGTGCCGGGGGGCCTCGTTGTCGAAGTGGAAACCGCCGCCGACGTGGCCGATCTCCCCCAGGCCGCCGGGGTGGGAGCGCCAGCCGCCGCTGACCTCCGCGGCCCCGGCTCCGGCCCCGGCCCCGGCAGGTTCGGTGCCGTAGGCGGGCTCCAGCGGGTTGCGGCTGAAGCCGTCGAGCAGATCCATCAGCAGCAGCTCCTGGTGCTGCTGCTCGTGCTGCAGCCCGAGCTCGACCAGCTCCAGCAGGGGGGCGGCGCTGCCTTCGGGGCGGCGATCCAGATCCAGCAGCAGCGCCTCCAGCCCGGCATCGACGCGCCGGCGCCAGGCGAGCACCTCGCCGATCGCCGGCCGGGTGAGCAGGCCCCGTTCGGGGCGGGGGTGGCGGCTGCCGACCGCCTCGTAATAGGAGTTGAACAGATGGCCCCAGCGGCGGTCCGGGGTCGCATGGACCGGCAGGTGGGGCTCCAGCAGGAAGGTCTCGAAGAACCAGGTGGTGTGCCCCAGGTGCCACTTCGCGGGGCTGGCATCGGCCATGCCCTGGAGGCAGAGGTCCTCGGGTTCGAGACCCTCGATCAGGCGTTCACTGTGCTCGCGGACCGCCTGGAGCCGTCGCAGGAGGCAGGTGATGTCCGCCGGCGCGTGTGCCCTGGAACCCATCATCCTTCCGTTATCTGGGGCCGACCTTAGGGATGTTCCCTACGATCCGGCCACGCAGCGATGGAGAAGGCCAGCCGCATGGGAGCCCAAAGCGACGGCATGAGCACCGGGATCACCGAGGGCTTCAGCGGGGCGGTGGGCCACACGCCCCTCATCCGGCTCCATGCCCTCAGCGCCCTCACCGGCTGCGAGATCCTGGGCAAGGCGGAATTCATGAACCCCGGCGGGTCGGTGAAGGACCGGGCCGCCCTGGGCATCCTCCAGGAGGCGGAGGCCGATGGCCGGCTGACGCCGGGGGGCACGGTGGTGGAGGGGACCGCCGGCAACACCGGCATCGGCCTCACCCATCTCTGCAATGCCCGCGGCTACCGCTGCCTGATCGTCATCCCCGAGACCCAGTCGGCGGAGAAGATCGGCCTGCTGCGCAGCCTCGGCGCCGAGGTGCGCACGGTGCCCGCCGTGCCCTACAGCGACCCGGCTAACTACGTGCGCCTCTCGGGGCGCATCGCCGAGGAGACCCCCGGCGCCGTGTGGGCCAACCAGTTCGACAACCTCGCCAACCGGCGGGCCCATTACGGCAGCACCGGCCCGGAGATCTGGCAGCAGACCGGGGGCCGGCTGGATGCCTGGGTGGCCGCCACCGGCACCGGCGGCACCTACGCCGGGGTGGCCCTCTACCTCAAGGAACAGGACCCCCGGATCCGCTGCGTCCTGGCGGATCCCTGCGGCAGCGCCCTCTACAGCTGGGCCACCGAGGGCACCCTGAAGAGCGAGGGCAACTCGATCACCGAGGGAATCGGCAACAGCCGCGTCACCGCCAACCTGGAGGGGGCGCCCATCGACGACGCGGTGCGCATCGACGACCCGATGGCCCTGCGCACCATTTACGGCCTGCTGTGGCAGGAGGGCCTGTTCATGGGCGGGTCGGTGGGGATCAACGTGGCGGCGGCGGTGGAGACGGCCCGGCGGCTGGGGCCCGGCCACAGCATCGTCACCGTGCTGTGCGACAGCGGCGATCGCTACCGCTCCCGCCTCTACGACCAGGCGTGGCTGGCGGGCCGCGGCCTCGAGCAGCCCCAGCGCAGCGGGGCCGCCCTCATCCCATGAGCGCCGCCCAGGGCCAGGTGATCGGCGGTCGCTACCGGCTGGAGCGCCGTCTCGGAGCGGAGACGGGCGGGCCCCAGGGGGAGCTGTGGCTGGCGAGCGACCAGCTGGCCGCCGATGCGCCCGTGGCCCTGCGCCGCATCGGGCCGGAGCAGGACCAGACCCGGGCCCGGGAGCTGTGGTCGCGGCTGCAGGGGGTGCTCCATCCCCAGGTGCCCCGCATCGGTGCCGTGATCGAGGAGGGCGACCAGCTCTGGCTGGTGCGGGAGTGGCAGGCGGGACGCACCTACCAGCAGCTGCTGGATCTGCGGGCCGAGCGCCAGCTGGTGTTCGGTGCCGGGGAGGTGCTGCTGCTGCTGCGCCAGCTGCTGCCGGTGCTCGCCGCCCTGCACAGCCAGGATCTGCTGCACGGCGACCTGAGCCCCGCCAACCTGCTGCGCCGTGACAGCGACGGCCTGCCGGTGCCGCTCGATTTCGGCCTGGTGCGCGGCACCGCCGGCAGCGGCACCGGGGAGCGGGCGCTGGGCGCCACCCCGGGCTATGCCCCGCCGGAGCTGGCCCGGGGGGAGCCCGCCCAGCCCTGGATGGATCTGCACGCCCTCGGGGTGGTGTCCCTGGTGCTGCTGAGCGGGGACGGGCCGGAGCGCCTGCTCGATCCGGCGACGATGCAGTGGCGCTGGCCGGCGGCCCTGGAGCACGAGCCGGAGCTGCTGCGCCACCTGCAGCGTCTGCTCAGCCGCCACCCCGAGGAGCGCTTCGCCTCCGCCGGCCAGGCCCTGGTGGCCTTCCAGTCGCTGGCGATGCCCGACAGCACCGGCCCGGTGCCGCGGGCCGACCGCACGGTGGTACTGGTGCCGGAGGCCGCCGCGCCGCCGCCCCTGCCCCAGCCCCCGCAAGCCCCCCCTGGGGGATCCGAACCGGCCCGGGAGTGGCGTCCGGAGGAGGTCGCCGGCCAGGGGGCACCGATCGGCTCCGGCCCACCGCCCCCGGCGGAGCGGGTGGAGCCCCAGCTGCCGCCGCGGGCCGCGGCCACCCCACCACCGCCGCCGCCGGCCGCCGTGGCCGTCACCGACAGCGTGCGGCGCCGCCAGGAGGAACGGGAGGAGGAGGCCGAGGGGGGCTTCTGGCCGGTGCTGATCGCCCTGGTGCTCTCGGCGGTGGTCGGCACCGCGGTGGGCTGGTGGTGGCTGAGCCGAGGCAAGGTGGCCGCCCCGGCCCCCGGCGGGCAGAGCGAGCTCCCCAGCAGCCTGCCGCCCTCGGAGGTGGATCGGCGCCAGCAGCTGCTCAACCGCCTGCGGGCGATGCAGGTGGACCGGGCCTGGTTCCTGAGCCTGGTGGATGCGGCCCTGCTGGCCCAGTACCCGGAGCGCAACGGCCGCCTGCCCTCCGACAGCCTGGAGGATGCGCCGCTGCGGCGGGTGTGGAACGAACTGGCCGAGGAATGGCTGGCGCGGGTGGAGCAGTTGCCCCTGCCCCTGCGTCGCCGGCTGGGCAGCTTCAGCGCCAGCGACTGGGAACAGCGGCAGGGCGCCTTCGTGCGCCAGGGGCTGAGCCCGGCGGTGCTGCGGGAGCTGGTGTCGGCCAGCGTCCAGAACCTGCTCCCCAGCCGCGCCTCCCAGGCGATCCCCCCCGAACCCTTCCGCCAGATCTGGTACGCCGCTGCCGACCTGACCCTGGAGAACCTGCGGATCGAACCGATCGAGGCCCCCTCCGGCACCGCCCAGGTGCTGACGGCGGAGGTGCCCGCCAACGGGGCGCGGCTGTTCCCGATCCGCCTGCCCGCCGGCCACGGCCTCGCCCTTGGGGTCAGCGGCTCGCCGCTGCTGCAGATGAGCGTCTATGGGGCCGGGGGCACCCAGCTGGAGCCGAGGGGGCCGCTGCGGGTGGTCACCCTCGATGGCCAGAAGAGTTCGCCGGTGCAGCTGCTGCTCACCAACGACGGCGTCGCCCCGGCCCTGATCCGCCTGTCGCTGCGGGCCGATCCGCCGGCCCCCACCCCACCGCCCCCTCCGGAGGCGCCACCGGCCCCCGAGGAGCCCCAGGACACGGCGCCCGCGCCCGACCCGTCGACGCCCGTCCCAACCCCGGCTCCTGCCGCCCCGGCCCCCGCCGCCCCGGCGGCGCCGGCCCCGCCCCCTGCCGCGCCGGCGCCGCCCACCAACCCCTGAGAGGCAGCGGAACAGCCCGCCTAGGCCGGAGGGCGCTCAGAGCCGGGCGACGGCGGCCCGGGTCTCCTTGGCGATCTGCTTGTTCTTCTCGTCCTGGCGCTTGTCGTGCAGCTTGCGGCCCTTGCCCAGGCCGATGGTCATCTTGATCCAGGACCCCTTCAGGTGCAGGTTGAGGGGGATCAGGGTGAGGCCCTTCTGGTCGAGGGCGACGCGCAGCTTGTCGATCTCGCGGCGGTGGGCCAGCAGCTTGCGCACCCGCAACGGCTCGTGGTTGAAGAAGCGACCGGCGTGGCTGTGGGGGGAGATGTGGACGTTGTGGAGCTGGATCTCGCCGTTGCGGATCAGGCAGAAGCCGTCGCGCAGGTTCACCTGGCCGGCCCGGATCGATTTCACCTCGGTGCCGAGCAGTTCGATGCCGGTTTCCAGGGTTTCGAGGATCTCGTACTGGTGCCGGGCCAGGCGGTTGTCGGCCAGCAGCCGGTTGGCCGGGTCGGCACTCTTGGCGCCACCGCCTTTCCTACCTGGCCCTTTCGCCATCAGATCCTGTCGTTGACCAACGGGTCGAGGCTACCCCCTTGTTCAGGCTCGGATCGATGACAACACACAGGGGGAAGTGGGTTGATGATGATCTGGTTCGCCGAAAAGCATCAGCCCCGTTCGGGACATCTGCCGGTTGATCGGCGTGGATCAGAGGTAAGAACATCACGCCTTCACCAGGGTGGATAAAGGATGCTGAAGAGACCGAATCAGGCAAGGGAAGGGCATAGGCGCCGTAGGAAGAATTTGAGACTGCGGATAGCAGAGCTGCTCTCAGCCCGAGAGGACAACCTTCCCGTACTTCAAGAGTGCCAAGAAGGTGCAGGTGAGTCACGGCAACAAAGGTTCTGTGCAGGTTCTGTTGCGATGAAACCAATAGGGATGGATTGCATCAATCTGCCTGATCTACGAGAGAGCGGACGATGGAAGTGAATGCGGCATAGGGTTGACCAGGACATGGATCCACAGCAGGATGACTGTCTTGGCAGTGGGTAAGGTGGCGGTTCGCAGCGATGGATCGAGCCGATGGGGGCCTAGACAAGAAGTGATCGGGAATAGAGGGAAGGGGCAGATTCGCAATTCCTGAACAATCCAATTGACTGACTTCATCGAGCTTACGGCCGCTGTGGGCAGTCTCCGCCAATCATTATCCGTCAGGCTGGCAGACATGGATGAGCCAGGGGGAGAGAGCCAGAGACGAAATCGTCTCGCCACGATTCCATGCTCGCCGTGAAGCCTGGTTTCCGTTGCGCTCGGCGTCAGTGTCATGATGAAGGGAGAGTCTTCCCCGGTTGAATCTTTGCGGGTGCCACTGGCACCTTCAGTCACTCACTGACGAAACATCGGCAGCCCTGAGGTCACGTAGAAGAGGCCATAGTTGATGGCAGCAGGAACCAGGGGAAGGAGTGCTCGGTACAATCCTTCCAGCATCGATCCGAGAGCTGCCGCCGCGCCTAGATTGAAGACAAAGATGATCGTCAAGGCTAACGGATTGAGGGTCTGCTTCCCAAGCCTGTCCTTGAAGGTGAACACCTGCTGAGCCTTGAACGAAAAGCAAAAGGCGATCACAAAGCTCATCAGATTGGCCATACCTCCCGCTAAGGTGGTCAGCGAGGACAGCAGGATTAGGCAAGCTGCGTGGATTGCCGTTGAAATCAGTCCCACTGTCCCGAATCGCAGGATGCGAATGCGTCTCACTCCACTTCGGTGATGTATTCGATGATGTACTGAGGCCTTTTCTTCGTTTCCATGTAGGTGCGCCCGATGTATTCGCCCAGGACGCCGATGCCGACGAGTTGCAGCCCACCGAGAAAGGTCACAGCAGTAAACAGCGAGGCATAACCTGGCACTTCAATCCCAAAGAAGAGTGTGCGTACCATGGCGATCATGCCGAGGCTGAAGGACAGCAGCGTAACAATTGCGCCAAGATAGCTCCAAATTCTCAGTGGTGCCGTTGAAAAGCTGAAAATCCCGTCCAAAGCGTAGTTCCAAAGCTTCCAGCCGCCCCACTTCGTGGTTCCATCCTTTCGTGGTGGACGGTTGAAGTATACATTAGCTTGCCTGAAGCCGACCCAGGCGAAGAAGCCTTTGGAAAATCGTATGCTTTCATGACAGGACAGGATGGCGTCAATGGCGACTCGGTCAAGCAATCTGAAATCTGACGAATTAAATTGAATATCCAGGTGGCTGAACTGATAGAAGACCATGTAGAATACTTTTGCCGTGAATCGCTTGATCAAAAGGTCCTCGGACCGATCCTTGCGAACGGCGTTGACGACCTTGTAATTGTTCAGCCATAGACGGATCATCCTGACAAGGAGTTGGGGTGGATCCTGTAGATCCGCATCCAGGATGATGCAGGCCTCGCTGGGGCTGTGTCGCAGGCCTGCCAGCAAGGCGGCCTCCTTGCCGAAGTTTCTGCTCAGGCTGATGAGGCTTCTGCGGTCGTAGCCCTGGAGAGCCTCCAGCTCCCGGGTAGCCACCAGGTGGGTGTCATCGGTGCTTCCATCATTCACGATCAGGATGCCCAGGCTGAGAGGCTCTTCGAAGGAAGCGGCGATTGTTTCGCCAATGCTGGCCATCTCTTTCAGCAGGGAGGGAATGCTCTCCTGCTCGTTGAAACAGGGCACCAGGCAATCAATGCGACGTCTGGATGTCATGTCAATTGAAAGGCGAGTACTGCCACATGTTTTGAAGGAGAAAGGAGAATCGACGATCTTCCCTGTCGGAAGTGAGACCGGGATTCATGAACCTTTTCCTGCTTCGTACCCACCTTACTGCGGTCTTCAATTCTCGTCAGGAATCTTCCCTTCCGTCCGTCAGCATGCCCACGGCCGACGGCTCCCGGCCCTTCACCATCCGGGGCTTCAGGCCGGTACCCTCCACCCATGGCGATCATCTCTTCGGGTGCTTCGGGAGGAACGAACCCGCCAGGGTCCGTGGGCCGGCGCCGCAGTGGCCCTTCCGGCCCCGGGCCAGCGGATCCCGGCGTGGTGCCCGAGGAGCGGCTCCTGGATCCGTCGGCGCGTCCCGACGACGATCCGGTGCCGCGGGAGGATGGGCTGCGGCCCCGCCGTCTGGATGACTACATCGGCCAGAGCGAACTGAAGCAGGTGCTGCGGATCGCCGTGGAGGCCACCCGTCGCCGCCAGGAAGCCCTCGACCACGTGCTGCTCTACGGCCCGCCGGGCCTTGGCAAGACCACCATGGCGCTGGTGCTGGCGGAGGAACTGGGGGTGCGCTGCCGGATCACCAGTGCTCCGGCCGTGGAGCGCCCCCGTGACATCGTTGGCCTGCTGGTGAACCTCCAGCCCCGCGAGGTGCTGTTCATCGACGAAATCCACCGCCTCAACCGGGTGGCCGAGGAGATCCTCTACCCCGCCATGGAGGACTTCCGGCTCGATCTCACGGTCGGCAAGGGCACCACGGCCCGCACCCGCAGTCTGGAGGTGGCCCCGTTCACCCTGGTGGGGGCCACCACCCGCGCCGGCTCGCTGAGCTCGCCGCTGCGGGACCGCTTCGGCCTGATCCAGCGGCTGGAGTTCTACGGACAGGGCGACCTTGAGGCGATCGTGCAGCGGGCCGCCGGCCTGCTGCAGCTTGCCCTGCAGCCCTGCGCCGCCCGGGAGGTGGCGCGCCGCTGCCGGGGCACGCCGCGCATCGCCAACCGCCTGCTGCGCCGGGTGCGGGACGTGGCGGCGGTGGGGGGCCACGGCCGCATCGATGCGGCGTTGGTGGAGGAGGCCCTCTCCCTGCACCGGGTGGACGGGCGCGGCCTCGATGCCAGTGACCGGCGCCTGCTGGGCCTGATGCTGGAGGCCTACGGCGGCGGGCCGGTGGGGCTGGACACCCTGGCGGCGGGGCTGGGGGAGGATCCCGCCACCCTCGAAGCGGTGGTGGAGCCCTACCTGCTGCAGCTGGGCTTCCTGCAGCGCACGCCCCGGGGACGGATCGTCACCCCCGCCGGCCGCGCCCACCTTGCCGGGGGGGCCCCGGCGGCGACCTGAGGGGTTTGGCCTCCTCAGAGAGTTTCAGGAGCAGCACATCACCTTCCAACCGCAGGGAGCCGGGATCGGGCCAGGGGCGCATCGCGCTGAACTGATCGATGACCCTGTCGCTTGTGGCCCCATCGCCTGCCGTGAGGTTGGTGATGCCCAGGGTGCGCAGATAGGCCACGATGCGCCCCGAGCTGCCATCCGCCCAGTTGAAGAAGGATCCGTTGGCCGTTGAGTACCAGGCGGAGCGGGTGAGCTGGGGACGTTCGAGTTTGCCCTGCACCACCAGGCTCAGGGGCCCCTGCCCCTGGAACTCAGGCCGGTTCAGCATGGCGGAGGCGATGGTGGAGGCGGTGACGAGATCCGCTCTGGCGTTGTAGTGACGGGAGAAGAAGTACTCCGAGGTGGCATTGAGGCATTGGAAGCCCAGCAGACCTGTCACCAGGGCCGAGGCCAGGAGACTCCCGCGCCGCAGAATCCTGGCCTGATGCAGCCAGAGCATGGCGAACACCCAGATCACATAGGGCAGGGAGACGTAG
The DNA here is from genome assembly GCF_014698445.1 of Microcystis elabens FACHB-917. Lineage (GTDB taxonomy): Bacteria > Cyanobacteriota > Cyanobacteriia > PCC-6307 > Cyanobiaceae > Cyanobium > Cyanobium elabens. Next base: position 26,124 of record NZ_JACJSZ010000035.1, read on the forward strand.
GAGCGGAGGGGAAGACGGTCGGGCGTGGACAGCATATTGAGCAGAAACGGGGAGAGAAGCAGCAGCACCACCAGGCCGGCCTGGATGGGCGGAGTGCCTGACGGCAGGCGTTTCCTCGTCACCCACCAGGTGAGGATCGCTCCTGCGACCAGGAGCGGAAGGGCCCAGAGATCCGCCCCGTAGGAGTAGCCCGGGTGCACGTAGGTGCGCAGGATCTGGCTGCTATGGCCCAGCAGGTAGTCGAGCGGCCTGAAGCGCAGCATGCCGAGGGTGTTACGCGTGTATTGATCGATGTGCGCGGGCTCGAGATCCTGGATGAAAAGGCTCAGCTTGACGACCAGGCGATGCAGCAGGATCGCGATGACGCCGTAGCCGAAGACGTAGGGCAAGGCGCTGAGCCGGTTGCTGGCTTCGGCCCGTGTCGCGTCCCCGTCCAGCAGGACGGCGCCGATAGCGATCGAGACGTACAGCAGCAGGAAGGACTGAAAGAAACCCGTCAGGATCACCAGCAGGGCGATGGTGACCAGCGAGAGACGCCACCGCGGCCTCTCCCGGGTGGCCTCTCCGGAGTGGACCCTCAGGGTCTCGATGACGGCCACGGGGGCAAGCACCAGCCCGAAGGCCAGCGAGAAGGCGGTGACTGGAAACTCCTGCAGCAGCCAGTTCGTCGGGAAGGCGAGGAAGATGAGGAACCCCAGGGTCGTCCTCCAGGAATGGCGGAGGTTGTGGATGCCGATCAGCAGGGCATAGGACGTCACATAGGCCACAGCCAGGCAGGCATAGGCCACGAAGGGATGGGTGCTCGGCCAGAAGCCGCGGCGCAGCAGGCCTAGCATGAATCGACCCAGCTGGAAATGCCAGAGGATCGACTCCTCTCTGTGGATGAGGATGAGCTCATCGTCGATCGATACCGTGTAGGAAAACAGGAACCCGCCCAGGCAGAGGATGACGATGCCGAGCAACACTCCAATCGTTCCGCTGGACAACCCCGTGCGGCGCGGAATCGCTTGGATCGAATCGAGCAGGTTCTCCATGGCAGGGTGAATCCAATGCTCTCAATAATCACCCGGTGACCCCGGTCGCTTCCTCCGGGGCTGTCTTTGTTTCGGCACGCTAAGCGCCGGCCGCCGCTTCTCACCGCCTGGCCGCCGTCGTTACTCTCGGTCGATGGGACGCAAAAGAGCGCCGGGAATCACTTCTCCACGGCGCCGTCGAGACCATCAGTTTCGCCCCGGCCCCGTGGGACAGCTGCTGGTGCTGCTGCTGGTGGGGCTGCTGGCCTGGCCGCCGGCGCTGCGGGCCGATTCCGGCCCAGCGGCGGGCCTGGCGGCGGCAACGGCGTCGCTGCCGGCGCTGTTCGAGCAGGCCCTGACCGCCAGCCGCGAGGGGCGCTTCGGCGACGCCCTGCCCCTGTGGGACCGGGTGGTGGATCTGGCGCCCGAGGACGCCTCGGCCTGGAGCAACCGGGGCAACGTGCAGCTAGCCCTGGGGGACGCGGCGGCGGCGATCGCCGACCAGGACAAGGCCATTGAGCTGGAGCCCGCCAGCGCCGACCCCCACCTCAACCGCGGCACCGCCGAGGAGGCCCTGGGCCTGTGGAGCGCCGCTGCTGCGGATTACCGGTGGATCCTGGAGCGGAATCCCCAGGAGGCCTCCGCCCTCTACAACCTGGGCAACGTGGAGGGCTCCCGGGGCGACTGGCCATCGGCCCGCGCCTGCTTCGAGGCGGCCGCCGCCGCCCGTCCGGGCTTCGCCATGGCCCGCTCCAGCGCCGCCCTGGCCGCCTTCCAGCTGGGCGACGTGGCGACGGCGGAGAAGCAGCTGCGCGACCTGATCCGCCGCTATCCCCTGTTCGCCGATGCCCGCGCCGGCCTGACGGCGCTGCTGTGGCGGCGGGGGGCCCGGGGTGAGGCGGAGAGCCACTGGGCCGCGGCCTCCGGGCTCGATCCCCGCTACCGGCAGGAAGAATGGCTGCTGCAGATACGGCGCTGGCCGCCCGTGCCCGTGCAGGCTCTGGCCCAGTTTCTGGCCCTGGCCTCCTGAACCACCCCCGTCCATGACGCCTCCCCCCCTGTCCCCCACGGCCCCGGCAGATGCCACCTGGGACGCCCTGGGGCTGGAGGCCACCCTGCAGGCGGCGCTGCCGGAGCTGATCCAGATCCGCCGCCACCCCGAGCTGAGCGGCCACGAACAGCAGACCGCCGCCCTGGTGGCCGGTGAGCTGCGGCGCTGGGGCTGGGAGGTGCGCGAAGGGGTGGGCCGCACCGGGGTGGTGGCCGAGCTGGGGCCGGTGGGGGCGCCGCTGGTGGCCCTGCGGGCCGACATGGATGCCCTGCCGATCGAGGAGCGCACCGAACGGCCCTATGCCTCCAGCCGTCAGGGCCTGATGCATGCCTGCGGCCACGACATCCACACCGCCGTGGGCCTGGGGGTGGCGCGGCTGGTGGCCGGCGTTGCGGATCGGCTCACGGCCCGGGTGCGGCTGCTGTTCCAGCCGGCGGAGGAGACGGCGGAGGGGGCGGCCTGGATGCGGGCCGACGGGGCGATGGACGGGGTGCAGGCCCTGTTTGGGGTGCATGTGTTTCCGAGCCTGGAGGTGGGGACGGTGGGGGTGCGCAGCGGCAGCCTCACGGCCGCGGCTGGGGAGCTGGAGGTGGAGGTGCTGGGGGAAGGGGGCCACGGCGCCCGCCCGCACCAGAGCACCGACGCGATCTGGATCGCCGCCCGGGTGGTGAGCGGGCTGCAGGAGGCGATCAGCCGGCGGCTGGATCCGCTGCATCCGGTGGTGGTGAGCTTCGGGCTGATCGAGGGGGGCAAGGCCTTCAACGTCATCGCCGACCACGTGCGCCTGCTGGGTACGGTGCGCTGCCTGGATCTGGAGGTGCACGCCCAGCTGCCGGGCTGGATCGAGGACACCGTCCATGCGCTCTGCCAGGGCCATGGCGGTGAGGCCCGGGTGCATTACCGCTGCATCTCCCCGCCGGTGCATAACGACCCGGAGCTCACCCAGCTGGTGGCCGATGCGGCCGTGGCCCTGCTGGGCCGCTCCCGGGTGCAGTGGCTGGAGCAGCCGTCGCTGGGGGCCGAGGACTTCGCCCAGCTGCTGGAGGGCACCCGCGGCACCATGTTCAGGCTGGGGGTGGCCGGGCCGGGGGGCTGCACGCCCCTGCACAGCAACAGCTTCGATCCGGACGAGGGCTGCCTGGAGGTGGGCATCAAGGTGCTCACCCTCAGCCTGCTGCGCTGGATGGAGCAGCCGGTTTGAGCGGCCGTCGGCCCTCCCGCTTCCGGGCGGCGCTGCTGGCGCTCTCCTCGCCGCTCCTGATCCTGCTGGCCCTGCTGGTGCTGTTCACCCGCCAGGGCACCGACCGGCTGGCGGCCGTGCCCGCCCTGGTGATCGGCGCCGGCCTGCTCACCACCAGCTGGATCCGGCGGCGGCGGCGGCGGGCCGAGCTGCTGCGGGCCCTGCGCCAGGCCCCCCAGCCGGCGGCGAGCTGCGCCAAGGTGAAGGATCCCCGCCCTGTGCCCCGTGAGTGAGTCCACCCCCGATCTGGAGGCGGCGCGGCAGGCGATCGCCTCGGGCGATCCCAGCCGGGCCATGCCGGCCCTGGCGGGGCTGCGGGGGGTGGAGCCGGAGGCGGCGATTCCGCTGCTGCTGCTGGGGCTGGAGCAGACCACCTTCGTGATCCGTTCGCTGGCCTGCGCCGGCCTGGGGGTGAAGCGCAGCGAGGCGGGCTGGGCGGCCCTGCAGGCGGCGGTGCGCCAGGACGAGGACGCCAACGTGCGCGCCGAGGCCGCCAACGCCCTGGCCAGCTACGGGGTGGAGCGGGCCTGGCCCCTGCTGCGGGATGCCTTCGTGGCCGACGACCAGTGGCTGGTGCGCTGCAGCATCCTCTCGGCCCTGGCCGAGCAGGAGGACATGCCTCCGGCCTGGCTGCTGGAGCTGGCCCGGGAGGCGGTGGCCGATGGCGACGGCACGGTGCGGGCCGGCGGGGCCGAGATCCTCGGGCGCCTGGTGCGCGAGGGCCGGGGGCCGGAGGCGGCCCAGGCCCGCGAGGCCCTGGCGGCCCTGCAGGGCGACGGTGACCACCGGGTGACGGCCGTGGCCCTCGACGGTCTGCAGACCTGAGATCTTGCTAGCGTCAGTGGGTCACTAGGGGTGCCCGGCGCAGGATCCACCGATCGCTTCGCCCAGGGCTGAGATCACACCCTCCGAACCTGATCCGGGTCATGCCGGCGCAGGGAAGTCGAACAGGATCGTGAAACCAGTCTCAGGCCGCGCCCCCGTCCTTTGCCGGAGCCCGTCATGCGCAGCGCCTGGATCCAGAAGCGTCGTGGTCAAGCCAACGTCACCCAGCTGCACTACGCCCGCCAGGGGGTGATCACCGAGGAGATGGCCTACGTGGCCAGGCGGGAGAACCTGCCCGAGTCGCTGGTGATGGAGGAGGTGGCCCGGGGCCGCATGATCATCCCCGCCAACATCGAGCACCCTGGCCTGGAGCCGATGGCGATCGGTATCGCCAGCAAGTGCAAGGTGAACGCCAACATCGGCGCCTCCCCCAATGCCTCCGACCTCGAGGAGGAGGTGGCCAAGCTGAAGCTGGCGGTGAAGTACGGCGCCGACACGGTGATGGACCTCTCCACCGGCGGGGTGAACCTCGATGAGGTGCGCACGGCGATCATCAACGCCTCCACGGTGCCGATCGGCACGGTGCCCGTGTACCAGGCGCTGGAGAGCGTGCACGGGAGGATCGAGAAGCTCGATGAGGACGACTTCCTGCATGTGATCGAGAAGCACTGCCAGCAGGGCGTCGACTACCAGACGATCCATGCCGGCCTGCTGATCGAGCACCTGCCCAAGGTGAAGGGCCGCCTCACCGGCATCGTGAGCCGCGGCGGCGGCATCCTGGCCCAGTGGATGCTGTACCACCACCGCCAGAACCCTCTGTTCACGCGGTACGACGACATCTGCGAGATCTTCAAGCGCTACGACTGCAGCTTCTCCCTGGGGGATTCGCTGCGGCCCGGCTGCCAGCACGATGCCTCCGATGCGGCCCAGCTGGCCGAACTGAAGACGCTGGGTGAACTCACCCGCCGCGCCTGGAAGCACGACGTGCAGGTGATGGTGGAGGGTCCGGGCCATGTGCCGATGGACCAGATCGAGTTCAACGTCAAGAAGCAGATGGAGGAGTGCAGCGAGGCGCCCTTCTACGTGCTCGGCCCGCTGGTCACCGACATCGCCCCCGGCTACGACCACATCACCAGTGCCATCGGCGCCGCCCTGGCCGGCTGGCACGGCACGGCGATGCTCTGTTACGTGACGCCGAAGGAACACCTGGGTCTGCCCAACGCCGAAGACGTGCGCGAGGGCCTGATCGCCTACAAGATCGCCGCCCACGCCGCCGACATCGCCCGCCACCGCCCCGGCGCCCGCGACCGCGATGACGAGCTCAGCCGCGCCCGCTACGCCTTCGACTGGAACAGGCAGTTCGAGCTGAGCCTGGATCCGGAGCGGGCCCGCGAGTACCACGACGAAACCCTGCCGGCCGACATCTACAAGCAGGCCGAGTTCTGCTCGATGTGCGGCCCCAAGCACTGCCCGATGCAGACCAAGATCACCGACGAGGACATCGAGGGTCTGGAGCAGGTGCTGGCCGAGCGGCAGAAGGCCCAGGGGGAACCGCTGGGGGTCTGACGTTGCGGGCGTTGCCCGCCCCCATCGATGTGTTTATGGTCCAGGCGTCGTTGCTGACCGCATCGATTGGGCTTCCTCCTCCCCAGTGGCGTCACGTCCTATCTGGCCGGGGGACTGTCCCTCGGACCTGGACTGATGGTCATGAACCTCACCCTCGGCGTCAAAGCCGGGGCAAGTTCCGTCCTGAGCTCCACCCTCACCTATTTCATGCCGCTCACGGCTGAGCGCAGCTCGCGCCAGTGGCGGCTGCTGTTTGCCCTGGCCATGGTGCTCGGCGCCTGGCTGTAGGCCGCCACCCACCAGGCGTTCTTCGTCACGGCCGTGGGCTGGTGGCGGCTGGCGCTGGGGGGGCTGCTGGTGGGCTTCGGCACCCGGCTCTCCTCGGGCTGCACCTCTGGCCACGGCATCTGCGGCGTCGCCTCGTTCTCGCGGGCCTCGCTGCTGTCGGTGGCCGTGTTCATGGCGGTGGCGACGATCGGCTTCCGGCTGGCCCCGCGGCTGCGGCAGACCACGCTGCTGGGGCTGCCCTTCTCCCATGAGGTGAAGCCGATGCTGATCGGCCTGGCCGGGATGCTGGTGGGCGCCTACCTGCAGGGGGTGCTGGCCGAAGGCCGAACCAGGGTGCAGGGCTGAGGCCCCAGGCGCCATGGCTCCCCACGCTCCCTTCCCCCTGGCGGCCGTCGCCGGGGCCGAGAACGTGACCCTGCCCCTGCGCCACGGGGATCGGGTGGGCTTCGGCGGCCGCCATCTGGAGGTGCGTGCCACCCCCGGCCACACCGACGGTTGCCTCAGCTTCGTGCTCGACGACCACACCATGGCCTTCACCGGCGATGCCCTGCTGGTGCGGGGCTGTGGCCGCTGCGACTTTCAGCAGGGGGATGCCGCCACCCTGTTTCACTCGATCACCGGCCAGATCCTGTCGCTGCCCGACCACTGCCTGCTCTACCCGGCCCATGACTACAGCGGCCGGGCGGTGAGTTCGGTGGCCGAGGAGAGGGCCTACAACGCCCGGCTCGGGGGTGAGGCCGACGAGCGCGACTTCGTGGGCTCCATGGAGAACCTGCACCTCCCCCACCCCAACCGCTTCGCCGTGGCCCTGCCGGCCAACCTGCGCTCCGGCCGGCCCGCCGACGGTGGCCTGGAGGAAGCGGACGACTGGGCGCCGATCGAGCGCAGCTATGCCGGCCTGCCGGAACTGACGGCCGACTGGGTGGCCGACCACCGCGAGACCCTGACGCTGGTGGACGTGCGCTCCGAAGCGGAGGTGCAGGGCCCGGATGGCCGCATCCCTGGCAGCCTGCTGATTCCCCTGCCCGAACTGCCGGCGCGAGCCGACGAGATCCCCACGGATCGGCCCACGGTGGTGCTCTGCCACTCCGGCAGCCGCTCCGCCCTGGCCACGCAGCAGCTGCAGAAGAAGGGGCTGACCCAGGTGGCCAACCTGCGCGGCGGCCTGCGGGCCTGGAAGGCGCAGGGGCTGCCGTTGGAGCAGCCTGGTTGAATCACGGTATGGCGCTCTGGTGTAGCCGAGGACACAGGTGATTCGCGGAGCCGTTAACCACCGCTGGGATTCGTGTCGCTGGATAGAGTGGCCTTGCGGGCCAAGGGTTTCAGAGACTGTCTGCTGTGAACTCAGTTGGCTTATCTGGAATGCGACTGCCGGCTGGGGGTGGTTCACGGATCCGCCGAAGAACAAGTTAGGCTTCTTTCAATCCTGCATGCAACTGAAAGCATGATGCAGATGTCCGAACAATGATTGAATCCGCAACCGTATTTAGGGCTTGCTGAGGAAGCCAGATCCGCTGCGGGGCAGTTGATTCCAGCGGCAGTCTCAGGCTAGGATGGATTCTAATCAGCCTTTTTTGGCTTAGAAGAA
>NZ_JACJSZ010000036.1 GCF_014698445.1 Microcystis elabens FACHB-917
CAAGCGGTCTCTGCCTGTGATGCAAGCGGGAATCAAGCTGCCGTCAAGGGTTCAGCAGGGCCAATGTTCGATCCGAACCGTCACACCCCCTGAACGGGTATGCTTGATTTTCCAGCTAGTAGGATAACTCACACCAAGTTGCCTCTTAAGCTCCATCGCTGAGATCCCATTCTTTGCATGGGTGATCAAGAATATCGCCTGGAACCATATGGACAAAGGTAGCTTGGTGGAGTCAAAGATTGTTCCCGCTGTTGCCGTCGTCTGGTGGCGGCACTGATTGCACTGGTACCTTTTGCGGCGGTCGTCGTGGATCACGCCGAAGCTCTCACTCTCCCCACACCGCTGGCAACGGAAGCCCTCGGGCCATCGGGCAAGCTCCAGGGCCGCGAGGCACTTCTCCTCTGTCCCATAGGCCTGAATGAATTCTGAGAGGGAAAACCCCTCCTGGTACTGAACCTTGTTCTGGGCCACGCGAGGGTCCTCCACTAGTTCACCAGTACCAACCTAGCGTCTGGTTGGCGGGTGGCCAGGGGCTTGCGGCGCTTTGTTGCTGATCAGGTGAACTTATGGCCATTTCAGGCAATAGCCTTCGAGGCTTTCATGAGGCATTTAACTCTCCATACTCTTCGACAGAAGAACAGCAAGCCGCCAGGTCTGCATGGTTGCGCATCAACCAAGCTATCATAGACTATCTTGGATTTAATGATCTTGAGGTTGCCTATGGCTTTGGCTTGGATCATTTGGACCTTGACGAAGATGCGAGCATACCTGAGGACATTGAATTGCAACTTAACCGTGGAAGTCTATTCTTTAAGAAAGCTGATCAGGCGTGTGCATTCGAAGAGAGACTCAAGAGCTACGGCGCAGTTAGTAGAAGAAAACGGCTTTCATGGCGCTACCGTTGGCCAGATGAATTGCGCGATGCCGTGCTCGCCCGGCTGCTGGCGCTCAACGCAGAGCGGTACGAGGAGGAGCAATCCCAGGGCTTGCATGGCGGCGGTTATAAGCAGAAGGGCAACGGTGCTGGCAAGCGCCGGAGCCGTCCTGCCAAGGCAGTCATGGAGCCTGCGGATACAGAGCAGATTGGGTTGGGGCTCTGAGCCCAATTGCGCCAGTTCATCCGCCCATCTCACGTGGATGGATCCTCACGCCCCTTGGCTCGCGCACGACGCGTCTCTTCTCGCCGTACCGGCACAGCCGGAGCACTGCCGGCGATCTGCCGTATGATTGCCGGTAGTGCCCCGTGTCCATGACCTCCTCCGCAGGCCAACGCCCTCGGCGCCGCATGGCTGGCGACGCTCTCCGTGATCGCCTTTCGATCCCAGACATTGCTCGCCTCGAAGTCCGAATCGATGGTCAGCTCAACCAACAGCTGGAGTCCATCGCTGTGCAGCTCGGCCCAGGCGCTTCCAAGGCTGATGTGGTTCGCCGTGCGTTAGCGCTGTATCTCCTCGCCAAAGAAAGAGAAGCCCAGGGTGCCAAGCTCCAGTTCACCGGACCTGGGGCTGGAACCAGCGAAACCGTGATTAACATTTAATGACTGAGACGGACCTCGGTCAACTCGCCGAGAGACTTAGTGGCCTTCAGGTCTCCTCACCGGAACACCCTGAGGATCGACGCCAGCGACACCGCAAGGAGAATGTGGCCTTGATCCTGATTGTGGGGTCAGCCACTGTTGCCGGTTTGGTCCTGCTCATCAGCACGATTCGACCGGTTCCCCAGCGGCAGGCAGACTGGGCCGTGGGAATTGTGCAGGCAGTCATCGGTGGCGCCGTTGGCTACGCTCTTAAATGAGTTATCCCCGAAATCTCTCATGTTCCCGACATGATCTTCTCCCGCAGGAATCTCACTGCGTTTCCATAGAACGAGCATAGATCGTTAGATCGTCTAATTGGAAAATCTGATCTAGGCTCCCTCGAGTTGGCATTGCCGCCATGGTTCTCCCGTTCATCCTCGCCGGCGCTGCTATCGCCGCTGGCGGCTTCGGCCTCGGCAAGGGAGCCAGAGCAGTCGCCCGGGTCAACGAGGCCAAGGAGCTCGAGGAGCAGGCCCAGGGACGCTTCGAAGCGCAGAAGGTCGCCGTGGAGTCGGCCCGGAAGTCCTGCCAGGGCGTCCTGGAAGCCCTCGGACGACGCAAGCTCCGGGTGATGGACACGGAGATGCGGCGTTTCGCAGTGGCCTTCGGGCGGCTCAAGAACGTGCACCTCACGGACGTGCCCTCGATGGCCCAGATCCCGGCATCTGAACTCAAGGCCATGGAGCAGGCTTCGATCGGCTTCGGTGCTGTCGATGCCCTCAAGGCCCTGGCTGCCTCCGGCGCCGCAGGAGCCACCGCCGGCTTTGTGTCCTATGGCGCCGTCGGTGCCCTGGCCACCGCCAGCACGGGAGCGGCCATCTCGGGTCTTTCCGGGGTAGCCGCAGCCAATGCCACCCTGGCCTGGTTCGGCGGAGACGCCCTCTCCGCCGGAGGGCTGGGGATGGCCGGCGGTGCCTGGATCCTTGGTTCCATCGTCACAGGGCCAGTCCTGGCGATCGGCGGCATGGTGATGAGCGCCAAGTCCAGGGAGGCCCTGGCCAACGCGAAGGCCAAGGCGGCGGAGGCCGGCAAGGCGATCGAGCAGATGAAAGCGGTGGAAGCCGCCACCCACCTCATCCAGACCCGTGCCGAGCAGATTCACGCTCTGCTTCATGGCCTGTGGGAGCAACTCCGCCAGGCACTTCCCACCCTCGAGCGCGTGGTGGCACGCGAGCAGGAGTGGAGTCGCCTCACCCAAGCGGAGCGGGAGGCGGTGGCGGCAGTCACGGCCCTGGCCTACCTGATCCGCCAGCTCATCGATGCTCCCCTGTTCGATGCCAAGGGCCAGCCGATCGACGACACCCGGCGGCTGATCCAGGCCGCCCAGGAGCGCCTCAAAGCCGCCGATGCCTGAACCGAACGACGCAACCAAGCGCCCCGCCGGGGATGAATTCGCCGGTCTGCTGTCAGCAATCGGCGCCACAGAAGCGATTCGTCCCCTGGCCGAGGCCACGGCATCGGTGTTCAGCGACGCCGGTCAGCTGGAGAAGGTGCTGCAGGATTACGCCAACACAGGCACCGGCCAGTTGCAGGGTCGGGCCCTCGAATTCCTCGAGGTGCTCAAGTTCAACCGTGCTGCTGCCGAAGCCGGCTCCTCCCTGCGCGCCAGCGCAACGCACCTCAGTGATCCTGCAGCCGCCGCGGATGTCCTGATTCGCGACGGTCAGGACGTTCTCAAGGAAGTCCAGGCCAAGAGCTATGGCAGAGCCGCCGATGCCGTTCGCGCTCTGGCGGATCCGAAATACGAAGGGATGGAGCGCCTGGTCCCCAAGGATCAGGTTGGCCGGGTCCAGGAGGTCATCGAGCGCCACCAGAGCCGCTTCGGTGACATCAGCCCCAACAGTCCTGCCTATCGGGAGGTTGAAGACAACCTCACAGGACAACTCCAGGCCGACGGGATCGCGAGCGGCGGCACGACCCGGGCAGAGGCCGAATTCGCGGCTCAACACCCTGAGCTGGCGGCCCTGCAGCACAAGGGCATGGCAGCCCTCAAGGAGATCGGTTCCGCCGGTGTCGCGGGTGCGGCGATCGGCGGCAGTCTTCAGGGTGTGTTCAGCGGCCTCCACCAGAGCGTGCGGCTGAGTCGCAATGAAACCACCGCCACCGAGGCCGTGGTCGTCACCCTCAAGGCCACGGCCTCAGGGGCGATTCGCGGTGGTTCGGTGGCCGCAGGCTCCCGCGTGATTGCCATCACCGCCCGCGAGGTGGGAGTGGGCAAGGTGCTGGGCGACATGGGCCCTGGAGCCATGGCCAATGCCGTCTTCGAGGCAGGGCTGTCCACCCACCGCTTCCTCCAGGGAGAGATCTCCCACGACCAGTACCGCGATGAGCTCGGTGGTGCAGCCCTCAGGGCCACCGCCGCCACCTACTGCGGCATGGCCGGCCAGATGCTGATCCCCGTTCCCGTGGTTGGCGCCGCCGTGGGCGCCATCACGGGCTACGTGGCGGCCGCCGTCCTGGTGGAATCCGGTGTGCTGGGCGTGGGCGTCAACAACATCGTGGCGGTGGCCGAGGAACGCCGCCGCGTCGTGGAGCGGGAGTGCGCGGCCGCCATCCTGCAAATGCGTCACTGCCAGCAGGAGCTGGACGCGCTCGAAGACGACTACCGCCAGGGCTTCCGCCAGACATTCGCCCCCCTGCTCGAGCAGATCCAGGCCCACCAGCAGGCAGGCCGCTACGACGGCTCCTTCAGCAGGCTGGTGCGAATGGGCGATGCCCTGGGCCGGTCACTGCCGTGGAGAACCCTGGAAGAGTTCGACGCCTTCATGCAGGACAGCAGTCTCGAACTTGTGCTCTAAGGCTGAGCCGGAATCCATCCGGCCAGCAGCTTCCATCCCACAGCACCTTGATCCCAGTCGCTCATGGGTGGCGTCCAGGGCATGCCTAGGCTCAGACAGGCATAGCCCGAGCCTCCCACGGTCTCTCCTCGATTCAGACGTTCCATCAGCAGGCAGTCGGTAATGCTGATGTCATGCAGATGGATATGTTCAGCTGTGGTCAGAGTGGCTCCCCAACTTCCTGAAGATTTCCTCGCCACCTGAAGCGATGTCACCTTGCGCAGCTCGAGGGTGGTTCGATCAGCGAGGGGTTTGGCCTCGATCTGATCGGGTCGAGTGTATTTCATGTGAGAATGGAGAATCTGCCTGTCACGTGTCAGGTACGGTTGTAGATCCGTTGGCCGTGCTCGCCCAACTTTAGTCCATGGATAAGGATCGATCCAACGATTCTCCTTTGCATAGCAGTAGTCAAAACCTGTCGGCCCCTCATGGGCAAGGTCCATCACGATCAGATCAAGGAGCTGCGGCTCCTGCCCCGACACCTGGCGCTCCCGGAACGGCACTTCACCTTTTGGAGTCTGGCGGCTCTCAGGACGCACCCACTGGCCGGTGCGCACGTCAATCCCGGCGATGCAGCGCTCTCCCTCCTTCTTGGAGTTGGCCAGGCAGAGCACCGTGGTTTCCATGCCTCAAAGATGGATGATCTCCACACCAGTGCCCAGGTGGTTCTGGAAGAACTCAGCGGCCAGGCGCCTGTGGCAGTGATGAGGGCTCGCCTCGCTGCAGAGCAGACACGCACCGTCCAAGGTTTCCGGGGAGAAGGAATCCTCCACATGCCGCCTGCCGATCAGCTCGTTGTATGCCTTGGCATAGGCATCCCAGCTGATCTCACCTTTCTTGTAGCCCTTGAGAATGTCATCCGTGGGGGCGAGCTTCAAGGCGTGGTCATAGCTCACGCCGGCCACCTTCTCCAGAAAGAAGGCAAGGTCATCGCGCTTTGTGAAGCCCGCCAGCTGCGACACATTGTTCAGCCGGGTGTCGAGAACTTTCTTCACGCCGCTGTCCTGAATCAAGCCGAAGAACTGCTTGGCGTTCTTCTTGGTGAATCCAATCGTATAGAGCTTGATCGTTTTCCCCATGGCGTTCTCAGGCAGCCACGAGGGGCTTCGTGTAAGCGATGCGCTTGCCCTGCTGCCGGTAGGCCTCGGCAAGCTCCTCGTCCGCACTTAGAGGTGGGGTTGAAGGGATCTCACGGCCCAACAGGTCCAGCTGCACCTCACCTCCAGCGGCTTCCAGCACACCAAGCCTGTGCAGGGCCTGGCGCATGCGCCGCTCTAATGCCGGGTGGCTCTCCAGCGATCCATCGCCAAGGATGTGCTCCACATCCACCCCCCGGTTCTGCAGGTGGCGGCTCACCAGGATGGCCCGATGGCAGGTGAGAGGGTCCCGCTCGGCACACAGCAGGGCCAGGGTCAGCCCCTTGCTCAGGCCGTGCATCACCCGCTCCAGACCCCTCTGGAAAGCCGGTAACCGGGCCACCCGCTCGTAGGCCGCCTGGAGGCCGTCATAGGCCGTCTCCTCCTCCCGCCGCGCACCCAACTCCTTCCCCAGGAACACGTAGCGGATGCCGTGACGGGGCAGCTCGGCCTCCAGCTCGGGCCGGTTGAACTGGGGCAGCCGCCGGCTGTAGGGCATCGAGCGCACGTCCGCCACCGCGTCGATCCCATGGCGCTGCAGCAGCCCCACCAGCTGGCTCAGGGTCTGGTTGGAATGCCCCACCGTGTACAGATGCACGGCTTCCAAGCCTCTCGTCGCCACCACTCTGCCAAAGGTTCCCAGCCAAGGCATGCTGTGGCAACACGTGCCCGTCTCCCTTTGACCCCCCTAAGCACCAGCGCGGCGGTGCGGGAGCAGCTGGTCACCGCCCTGGAGCTCGATCTGGTGGGCCCCACCCAGGCTGTGCTCGAGCGCTTCGAAGCCGCGGGCCTCACCGAGGAGGCCGAGCAACTGCGGGAAGAGCTTCTCGATCGCCCCCCCAACCGCTGGTACCAGACCGGCTTCCTGATCCCCAGCGAAACCAGCCTGGAAGCCAGGGCCGACGAAACGGCGGACGACGAGTTCGCGGGCCTCGATGGCCAGAACCTCAACCCCAGCCGCAAGGGAACCGCGGCAGCGGACGACACCGGCACCAGTGAACAGGGTCCGGCTCGCCGCGTGTTCTATCCCTCTTCCATCGGCCTCAGCGCCCTCCTTCCCCCCGGGGCCAGCCTGGAGATCACCATCCAATGGGCGAGCTATGCACCGACGGCTGCCCCGGAGGAATCGAAGGCAGAAGAAGCCTGGCGTCGTACCTCCTTCGAGCGGTTCCTCGCCATCCCCGCTGACCAGCTGGTGCTCACCAACCACAAGCCCCATCGTCTGCCTGTGCCAGACAGCGACGGGCTCTTCCTGCGTTGGCACCTGCGGCCGGCGCCGGAGGACCAGGGCTATCCCGCCGGGGCTATCCCGCCGGGGCCATCGCGCTGAGCCTGTTCCTCACCAATGAACGCCGCTTCGAAGGGCGGAGCGCGGAGGACCGCGATCGGGCCAGTGCCTACCAGGTCCAGATGGACGTGACCTGCCCTGCCGGCTTTCTTCGGCGCAGCGATCCGCGTGCTGCCGATCGGCCCGCCAACGACAGCGACTGGGATGCCCGCGTCAACAACCTCCAGTACCGCGCCGTCCACGAATTCGCCGTGGGCCACAACATCGCCGTCTCGCCTTCAACCGAGCCCGATGGCACCTGCCGCCGCATCCACACCACCTGGCTGCCGCAGGCCACCGTGGAGAAGGTCAAGCCGAGGGTGAAGGAGCTGATCGCAGCAGGGGTGGAGCTCTCGATGGCGGAACTCGATCGCCTCGCCAGCCAGGGTGCCGAGCCGGTGCAGGCGGTGCTCCTGCCCCTGGTGTCGGCCTATGAGGCCTGGATTCAGCAGCAGGCCGAGATCGATGGTCTCACCGAGCAGCAGCAGGCCACGGCAAACGAACTGCTGCAGGAGGCCGGGCGTCAGGCCAAGCGGATCCGCCGTGGCATCGAGGCCCTTTCCGATGAGCAGGTGCGCCTTGCCTTTGCCATCACCAACCGGGTGATGGATCGGGCTGCCCGCCAGCGCTTTGGGGTGATGCAGGGAAAGAACCCAGACACGGTGAAACCTGTCTGGCGGCCCTTTCAGCTCGCCTTCCTGCTGATGAATCTGGTGGGGATGCAGCAGCCCACAGACCCCGAGCGCGACACGATCGATCTGCTGTTCTTTCCCACCGGTGGCGGCAAGACCGAGGCCTACCTGGGTCTGGCCGCCTACACCTTGCTGCTACGCAGGCTGCGTCACGTTGGCGGCATCCGCTCGGCAGGCATGAGCGTGCTGATGCGCTACACCCTGCGGCTGCTCACCCTCGACCAACTCGGGCGGGCCAGCACCCTGATCTGCGCCCTCGAACTTGAGCGCCGCAGAACACCAGGCCTGCTTGGCGAATGGCCCTTCGAGATCGGGCTGTGGGTGGGGCAGAGCGGCACCCCCAACCAGATGGGCCGCAAGGGCGATGGCAACGACAACAGTGCCCGCGCCCGCGTGCTGGCACTGAAGGGCCGTGACAACAAGCCGATCCCGATCGACACCTGCCCCTGGTGTGGCGTGGAGTTGGGTTGTCTGTCGCTGAATGAAAGCCGGGAGCCGGTCTATCGCGAAGTGTTCAAGTTGTTCCGAAACGGCCAGAACGAACATGGTGCCGGTGCGTTTCGTGCAGAGCTGTCCCAACGGCCACCTCAGCGACATCGACTGGCGCACCTTCGCCCACGGCAAGAAGACCACCTGCAAAGCCACCCTCTGGCTGGACGAGGCGGGAGCCGGCAACGACTTCACCGAGATCTACGTGCGCTGAACCAATCCGAGCTGCAATGCTCGCCGCCAGCTCTCTGCCACCAAGCAGCGCACCGACCAGGAGGAAGGCGGTCTGCCGGTGCTGGGCTTCTGCGAAGGCCATCGACCCTGGCTTGGTGCCTATGGCCAGGAGGCCTGCAGGAACGACAAGGGCAAGACCTATCCCAATCGCCTGCTGGTCCGTTCCGCCAGCAACGCCTATTTCCCGGAGCTGATCTCCGCGATTTCCATCCCGGAGCCGATCGATGCTGTTCGGGAGGTGATCACACGCCACCTCAGTTCCTTCGAGAAGATCAACTCGGCAGCCAAGCTTGAAGTGTGGCTGGAAGACTTCTCCCCGGCCCCGATTGCCGAGGGGCTGCAGGGGTTCTCGGCGGAGCAGATCTACCAGGCCCTCGTTGCCATCCGGGGCGGTGAAACGCCCAGCGAGAACACCGAGGCGCTCAAGCGGCAGGAGCTTCGGGCCCTGCTGGGATCTGTCAGCGATCTCAAGAAAGGCGAGGGTAGCAGCCGCTTCGAGGCCGAACAGTTGGATCTCACTGGAAAGCCGGACTGGTTCACGGCCAAGGTCAACCGGGTGCTGAAGGTCCATCGCCTGCGCGAAGTGATGGCGCTGCTGGGTTTCACCCGTCTGGAGCCCGTGGTGAACCAGATCGATGGAGATCCCCTGGATCTGGGCGTGAAGAGGGCCGCAATCGACATCAAGGAACCCACCTGGCTGCCAGCGGTGGAGAACATGGGAGAGGGATTCTTCCTCAGCTTTGCTCCCGAGGCAATCAAGAGCTGGCTCAAGCGCGACGGGGTGCAGCAGCATCTGTCCAAGCACCAGGAAGCCTTCAGAACCTGGAACAAAGAGCACAACCTCACCGAGGAGACGTTCGGCTGGCCAGGTGGTGCCTATCTGATGCTGCACAGTCTGGCCCATCTGTTGATCACTGAAGCCGCCCTCGACTGTGGCTATGGAGCTTCTGCCATCAAGGAGAGGATCTATGCCTTTTCCGACATTGGCTATGGGATCCTCCTCTACACCGGTGGCAGCGGCTCAGAGGGATCGCTCGGTGGGCTTGTGGCCCTCGCCGACCGAGTGGATGAGCTGCTCCGGCTCGCACTGGAGCGTGGAAGGCTCTGCTCCAATGACCCCTTCTGCGCCGGCCACGATCCTGAAGATCCCATGGAGAAGCGTTACGCCCATGGTGCCGCCTGCCACGGCTGCCTCCTGATCGCCGAAACCAGCTGTGAGCGGCGCAACGAATTCCTCGACCGAAGCCTCGTGGTACCCACCCTCCTGCAACAGGACGCGGCGTTCTTCAATGGGTGAGGACCGTGGCTGATTTTCTGGCCGCCCTCAGCACAGCGCAGTTGGAAGCGCTGCAGGCAGCACTTGCTCAAGAGAGAAAGGCCACTGCCGGAAGTGAGGTTTGCTTTGAAGACCCGCAGGCATTCCTCTCCCGGCTCGGGCTGGAGACAGTCATCGATGGCGAAGGACCCGGGTCCTCTCAGCTGGTGCAATGGCTTAGGGACTGGCGGAAAGCGGGGGGGAATGATCGCACCCTGGCGATGGCGGTGGGATCGGTTCTTGCCGCACGCCAGGCGCAGCGGTCCAGCCAGCGGGTGGAACTTGTCTGGTCAGGTCCGAGTCCCGGAGTCGGCACCATCACACGGGATCAGTCGGTGTTGGTCCGTCAGCTTGTAGAGCAAGCGCAGAAGCGCCTACTTCTGACGACTTACGCGATCTACCCCGGACCCTTCATCCGCGAGTTGCTGGGCCTGCTGCAGTAGCGGATGGCACTCTTGCCCACCTTGCAGGTGCGGCTGGTCTGCAACATCCATCGTCCGAAAGGAAACACCAGCACACCCGAACAGCTGGTCAGACAATTCCGTGAGAAGACCTGGCCGGCATTGTGGAGAGTTGATGTACAAGATTCTCAACCAGAGGTGTTCTTTGACCCACGCTCCACGTTCCTCCGCCCCGAGGCAGTCTGCCACGTTAAGGTCGTAGTTGCAGATGATGGGGTTCTGGTAACGAGTGCGAACCTCACCGACGCAGCTCAACTCCACAACTTCGAGCTCGGAGTGAGATTGTCTAGCCAACCTCACGCAGATGCAATCTGGCTGCACTTTCAGCGGCTTGTGAAGACCGGTCTTCTCAAGAGCCTGTACTGAACACCGTAGTGAGCTTTGCATTCTCGCGGCTTAGGCTTTATCCATGCGGATAGGGCGATCAACTCTCCGCCATCAGGGCGCCAGCCGCGCCCGGTGCAGCCGGCTCCTCCCGTACCACTCGGCGAATTCAGGCACCCACTGCTGCAGGTGGGGCCACATCAGGTCGCAGAGTTCGCGGATCTCCTGCTGGGCATCGAGCTTGGCCCGCAGGTCGAGGAAGTGCAGGAAGGCCCGCAGGGTGAAGCTGACCACGAAGTGCTGGCGGTAGTCGAAGGGCAGGATGCCGCGGGCGTGCTCCTCGGCGTAGCCGGCATCGAGCAGGTCGCGGTAACGCTCCGCCGCCGCCCGGCAGAGCTCCAGATCGATGGCCCGCTGGCCCTCGTCGTAGAGGTACTTCTTGCCCTGGCGGTCGCTGTAGTTGCCCACCGGCCGCAGGTAGAAGACCTCCTCCAGCTCCAGCTCCCCGTTGGCGGCCCGGCGGATGCGGTCGCCGGTGTAGCGCATCGAGTTGTGCACCACCAGGCCGTTGGCCACGAAGTTGTGCCACGGCTCCTGCACTTCCAGGTCGTAGGTCATCTGCGTGCCGAGGAATTCCACGTTCACCACCGTGAGGGGATGGGCCATCAGCCTGCGGCCCTGGGGGCGAGGCTTTTCCGGCCAGCCGGCGATGGTCTGACGCGGGACGAAGGCGGCGGCGAACTCGGCCTCCAGATGGTGGTTGTGAAGCAAGACGTGAAGGGGCTGGCAGAGGGTCACGAGATTCTCGATCTCGTAGCCCAGACCTGGATCCGCATAGACGGGCACCAGGTGATGGGCTTGCAGTTGCAGCTCGCTTCCTCGCCGGCCACAGCGCTGGCAGGTGTGATCGAAACGCTGATGCACCTGGGGGGCGACCGGCCTGGTCCAGGCGCCGATCAACACGCGCTCCGATGATGCACCCCCCTTCCAGAAGTGTGACGATGCGCCTCGACGGGTGATCCGTCGGCCATGGGCACGCCGCGCTTCGCGGGACGCTTCCGACAGCTGCAGGCGATAACCACCTCGCCCATTGTTCCAGGGCCGCATGCCCTTCTGGAACAATGGGCGTTGATTGAGGGTCAGTCCGAAGTGATGGACCCACTTCTTGATGGCTTCGACGGAGCAGCCCGCGAGTTCAGCCATCTCCTTGGCAGAAAGCCCGTCCTCCAGTCGTTGCTGCAGCCATGGCTGCTGGCGATGGAGAGCTGAAGGGTTGAGGTTCCAGGGTTTGTGACCAGGCGAAAAGCGCCTGTTGCGCTCCACCAGCTGGATCTGATGCCGACGGGCCCAGTCCCGGATCGTGGTGGTCGAACAGCCAGCACGCTCCGCCATCTCGTCTGGGGTCGCCCCGGTCTCGACCTGTTGCTGCAGCCAGTCCCTGTCCCGGTAGGCCCCGCTGCCCACCGCCACGTTCCCGTTGGCCAGCACCTGAGCCGTGCGTCGGAAGCTGCGGACGGTGCCATCCCTGCCCACCTTCAGGGACAGGGCCTCCCCCATGGTCTGCCAGCCATCCGGCGTGAGCAGGCGATGGTTGGCGGTGCAATCAAGAGTGCGGCCGTCCTCCATCGTCAGCCGATAGACCGGTTGCAGTCCACTGCAAATCACATCCTTGAGATGGCTCGTCTCGAAGACGTTCGTGTCTTCGTTCAGCACCCGCAGTCGCATCCCCTGCAGCCGCCTGCGGCAATCGCGCCGGTAGGTCCCGGGCCCTTCACCCTGACGGCCACGGATCTGCCGGTGTCGGCGCGTCCGCTCTCCGTTCGTCCAGAGATCGTGCAGTTCAGCGATCCGGATCTTGCGCAGACCCCCTCCTGCCTGCACGAAGGTGACCTCGGTGTCCCCGGCCAGACATTGCACATCGAAGCTCACCCCTACCCGGTGGGTGCGGGCCTGCTGCATCACCGAATGGGGGAACCAGCCCACGTTGAGCACGATCTGGGCGTGCTCCAGGGGTCCGTAGTGGCCGCGCTCGCCGGCCAGCAGCCGCTTGACGCAGATCTCCCCGGCCTTGCGCTCGTCGGGCCAGCCGTCGCGGTCGGCGGCCACGAAGCCCTCGCTGTAGTCCTGGTGCATCCCGGCGTAGACGCACAGCTGCGGGTTAGGTGTGGCGGCGATCAGCTCGACCCGGAAACGGGGATCCATGGGCGGGGGTGCGGGGGAGTGGAGCGAGGCGACCGGCGAGGGTGGGGCCGGCTCAGCCGTGGCTGCGGGGGCCGGCCTGGGGGGCGGGCAAAGCGCCCGCCGCTGCAGGGGCGCCCTGGGCGGCGGCCGTTTCCTCGAGGGGGCTGACGGCCCCCACGCCCGCCAGCTGGGGCAGGGGCGTCCCGTCGGCCAGGGCGGCGGTGAGGGCCTCGAGTTCGGGGCCGCTGCGGGCGCCGATCGAGCGGCCCACGGAGCCGCCGGCGGCATCGAAGAACTCCAGCTGGGGGATGCCGTTGACGTCGTAGCGCTCCAGCTCCGGCTGCCAGCGGGGATTGTCGACATTGAGCAGCACCACATCCATCCGTCCCCGCTGCTGGCGCTCGATCCGCTCCATCGCCGGCGCCATGGTCCGGCAGGCCTCGCACCAGTCGGCGTAGAACTCCACCAGGGTGGGCCGCCCGTCGGCGAGGGCCACCGAGAACTCCGGCGACTGGCGGGCCAGGCGCTCCAGGGGCGCCTCCGGATGCAGGCCCCCCCGCAGCCACACCATCAGCACCACCAGCACGGCCGCCACGGCCGCCAGAACCATGCGCTCGCTGCGGCCGAGGGTGGTGGGGGGGGGACTGCCCGACGGGGCCATGGGCGGGGGCGACACGGAACGGCGCCCACTCTGGCAGCGTCGGCCCATCGGCAGCGTCGCCCTCCCGCCGGGCTCCTGCGGGCGGGGGCCGGCCCCGGACATCGTTGCTAGCGTCAGTTTTCCCGGCGTGGAGCCGTGAAACGGCGCCTCACCCTCCATTTCCCTTCCGAGGCGGTGCACCAGCCGATCACCTACCGCCTCGCGGTCGACTTCGACATCGCCGCCAAGATCCTGCGGGCCCAGATCGCCCCCAACCAGAGCGGCACCATGGTGGTGGAGCTCTCCGGCGACATTGACGAGCTCGACGCGGCGGAGGACTGGCTGGAGAGCCAGGGACTGGGGCTCAACCGTGCCCCCGGCGAGATCCGCATCGATCCGGAACGCTGCGTCGACTGCGGCATCTGCTCCAGCGTGTGTCCCAGCGGCGCCCTCCACTACACCCCGGCGAACCAGCGGCTGCATTTCGAGGCCTCCCGCTGCCTGGTCTGCGAGCAGTGCATCCCCAGCTGCCCGCTGGAGGCCATCACCCTGGTGCTGGAGCCATGAAGGAGATCGTCCGGCTCCTGCTGCTGCCGCTGCAGGCCCCGATGCTGCTGGTGCTGGTGGGGGTCAGCACCTACCAGGGCATGCACTGGAGCCATGCCCTCGAGAACGGAGGCACCCAGGTGCAGGAGCTCACCACCCTGATCTGGTCGGCCGAGTGCCTGCAGGCCATGTTGATCGTGTTCATCTGCACCATGCCCGACCTGGTGATTCGCCAGCTGTCGATGCTGATGGCCGCCAGCCGGGTGGTGAGCCTGGTTGTCACCCTGCTGCTGGTCACCGTCGGCGGCCTCTACCTGCTGCACCTCAACGTGCTGGCCAACGTGCTGATCATGGGGTCGGCGGTGCTGCTGGCCCGGCTCGATCTGCTGCGGGTGCGGGTGGTGCCGCCGCCGCTGGTGCTGGCCGGGGTGCTCACCCTGCTGGTGCTCGGCGGGGCCAACTTCGGCCGCATGCTGGTGCGCTGAATCCCCCCGGCAGGCCGTCAGCAGCCCGGCTCGCTCCCCTGCTGGTAGCTCCAGACGTTGCCCAGCACCTTCTTCACGTACAGGCGGGTTTCGGGGTAAGGGATCGCCTCCACCCACAGCTCCGGGTCGCTGCGCAGCTGGGGGTTCACCCACCCGGCCACGGCACCGGGCCCGGCGTTGTAGCTGGCCACCGCCAGCAGGGGGTCGCTGTCCCACTGGCGCAGCATGTTCGCCAGGTAGCGGCTGCCGAGGCTGGCATTGCCGGCCGGGTCCTCCAGCACCGCCTTCGGCACCGGCGCGCCGGCCAGCTCGGCGGCGGTCTCCGGCATCAGCTGCATCAGGCCCGTGGCCCCCACCGGCGAGCGCACCGCCGGGGTGAAGCGCGACTCCTGCTTGGCCACCCCCAGCAGCAGCTCCATCGGCAGCCCGGCCTGGCTGGCGGCGGCACGGAAGGCGGCCTCGAAGCGCAGCGGATGCAGGCTGCGCTCCAGCTCCCGTTCCAGGGCGCACTGGTTGCCGTCCAGCTTCAGGCTGGCCTGCTCCAGCAGACCGAAGGCGGTCCAGTCGTCGCCGACCCCCTGGCGCAGCCGCCCCTCCAGCAGCAACTCCCGGCTGCCTTCCGGCGCCCGGCGCCCGCGGCGATGGCGCCAGGTCTCCCAGGCCTCGGTGCGCTGGTCCAGCCGCCACAGGCGATCGAGGGTCGGATCGCCGCTGGCCAGGGGCCGCCAGCCGCTGCCGCCGCCCGGGCCGTCGCCCCGGACGGGGGTGTGGGGCCCGGCGCCCAGCTGCAGATCCCCCTGCCCGAGCCGCACCGCGGCGCGCCAGCCGTAGTAGCCGCCCGGGTGGCGCCGCAGCAGCTGCTCCCAGGTGGCCCTGGCGGCGGCCCCGTCCCCGAGCTGCTGCTGCACGAAGCCGATCCAGAAGCTCTGGCGGGCGGCCAGGGGCGGCGGCAGCTGGTCGGTCGGGATGGCTTCCAGCAGGGCCAGGGCCGCCCGCCAGCGGCCGGCCAGCAGCCGCTCCCGCACGAGATCCCACTGCAGCGTGCGGCTGGCGGGGTCGAGGGGCCAGCGGCGCAGCAGGGCCAGGGCGGCGGCGTCGGTGGCGGGATGGGGGCCGTCCCCGGCGGGCTCGGCCTCCACGATCCGCCGGGCCAGCACCGGGGCACTGTCGCGCCAGCGGGGCGGCAACCGGGCCAGGTCGGCGGCGGCGGCGGGGCTGCCCTGCTGGGCCAGCAGGCGCACGGCCGCCTCGGCCTCCGGTGCGGTGGGGGCGCTGCGGACCAGATCCAGCAGCAGCCGCTCTCCCTGGCGTTGCTGCGTCTCGTTTCCGGCCAGCAGGGCCCGCCCCAGGCTCAGCCGGCCGCTGGTCCCCAGGCCGGCCAGGGACGGGCCCAGGCAGCGCAAGGCGCCGTCGGCATCGCCCAGTTCGGCCAGGCCCTCCGCCAGCTGCCCCCGCTGCCGGGCGATCAGGTCCGGGCCGTCCTCCTGGCACACCTGCCGCAGGCGGGCTTCGGCGCCGGGCCAGCGGGCGCCCCAGCGGGCCAGGTGCAGGGCGCCGCGTCGCCGCTCGGCCGCCTCCGGGCCGGCGGCCAGGGCCGCCGCCAGGGCGGCGGGATGGGCCTGGAAGCGCTGCAGCAGCTGCCGGCGTTTGCCAGGATCGCTGTTTCCCAGGGCATAGAGAGCATCGGCGCTGGCCGGATCCCCGGGGAAGCGCCGCTTCAGCTGGCGCCACAGGACCTCGGCCGTGTCGGGGCGATCGAGGGCTGCGGCGGCGAGGGCGTCCTGCTTCAGCACCAGGGCGGCCAGGGGATCGGGTCCCCAGCCCTGGCCCCGCAGCCACTGGCGCTGCTCCCGGGGATCCCGGCTGCGGGCCGCCAGCAGCAGGCTGGCTTCCCGGCGCCGCCAGGGATCGGCATCCCAGTGCTGCAGCCACTCCAGCCGGTCGGTGGCGGTGGGCGGGGTGAGCGCCGGCTGGCGCGCCAGCAGGGCCCGGCCCCCCACCAGCGCCAGGCCGGTGCCCAGGCAGGAGAGCGACAGCAGCAGCGAAAGTCGGGCCAATGGCCGGGGGTCGGCGTCCGGGGCATTCTGGGCATCCGCCTGCGCCGCCCCCGGTGCGCCTGCCCTCCCTCCCCCCCCTGCCGCCGCTGTTCGACCGCCTGCCCGGCGCGGGCCAGCGACGCCGTGCCGTGGCGGTCAGCGCGGTGGCCGTGTTCGTCCTGCTGCTGCGCCCGCTCTGGCCCCTGCGCCTGCTGCCGGGCTGGTGTGTGGGCCTGCTGCTGCTCTGGGCCACCGCCGAGCTGCTGCGCTGGCGCTGGTGGCCGCCCCGCTGGCGCTGAGCCCCGCCGGCTGCGGAGGCCGCGGCGTCACCGGGCACGGCGCGTAGCCTGCTCTCCAGTGATGGCAGCGGCATGGGAGAAGCGGCTTCGCAGGCGGCGGGGTTCCCCCTCGGGGCCCCCCTGACCGACGGCGTGGCCCGCTTCGGCACCGACGGCATCCGCGGCCGCGTCGGCACCAGCGTCACCCCCGCCCTGGCCCTGCAGCTGGGCTACTGGACCGGGGTGGTGCTCCAGGCCGATGGGCCGGTGGTGATCGGCACCGATTCGCGCCGCAGCGGGCCGATGCTGGTGGCGGCCCTCAGCGCAGGCCTGATGGCCGCCGGCCGCGAGGTGTGGCAGCTGGGGCTGTGCCCCACGCCGACGGTGCCGGGCACGATCCGGCGCCAGGGGGCCGCCGGCGGCCTGATGGTGTCGGCCAGCCACAACCCCCCCCACGACAACGGCATCAAGGTGTTCGGCGCCAGCGGCGCCAAGCTCGTGGCCGCCCGCCAGCAGGCGATCGAGGCGGGCCTCCAGGGCCGCACCGCCCCGCCGCCGCTGCACGGGAGCGGTCGGGAGGTCTCCCGGCCCGACCTGCTGGCGGCCTATGTGGCGTCCCTGCGGGCCAGCACCGGCGGCCAGCAGCTCGAAGGCTGCCGCCTCGTGCTCGACCTCTGCTGGGGGTCGGCCACCGCCTGCGGTGAGGAGCTGTTCCGCTCCCTGGGGGCCGAGGTGCTGGTGCTGCACGGTGAGCCCGACGGCGAGCGCATCAACCAGGGCTGCGGCAGCACCCACCTGGAGCCCCTGAAGCGGGCGGTGCTGGACAGCGGCGCCGACATGGGCTTCGCCTTCGACGGCGACGCTGATCGGATGCTGGCGGTGGATGGCCGCGGCCGGGTGGTGGACGGCGACCAAATTCTTTATCTGTGGGGGTCGGCCCTGCGCCGCGAGGGTCAGCTTCCCGACGACCGCCTGGTGGCGACGGTGATGTCGAACCTGGGCTTTGAGCGAGCCTGGCAGGCCAGCGGCGGGGTGCTGGAGCGCACCGATGTGGGCGATCAGCACGTGCATGCCGCCATGGAGGCCCTGGGGGCCGGCCTGGGGGGAGAGCAGTCGGGGCATATCCTCTCGGCGCGCCACGGCATGAGCGGCGACGGGCTGCTCACCGCCCTGCAGGTGGCCACCCTGATCCACGGCGGCGGCCTGAAGCTGGCCGAATGGATGGACAGCAGCTTCCAGCCTTACCCCCAGCGGCTGGCGAACGTGACCGTGCCCGACCTGCAGCGGCGCCAGCAGTGGCAGCAGTGCGAACCGCTGCGGCTGGCGGTGGCCGAGGCGGAGGCGGCCATGGCGGGCCACGGCCGGGTACTGGTGCGGGCCAGCGGCACCGAGCCCCTGCTGCGGGTGATGGTGGAGGCGGCCGAGCAGAGCCAGGTCGATCATTGGAGCGAGTCCCTGGCGGCCGCCGCCGAGGAGCACCTCAACCGGGCCTGAGCCCCAGCACCGGCGCCTTGAGCCGCGGAATCACATCGATCGGATAGAGGGGCTGGTTGGCGCTCGCCTCGCCCACCAGGCGGCCGTACCAGGCCACCCCGGCCTTCAGCTTCGGGTTGTGGGCGGCATAGAGCCAGGTGATCCGCCCGCCCCAGCAGAAGCGGGTGATGCCGAGACGTGAGCCGTCTCCGCCGCCGCTGGCGGCCGCCCAGGCGGCGGCAGACGTCCTGGATGTAGGGGTGGATGCCGAAGATCTCCTGCACCACCAGCACCACCGGCAGGCCCGTGCCGCTGGCGGGGCGGGCCCGGTAGGCCTTCACGGCCCAGCAGCAACTCACGGCGGCCGCGGAGACCTTGCGGGCGAGGGCCCATCAGCTTAAAAGTGGCTCTCTGTGGCTTGCCCGCCCGCCGGGGCCAGCCCTGCGGCCGCTCCACCAGGCGGGCCAGCAGGGCCTTCACCTGCAGGTCGTGCTCCGTCATCGCCTCGATGCCCAGCAGGCGGGGGGGGCTCCAGCAGCTTCGGGGCCCAGCGGGGATCGGCGCCGGAGGCGGCCAGTTCGTCGCTGATCAGGGCCAGCGCCCCCGGCAGGTCGGCGATGCTGCGGGGCAGCAGCACGGTCACCTCCGCCCCCGAGCGCAGCTTGGTGTGGTTCACCACCTGCTCGCAGTGGCTGTTGGGCACCACCACCACCACCCGCTGGTCGGCGCCGCGCGGTTCGGTGCCCAGCACCCCCACGTCCACCACCTCGCCCGTGCGCCCGCCGATCTCCACCACATCGCCGATGGCGTAGCGATCGTCCAGCAGCAGCACCAGCCCGGCGACGAAGTTCCGCAGCAGTCCCTGGAACACCAGCGCCAGGGCACCGAGCACGGCGCCGCTGGCCAGGACGGCATTGCTGGAGAGGTCCCGCAGCACCGGGATTCCGAGCACGGTCCAGAGGGCGAACAGCAGCAGGCAGGCCAGGTTGACGAGCCGCTTTCATCAGCACCACCAGCGGCTGCAGCAGCACATCGATGGCCGCCGGGATCTGGCCGGGCCAGGCCAGCAGCAGCACGGCGCCCATGGCGACCCCCAGCAGAAGCACCAGCGCCGCCAGCAGGCGGCTGAGCCACTGCGTCAGCCCGACCGGCAGGACATCGAAGCGTCCCGCTCGCTCCACCCGGCGGCGTTGCAGGCGGGGCAGCAGCCGCCGGCTCAGGTGCCACAACCCCACCACCAGGGCCATCAGCAGGGCCAGGGCCAGCGCCCAGCCCAGCGCCCAGCCCAGCGCCATCGGCTCGCGGCGATCGATCTGGTTCGGCTCGAACACCCGCCGGGCGCTGCGCAGGCGCCGTTCCAGCAGGACGCGCCACTGTTCGGCCAGCTCGGCGGCGGGGCGGCCGTTGAACTGGGCGTCCTGATCGGTGACCGTGAGCAGGGGGAAGGAGCTGGCCCGACCGGCCACGAGGGCCGCCAGCCGACGGCCGCCATTCGGCTCTTCCAGCAGCACCACCCGCAGGTCCTTGGGGGACCCCAGCAGGCCCAGGTGGTTGGGGTCGCAGGCGGCCTTCGACCCTTTCTGGCTGAGGTGATCGAGCAGCGCCTCCCCGACGCGTTCCCCCGGTATGCAGGGATTGCCGGGTTGGTACAGCTGGCTCAGGTTCCCCTCGATCACCCGGGCCCGCTCGGCGGCATCCGGCCCGGTGTCGCCTCCCGCGCCCACCGCGGGCGAGGCCACGGTGATCACCGGCACCCCCAGGGGGGTCGGCGGCGGCGCAGGGGGCGGCGGTTGCCTGTCGCCTGGATGATGGCAGCGGCGTTCCGCCCCGACCCCGTGGGAGACGGGTCGTGCTGGTGCCTTCCTGGAAACAGTGGGCGGCACCGGGCCGGGAATCCGTCGCTCGCCGGGTGAGATCTCCACCACCCCTGGCGGCGCCACCCGGGTGACAGTAAAAGTCAGAATTTTCATTGCCCCATGTCACGCCCCTTCCAGAGAGTCAGGCAATGGGTCGCCAGCCGCCTGCGCGCCCTGGCCGCGCGGCTCTGGCCGGAGCCGCCTCCCCTTGAGCCTGCCCCGCAACCCGCGAAGATCGCCCCGGCGCCCGCACCCGTGGACGCCCTCTGCCCCGGCGTGCGGGAGCCCCTTTCGGTGGAGGCGGCCGTGCTCGGCAGGGACATGACCGTGCTCAAGCGGGAAGCCGCCGACTCCCTGGCGGCCCTGGGCGCGGCCCACGCGCTGGTGAGCTCGGCGCGGCTCGCCCAGGTGCAGGAGCTGCGGCCCCGCGTCATGGCGGGTCAGGTCCCCGGTGAGGCCCTGATGGCGCTCGCCGCCGAATACCAGGGATGGCAGGGCGACCAGGTGCGGATCTTCGATGCCCTGGCGCTGGTGCTGCGGATGCGGGTGCCCCGCGGCCTGGTGTTCGACCAGCTGGATCCCGGCCTGCAGGAGCAGGCCCGCTCCCACCTGGAGGCCCTGTCGCTTGAGTACCAGCGCCGCCTGCTGGCCGACCAGTTCCCCCCCTCGGCCTGAATCGCGGCCGTGCCCGTCGGCTTCCGGACGCAACGGCTACCATCCCGCTCCGCGACCCGGCCATCCTCCGGGTCATCCGGCCCATGGATGCCTTCCGGCTGCTCGAGCTCCTGACCCTGATCGCGGTGCTGGTGGGGTTCGTGGGCCTGCTGCTGCGCCGCAACCTGTTCCTCAAGGTGCTGGCCATGGACGTGATGGGGTCGGCGGTGGTCGGTCTGTTCGTGCTTGTCGCCGCCCGCACCGGCCTGCAGAGCCCGATCCTGGCAGAGTCCCTCGCCCCCGGTGCCGTCGCGGCCCCGGTGCCCATGGCCGACCCGATCCCCCAGGCCGTGATCCTCACGGCGATCGTGATTGGCCTCTCGATCCAGGCCCTGTTGCTGGTGGTGGTCACCCGCCTGGCCCGCGTCGATCCCAGCCTCGATCTGGCCAGCTTCGATGCGGGTCATCTCGACGCCGGAGGCCGGCGCTGATGCCGCCACTTCCCGGCCAGCCCCTCCTGATCGGCTGGTTGCTGCTGCCCTACACGGCGGCCTTCCTCGCGGCGCTGCTGCCCCCCCTCGCCCGCTGGCTGGCCCTGCTCTGCTGCCTGGCCACCGGCGCGGTGGCCATCGCGCTCCAGGTCGGTGCCCTGCCGGCGAGCCTCAGCCTGCTCGGCCCCTATGGGGTGGCGCTGCAGCCCGACGCCCTGGCGGCGCCCTTCCTGCTCCTCAATGCCCTGGTGTGCGGCGCCGTGGTGCTGGACGGCTGGCGCCGGACGCTGCCCGGGCCCTTCCTGCTGCTGCTGATGGTCCTGCATGGCGGCCTGGCTTCCGCCTTCGTGGCGGTGGATCTGGTGAGCCTCTACGTGACCCTCGAAGTGGTGGGGATCAGCGCGTTCCTGCTGATCCTGGCCAGCCGCTCGGATCGCTCCCTCTGGCTGGCGCTGCGCTACCTGCTGATCGGCAACACGGTGATGACGCTCTATCTGGTCGGTGCCGCCATCGTCTACCTGACCCAGGGCAGCTTCCGGCTCGAGGCCGTGGCCGGAGCCGGGGTCGCCGCCCTGGCCCTGTTGCTGGTCGGGCTGCTCACCAAGGCCGGGCTGTTCCTCTCCGGCCTGTGGCTGCCGCGCACCCACGCCGAGGCGCCGGCGGAGGTCTCCGCCCTGCTCTCCGGGGTGGTTGTCGCCGCGGGAATCGTTCCCCTGCTGCGGCTGAGCGGCGTGGTGCCGGCCCTGGCGGCGGTGCTGCCCCTGATCGGTCTGGCCAGTGCCGGCCTTGGCCTGCTGTTCGCCCTGGCGGAGGCGGATGCCAAACGGCTGCTGGCCTGGAGCACCCTTTCCCAGATGGGGCTGGTGGTGCTGGCGCCGGTCGCCGGAGGGCTCTACGCCCTCGGCCATGGGTTGGCCAAGGCCGCCCTTTTCCTGGTGGCCCGCCGTTTCCCCGGCCGCGATCTGGCCGGCTGGGCCGGCCGGCCTCTGCCCGCCGCTGTGGGGATCCCGCTGTGGATCGGCTCCCTCTCGATCGTGGGTGTGCCGCCGCTGCTGGGCTTCTTCGCCAAGACCGACCTCGACCGGAGCCTCCCGGAGCCCATGGGACTGCTGCTCAGCCTGCTCGCCGTCGGCTCGGCGGCGATCTATGCGCGCCTCTGGGGCGCCCCCGTGCGGGGCGAGGTGCCGGCCCCACCTGCCGCCAGCACCCCACCTGAGCCCGCCTGGTCGCCCGGCGTGCTGCTGCTGCTGGCGGCGCTGGTGCTGCTCGCTGCCGCCGAGGCCAGCCGCAGCTGGAGTCCGGAGCTGGTGCCCGCGGCCGCCAAGGCGGCCCTGGTGCTGGCGGCCGGGGTGGGGCTGCACCGGCTGCTGCAGCCCCTGCGGTGCCGCCCCTGGTTCCGGCTGCCGGACCTGGAGGGTTTCCCCGATCTCGTGGGTGGCATCGGTGTGGTGGGGGCCGGCCTGCTGGTGTGGATGCGATGAGACGCCTGCTGCCCCTGCTGCTCACCACCGGCTTCCGTCTGGCCGTCTGGTGTCTGCTGACCGCCGACCTGAGCCGCCTCAACCTGCTGATCGGGCTGGTGGTGGCCCTGCTGCTGCCCCGCGCCCACTCCCGGCCGCTGCCCCTGCGGGCCCTGCTGCGGGCGCTGGGGCGGAGCCTGCTGGCCGTTCCCCAGGCCTACCTGGAGGCCCTGCGGCTGGTCGTCGGGCGGGAGCCTCAGGAGGAGGAGATCAGTGAGGCCACCACCGACGGCACCATCCCCCTGCTCGTGTTCCTCGACGTGTTCCGCATCACCCTCACCCCCTTCACGATCGTGCTTGGCCTCGAGGACGGTGGACGCCGCTACCGGATCCACGCCCTCACACCGCGCCGCAGCCCGACCGCCGGCTCCGCCAGAGGAGGGCCCACCCCATGACGGTGCTGCTGTGGGGCATGGTGCTGGCCCTGCTGATCCCGATCGGGGTGGCCTGCCGGCCGTCCGATGTCTGGAACCGCCTGGCGGCCTTCTCCAGCGTCGCCAGCAAGGTGGCGCTGATCATCCTGGTGGTATCGGCGGTGCGGGGCGACCGCATGGTGGGGCTGGCCGGGGTGATCGTCCTGAGCGTCGGCAACGCCGGGCTGCTGCTGCTGGCCAACCTGCTGCGGGGGACGGAGCGATGAGCGTCGCCGTCCTGGCCGATCACGCCAGCCTGCTGCTGCTCGGGGCCGGGCTGCTGCTCTGGTTCTGGGGCACCTGGCCCCTGCTCGAGAGCCGCAGCTACCTGAGCAAGCTGCATGCCCTCTCGGTGGCCGACACCCTCGGTTCGGCGTTGATGCTGCTGGGGCTGCTGCTGCGGATCCCCGGCCAGTGGCCCCTGCTGCTGCTGGCCCTGGTGGCCCTGATCCTGTGGAACACGATCTTCGGCTACGTGCTGGCCAGCTGCTCGCTGGCCTCCCGCCGTGAGCCGGAGGCGGAGCCATGAGCGGCACCGTGTCCCTGGCGGGCGATCTCGACCTGCTCCTGCCGATCACCGCCCTGCTGCCCCTCACCGCCGTGCTGCTGGTGAGTCAGTCAAACCCCTATCAGACCCTGGTGCTGCGGGGCATCCTCGGTTCGGTGTCGACCCTGCTGTACGCCCTGCTGGGCGCCCCGGACGTGGCGATCACCGAAGCGCTGGTGGGCACCTTGTTATCCACCACCCTCTATGCGGTGGCGCTGCGCTCCTCGATGGCGCTGCGGTTGACCTATCCGGCCGACGATCCCCCCAGCGAGGCCACGCAGGCGCTGCTGCGCGCCTGGCTGGAGCCCCTGTCGCTGCGGCTGCGCCTGCTGCCGCCGGGGCCGGAGGAGACCGGCGAGGCCGACGCCAGCCACGGCCAGCTCGGCCCAGGGCTGCGGCTGCAGCTGTCCAACCCCCGGCTGGCGGAGCGGCTGCAGGCCCTGGAGGGCTTTCGCCGCTGGCAGAGAAGCGGCGGTGAGCTGCGGCTGGGGGAGGGGTCATGACCTGGCTCTACCTGTTGGCCGCCACCGCCCTCTTTCTGGCTCCGCTGGCCGCGGCCCTCCCGGCGGCTCCACCCATCGGCCCGGTGATCGCCTCGCTGGCCGCCACCACCGACGTCCCCAATCTGGTGTCGGGGGTCATCCTGCACACCCGCCTCTACGACACCATCGCCGAAGTGGTGGTGTTCACCCTGGCCTCGATCGGGGTGCGCTTCCTGCTGGCGGGAGAGCCCACCAAGACGAGCATCCGGGCCATCGAGGATGCCCCCTCGGTGGTGCTCTGCCAGATCGGCGCCACCATGGCCGCCCTGATCGGGGTGGAACTGGCCCTGCGCGGCCACCTCTCCCCGGGGGGCGGCTTCGCGGCGGGGGTGGCGGGCGGCACGGCCATCGGCCTGGTGCTGATCAGCGGCTCCGCCCGCCTCTCCGATCGCCTCTACCGCCGCTGGCGGGCCGACCTCTGGGAGAAGGCCGCCGTGATCGTCTTCGTGGTCCTCTCCGCCTTCGCCCTGGGGGGGGTCCCCCTGCCGGCCGGCACCTTCGGCACCCTGGCCTCGGGGGGCTGGATCCCCCTGCTCAACGTTCTGGTGGCGGTCAAGGTGACCCTGGGTTCCTGGGCGATGGTGCAGCTGTTCGTCCGCCATCGGGGGTTGCTCTAGGCGCCTCTCAACGACCGCCGGGTGATGCGTTTGGGGGCCCAGCACCTCCCAGCAAGAATTGGTCGTAGAAACGGCACTTCATTGCACAGGCCTGGTCCACCTGATGCATGGCACAGGCCAAGGCCGCTTCGTCGGGGATCAGCTTGCTGATCTGCCGCGCCAACTCTTCGGCGTGGGTGAGGCCGCCAAGCAGGGTATCAGCGCCGATATCAGATTGCCGTCTGTCATGGATCATGTGGTAGTAAAAGAATTCAGACTTGCTGCGCTCTGGAGTCTGAGCCTGGGACAGGCGCTCCGAGAGGCGAGGCCAAAGACAGGTGTACTCGACTGACACCAGCACTTCCGCCCAGAAGCGGAGATAGCAGATCAGTGCTAATTCGTGAAGGGGCTGAGTCAGACAGCGCATGAGTTGCTCTTGGCTTTCATGGCGGACGGAACGTGTGATGCTGGATTCCGCAGTGGTCAGGATCTGTTCGCGAGAGGCGCCGAGAGAGAGGAGATCCTGAAACAGCAACTCGCGATGGGAGGGAAGGGCGACTCCCTTTGAACTGCGCGGAAACTCCTCATGCAGGATCAGGCGCACAGCGGCTTTGATGGATTCATCTTCGAGAGCATCGATCACGAACTCATAGGCGTTCACGATCGACAGTGAAAGATGGCGTCTCTGGATGAGAACCGCCAGTAGCTCATCCCAGGCAAGGGCGTCACAATGGCACAGCAGCGGATGGGCCTGGAATTGGCCGATCCGGAGGGATTCGTGGCTGTTGAGTCGGTCGATCACGTTGCTAACTGGCAAAGAGAATCTTCAGGTCGTTCCGCCAGTTCTGGTCGGGCACTGGTGTGAACGGGCGAGCGACATTCCACATCAGCTCATAGTCGTTGAGTAATGTACCAGTGATCAAGGGATTGGCGGCCTGCAGATCTAGCTCCAGTTGAAAGGTGTGGATCGCCAGGGATCCATGCAGGAATGGGGCGGCGATCATGGTGGCACCGGCTCGGTAGATCGCCAGGGAAGGCAAGGTGTCATAAAGTCTGATTTCGAGCGGGCAGCTCGGCTGACTGCAGCGGATGGCCTGCTCCAGTGTTTCCAGGTTGGCGATCACACGGCTCTGGATGTCGATCACATGGTCCTGCAGCGAGAAGGTGTAGCGTTTCAGCACCTCTTCGCGCAATCGGGCGGCCTGGGAGTAGGGCCAGGCCAGCAGGACGCGCACAGCCACATCCTGTGCGAGGCAGCGAATGAGCTGGGGTCGGTAGTGGTCAAGATTGGGTGCAAAGGTCTGCAGGATATCAACCTTCTTTATCTCGCGTTGCTCGCATTGAGTCACCACCTCCAAGGCGTGAGCAAAGGCTTCGGTGGGGAAGCTTTCATGGATTCTTGTCAGCCCGATGCCGTTGAAACCATGGTCAATCTGCTGGTACTGGCTGAACAGAAAGCGATGCAGCTGTGGCAACTTGTAGCCGCGACCCTGGATCCTGAACTTCCGGTAGATGGTGCGAAGTCTCTGGGTTAAAGCCTCTTCCTCGATGGGGCCGTGAATGCTCTGGTAGGTCTCAAGCAGCTGATGCTTGGTCTGCCCCTGTTCCTCCTGAAGGCACAGAATCACTGCCATCTCGTGGGGTGTGAGTGCGTAATGCTGCTGTTGCCCGATGGCCTGCAGGAAGGATGTCCAGCTCATGACCCGTACGTTCGATGGTCAGTGAATGGGGGTGCGTTCATCAATCCATGGTATCGCCTTGTTGTGGAAGGTGGAGTTGCTTCCACTTGCCTCCATCTGGTTCCACCTGTCCATGATTGACATCACTTGCGATCGTCTGGGAATGTCAGTTGGTCGCCTTTCCTATGGCAACCATGCTCGACTCACAGCGAGATCTTTATCGCCGCACTCAGGCCGATGAGCTGGATGACCCCAGCGACGAGATAGGTTTTGATCGCCAGTTTTTCGGAGCAACGCTGTTGGAACGTATCCGTTCAGGTGGCGTGACGAGCCTCAAGATCCCAGTTACCTTGATCGGTCTCTGGATTTTCAAGATGATTGCACTTCAACCAAGAAGGAAAGGGGCTCCGGTGGCTGCGAGTGGGCAATTTCTGCCTTCTAGGAGCCGTCTGGACGCTACGGGTAGCGATCGCAGCCTCGTCAAACGCTATATCCGCCCTCTGAGCTGATACGGCGTTTTAAATCACATCCATCAAGGCTTCAGATCAGTAGAATCTATCACGAGCGACTAGGTTTTTTCCGATGACACTACGTTTCCTGAAATCTGCTTTCTTGTGTGCTTTCGCAGGCGCAGCCAGTCTTATGCCAATACAGGCACTTGCTCTGGACTTTCGCTTCTTTTTCAGTCCAAGCGGTTTCTTTCAGATAGTTCCGAATGGGGATGGCACATTTGCCGAGAATCCGGACGGGTCATTTGTTATTGACTATGAAGTTGAGGGCTTGATCACTGGTCTCAATGACAATCAGGAAAACCAGCTTCCTGTTCAACTTGAGATCACCAAGTCAAGAGACGATCTTCTGTCCCTAGGCATCTACTCCTTTTTGGAAGGGTCAGGGTTTTCCGTATCTGATGGCCAGATCGAAAAGGCAAGCTGGACGGGTTTGTTGGAGTCACAGGAGCACTATCGCCGCCTTGGCTTTTGGGAGAACATTTGGGGGGGGGACATCTGGGCCGCCTTGGACAACGATCCCCCTGCGCTTCCGAAGCCCCCATTGCTCCCTCGAGAACCGATTTGGATCGATGGGGTGGGCTACATCTGGCCCATCTGCGCTTGTACCACCATAGTCTTTCCTGATCTGACTCCTGGCTCCATGGCACGCTTTGAGCCTGTGGCTGCCGGTTCTCCAAGCTTCAGCCCACCTGCCGTTAGCCCCACCCCTGGCCCCCTGCCGATTTTCGGCGTGGCTGCGACCTACGGTTTCAGCCGTCGCTTGAGACGCCGCATTCGCGAGACCAGACCCACGGCCTGAGACTCTGCACGGACGGTGCTAAGAGCCCATCAGGACGAGTGCCCGC
Source organism: Microcystis elabens FACHB-917 (assembly GCF_014698445.1). Classification (GTDB taxonomy): domain Bacteria; phylum Cyanobacteriota; class Cyanobacteriia; order PCC-6307; family Cyanobiaceae; genus Cyanobium; species Cyanobium elabens. Next base: position 27,686 of record NZ_JACJSZ010000036.1, read on the forward strand.
TTGGCCCGTGGAAACATGCAGGCCTAGCCGAGTACGTCATGTATTACCACCATAGATATGGTATCCGTTCAGGGGGCGGGACGAGCACCAAGATCCCAGTCGCCGCAATGGGTCTCTGGATTTTCAAGATGATTGCACTTCATCCAAGAAGGGGCTCCTGTGGCTATGAGTGGGCAACTTCAGCCTTCCGGGGGCCGTCGGGACGCTACGGGTAGGGTCCGCAGCCTCTTCAAACGCCATATCCACCCCCTGAACGGATACGTTGGAACGGTGGCCACCGGACGACCTTTGAATCAGCAACAACTTAGTCGTGAAGGAGGGTAACCATGATGACCACTGATACCGTGTTCTCTAAATCCGGGTTGCAAGGTCTGACGGTGCGGCGCTTCGCGCCGATCGGAGTGGCGGCGGCTGCGGTGATACTGAATCCCCTGCGGGTGATCCCAGAGGGCACGGCGTGCGCCAGGCTACGCCTTGGCCAAGTGCAGAATCAACCGGTGCTGCCAGGATTGAACTTAGTGATTCCATTCATTGATGACTTGGATTGCATGGATGTAAAGGTTAAGAGTTATCAGCGGCAAGTGGCAGCTTCCACATCCAATATCCAGGATCTGAATGCAAAACTTGCTGTTCAGTGGAGAGTTCCCCCCTCCCAGGTGCCGCGGGTGCGCCGTGAATTTGGTTCGCTTGAGGCGCTGGCCACGGGGATCATTGATCCGAAAGCGGAGGAGAGCTTCAAAACGGTGAGTTCGACGCGAAGTCTGGATTCGGCCATCGGCAATCGCGCTAAGCTGAAGGCTGATTGGGAGAGCATGATCAAGGCTAACTTGCGCCCTTATCCGGTGGAAGTGATTGGGCTTGATGTGGTGAATTTAGCTCCCAGTGAAAAGGTCTCGGAAGCGATTGAGACCAAGCAGGTTGCCGAGCAGGAGGCTCTGGCGGCCACATACAAAGCCACCGCGAAGAAGAATGAGGCGCTCGGGGTGATTGAGGAGGCGAGAGGCCAAGCGGAGGCCAACCGACTCAAGGCCGAGAGTTTGCGGGTACCCGGCGCCCGTGAAGTGACGGAACTGGAGAAAATTCGTCTGTGGGCACAAAATGGATCGAAGGTGCCAACCACCCTGATCGTCGGAGGAGAAGGGGGCTTTTGGTTGTCCAGAATGCTCGGCATCCGATAAGGCAAGCCAGCTGTTCTTTGGATGTGCAGCCCGTCCCTCTGCGGCTGTCCGTCTTCCTTGGCGGCAGCCATCGTTCCCATTGAGCCTGCCACACCACGGGGTCAGATGTATCCCAATGACCGGCTCCGTTGCTTGGCTGCGCCGATTCGCTGGTTCCCGTTGAGCTGTTTGGGGGCGGCTTGACGCTCTCAGGCTTCTGATGCAACGGCGACAACGGCAACAGGCACATCCAGGGTGTGCCTGTTGCGGTCATTGAGGTTGTTGCCAAGCCTGGAAGGCAGCACCCATAGCAAACCAGGGTCATTTCACATACCCATTGGATCTCTTTGTGTTGACGGATGGTGCTGCTTCCACTTCCCTCTATCTGTTTCCATCTGGCCATGATTGACACCACTCGCGATTGTCTGGGAATGTCAGTTGGTAGCCTTCCCATGGCAACCATGCTCGACTCACAGCGAGATCTCTATCGCCGCATTCAGGCCTATGAGCTGGATGACCCTAGCCATGAGCTGGGTTTTGTGCGGCATTTGATGCGGCTACAGGGCTGGAGTCGCGAGCAGTGTCTACGTACGATTGAGGAATATAGGAAGTTTGTCTTTCTGGCAGCTATTGCTGACCATCAACTCGTGCCTTCCGATCCAGTTGACCAGGTCTGGCACTTGCATCTGTTGTATAGCGAGCCCTACTGGGAGGACTTCTGCCCCAATGTTCTGGGCCGCAAGCTCCAGCATCGGCCAGCGCGGGGGGGCAGGCAGGAACGAGAACTGTTTCTCCGCTTGTACCGCGCCACCATCGACAGCTATCGCCAGTTTTTCGGCGAGCCGCGCCTGGATCTCTGGCCACCGGCCGATCTGCGTTTCGCCAGCGATCCCCAGATGCAGCGCATCCCCATCGGTCGTCGGCTGTCGGCCCGGATCCGCCTCGCCAGCCCACTCTGGCGCGGGCCTGGCCTGGTCTTACTCCTGGCTGCACTCAGCCTTCTGGCCGTGTGTGCCGTCGCCCCAACCCCCATGGCCCTGGCCACCAGTTCCACAGGGTCAGCACCCACAGCAACCGTCGATCCGCCGGCGATGCTTCTCCTTCTCCTCGCGATGGCGGTGGGGCTGGTCATTCGGCGCCTGATCCGCCGGCCGGATTCGCAGGCCACCATCCCGCTGCTCTCCGCTGAGCAACTTGCCTATCTGGCCCGTGGCGCGACGGGTGCGTTGGATGTGGCCCTCGCCCAACTGGTTGATCGAGGTGCGTTTCAGCCGAATAGAGACAAGAAGACGTTGAAACTCACATTTTTTGTTTCGCCATGTGTATCACCAATCGAGCAACAGCTGGTTCAGCGAAACAAGCAGCTGGCTCAGACATCTTACAACATGCCAACCTATGGGAGCCTTGTTACGCCAGGCGCTTACGACTTTTCGTCGTTGAAGCAACATCTGAGAGAGAAAGGGCTGATGATCGGTCCGCTTTCTCTGGCGGCTTCGCGTTCCTTCTATTTGCTTTTATTCCCGCTGATTGTTTCCAGCGCGATGATCATGGCTCTTCCTTGCCCACGCGAGTTTCGCCACGCTTTTGGTTCTGTGTTGGTTGGTCCGTGGACCCTGGCTCTTGTCTTAAGTGCGTTTCTGATCCTTCCAGGCGGCCGCACACGCTGGGGTTCGTCTGTGCTGTGGCATTACCAGAAACAAGGCGTCGCCCAAGATCCGATGATGCGCGTCGCTTTGTTGGGCCCCACGGCGCTGACGGGGGGACGGCTTGACGATCTCAGGCTTTTGATAGAACAGGCTCAACAGGATCTATCAGGCAGTGTTGGTGGAGGCTGTGGAGCTGGTTGTGGAGGTGGATGTGGTGGCGGTTGCTGAGGTTGTGTCCAGCCCAGGCCACCAGCATCCCAACAATGTTGATGGCATGATTGGCTTCGGTTCCCGGAACAGAGCTTCCGTTCGGCAGGGCAAGGCTGGAGGGAAGACCCGCGAGGAATCGATTGGTCGACGCAGCCATCACCTCGGCCTCGCAGCGATTGTTGACCATGCCACGGCAGGGCTTCTGAAATCCCAACGGCTGCTTGATCAGGCGGAATGGGTGATCACCCTTGGTAAGGATCTGATCGTGTTCAAGCACAAACCTGTGGCTGCTGGCGTGAGGTCGTGCACGTTGGCGGCGGTGGGTGCCAAGGAATGGATGGGTCCTGAGTCCTTGCCAACTCCCAGTGCAGCTTCGTTCCGACGTAGCACTGGTTGCCATCCAGGTCTGGGGCATCTCCAGACCTCGCTCCACAGCGTTGTTCACTTGGCTTCGCCGCGCTCCTTGATGCTGGGGCAGCATAATACCCTCAAAACGGGAACAACATGATGATCAAGAACACGAAGTCTCAAGTCTCTCCCTCATTCCGTGGAGGCATGTAAAGCAGTGCAGAATCCCGAAATCGTGCTGGAGAACCTGTCGGAGGATCTCGGGGCGACTCTCCAGTTGGGTTATGCCTGGATCAGTAAGGGATCGTTGGATACGGCACGTACGGTGTTCGATGGATTGACGCGTTTGCCCCTCGAAAGCGGAGAAGCGCAGCAGGTGGGCCTCGGCCTGATCAGGATGGGTGATGTGCTCATGGAACTGGTGGATTACCCAGGAGCTCTGATTGCCTACCGCGCTCGCCTTGAGATCAGAAGCAACCTGAGTCAGCGGGATCCGAGTAACACGGAGTGGCAGCGCGAACTCTCATTGGCTCACGATCGAATCGGTGATGTACTGATGGCGCAAGGGGATTTCTCCGGTGCACTGTCTGCTTACCGCGCAGGCCTGGAGATTGCTGAATCCCTTGTGCATCTAGATCCGGAGGATACGGAGTGGCAGCGCGATCTCGCGATCAGTCACAGCAACATCGGAAAGGCCCTGTTGGGTCAGGAGGATAGTTCTGGGGCGCTGGCTGCATATCGCACCGGTCTGGAAATCAGAAAAACCCTGGCGCAGCTGGATCCGGAGGATACGGAGTGGCAGCGCGATCTCTCGATCAGCCACGACAGGATCGGCCAGACGCTGCAGGCGCAGGGGAATTGGTCTGCGGCCCTAGCTTCCTACCGCCAAGGACTGGCCATTGCCGAATCCCTTGTGCGTCTAGATCCGGAGAACACTGAGTGGCAGCGCGATCTCTCGATCAGCCACGACAGGATCGGCCAGACGCTGCAGGCGCAGGGGAATTGGTCTGCGGCCCTAGCTTCCTATCGCCAAGGACTGGCCATTGCCGAATCCCTTGTGCGTCTAGATCCGGAGAACACGGAGTGGCAGCGCGATCTCGCGATCAGTCACAACAAGATTGGCGATGCGCTAGGAGCCTGTTGCGCATAGACCACCCTGCTCTTCTCCACAGACACCCCTGAATCTGCCCAGATCCCTGTGATAGCAATGGATCTGGGCGAGATAATGGG
>NZ_JACJSZ010000037.1 GCF_014698445.1 Microcystis elabens FACHB-917
CAGAGGGGCTTTCGGACACAGGAGGGTGGCGGTTGCGCCGACCTCAACGGATGCGGACAGCCCCGGCAAGGGTGCCTGTGACACACCTTGAATCAACCCTGGCCCCAGCCCTCCAGGGCGAGCTTGCCGATCATGCGGCCGCTCGCCACCTCCCGGTGCGCCAGCTCCAGGTTGGCGGCGCTGATCGGCCCGAGCGTGCGGCGCAGGGCGGGCCGCAGGGTGCCCGCCTCCAGCCGTTCGGCGAGGCGGTCGAGGATCTCGCCCTGCCGGTGCCGGTCGGGGGTGCGGAAGCGGGAGCGGGTGAACATGAACTCCCAGCAGAAGCGCACGCTCTTGTCCTTGAGCAGGTTCAGGTCGAGGGGGCCCCGCTGGCTCACGAGCGCCACGATCGCCCCCTGGGGGGCGATCAGCTCCGCCATCACCCCCCAGTAGCCGTCGGTGTCGCTGAGGTTGGCGATCGCGTCCACCTGAGGGAGGCCCAGGGCGGCCAGCTGGGGGGGCAGGGGCCGGCGGTGGTCCACCACGTGATCGGCCCCCAGCTCCCGCACCCAGGCCTGGGTCTCGGGCCGCGAGGCGGTGGCGATCACCGTCAGCCCCGCCCGCCGCGCCAGCTGGATCGCCAGCGACCCCACGCCGCCGGCGGCGCCGAGGAGCAGCAGGCTGGTGCCCCGGTCGCCGCCGTGGGGATCCAGCCCCAGCCGCTCGAACAGGGCCTCCCAGGCGGCGAGCCCGGTGAGCGGCACGCTGGCGGCCTCCGCCCAGGACAGGCCCGCGGGGGCGCGGCCCACCAGGGCCTCCTCCACCAGGACGGCCTCGGCGTTGCAGCCCGGCCGGTCGATGGCGCCGGCGAAGAACACGCCATCGCCGGGTCGGAAGCGCCGGGTATCTTCCCCCACCGCCGCCACCACGCCGGCGCCGTCCCAGCCCAGCTGCCGGGGCGCATCACCCGCCCCCAGGCCGGCCCGTACCTTCACGTCGATCGGATTGACCGCCACCGCCTCGATCCGCACCAGCAGGTCGCCGGGTCCAGGAGAGGGCTCGGGCAGGGTCGTGTCGATCAGGCCCGGCGTGGCGAGAACGGCTTTCATGGCGACGGGGGAGTCGGGGGCGGTTGGCAGGGGAAGCGCAGCGGCACGAAGATCCGGTTGCCGTTGGCCTCGTTGGTGAGGGTGATGTTGCCCTGCACGTACAGATCCCGGCGCCGGAGTCCCCCTAGCCGGTCGCGCAGCAGGTCGCTGCCGCTGGCGTCCTTGCCCTTGGCGGACACCTCCCGGTAGGTCATCGACAGGCCGCCCTTCCAGCGGATCGTGAGGCCTCCGGAGATCTGCTCATCCACGCAGGCCAGCGGAAGGACATGGGCAGGCCCCCGGAGGATCGCTCCCCGTAGTCTCCCCCCAGAGTCCCCGTTTCGCCCCATGGCCGTGCAACATCGCTGGTCGGATGCCGCCGCCCGCGAGGCGATCGACCGCTACGGCGCGCAGGGCATCGGCGAGGACCTGGCCCTGCGCACCTACTCGGCCCGGCTGCTGGGGGCCGACCCGGAGCTGGTGCTGCACGGCGGCGGCAACACCTCGGTCAAGACCACCGTGCACGGGCTGCTGGGCGAGCCGATCCGGGTGCTGTGCGTCAAGGGATCGGGCTGGGACCTGGGCACGATCGAGCCGCCGGGCCATCCGGCGGTGCGGCTGGAACCCCTGCAGGCCCTGCGGGCCCTCGATGCCCTCAGCGATGAGGCGATGGTGGCGGCCCAGCGCCAGAACCTGATCGATCCGGCGGCTCCCAACCCCTCGGTGGAGGCGCTGCTGCATGCCTTCCTGCCCCACACCTTCGTCGACCACACCCACTCGATCGCCCTGCTGGCCCTGGCCGACCAGCCCGATGCGGCTGAGGTGTGCCGCGAGGTCTACGGCGATCGGGTGGCCCTGGTGCCCTACGTGATGCCCGGTTTCGCCCTGGCCAAGGCGGCGGCGGAGGCCTGGGAGGCGGCGGCGGCGTCGGGCCGCGAACCGGAGGGCATGGTGCTGCTGCAGCACGGCCTGTTCTCCTTCGGGGCCACGGCCGAGCAGAGCTACGACCGGATGATCGACCTGGTGCGGCGGGCCGAGGAGTGCCTGGCCCGGGGTGAGCGCTCGTTCCATGCCGTGGCCGTGCCGGAGCGCACGGCCCCCGCGGCGGCGGTGCTGCCGGTGCTGCGGGGCGCCCTGGGCCGGGCCGCCGTCGCCGCCGGCGTCCGTCCCCACTGGATCCTGGCGCTGCGCGACACCCCCCTGGCCCGTGCGGTGGCCGACGACGCCCGCCTGGCCGACTGGGCGACCCGGGGTGTCGCCACCCCCGACCACGTGATCCGCACCAAGGCCCGGCCCCTGGTGCTGCCGCCGCTGCCCCCCGACGGCGATGGGCCGGCCCTGACGGCCTGGGGCCGCGCCCTGGAGCAGGCCATGGAGGCCTACGCGGCCGAGTACCGCGCCTACTTCGCACGGCAGAACGAGGCTGCCGGAGGAGCGAAGAAAGCCCTGGACCCCCTGCCGCGGGTGGCGGCGATCCCAGGCCTGGGGCTGGTGGGCATCGGCAAGTCGGCCGCCGAGGCCGCCACCGTGGCCGACATCGCCGAGGCCTGGGCCCAGACCCTGCTGGCGGCCGAGGCCATCGGCCGCTTCGCGCCCGTGGGCGAGGCCGACACCTTCGCCATGGAGTACTGGAGCCTGGAGCAGGCCAAGCTCGGCAAGGCGGCCGAGAAGCCCCTGGCCCGCCGGGTGGTGCTGGTGACCGGCGGTGGCGGCGCCATCGGCGCCGCCACCGCCCGGGCCTTCGCCGCCGCCGGGGCCGAGGTGGCCGTGCTCGATCTGGAGCGCGAGGCGGCCGAAGCGGTGGCGGCCTCCTGCGGCAAGCGTGCCCTTGGAGCCGCCTGCGATGTCACCGACCCGGCGGCGGTGCGGGCCGCCGTGGCGGCGGTGACGGCCCATTTCGGCGGCCTCGACATCGTGGTGAGCAATGCCGGCGCCGCCTGGACCGGCCCGATGGCCACCCTGGCCGACGCCGACCTGCGGGCCAGCTTCGAGCTCAACTTCTTCGCCCACCAGAGCGTGGCCCAGGCGGCCCTGGCAGTGTTCCGTGCCCAGGACCGCAGCGACGCCGGCGGCCGGCCGGTACTGGGTGGCCAGCTGCTGTTCAACGTCAGCAAGCAGGCCCTCAACCCCGGGCCCAACTTCGGCGCCTACGGCATCAGCAAGGCGGCCCTGCTGGCCCTGGTGCGCCAGTACGCCCTCGAGGAGGGGGAGGCGGCCGTGCGGGTGAACGCCATCAATGCCGACCGCATCCGCTCCGGCCTGCTCGACGACACATTGATCCGCGAGCGCTCCGCCGCCCGTGGCCTCAGCGAGGAGAACTACATGGCCGGCAACCTGCTGGGGGCCGAGGTGCGCGCCTCCGATGTGGCCGACGCCTTCGTGGCCCTGGCCCTGCTGGAGCGCACCACCGGCGCCGTGCTCACCGTCGACGGCGGCAACGTGGCGGCGATGGTTCGTTAGGCGCGCCTCTGGGCGGGACGGTCCGTCAAGCAGCTGCCCGGGCCCGCGCCGCCAGCCACAGCCCCAGGACGCTCCAGAGCACCACCAGGCCCAGGCAGAGGCCCGTCCAGGCCGGCAGCCCCCAGCCGTCCACCACCAGCGGGGCCACCACCGTGATCACCCCCCCGGCCAGCAGGGGCTGGAGCAGCAGCTGCTTGATCGAGAAGGCCGTCACCGCCTGGCTGCGGTCGCCGGGGTCGGCCATGCGCAGCAGCAGCAGGCCGCTGGCGGCCACCCCCGTGGCCTGGCCGAATTCGATGATCGCCCGCTCGAACCAGTCCGGCGGCAGGATCCGCGGCGCCAGCAGCAGGATCACCCCCAGGTTCCACAGCAGGCCCACCAGGGCCAGCACCGTCAGGGGGATCCAGTCATGGGCCAGCAGGCTCAAATCGAGGCAGGCGGTGGCGGCCGTGATCAGCAGATCGGCGGAGATCGTGCCGGTACGCCCCTGGATGGCGTTGGAGACCCACTGGGTGCGGCCGCTCCTCTCCAGGATCAGGCGCACCAGCAGGGAGCCCACCAGGGCCAGGGGGAACACCGGCAGGGCATCGATCACCAGGGCGAAGACCCCGCCGCTGGCGTCGGCGATGAAGCGCAGCACCGCCAGCGCCCCGCAGCCGAACAGCACCGCCACCCCCGCCAGGGCCAGGTTGACGGCCCAGTCGGCCAGCTGCCGCCACAGCGCCGGTACCTCCACGGTGCCCGCCTCCAGGGGCAGATCCAGCGGTACCGCCTGCAGCGGCGGGGTTTCCTCCTCCACGATCGCCATCGCCTCCTCGATCGGCAGCGCGTCGGGGAACATCAGCCAGCGCCGGGCCCGGGCCAGCACCACCAGCAGTCCGCCCACCACCGTGGACACCAGCAGCCCCACGGTGGCCATGGCCAGCCCCAGGGCCTGGGCCCCCTCCAGCCCCAGCCGCTCGTAGGTGGGCCCCATGGCGGCGGCCGAGCCGTGCCCGCCCTCGTAGGCCACCTCAATCAGGCAAGCCATCACCGGGCTCACCCCCAGCCAGGGCTGCAGCACCAGAAGCACCGCCAGCCCCGCCACCAGGAACTGACCGAAGGCCAGGGTGAGGGCCAGCAGCACCTGGGCCGAGAGCGGCCGCCACAGGCCCCCCAGCTTCGGCAACGGCTTGCCCAGCAGCAGGCTGGCGAACACCAGGGTCAGCAGGGGCAGGGGCAGCTGGTCCCACAGGTCGATCACCCGCTGGGGCAGCAGGGGCACCGGGCCGGCCGGCGCCACCAGCAGCCCCAGGCCCCCCGCCAGCAGCGCCTCCGGCAGACCCCAGCGCTTCATCCCCAGCCGCTCCCCGATGCCGGCGCCCACCAGCAGCAGCACCGTGAGGGCGGCCAGCGCCAGGACCAGCCACTCCACCCGATCCGCCACCCCCGGCACCAGCGAGGCGATCACAGGCGGAACTGGCGGCGGAAGAAGGCTTCGGTGGTCTCGAGCACCGCGGTGCGCACGCCGCTGTCACGGAAGCCGTGGCCCTCGCCGGGAATCAGGTGCAGTTCCGTCTCCAATCCGCGTCGCCTGAGGGCCTCCACCATCCGCTCACTCTGGCTGGCCGGCACCACCCGGTCGTCGAGGCCATGGAAGAACAGCACCGGCGCCGTGATCCGCGCCGCATGCCGCAGGGGCGAGCGGGCCTCGTAGAGGAGCCTGGATTCGGGCCAGGGCCCGATCAGGGTCTCGCTGTAGCGGGCCTCGAAGCGATGGTCCACGCCCAGCAGGGCCTCCGGATCGGTCACCGGGTAGCGGACGGCCCCGGCGGTGAACACGTCGGTGAAGCACAGGGCGGCCAGCACGGTGAAGCCCCCGGCACTGCCACCTTCGAAGGCCACGCGGGCGGGGTCGGCCCGGCCCGCGGCCACCAGGGCCCGGGCGGCGGCGGCGCAGTCGGCCACGTCCACCACCCCCCACTGGCCGTCGAGGCGCCGTCGGTAGGCCCTCCCGAAGCCGGTGGAGCCGCCGTAGTTGACATCCACCACGCCCCAGCCGCGGCTGGTCCAGAACTGGATGGCGAGGTTGAGCCCGGTTCCGGCCATGGCGGTGGGGCCGCTGTGGCCCTTCACCAGCAGGGGCGCATCGGCGCGGCTGCCGCCCCGGGGCGGGTAATACCAGGCCTGGGTGGGCGCCCCGCCGTGGCCCTCGAACCAGAGGGATTCCGGCTGGCTGATCGCTTCGGCCGCCAGGGGCGGCGGGGCGGCCGGGGTGTGCGTCCAGGCGCCGCTGGCGGTGTCCAGCTCCAGCAGCCCCTGGCCGATGGCGGGGGCGGCGGCCACCGCCACCAGCCGGCCCGCTTCGGCGCTCAGGGTCGCCAGCTCTGTGAACGGCAGGGGGATCGGCTCCCAGGGGCGGCCGTCCAGCGCCACCCGGCCCAGCTGCCAGCACCCCTGGCGGCAGGCCGCCGCCAGCAGCCGCGTGCCGTCCCAGGCCAGGGTGCGCAGGCCATAGACCCACTGCGGTGTGGCGAACTCCGCCTCCATGGGGCACAGCGGCTGCCAGCGGGGCGGGGTGTCCGCCCCCAGGCCGGCCACGTCCTCAAGCCGTTCCAGGTTCCACCAGCCGCTGCGGTCGTTGGCCACCACCAGGGAGCCGTCCGGCAGCCAGAGCGGCTGGAACACCGCGATGCCTTCGGGATCCCCGTCCGCCGAGCCGGCGACGGGCCGGGCCTGCTGCAGCTGCCCGTCCGCAGCGACGGCGGCGACCCAGAGCTGGCTGCGTTCCCAGGGCATGAACGGCTGCTCCCAGCTCACCCAGGCCAGGTGGCCGCCGTCCGGCGCCAGCACGGCGTAGCCGCAGAAGTCGGCGGTCCGGTGCAGCAGCTCCGGTTCACCGCCCGCCAGGGGCACGGCCACCAGCGTGTCGAGGCCGTCCTGCTCCATCATCCCGATCCAGCGCCGGCGGCGCCAATCGATCAGGCCATCGGCGAAGGCCCGCGGACGGGCCGGGTCGGGCGGGGCGGTGAGCCGTCGGGGCGCCCCGGCGGCCGTGGGAGCGGCTGCGGCCGTGGAGGGTTCGGCGCCGGCCAGGTCGAGCCGCCACAGGCAGCGGTCGCCGTCGTCGACGAACACCACCCGGTCGCGGGCCACCGCATAGGCGCCGCCGCCGTAGTCGTGCACGCGGGTGCGCAGGTTCCAGGCCCCAGGGGTCAACTCCGCGGCAGCCCCGCCGGCCCCGCCCCGCCCCATCAGGGTGCTGCGTCCCCGCTCGCCGGGTCGCTGCTCCAGCCAGAACAGCCGCTCCCCGTCCAGCCGCGGTTCGGCGACGCCTGGCGCCCGGCCGACCGCCAGGGCGGCGGGCAGGGGAGAGGCATTCGGCAACGATGGCTCCCCCACCCGAGTCCTCCGCAGGCAGCTCCTAGAATCGATCCATCGTTTCAGGTGACCTCTTGGCCCGCAGCTTCGCCCAGATGGCACGGTCCGCCGAACAGGGCGGCAACTCCGTGCTGGTGCCGAAGGTGCCGGTGGAGCGGCCACCTCTGGAGATCCACAAGCTGGGCTCGAAGGAGCTGCGGGCGCCGGCCCGGCGGATCAGCAAGGTGGATGCCTCCATCCGGGATCTGGCCCGCGACATGCTGCGCAGCATGTACACCGCCAAGGGCATCGGCCTGGCGGCCCCCCAGGTGGGGGTGCACCGCCAGTTGCTGGTGATCGATCTGGATCTCGAGGAGGCCGCCACCCCGCCGCTGGTGCTGATCAACCCCGAGATCACCGCCGCCGGGGCCTCCTTCAACACCTACGAGGAGGGCTGCCTCAGCATCCCCGGCGTCTACCTCGATGTCGTGCGACCGTCGGTGGTGGAGGTCACCTACCGCGACGAGACGGGCCGCCCCCGCCGCCTCAAGGCCGACGGCCTGCTGGCCCGCTGCATCCAGCACGAGATGGACCACCTCCAGGGCGTGCTGTTCGTGGACCGGGTCACCGACGAGCTCAGCCTCAACGAGGGCCTGCGGCAGCAGGGCTTCCGCCGCTCCGACGTCCAGTCGATCCGCTGACCGCCATGCCGATGAAACCCCTGGCCGGCCTGTTCCTTGGCCTGGCCTGCCTGCTCGGCATCGCCGCCACCGGATCGATCTTCGAGCTCTCCTACGGCGACCCCGACCTGGGTGTCCAGGCCACCCGCTGGATCCTGGCCGGCAGCCTGCCGGGCACGGTGCTGGCGCTGCTGGTCGCGATCCGGATCAACAAGCCCGCCTGAGCCCGCGGCCTTGGGGACCCCTCGGCCGGAGCGACAACCGGCCGGCCGATTGGGACACTCGGGCTGGTTTCCGGTGGTTGCCGTTCATACGATTCAGGCCGCTTCGATGAATGCCGTGATCTTTCCCGTCGTCCCCCGCTCGGGCCTGGCGGCCCTGACCCTCCTGGCGGCCGGCCTGGCCACCATGGCTCCCGCGCCGGCGACCGCCTCCGCCCTGTTCGCCGCCGCCGAGGTGGACCAGCAGAACTTCGTGCTGGTGGCGGCCCCCATCGGCACCCGTGGCGACAAGGCCCAGCTCAACATCTACGAGCAGCTCAAACCCGTGCGTCCCTGCTTCGAGGTGGCTGAGGGACTGCCGTCCCCGGTGAACCCCCTGCTGGCCAGCTTCGATTTCACCGGCATCTGCAGCCGCTACATCGACGCCAACGGCTACTCGGTGCGCGTGGGCGGCCAGGACCTGGCCACTTCCTACCGGCTGATGGTCACCCGCAGCGGTGGCGACATGCTGCTGCTGGCCTTCCCCACCAAGGCCGGGGCCGGCCCTGAGATGGTGGTGGCCCGCACCCGGGGCAGCGCGCCCGGCTTCCTCAAGCTCCACCTGGAGCCCGGCTGGCGGCTGATGCGGCGTCAGTTCGGCGGCCGCAACCTCGGCCACCTGTATGTCTATGCCGACGGCTGGCCGGGTACGGCGGCCACCGCTGCCCAGCCGGCTGCAGTGGAGCCCGCCGCCACCACCGACAAGCCCTCCACGGAGCCCGCTCCCGCCGCCGCCCAGCAGCCCGTGGCTCCGCCGGCCATCCCCGCCACCAAGCTCTGAGGCGGAGCCCGAAGCTCCGCTTGCTAGGGTGCGACGCTGCGAACGTCTCTGCAGTTCTTCATGACCCAGGTCACCGTCGGCGAAAACGAAGGCATCGAATCGGCCCTGCGCCGCTTCAAGCGCCAGGTGTCCAAGGCGGGCATCTTTGCCGATCTGAAGCGGCTGCGCCACCACGAGACCCCCACCGAGAAGTACAAGCGCAAGGCTCAGCAGCGCCGTCGTCGCCGCTGAGAGTGGCCTGCGGGCCACGGTTTCAGGTGCTTCTACCTGTTGCCCTGGCCGCCTTCCCGGTTCCAGGCTGGAGAGGCCATCGCCGCAGGGTCCATGGGCCATCCGATCGCCTCCACCGCAGGCCAGCCACGGCCTGCCTCAGCGCTTGAACGGTTCAGCCACTGGCTGGCCGTCACGATCAATCACGCCTGGGGGAATCCGGGTGAGGAGGCCCAGCACCGGCCTCCGCTGATCGGCGTCCAGCCATACAGCGACAGTCCGCCGCGCCGCCAGCGCCGCTGACCGCGGTTTCGTCGAGCTCTGCTTCCTCGAGCTCTGCTTCCTCGAACACTCCTGCCTCGAGCACTCCCGCCCTGAGGTTTGTTTTCCTGTGATCGGTTTTGGCTCATCCGATCCGGTCGAAGGAGCGATAGCTCAGGGCCTCGGCGATGGCGCCGCACCCGACGCGCTCCTCGCCGGCCAGGTCGGCGATGGTGCGGGCCACCCGCAGCACCCGCTCCGCCCCCCTGGCGGACAGGCGTCGCTGGCTGATGGCCCTCTCCCACAGCGCCAGGGCCTCCGGCTCCGGATCCACCACCGACGCCAGGGACGGCCCATCCAGTTGGCCATTGGCCGCTCCCTGCGGATTGCGGGCGGCCATGCGCCGCCGCGCCGCCGCCACCCGTTGCGCCACCACCGCACTCGACTCATCGGCAGGTCCCTTCTGCTCGCGCTGCCCGCGGTAGGCCCCGCCCAGGTCCCGGGCCTCCGGGCGGCGCATCACCACCTGCAGGTCGATCCGGTCGAGCAGGGGCCCGGAGAGCCGCCCCCAGTGGCGGCGCCGCTGGGCCTCACCGCAGCGGCAGCTCTGGCTCGGGTCGCCGTACCAGCCGCAGGGACAGGGGTTGGTGGCCGCCACCAGCAGCACGCGGCAGGGGAAGCGGCAGCGCTGCCGGGCGCGGCTGATCCACAGCACCCCCTCCTCCAGCGGCTGGCGCAGCTGGTCGAGCACCTCCCGGCGGAACTCCGCCAGCTCGTCGAGGAACAGCACACCGTGGTGGGCCAGGCTCAGCTCCCCCGGCCGGGGCACGGCGCCGCCACCGATCAGGGCGGTGGCGGAGCAGCCGTGGTGGGGGCTGCGGAAGGGGCGCTGGCGTCGCAGGCCGGCCCCCTCCCCCAGCAGTCCGGCCAGGGAGTGGAGCTGGGTGACCTCCAGGGCCTCCTGGTGCGCCAGCGGGGGCAGCAGCGCCGGCAGCCTTCGGGCCAGCATCGTCTTGCCGCTGCCGGGCGCCCCCACCAGCAGCAGGTGGTGTCCGCCCGCCGCGGCGATCTCCAGGGCCCGCCGGCCATGGACCTGGCCGCGCACCTCGGCCAGGTCGGGGGCTCCGGCCGCTGGCGGTGGCTCCGGCACCGCCGCCGCGGGCGCCGTCGCGCCCCCCGGATTCCGCAGCAGGGCCACCACCTCCCCCAGATCGTCGGCTCCCCAGACGGTCAGCCCCTCCACCAGGGCAGCCTCGGTGGCGTTGGCCGCCGGCACCACCAGGGCCCGGGCCCCATGCCGCCGCGCCGCCAGGGCCAGGGCCAACACCCCCCGGATCGACCGCAGCCGTCCATCCAGCCCCAGCTCGCCGGCGCTCCAGAGGCCCTCCACCTGGGCGGCGGCCAGCTGCTGGCTGGCCACCAGCAGCCCCAGGGCGATGGGCAGATCGAAGCCGGAGCCGGCCTTGGGCAGGTCGGCGGGGGCCAGGTTGACCACCACCCGGGTGAGGGGAACACGCAGGCCGGCGTTGCGCAGCGCGCCCCGCACCCGCTCCCGCGACTCCTGGGCCGCCGCATCCGCCAGGCCCACCACCCGCAGCCCTGGCAGCCCCGGGGCGATGTCCACCTCTACCGTCACCGGCAGGGCCTCCACGCCCCGCAGGGCGCCGCTGCTGCACCGTGCCAACATCACCCGGGGAGCTCACTGCCCGTTCCGTGCCACCTCCCGACCACCCTCCGGCGTGCCATGGCCAGCAGCGACACGATCTTCGGCCGCATCCTGCGCGGCGAGATTCCCTGCCAGGAGGTCCATGCCGACGACCTCTGCCTGGCCTTCCGGGATGTGAACCCTCAGGCGCCCGTGCACGTGCTGGTGATCCCCCGTGAGCCGATCGCCCAGCTGGGGGAGGCCACCGCCGAGCACCAGGCCCTGCTGGGCCACCTGCTGCTGGTGGCGGCCAAGGTGGCCCGGCAGGAGGGGCTCGAGAGCTGGCGCACGGTGATCAACAGCGGCGCCGAGGCCGGCCAGACCGTCTTCCACCTGCATGTGCACGTGATCGGCGGTCGCCCCCTGGCCTGGCCGCCGGGCTGATCACCGCCTGCACACCGCGGCCCCGGCCGGGTGGGGCCGGCAGGGAGAATGGCGCGATCCGCCCACGCCCATGTCCCCCCTGAAGGCCCTTCGCGAGCAGCTGGGCAAGCTGCAGCGCCTGGCCCAGCCCTACTTCCTGCCCCTCGACGAAGGCGGCGGCGGCAGCGGCCAGTTTCTGCTTCTGGTGGTGGCGCTTCTGGCCGTGGTGGTGGGCTTCACCCTGCTGCTGCTCACCGGCGTGGTGGCGGCGGCCGGGGCCTGGATCCCCGAGCTGCGCAGCCGCTTCCTGCCCGGGGTGCCCGAGAAGGTGGCCGCGGTCTGGAGCGGGCCGATCGGCATCGTGATCATGGTGCTGTTCGCCGCCGGAGTGGGTGCCTTCATCAGCCTGAGGGCCAAGCTGCGCCAGGGGCGCTGGCTGCCCTGGCTGCTGCTGGGCATCATCGCCCTGCTGATCCTGGTGATCAACGGCATCAACGTCGGCATCAGCTTCATCGCCCGGAACATCGAGAACGCCCTGGTGGCGTACAAGGCGGAGGAGTTCTGGAAGATCGTCGCCATCTACGCCTTCTGCCTGGTGCTGGCCCTGCCGATCCGCGCCATCCAGAGCTATCTGATTCCCAAGCTGGGCCTGCTGTGGCGGGAGTGGCTGAGCGGCCGCATGCTGGGCCGCTACCTCACCAACCGGGCCTACTACGTCCTTAACCCCAACGATGAATCCGTCGAGGAGATCGACAACCCGGACCAGCGGATCTCCCAGGATGCGGCCAGCTTCACGGCCACCAGCCTGAGCGTGACGGTGGAGATCATCTCCGCCCTGCTCACCTTCTTCAGCTTCATCATCGTTCTCTGGAGCATCAACCAGACCCTGGCCCTGTGGCTGCTGGCCTATTCGGTGGGCGGCACCGCCCTGATCGTGTTCGCCAGCCGCAAGCTGGTGAACCTCAACTACCAGCAGCTGAAGCTGGAGGCTGATTTCCGCTACGGCCTGGTCCACATCCGCGACAATGCCGAATCGATCGCCTTCTACCGGGGCGAACGCCAGGAGCAGAAGGAGGGCGAACGGCGGCTTGAGGGGGTGATCGTCAACTACAACCGCCTGATCATCTGGGAAGCGCTGATCAGCGTCATTCAGCGCTCCTACGACTACTTCTCACGTTTCCTGCCCTGGTTGGTGATCGCGCCCATCTACTTCGCCAAGGAGGTCGACTTCGGGGTCTTCGGACAGGCCAGTATCGCCTTCTCCCAGGTGCTGTTCTCGGTCAGCTACATCGTCAACAACATCGACCGGCTGGCCGCCTTCTCCGCCTCCATCAGCCGCCTCGAGGGCTTCCAGGGCAAGGTGGAGGCGATCAGCGCCGACATGGCCGAGTCCGTTGCCGCCGAGCAGGCCTCCGCCGGGGGCGCCATGGGGGCAGGGGCCGGAGCCGTCCGTCCCGAATCGATCCTGGTGAGCCATGTGGATCTGATCCCGCCTCGCACCAATCGCCTGCTGGTGCGTGACCTCAGCCTGGAGGTGACCGCCAGCCAGCGGCTGCTGGTGGTGGGCCCCTCGGGCTGCGGCAAGACCTCCTTCCTGCGGCTGGTGAGCGGCCTCTGGCCGCCGGCCGGCGGCAGCGTGCAGCGGCCGCCGGTTGGGGAGCTGATGTTCATCCCCCAGAAGCCCTACATGCTGCTGGGCAGCCTGCGGGAGCAGCTCTGCTATCCCCAGCCCACCGACCGCTTCAGCGACGAGCAGCTGCGCCATGTGCTCGAGGAGGTGCGCCTGCCGGAGCTGGTGCACCGCTACCCCGATCTCGACATCAAGCAGGACTGGCCCCGGCTTCTCTCCCTCGGAGAGCAGCAGCGCCTGGCCTTCGCCCGGCTGCTGCTCAACTCGCCCCGGTTCGTGGTGCTCGACGAGGCCACCAGCGCCCTTGACGTGACCACGGAGAAGACGCTCTACGAACTGCTGGTGCAGCGGGAGATGGCCTTCGTGAGCGTCGGCCACCGGCCCACCCTCACCGCCTACCACGACACGGTGCTGGAGCTCGATGGCAACGCCGGCTGGCGCCTGCTTCCGGCGGCCGGCTATACCTTTGGCCGCCAGGACTGATCCGATGAGCGACCCTTCCGCCACCCCATCGGCCGCCACCCCGTCAGCGGATGCCCCCCCGGCCACCAGCGCCACCACCAACGAGGTGCCCGCCTTCGGCTGGAGCGGCTATGCCGAGCTGGTCAACGGCCGTTTCGCCATGCTCGGCTTCGTCGCCGTGCTGCTGATCGAGGCCCTCAGCCACGACACCTTCCTGCACTGGGCGGGCCTGGTGCCCTGATCGCCGGCTGCCCTGATCAGGGCACGGCGATCAGATCCACCTGCCACTGGCCCTGGCGGCTCACCTCCACCGCCAGCTCCCGGCCGTCGGCCCGCAGCGCCACCCGCCGGGGCACACCGGGGGGCTGCAGGGGCACGGGCTGCAGGGCCATCAGGTTGCGGCGGTAGAGCACCAGCTCGGTGCGCCCCTCCAGCTGGCGCACCAGGGCCAGCCTCTCGCCGCGGCCATCCACCGCCACGCTCAGGGGCTGGGCGTCGGGGCGCTCCAGGCCCGGCAGCGGCACCGGCTGCTGGCGTTGCAGGTCCACCAGCTGCACCCGGTCGCGGCCGCCCTGGCTGACGATCAGGGCCAGCCAGTCGCCGCTCAGCGAGGGGGCGCGGGCGGGGCCGGCGGCCTTGAGGCGCTGGTTCATCCCCACCAGCGGCTGGGGCAGGGGCCCCAGGCAGCCCGCCAGCAGCGGTGGCAGGGCTGCCACGGCGGCCACCGCCACCGCCCGGACTGCCCGGACCCGTCCGCCGCCCGCCGCCGTCATGGGTTGCTCTCCGGAGCGCCCCGCACCGCCAGACCGGCGGGCAGGTCAGGCTCCAGCAGGGCGGTGAGGTCGAACAGCTGCACCAGGGCGCGGCCGTCGCCCTCGCTGGCGATGGCGATGCGCCGGCCGTCGGCGGCCAGGCTGAGGCTCTCGGGCACCAGGCCCCCCGGAAGGGGCAGGCGGTGCAGCCGTCCGGTGGCCCGATCCTCGATGACCACCCGCCGCTGCGGGCCTTCCTGCACCAGCAGGGCCAGGTAGCGCCCGTTCCAGCTCAGGGAGGGGGAGCGGTGGGGCTGCAGCCGCTGCAGGTGGCGCAGCGGCAGTACCGTGCCGGAGGGCTGCTCCTGCAGCAGCACCGTGTCGCGGCGGTCCCGACGCACCACGCTGGCCAGCACGCGGCCATTGCCGCTCAGGGCCGGATCCTGGCGGTCGGCGCTGCCCCAGCCCACCGGCCCGGCGCTGCGTCGGCCCCAGCTCCAGCTGCCACACCCCGACAGCAGCAGGGCCAGGAGCGCCACCGCAAGGAACGGTGATTCAGTCGTCGAAACGGGAGCTGTTGTCCCTGGCCGTGGAGGGGCGGGCGGGGGGCTCTGCCGACGAGGGTCGGGCTTCCGGGGCCGCGGGCCGGGGCCGGCCGCTGGCCATCGGCGAGAAGTCGGCATCACTGACGTCATCGGCGGCACCTCCGCGGGAGCTGGGGCGGATCGGGGTGCCCATGGGAGTTCCCGGAGGACCGGCGGCCGCTGGACCGGGGCCGCTGTCCCGGCTGGCCGGAGAGGATCCGCGGCGGGTGGAGCGGGGCACGCCGTCAGCGGCAGCCACGGGGCGGGAGCCGCGGCGGGGCTCGGGGGCACTGTCCCGTTCGCGGCGCCGGGCACCGAAATCGCTGGCGGCGGAGCGGCCCTGGCCCCCGGCGCTGTAGCGGCCGGCGATCCGATCAGGGCGCTCAGCACCCCTGAGGTTGTCCCAGCCGTCGGGTTCGTCGCGGCGGCTGGCGGCCCGTTCGGGGATGGCGGCCCGGCTGGGCCGACGGGGCCGGTAGAAGTCGTCCTCGGGTTCCTCGCGGGAGGGGATCCGGCGGCGCAGAGGCTCGGGCTCGTCGAACCGGTCCGGTTCCTCGTCCCAGCTGCGGCCGCCGCCGAGACCGCCCCGAGGCCGGAAGGGGGCGGCGGGTTCCTCGTCGTCGAAGTACGAGGAGCGGCGGGCCTGCTCGGTGGTCACCCCCCGCAGGCGCACGCTTTCGTAGGCGAAGAAGACGGTGGTGCCGGCCAGCAGGAACTGGCCGAACTGAAGGATGGGGTCGAGGCGCCAGCCCTGGAAGAAGAGGATGCCGCCGCAGAGCAGGCCGATGGCGGCGAAGAACACGTCGTAGTCACGGGCCAGCGCCGGCTTGAAGCTCCTCATGAAATAAAGGAAGGCTCCACCCACCGCCAGGACGATGCCGACGATGCTGGCCCAGTTGAGGCTGGCGTTGACCACGGCGGTTCACCCGGGCGATGAACCCCACTCTAGGGACCGCGCCCTCCGTGTCACCGGTGGGTGCTGGGGCGCCGAAGGCTCAGAGGCGCCGGTCGACCTGGTCGTTCTGGCTGATCAGCACCAGGGCGATCGAGATGGGGATGACCACGATGACCGCGCCCCAGGCGAGGCTGCTGAGGAAGTTGGCGAGGGATGGGGTCATGGCAGGCGTTCGCACCGGACAGCTCGGCGGATCCTAGGCAGGGAGGGTGACTTCCTACGATCAGGCTTCCGACGCTTAGAGCTTTGTGACGGCCCTGGCCCCCCTGCCCCTGCTGCACCTGGCCCTGGGGCTGCTCCTGGCGGGCTGGACGTTGCTGTTCCTGTTCCGCATCGTCCTCACCTGGTACCCGGGCGTGGATCTCACCAAGGGGGTGATGCGGCTGGTGGGTGCCCCCACCGAGCCCGTTCTGGCCCTCACCCGCCGCCTGATCCCTCCCATCGGCGGGGTCGACGTGACGCCGGTGGTCTGGGTGGGGCTGGTCAGCCTGCTGCGGGAACTGCTGGTGGGCCAGCAGGGTCTGGTCACCCTGGCCGTGCTGCGCAGTCAGCTCACCGGCTGAGCATCTCCTCCTCGACGAACTTGGTCCAGACCTCACCTCGCTGGAACTCCCGGCGATCCAGCAGGGCGAGATGGAACTCGATGGTGGTGGGGATCCCCGTGACGGCGCATTCCGACAGGGCCCGGCGCAGTCTGCGGATCGCATGGTCGCGGTCGACCCCCCAGACGATCAGCTTGCCGATCAGGGAGTCGTAGAAGGGCGGGATCTCGTAGCCCGTGTAGACGTGGCTGTCGATGCGCACGCCGGGCCCGCCGGGGGGGAGCCAGCCGGTGATCCTGCCCGGGGCCGGGCGGAAGTTGTGGCGCGGATCCTCGGCGTTGATGCGGCACTCGATGGCGTGGCCGCTGATGTGGATCTGGTCCTGGCGGACGGAGATCGGCTCGCCGCCGGCGATGCGCAACTGCTCGGCGATCAGGTCGATGCCGGTCACCATCTCGGTGACGGGATGTTCCACCTGGATGCGGGTGTTCATCTCCATGAAGTAAAAGCCCCCGCCGCGGTCGACCAGGAACTCGACCGTGCCGGCGCCCTCGTAGCCGATGCTGCGGGCCGCCGCCACCGCCGCCTCGCCCATGCGGCGGCGCAGGTCGGGATCGAGGCCCGGACTGGGGGCTTCCTCCAGCAGCTTCTGGTGGCGGCGCTGAATCGAGCAGTCCCGCTCCCCGAGATGCACCACGTTGCCGTGGCGGTCGGCCAGCACCTGCACCTCCACGTGCCGGGGCCGGTCGATGAATTTCTCCATGTAGAGGCCCGGGTTGCCGAAGGCGGCCTCCGCCTCCCCCTGGGCGGCCCGGAACAGGGTCTCGAGCTGGCCGGCCTCCGGCACCAGCCGCATGCCGCGGCCGCCGCCGCCGGCGGTGGCCTTGATCATCACGGGATAACCCATCGCCGCGGCGAGAGCGGCGGCTTCGGCGGGATCCTCCAGCAGACCCTCGCTGCCGGGGATCGTGGGGACCCCCACCTGCTGCATGGTGATCTTGGCCGTCGACTTGTCGCCCATGGCCAGGATCGAGGCCGGAGAGGGGCCCACGAAGATCAGGCCGTGGTCGAGGCATTTCTCGGCGAAGTCGGCGTTCTCCGCCAGGAAGCCGTAGCCGGGATGGATGGCGTCGGCGCCGCGGGAGGTGGCGGCCGCCAGGATGTTGGGGACGTTGAGGTAGCTGCGGCTGCTGGGGGCTTCGCCCACGCAGACGGCCTCATCGGCCAGCTGAACGTGCAGGGCGTTCCTGTCCACGGTGCTGTAGACGGCCACCGTGGCGATGCCGAGCTCCCGGCAGCTGCGCAGGATGCGGAGGGCGATTTCGCCGCGGTTGGCGATCAGCAGCTTGCCGATGGGCATCCGTGCAGGTCCGGCGATGGGGGCCGGCGGGGGTGCGGCCGTGCCGGGGCGGACTGTATCAGCGCTCACCGGCACCGCCCCTGCTGCGGGGTCGCCGGAGGCGGGGAAGCCTGTGCGTATATTGCTCAGTCGGTGAGGGCTTCGGCCGGCGCCGACCACGCGGATGTGGTGGAATTGGTAGACACGCACGTTTGAGGGGCGTGTGGCTTCGGCCTTGCGAGTTCAAGTCTCGCCATCCGCATTTCTCTTTCCCCTCCCCCGGACTCTGCGGTTCTCTTGACCCAGCCGTCGCCGGTCTCCGCTCCACCCGCCGCGAGCGCGATCGTGCTGGTCAGCAACGGCCCCGGCGAGCTCAGCACCTGGGTGCGGCCCCTGGCCGAGCAGCTCCATCGCCTGCAGCCCCTGCGGCCCCGCGATCCTGCGGCCCCCTGCAGCCTGCGGCTGGTGCTGGTCCCCTGCCCCAACGCCACCGGAGCCGAGCAGGGGGTCGCCCTGGACTGGGGGCTCTTCGAGCGGGTGCTGCCGGCCTCCCGGTTCTGGTGGCTGCTGCTGCGGCCCCGCCGCCACGGCCCCTGGCCGGCGCGGGGGGTGGTGGTGTTCCTGGGCGGCGACCAGTTCTGGACCGTGCTGCTCTCCGCCCGTCTGGGCTACCGCCACCTCACCTACGCCGAGTGGGTGGCGCGCTGGCCCCGCTGGAACGACCGCATCGCCGTGATGGGGCCCGCCGCCGCCGGACGGCTGGCCCCCCGCTGGCGACAGCGGGCCACGGTGGTGGGTGACCTGATGGCTGATCTCTCCTCCCTGGCCCGCCAGGACGACCCCCTCCCGGCCGGCGACTGGGTGGCCCTGCTGCCCGGCTCGAAGCGGGCCAAGCTGCTGGTGGGGGTGCCCTTCCTGCTGGAGACCGCCGACCGGCTGGCGGCCCTGCGGCCCGGCTGCCGGTTCCTGCTGCCGGTGGCCCCCACCACATCGGTGCGGGAACTGCTGGCCTACGGCGGGCCCGCCAACCCGCTCAACCGTCGCCAGGGGGCCGGGGAACCCTCGCTCCAGGGGAACGAGATCGTCACGGCGGCCGGCACCCGCATCCGGCTGCTGGAGCGCCACCCCGCCCATGCCGCCCTGAGCCAGTGCGCCCTGGCGCTCACCACCGTGGGCGCCAACACCGCCGAACTGGGGGCCCTGGCGGTGCCGATGATCGTGCTGGTGCCCACCCAGCACCTGGCGGTGATGCAGGCCTGGGACGGCTGGCTGGGGATGGTGGCCCGGCTGCCCCTGCTGCGGCGGCTGGTGGGCGTGGCGCTCACCGCCTGGCGGATGCGTCACCGCGGCTTCCTGGCCTGGCCCAACATCTCCGCCGGCCGCGCCGTGGTGCCGGAGCGGGTGGGGCCGATCGAACCGGCCCAGATCGCCGCCGAGGCCGCCGACTGGCTGGACCATCCCGAGCGCCTGGCGGCCATGGCCGACGACCTGCGCAGCCTGCGGGGGGCGCCGGGGGCCGTGGCGGCGGTGGCGGCGATGGTGCGGGGTCTGCTGCCACCGGCGGAGCCCTCCGGGGTGCCGGTGCGGTCTGGATAGGATTCAGGTCGTCAAGGCCCCGGAATGGGGTTCGTCACCATGCAGCCGAGCGATTCCACCGGCCTCCGGCCCGTCGACGAGAGCCCTGCGTCCACCGCCTCGTCCATCCCCGCGGCCGGCACCGTCCCCGCCGATGTCGACTGGCGCTCGAAGCTGACCCCCGAGCAGTTCCGGGTGGCCCGGCAGGGAGGCACCGAGCGGGCCTTCACCGGTGCCTACTGGAACAACAAGGCCACCGGGATGTACCACTGCGTGTGCTGCGGCAGCCCCCTGTTCAGCTCCGCCAGCAAATTCGATTCGGGCACCGGCTGGCCCAGCTTCTGGCAGGGGGTCAGCGCCGGGGCGATCACCACCCACACCGACCGCTCCCATGGCATGGAACGCACGGAGATCCGCTGCGCCACCTGCGACGCCCATCTCGGCCATGTCTTCAACGACGGGCCCGCCCCCACTGGGCTGCGCTACTGCGTCAACTCGGCCTCTCTGCAGTTCAACGAAGGCTGAGGCAGGACCCCCGGGCCCTCACCAGGGGTCGTCGAGGATCTCGGGCTCCACATCCACCGGCTCCCTGGTGCGGGGAGCTTCCCGCGGCGGAACTTCGGCGGGGGCGGTGTAGGGATCCGACAGGGTCTCACGGCTTCCGGGGGGCTGGCCGGGATCCCGCTCCGGCTCGGCCCCGTGATCGCTCCGGTAGCGCGGCTCGGGGTAGCGCTGGCCGGGGTAGCGGTCATCGCTGAAGCGGTCATCGGGGTAGCGGTCGTCCCTGTTGGGCCCTTCGGCGAAGCGCTCCTCGCCGTAACGCTCCTCGGGGTAGCGCTCGGCAGGTCCGCGCTCGTCGTAACGATCCTGAGCCCCCCGCTGGCGCCGCTCACTCTCCCGTCCGTAGGTGTCGGCCGGCGCCGGGCGGGCTTCGGGCCGCTGGCGCGGTTCCGGCAGGTCGTCGTCGAGGTAGCGGCGCTGACGCAGGGGCTCCCGCTCGCGCCGCTCCTCCAGCTCCACGTACTCCAGCTCTTCGGCGGGCTGGAAGCTGCGGCTGGTGGCCGGCTGGATCCGCCGCTGCTCCTGGACGGTGGGCTGGCCCGCCGGCAGCTGGTTCTCGGCGGGGACGGCGCCGGTGCGGAACCGGTCGCGCTCCTCCTGCTCCCAGCTGGCGCCGCCAATGCCCAGCTTCTCCAGCAGGCCGGTGCCGAGCTGCTTGAGCTTCTCCTCGGCCCCCTCGTAGACGATGATCCGGTCCGGGCCGCTGCTGACCACCTCCCCCACCGGCATCTCCCAGGTGCTGAGCACCCCTTCCCCCAGCAGGGGAATGCCGAGGGCACCGATCACCAGGGTGGTGAGCTCGCCGGTCTCGATGTCGAAGCTGAAGCCGAGCACGCGGCCCAGCTGTTCGCCGGACTCGGTGATCACCTGGCAGTTGATGACCTTGCTGTAGCGCTCGGGGTTGAACCCCTCGGCCAGGGAGTCGGCCGAATCCACCAGGATCACATCGCCCACCTGGCGGATGCGATCCAGCGGCATCCAGCGGGGCAGGCCCGGCAGGAAACGGGTCAGGGGGTTGTCCCGCAGCCCCAGGGCGATCACTTCGCGCCGGTCGATGTCGACCACCACCTCACCGACGACGCCCAGGCGGCGGCCGGTGTCCCGGGTGATGACCTGGGTGCCCATGAGTTCGGAGCGCAGCCAGAGGCGGTCGCTGGGGGCGGCGGGCTCGGTGGAGGGGGGAATCGGGGAGGTCAAATCCGGAGATCGGGGCTGGACGGCGGGTGGAACGGGAGCGACTTCACGGCCTGGAACAACCTCCTCGGCCCATTGTGGCCCACGCAGTCGGCTCAGGCGGCCGGCGGCAAGCCGACCACCTGGGTGTGGGAGCCGCGGGCCTGGGTGACGCCGATGGTGCGGGTGGCCGCAGCGATCATCGGCCGGCGGTGACTGACCACCATGAACTGGGCCTCGCTGGCCTGGGCGGCGATCAGGGCCGCCAGCCGCTCCACGTTCACCCCGTCCAGGAAGCTGTCGACCTCGTCAAGGGCATAGAAGGGGGAGGGACGGAAGCGCTGCAGGGCGAACAGGAAGCTCAGGGCGGTCAGGGATTTCTCACCTCCCGACATCGAGGCCAGTCGCCGCACCGCCTTGCCCTTGGGATGGGCCACCAGCGTCAGGCCGCCTTCGAGGGGCTGCTCGGGGTTTTCCAGCTGCAGGTGGCCCTCGCCGTCGGAGAGGCCGGCGAAGATCGCCTGGAAATGGCCGTCGACGGCCCGGAAGGCCTCCATGAAGGCCTCCTGGCGCAGGGTGGCCACCGTTTCGATGCGCAGCAGCAGTTCCTCCCGCTCCTTGCTGAGCACCTCCAGGCGCTCCTCCAGGTCGGCCAGCCGCTGCTCCAGCTGCTCCAGCTCCTCGAGGGCGAGCATGTTGACCGGCTCAAGCGCCTCCATCCGCTGCTGAAGCTGGCGCAGGCTCTGCTGCAGGGCCTCCAGGCCGGCCTCCCGCACCTCCTCGTCCGGCTCCAGGCGGGGGTCGGGCAGCTCCCGTTCCATCTGGGCCAGCCGCAGGCCGTGGCTGCGCTGCTCCTCGGCCAGGGCCAGCCGCTCCTCCTGGCGGCGCTGCAGCTCCCACCGGCGCTGCTGCAGGGCCTGGCGCAGCCCGGCCAGGTGGGCTTCGGCCCCGTCGCGGGCGCGGCGCCGTTCCCCGAAGCGGGTCTGCAGCTCGCTCTGCTGCCGCTCCAGCAGGGCGCGGCGCTCCTGCTCCGCCTGCTGGCGTTCCTTCCAGCGCTGGCGCTCGGCCACCAGCGCCTGCACCGCCTCCACCAGCCGCCGTTCCTCCCCGGCGAGGGCCTCCAGCTGGCTGCCGAGCCGGTCCGCCACCAGGGCCCGGTCGCGCCGCTCCGCCTCCAGCTCATCCCGCTGGCGGCGGGCCTCCACCAGGGCTCGGTCGGCCCGCTCCAGCTCCCCCTGGAGCCCTTGCCAGCGGGCGCTGTCGTCGTTGCCGCTGGCGGCCCGCTCGGCCTCCTCCAGCTCAGCCAGGGCCTGGCGCAGGGGGGGCAGGGTCTGGTCGAGCACCGCCATCCGGCTGCGGTCGGCCCGGTGGGACTCCTGCAGCTGGCGCCGCCGGCCGGCCACCTGGTCGCGGCGCTGCTGCCGCGGGGCCAGGGTGCGCTCGGCGGCGCTGCGTTCCGCCTGCAGGGCCGCCTGGCGCTGCTGCAGTTCCAGCAGCGCCGGCCGGGCCTCCTCCAGGCTCCGCCCCAGCTCCGCTTCGCGGCGGCGGCAGGCCAGCAGGCTCTCCCCCAGCTCCAGCAGCCGCTGGCGCAGCGGCTCGGCCTCATCGCCGTCGCCGCTGCGGCCGAACCCCAGCTGGCCGGAGCGCTGCTGCAGGCTGCCGCCGGTCATGGCGCCGCTCTTCTCCAGCAGTTCTCCTTCGAGCGTCACGGCCCGGCAGCGGCCCAGTTCCCGGCGGGCGTCGGCGAGGGTGGCGAACACGAGCGTGTCGCCGAAGACGTAGCGGAACACGTCGGAATAGACCGGCTCGTGGCGGATCAGATCCACGGCCCGCCCCACCAGTCCGCCGGCCCCGCCACCGCCGCCAGCGCTTCCCCGCTGCAGGGCCGCCGACCCCGAGCCGCCGCCGCTGCCCCCCCGGATGCGGTTGAGGGGCAGGAAGGTGAGACGGCCGGCGCGGCGGCTCTTGAGCAGCTCAATCGCCCGGGCGGCGATGCAGTCGTCCTCCACCACCACCTGGGCCAGCCGTCCCCCCGCCGCCACCTCCAGGGCCACCCGCAGCCGCTCCTCCACCTCCCCCAGCTGGGCCACCGAGCCGTGGATCCCCTCCAGCCCCGCCTCCAGCAACAGGCGCAGGGCGCCGGTGCCGCGGCTCTCCTGCAGGGTCTCCCGGCGGCTGTCGAGGCGGGCGATCTCCCGTTCCAGGCTGGTCTGCTCCTGCTCGAGCCGCGCCCGGGTGCGCTGCTGCAGGGCCAGGGCCTCGGCCAGCTCCCGGGCCTGCCCCTGGCGCTCCTCCAGGGCTGTGCGCAGGCTGCGCTCCTGTTCGCTCAGGGCCGACAGGGCGGCGGCGGCTTCCGCGTGGGCCGCGTCCTCCTGGCGCTCCTCACCGCCGAGCTCCTCGAGCCGTTCGCCCGCCTGCCGCAGCCGTTCCTCCAGCTGCTGGCGTTCGGCCAGCAGGGGGGCGAGCCGGTCCTGCAGCTCCTGGCGCCGGCGGCTGCGCTCCTGCTGCTCCTCCAGCCAGCTGCCGGAACGTCCGGCCACCTCCCCGAGGCGGCGCCGGGAGAGCTCCACGGCCGCTTCGGCGTTGCGGCAGAGGGCCTCGGCGCGGTCGATGGCGCCGTCATCGGCCCGCTCGACGACGGCCTGCTGCTGCCGGCGCAGTTCCCCCTGGTTCTGCTGCAGCTGCTGGCGGCGGCGCTGCAGTTCCTCCGCCTGCTGGCCGTGCTGCTCCGCCTGGCGGGCCAGCTCACGGCCGCTGGTCTCGAGGCCGGCCAGTTCGGCCTGCACCGCCAGCAGCTGGTCCTCGCCCAGGGTCTTCACCTCCGCCTGCAGCTGCTCGAGGGCGGCGGCGGCAACGACCACCTCGGCTTCAGCGGCGACGATCGCCTCCTGCTCCTGCTCCTGCTGCTGGTCGAGGCGCTCCAGGCGGCCCGCCAGGGCCAGGCCGTGGGCGCGGGCCTCCTCCCAGGCCAGCACCTGCTCCTGCAGGCGCCCCTGGTGCAGGCGTTCGCGCAGCTCCTGGTAGGTGCGGGCCTTGGCGCAGTCGCGTTCGAGCTTCTGGCGGGCCGCCAGCAGTTCCTGCTCGACGATGCGGCAGCGCTCCTGGCGTTCGACCACCTCGTCGAGCTTGGACCTGCTCTGCTCGATGCGGGAGTCGAACAGGGCCACGCCGGCCAGCTCGTCGATGATGCCGCGCCGGTCGCGGGAGCTCATCGAGACGATGCGGGTGACGTCGCCCTGCATGACGACGTTGCTGCCCTCCGGGTCGACCCGCAGGCGCCGCAGCTGGGTCTGCAGCTGCTGCAGGTTGCAGGGCACCCCATCGGCGCTGAAGCTGCTGCTGTAGGTGCCGCCCGGGGCCACCCGCAGCCGCCGCGTGACGCTCCATTCCCGCTGGCCCCGCCGCAGCCAGGG
Source organism: Microcystis elabens FACHB-917 (assembly GCF_014698445.1). GTDB lineage: Bacteria > Cyanobacteriota > Cyanobacteriia > PCC-6307 > Cyanobiaceae > Cyanobium > Cyanobium elabens. Next base: position 24,113 of record NZ_JACJSZ010000037.1, read on the forward strand.
GCCCTGTTCGGGGGCCTCCAGCCCCTCCTCGGCCGTATCCGGCTGCCAGTCACCCAGGTCGAAGCGCACGGTGACGCTGGTTTCGGCGGCCTTCCCCTCCCGCAGCACGGCGCTGTTGATGAGATCAGGCAGCCGCTCGGCCCGCATCCCGCGGCTGGTGGCCAGCCCGAGGCAGAACAGCACCGCATCGAGGATGTTGCTCTTGCCGGAGCCGTTCGGACCCGTCACAACCGTGAAACCCCCCTCCAGCGGGATGGTCATCGACCCGCCGAAGGACTTGAAGTGGTTGAGCTCGACCTGATTGATGTGAACCAACAGGCCCGTGCACCGAGCAGGTCGAATTTAACCGAGGTGCTGACGATCACAAGCCCTTCTTCCTACGGTGATGCCGTGCCGCCATCGCACGGAGCGCCCCATGGAAACGGACACCACCCCTGCCGAGTCCCCGGCGACCCCCGCCCCGGCCCCGGCGCCTGCTGGCAGCGGCGCCTCCCAGCAGGCGCAGAACCAGTTCCGGGAACGCTTCGAGAGCCTGCTGCCCAGCATCCAGAAGGAGTGGCCCGAGGTGGCCCGCCACACCCTGGAGGCCACCCGGGGCAGCTTCGACCACGTGGTGGAGGTGATCAGCCGCCAGAGCGGGGTCACCAGCGCCGGCGTCAAGCAGCAGTTGCTGGATCTGGTCAACGTCACCGGGGAGCAGGCGGGTCACGTGGTGGATTCGCTGCGGCCCCTGGAGGAGCAGCTGGAGCACCTGCTCGATGAGCTCAACACCACCCTGCGGCCGAAGATCGAGAAGCCGGTGCGGGAGCGGCCCCTGATGGCCCTGGGCATCGCCGCCGGCGTGGGGCTTCTGGTGGGCCTGCTGCTGTCGTCGGGTCGGCGTTCGGCATGACGGGTCCGAACTTCGGCCGGGTCACGGCCCTGATCAGCTCGGTGATGGACCTCCACGTCCGCATCGCCCTGCAGGAGGCGGACAAGGAAAAGCGGCGTCTGGTGGGCGGCGGGGTGATGCTCGGCATGGGCCTCACCCTGATGACCCTGGCGCTGGTGGCGGCCGAGCTGGTGCTGCTGCTCTGGATCCGCGAGGCCCTCGGCCTCAGCTGGCTGCAGGCGGCGGCGGCCGTGGCCGCCATCGATCTGGTGCTGGCCGGGATCAGCCTGCGCATCGGCGGCCAGATGCTCAAGGGCCCCTACCTGCCGGAGACCACCGCCGGCCTGATGCGCACCACCCGGGCGCTCACCGGCAAGTTCTGATCTCGGGTCCGGCCTCGGGGCGCCCGCTTCAGAAGCCCATCTCCAGCCGCAGGCTGCCCCGGTCGGCCCGGGCCGTGTCAGATACCTCCAGGGTCCAGGTGCCGCTGGGGTCCTTGCCCTTCAGGCCTGCCAGGGCGGCGGGCGGCAGCAGCCGCACCACCAGATCGCGGATGGAGGTGCCGCCGCAGGAGTTGGTGTAGTGACCGGCCGGGTCGCCCTTGCGGGGGCTGCCCTGGTTGTGGTCCAGCCCGCCGGAGCGGGAGGTGGTCCAGATGCCGGGGGTGAGGGAGGGTCGGCCATCACTGCTGGGGACGCTGCACCACACGGCCTTGCCGAACTCGCTGTAGGCGCTGCGTTTCCAGAGGTCGTTGCAGGCCGCCACCGCGATCACCCCGGCGTTGTCGACGCTTTCGTTGCCGTTGCCCCGTCCGGCGGACCCCAGCTCCAGGAGATCACATCGGCGCCGTTGCGGGCCGCCCACACGAAGGCGTCGGCTTCCGCCTGGGAGCCCAGGCCGGAGGCCAGGCGGATGGGGATCGCTGCTCTGGGGGGTCACACATCCCGCGGGGCAACGATCCTGTCAAGTGAATGAGGTGGTGTATCAGCAGATGCCCGGCCACTTCGCCCGGCATGGTGAGCCCCTGAGCGAGGAAGAGGCAGACGTGGTGTTCGAGCTGGAGGAGATTGCCATCGTCCGGGGGTCTCCTGTTAGCCCCCTTGCCCCTGGGCAGGCGCTCAGTCCTGTCGACGCACCGCTGGGGGGAGACTCGCTGGCGGTGCCAACGGGTCAGATCTTTCTGCGGTTCCGTTCAGGAAAAGGGTTCCAGCACACCGTGATGCTCTGGAGCAGGCGGGCTTCACCATCGCTCGGGAGCTTGATGTCGCGCCCCAGCCCGCCTGGCTCCTCCCACGCTCCGGCAGCAGCGCCGAGGCCCTGAGCGGTCTCTCGAGGCTTAGGGCGATCGATGGGGTGGAGTGCGTGGAGCCGAAACTGTTGATGCAGAGCGCATGGCCTTAGCGGCATGGCCAAGGAGCGAACAGCTCTCCCCCTGTGCCCTTGTGACTGGGGCGCGGGGTTGGCGGGAGATGGTTCGCTGCTGAGGAGGCTGTTGGACGGTTCTGCTGATGGCCTGGCAGAGCTGGCTTCCAGCAGCAACCCATCAGGCTTTTCGATGATCTCGAGTTTCGCGTCGATCGCTCGCTGGAAGCGGGCCATGTCGACTGCGCAGTTCCGGCGGAGGCCATCACCCTTAGGGTCAGGCTCAAGGTGATCGCCCATCGTGCCGGTCCATGTCCCTTCGACCTCGTACCTCCAGACGCTTGGGGTTGGCGTCTGAGCCGGACGAATCACGGATGCCCAGGGTTCCCCAACCCCAGACGCTTGCGGCCTCGCCAGTCTGCCTGCAGCTGGCCACCTACTTCGTCGACAGCGGCCGGGTGGTGCCAGGTCTGAGGGTGGATCCCGATGGACGCCTGCGGGCCCAGTGGTGGCCGCTGCCCGCCGCCGGCGATCGCGAGCTGCTGGCGGCCCACCTGAGAGGCGACAGCCTGGAGGAGCACCAACAGTTGGCCGAATCCCTGGCCGAGGCTGTGGATCGGCTCGTGCGCCAGCGCCTCGAAGGCCCTGCCGCCCAGGCCCTGCGCAGTGCCAGCGGGCGGCGCCGTCGCCCGTCGGCCCTACCCCAGGCCTGGCTGGCGGCCCTGGAGGGCCCCGATCCCCACCTGGCGACGCAGTCCGATCTCGCCGCCGAGGCCGCTCTCGTCACCGGGCTGCACCGGTGGGTGCGGGAGGGGGCCGGTGCAAGCGGTTCGTTGCAGCTGTGCCTGCGATTGCACGAACCCACCAGCCCCCGCCTGCGCCGCTGGCCGGTGGAGCTGTTGCTGCGCTCCGTGATCGATCCCAGCCTGATGGTGCCCCTGGCGGCGTTCTGGGCAGGGGACAGTCCCTTCCCGGTGGACGGCTTCGAGGAGGTGCTGGCCCAGCTTGGGCTGCTGACGCGGCTGGCACCGGAGCTGGTGGGACTGCTCGAGCAACAGGCGCCCGGCAGCCTGGACGTGGAGGAAGGGGCCCTGCTGGCCCTGCTGCGCCAGCGGGTGAGTGTGCTGGATGAGGCGGGCTTCGGGCTGCTGTTGCCCAGCTGGTGGCGCCATGGCCAGCGCCTGGGCCTGCGGGCCAGCACCAACCGGCGCTCGTCCACCAACACCCCCGCCGGCGAAGGGGGCGGCCTGAACCTCAACGCCCTGGTGTCCTTCCAGTGGCAGGCGGTGCTGGGCGATCGACCCCTGAGCAAGGCCGAGCTGGCCAGCCTGCAGAAGGCCGCTGCGGCCAAGCGCAGCCTGGTGCGATTACGAGGTGAATGGACGCTGATCGAGCCCAACGCCATTGCTTCCCTGTTGCGTCACGCTGGCCTGGAGGGGGACGCCAGCGGCATGGAGTTGTTGTACGCCAACCTTGGCCTTTCCCGCCTCGGTCTGCCGGACGACCTGCCCCTGGTGGGGGTGGAGGCCAGCGGCCCCCTCGGTGAGCTGCTCGGCGGCGAGCTCCACAGCCGTGCCACGCCGATTCCCACGCCGGCCGACTTCAGCGGGGAGTTACGGCCCTACCAGGAACGGGGTCTGGGCTGGCTGGTGTTCCTCGGCCGACTGGGGCTGGGCGCCTGCCTGGCCGATGACATGGGCCTCGGCAAGACGGCCCAGCTGATCGCCACCCTGCTGGCCGATCCGCTTGAGGCGCCCACGCTGGTGGTGGCGCCGGTGTCGCTGCTGGATAACTGGAGCAGGGAACTGCAGCGTTTTGCGCCGCAGCTGCCGGTGCTGATCCACCACGGCCCCGGCCGTTTCCGCGGCACCGCCGCCGCCTTCGCGCGCCAGCTGGCCGGCGAAGGCGGCGAGGGCAAGCCCGCGCCGGTGCTGCTCACCACCTACGGCATGGTGAGCCGGGACCTGCCCCTGCTGGCGGGGATGGGCTTCGGCAGGCTGGTGTTCGATGAGGCCCAGCAGCTCAAGAATCCCTATACGGCCCAGAGCAAGGCGGCGGCGGCGCTGCGGGGGGAACGTCGCATCGCCCTCACCGGTACGCCGGTGGAGAATCGGCTCAGCGAGCTGTGGGCCCTGATGCAGCTGCTCAATCCAGGCCTGCTCGGCAGCCTGCGGCAGTTCCGCGACCAGTTCGCCCTCCCGATCGAGAGGGACCACGATGCGGAGGTGGCTGGCCGGCTGCAGCGGCTCACGGCCCCCTTCCTGCTGCGCCGCCTCAAGAGCGACCGTGGCATCCTGCCCGACCTGCCGGAGAAGATCGAGCAGAGCGAACCCTGCGCGCTCAGCAACGAGCAGGCCAGCCTTTATCAGGCCGTCGTGGAGGAACTGCTGGCGGCGGCCGAGAGCAGCGACGGCATCGAGCGGCGCGGCCTGGTGCTCGCTGGTCTCACCCGGCTCAAGCAGGTGTGCAACCACCCGGCCCACTATCTGGCCGATGGCTCGGCACTGCCGCGGCGCTCCGGCAAGCTCGATCGCGTCGAGGAACTGCTCGATGCGATCCTCGACGCCGGCGAGAAGGTGTTGATCTTCAGTCAGTTCGCGGCCTGGGGGGAACGACTGCGGGCCCACCTGCAGGGCCGTTACGGCGGCGAACCGCTGTGGCTGCATGGCGGGCTGACGCGCCGGGCACGGGACGCGATGGTGCAGCGCTTCGCCGAGATCGATGGTCCGCCGATCTTCCTGCTCTCGCTCAAGGCGGGCGGCACCGGCCTCAACCTCACCGCCGCGGCCCATGTGATTCATTTCGATCGCTGGTGGAATCCGGCCGTGGAGGATCAGGCCACCGACCGGGCCCACCGCATCGGCCAGCGGCGCACCGTGCATGTGCACAAGCTGGTGTGCAGCGGCACGATCGAGGAACGCATTGACGCCTTGATCCAGAACAAGCGCGACCTTGCCGAGCGGGTGGTGGGAACGGGGGAGCAGTGGCTCACCGAGCTCTCGACAACCGAACTGCGGGATTTGATCAGCCTGCGTCGGGAGGCGCTCACCCCATGAGCCCGCGCCAGCCGCCCCCGGCAAGGCGTTGGTGGTCGCAGCGGTTCATCGATGTGCTCGAGGGCTTTGGGCTGGGCGGCCGGATGGAGCGAGGCCGGCGCTACGCCAGAAGTGGCCAGGTGCTGGGCCTGGAGGTGGGCCCGGGGCGGCTGGTGGCCCGGGTGCAGGGTTCGCGGCGCACCCCCTACAAGGTCACGGTGGAAACGGAGCTGCCCGATGCAGAGGAGTGGGAGGCGATCGAGGCGGTGTTCCGCCAGCGGTTGGGCTGGGCGGCGAAGCTGCTGGCCGGCGAGGTGCCCGAGGATCTCGAGGCAGGCTTTCGTCAGGTGGGGGTGGATCTGTTCCCTTCGCGCTGGAGCGACCTGGAGGCCGCCTGCAGTTGCCCGGACTGGGAGGTGCCCTGCAAGCACATCGCCGCCAGCCTGCATGTGTTCGCCCAGCGGCTCGATGACGACCCCTGGCAACTGCTGGCCTGGCGCGGGCGCCAGCGGGATGAGCTCATGCGACGGCTGCGGCCGACCGCGAAGGCCACAGCAGCCGATGGGTCTGAGGACACCCTGCCACCGTGGTGGCCCCAGGGGCTCGTGGCCCGGCCTGGTGAGCGCCTGGTGATCCCCGATCCCCTGCCGCCGGATCCACCCGCTCGGGTGCTGGAGCGCCTGGGGCCGATCCCGGTGCCGGAGGCCTTGGCGCAGAGGCTGCTGGAGCTTTACGGCGCGATCACCACACCGCCGGCGGAACCGGACGACGAGACAAAGGGCTGAGGACCCCGCCTTCAGGGTGTCACCCCCATTTCAGTCAGGGCGTCCGCCTCCACCCACACCGACACCGAGCCCCCCGGGCAGTGCCATTCCGCCCAGCCGTCGCCGTTGGTGGTGATCGGCCACTGGATGTGGCCGGTCAGGTCGCGGAAGGTGGTGTGGCGCTTGCCCACCTCCATCCACTTGCGGCCAGCGGGCCCGTCGCTCATCAGCACCGCCATGGCCCCGGGGTGGCCGGGGGTGCCCAGACCTGTCCAGCCGATGGTGTTGACGTGGTCGAGGTAGTCGTACTGGGGGCCATAGGCGCAGTGGCTGCGGGCCAGCAGGAAGCGGTCGATCAGGAAGCGGTGGCTGGGCAGCACGATCCGGTACGACTGGCCATCTTTCGTGTCGGTGTAGTCGGCGCCGTAGTAATCGGCATGGAAGATGCAGGGATAGCCCTGGTCGCGCAGCAGGATCACGGCATAGGCGAGGGGTTTGAACCAGGCCTCCACCACCGACTCCAGCGCCTGCAGCGGCTGGGTGTCGTGGTTGTCCACCAGGGTCACCGCCAGCAGGGGCAACTGCTGCATCAGGGTGCCGTCGAGCAGCCGGCGCATGTCGTAGTGGCCGCCGCTGCGGCTCGCCTGGTGAAAGTTCAGGTGCAGCGGCGCATCGAACAGGCTCATGTGGCCGCCGGTGTTGGCCGCGTACCAGTGGAGGCTGGTGATGTTGTAGGTCCAGTACTCACCCACCACGAACAGATCGCGCTGGGCATGGTGCTCCAGGTCACCGATCCAGTCGAGGAAGAAGTCGCTGGCGATGTGCTTGATGGCATCGAGCCGGAAGCCGTCCGCCCCCACGTGGTCGAGGGTCCAGCGGCCCCAGTGCTTGAGCTCGCCGCGCACCTCCGGATGGTTCACGTTGAGGTCGCTGCCCATCAGGTAGTCGTAGTTGCCCTTCTCCAGGTCGACGTTGCTTTCGAAGCCGGCCCCCTGGGTGCGCCAGATGGCCCTGAAGCCGGGATCGAGCGTGTTGTGATCCACGGCGTCGAAGTGATACCAGTGCCACTGCATTGACGAATAGCGGTCGCCGCGGCCGTCGAAGCGGAAGCGGGTCCAGGCACTGATCAGCCGTTCCTCCCTCAGGGGCCGGTTGCGGTCGGCGGGGTCGCAGGGCGTGGCCCGGTACTGTTCCTGCTCGTCGGCGTTCATCTTGTGGTTGAAGACCACATCGGCATACACCTGCATTCCGGCCTCACGGCAGGCCTGGACGGCCTCCAGATACTCCTGTTTGGTGCCGTACTTGGTGCGAACCGTGCCTTTCTGGTCGAACTCGCCCAGGTCGAACAGGTCGTAGGTGCCATAGCCCACATCCCACACGCTGCCTCCCTTGCCCGCCGGCGGCAGCCACAGGGCGGTGATTCCCGCTGCGGCCAGGTTCGGGGCCTCCTGGCGCAGCCGCCGCCAGTGGCCGCCGTCACCGTCGCTGTACCAGTGGAACCACTGCATCAATGTGCCGTTGAACTCCGCCGGCGCCACCAGCCTGCGGGCGCTGATCTCCGCCTCATGGCTGGCCAGCCACTCCTGCAGCAGGGCCACCGTCGCCGTGCCGGTGTCGAGGGCCGGATCCCTCTCGACGGCGAGAACCTCTTGCTTGAGCGCTTCAAAGAGTGAGGCCATGGAGGCTGCTGACGGTGGAGGCAGGACCTACCGCTAGGAGCCTGTTGCGCATAGACCACCCTGCTCTTCTCCACAGACACCCCTGAATCTGCCCAGATCCCTGTGATAGCAATGGATCTGGGCGAGATAATGGG
>NZ_JACJSZ010000038.1 GCF_014698445.1 Microcystis elabens FACHB-917
CTGCTCTGGGGCGCCACCCACAACCTCAACAAGTTATGGCGCTACCTGAAGCAACAACACCAACAGGAGGCGATGGCGATGGGGTGAGGGGAACCAACCCCGCCAAGCACCTTGGCGGGGTTGCTCGAGCGCTCCTGGAGCAACGAATCCGGTAAAATCATGTCCAGCAGGTACACGAAATGTGCACGGCGGGGGAAAGCGGCGTCGGCGACCGCGTTACGCGCAACTGGCTCCTAGTGGAGCAGGGGGAAAGCCGCAAAGCCCGGGCCGCCTACGGCGCAGGTCTTGAGATTGCTGAAGCCCTGGCGCAACAGGATACCCAGAACATGCAGAGGCAGTTGGACATCGCTACGTTCTGCGCAAAGCTTGGCTCTTTGGACTGCCTGATGGCAACCAAGGCGCGCAGGCAATACCTGACGCAGGGTCGTGAGGCTATTGTCAGCCTCAAGTCCCAGGAGCAACTCGCCGAGTACAAGGACTGGATAGATCTCTTTGATGCTGCCTTGAAGCATTCTTCATGGCTCCCCTGGAACGCCGCACGTAGCGGCTTGAATGTTATCGGCATTGGATTGCTAGCCATCCACATCCTCCAGAACCCATTCAACGTCGAGCCTGGCTGGGTAGCGATTCATCTCGCTCTTGTCATCAGTGTCAGTCTATTCTTCGGTGTTGTTTTCGCTCTCGTCGACGATCGGCCCTTAGGGACTGAGAAGACGGACTACCAGGAGGTGAATGGGCGGATCCTCGCCACAGTCAAGCGGCACCCAATCCGACTTGCCCTTCTCATCCCTGGCGAAGACGGTATCTTTTTTGTTCCCCTGCTCTGGGTTGGGATCTCGCCGTTCACCGCCGGAGTTGCAGCGGCTGCGATTGCTGCGTTTCACTATCCAGAGTATCCGATCAAAGCGTGTATCCCAAAGTTCGTGTTTTTGTACGGCGTCGCGATGGTTGTCCTTCCCCATGGAATTGGATCCGTCGTGGTTGGCCATCTCCTGGCGGATGCCGTTGGATTCCTTCTGTTGAGGCTCTTAGGGGACGATTGATCCGTCGGGCGCCCAAGTTGTTGACACCCGGCCACTGAAGCGCTGATCCGAGGTGGTATTCCCGTCCCATGGGCAAAGCTGCTGGACGTTGCCATCCCGTGGATCCTTGCCGACTTCCATGGATCTGCAGCGGCCGCCCGCTCTCGCCCCGGAGCCTTCAGGCGTTGCTCCAGCCAGCGCTGTCCAACCGCAGGCTCGAGCCGCGCTCGCCGGCGATCACCTCGATGCCGCCGCGGATGCGTTCCCGCAGGGCGCCCACGTGGCTGATCAGGCCGATCATCCGGCCCCCTTCCCGCAGTCGGTCGAGTTCGTCCATGGCCAGCTGCAGGTTGTCGGGATCGAGGCTGCCGAAGCCCTCGTCGATGAACAGGGCCTCCAGGGGCACGCCGCCGGCGTGGGCCTGCACCGTGTCGGCCACCCCCAGGGCCAGGGCCAGGGACGCCTGGAAGGTTTCGCCGCCCGAGAGGCTGTTCACCTCCCGCTCCTCGCCGGTGTAGGCGTCCAGCACCCGCAGACCCAGGCCGGCCTTGCGGCCGCCATGGCCCCCTTCATCGGTCAGCCGCAGCTGGTAGCGGCCGGAGGTCATCAGGGTGAGCCGCTGGTTGGCGAAGCCGCAGATGTCGGCGAGGTAGGCCGAGAGCACCCAGCGCTGCAGCGAGATCCAGGGGGCCGCCTTGCCCTGGCAGCGGCTGGCGACGGCACTGAGCCGATCGGCCCGCGCCTGCTTCGCGTCCAGATCGGCGGCGCCGGCCCGATGCTCCGCCGCCAGCCGGGCGATCTCCCGCTGGGCGCCGCGGGCTTCGCTGTGGCGCTCCACCGCCCGGGTGCGGGCGGCATCGGCGCGGGTCACGGCCTCAGCGGCGGCGACGGTGTCGGGTCGCTGCTCCGGCAGGTCCGCCAGATCGGGGGCGGCCAGGAGGTTGCGCTGCTCGATCACCGCCGCCTCGTAGGCCACGATCCGCTCCACCAGCTTCCGGCGCCAGCCCTCCTCCTGCAGGGCCACGGCGGCGTCCGCCGCCGTGGCGAACGGCGAGGCGGCCAGCTCCTGGCCCAGCCGCCGGGCCGCCTGCTCCAGGGCGCTGGTGGCGCGGGTGTGGGCGCCGGCCCCGGCCAGCAGGGCCTGGAGGGCGGCCTCCAGGGGCCCGAAGGCCCGTAGCACCACGCCCGGCTCCAGCCCCTCCCCCAGCTCCCGCGCCACCTGCTCCGCCAGGGTGCGCTGCCGTTGGCTGGCCTCGGCGGCGTCCCGGCTCTCGAGGGCGATCGCGGTGGCGGCCGCCTCGATGGCCTTCGAAAGCTGCTGTCGATGCAACTCCCGATCAGCGGTGCGCTGCTCCAGGGCCGGCAGACCGTCGGCCAGGGTCTGGGCCGCCAGCTGGGCGGCTGCGGCCGAGACGGCGGCCTGGCGGGCGGTGAGCGGATCGGGGCCCTCGCCCGCCTTCTCCAGGACGGCGCCGAGGGCGGTCCGGGCGTTGGCCAGGGCCACCGCGGCCGCCTGGGCCGCCTGGGTTGCCGCGGCCAGGGTCTGTTCGGCGGCGGCGATCGCCCCGTCGTTCACGGCGTCGGCCGAGGGCCGGGCCGGCGCCGGGTGCGCCGTGGAGCCGCAGACCGGGCAGGGGGCTCCGGCGGCCAGACCCCCGGCGAGCCGGGCGGCCATGCCCTCGATCTGGCGGCGCCGCAGGGCGTTGAGGCCGGCGGCCGCCGTGTTGACGTCGCGATCGGCGGCGTTCCGGGCGACCTCGGCCGCCAGCAGCCGTTCGCGGGCCGGGGCGATGGCTTCGGCGGCAACGGCCCGGCCTTCGGCCTCCCGGGCGGCCCGCTGCAGGCCCTCGAGCTGGTCACGGGCGCTGCGGGCCTGGGCGAGCAGGGCCAGGTCCCGCTCCTGCTCCGCCGCCAGCCACTCCAGCCGGGCGACGGCGGTGGCCCGCCCGGCTTCGGCCTCGCCGGCCCGCTGGCTGGCGGCGGCCGCGGCCCCCCCGGCCTGGGCGGCCTCCTCGGCCTTGCGGGCCAGCTCCCGTACCTCGGCCCCGCGGGCAGCCAGGTCGGCACCGGCCGCGGCGAGATCTTCGGTCGACGGCAGAGCCGTCAGATCCAGTTCCTGCACCGTCGGCGGCAGCGCCGGCGCCCCGGCCCTGGCCTGGATCGCGGCCCCCAGCTGCTGCCCCAGGTCCCGCTCCACCAGGGCGAGGGCGCGGCGGGCCTCCTGTTCGGCCCCCAGGCTGGAGCGCAGGCGTTCGGCCTGCTCCGCCAGGGCCAGTTTCTGGCGGTACGCCTCCACCGTCTCCTTCTTGGCCTCCAGCTCTCCCAGCCGGGCGGTGGCGGCGGCGCGCCGGTCCCAGCGGTCGGCCTGGGTCGCTAGGGCCGCCTGGGCCGTCTGGGCCACCGTCAGGCTGGCGGTGGCCTCTTGCAGGGCGGCCTCGGTGCCCTGCACCACCACGCCGATCTGTTCCATCAGCGCTTCGAGGCCGGCCTGGTCAGCGGGGGGCGGCGCCGGCTCCTGGGATGGTTCGGCCCCCTCCGGCGGTGCGGGGGCGTGGGGAGCCCAGGCATCGGCGGCCCGGCGCCGGCGCACCTCCTGCTCCCGGGCCTGCTCCAGGGCCAGGTTGCGCGCCTCCCGGGCCTGCTCCTCCAGCCACCAGCCGGCCCGCTCGTAGACCCCGGTGTCGAAGAGGGTCTTGAGCAGGGCTTCGCGCTCCTCGGCCTTCGCCCGCAGCACCTCGGCGAAGCGCCCCTGGGGCAGCAGGATCACCTGGCGGAACTGGGCGGCGCTGAGCCCCACCAGGCCCTCCACCTCCCGGGTCACTTCGGTGGACTTCGCCGCCACGGCCCGCTCCGGTCCTCCGGCGTCCAGCCGGAACAGGACCGCCTGGGGTGGCTTCTCGGTGGTGCCCTGGCCGCGGGCCCTGGGGGCGGTGTGGGCGGGGGTGCGCTCGACGCGGTAGCGGGCGGCGGCGCAGGAGAACTCCAGGCTCACCCGGGGCACGGCGCCGGGGGGGGCGTGGTCGGATCGCAGCCCCTTGACGCTGCGGTCGCCCGACACCTCGCCGTACAGGGCGAAGCAGAGGGCATCGAGCAGGAAGGTCTTGCCGGCGCCGGTGGTGCCGTGGATCAGGAACAGCCCCTCCGCCGCCAAGGCGTCGAAGTCGACCGCCACCGGATCGGCGTAGGGCCCGAAGGCCTCGATCGTGAGCCGGTGGGGCTTCACCGCTCCCCTCCCCGTTCGGCCGCCTGCAGGGCGGCCTCCAGCAGCCCGGCCTCCTCCGCCGTGGCCGCCCGGCCCTGCTGATCGGCGAAGAAGGCGGTGGCCAGCTGCAGCGGCGAACGGGCCTGGCGCACCTGGCGGTGGCGCTCGGTGTCGCCGGCGCGGGCCACCTCGGGCGGTTCGTGGCGCAGTTCAGCGATGTGGGGGAAGCGGGCCCGCAGCCGGGCCATGGCCTGCAGCGGCAGGTCGTCGTCGGTGAGGATCGCCCGCACCCGCGCCTCGCTGGCGGCGGCGTGGCGGGGATCGCTGCACAGCTCATCGATGGGCCCCCGCAGGGTGCAGAGGCGCCGGCCCACCCCCAGGGGAACCACCTCCACCGTGGGGGTCCCGTCGGAAGCCAGTTCCACGATCCGCACCGACTTGAGGTGTCGCTCCTCGGAGAAGGAATAGGCCAGGGGAGTGCCCGAATAGGCGACCCGGGGGCCGTCCAGCTGCTGGGAGGCGTGCAGGTGGCCCAGGGCCACGTAATCGAAGCCCTCGAAGGCGGCCACGCTCACCCGGTCGACGTTGCCGATGGTGAGCTCCCGCTCCGACTCCGACGTCTCGCCGCCGGCCACGAAGGTGTGGGCCACCAGCACCGAACGGTGCCGGGGCCGCTGCTCCAGGTCGGCCCGGATCCGCTCGAGGGCCAGCCGGGTCACCTCCTCGTGGCGCAGGCGCACCGGCGCCCCGGCCAGGGCCGGCCCGTCCACCGCCGGCTCCAGATAGGGCAGGGGATAGATGGCCACCGGCGCGCCGCTGGAACGGGGCGTCACCAGCACCGGCTCATGGGCCCGCCCCACGTCGCCCCGCACCGTGACCCCGAAGGCCGAGAGCAGGGGGTCGTACACCGACACCCGCACATGGGAATCGTGGTTGCCGGCGATGGCCACCACGGCGGTACCGCCGGCGCTCAGCTGGGCAAGGGCCCGGTTGAACAGGGCCACCGCCTCGGCCGGCGGGATGGCCCGGTCGTAGAGGTCGCCGGCGATCAGCACCGCGTCGACCGCGTAGGCGCGGGCCAGTTCAGCGATGCGGGCGATCGCCGCCTCCTGCTCCTCCAGCAGAGAGGCGCCATGGAAATGGCGGCCCAGATGCCAGTCGGAGGTGTGCAGCAGGCGCATCCGGCCAGGCTAGGGAGACACCCGGCGCGGGAGGGCCATGCTGGAGCCATGAACCCCTCCCCGCTGCCTGCACCGCTGCCCGCCCCGCCGGCCTGCACCGCTGAGCCGAGCCACTGGGACCAGCGCTACCGCGACCGTGCCGACGGCTGGGAGCTGGGCCGGCCCGCTCCGCCGCTGGAGCTGTTCCTGCGCACGCACCCGCTCGCCCCCCGGACGCCGGGGACGGTGCTGGTACCGGGCTGCGGCCGCGGCCATGAGGCCGCCCTGCTCGAGGCGCTCGGTTTCCGCGTCATCGGCCTGGACTTCAGCGGCGAGGCCCTGGACGCCGCCCGCGGGCTCCATGGCCCGGACCGGCCCGGCCTGCGCTGGCTGCAGGCCGATCTGTTCGACCGCCCGGCCCTGGAGGCGGCGGGGCTGGCGGCCGGCCGCCTCACGGGGATCGTGGAGCACACCTGCTTCTGCGCCATCGATCCGGGCCGGCGCGAGGCCTACATCACCACCGCCTGCCGCCTGCTGGCGCCGGGGGGCTGGCTGCTGGGGCTGTTCTGGTGCCACGGCAAGCCGGGCGGGCCCCCGTGGGGCGGCGACCCGGCGGTGGTGGAAGCCCAGCTGCGCCAGGCCGGCCTGGTGCCGGAGCTCTGGGAACCGGCCAGCGGTTCGGTGGCCCAGCGCCAGGACGAATGGCTGGGCCTCTGGCGCCGGCCGGTCGCAACGGCAGCCGGCGCAGGGACCCCACCATGCTGAAGCCCCTGGCCGACCGCCTGCGGACCTGGGGCTTCTCCTGGCAGGGTCTGCGGGACAACCGCCACGGCGAATGGTGGCTGGTGGGCCAGATGGTCCTGATCGCCGCCCACTGGCTGCCACCCACCCCTCCCCCCTCGGCGCTGGGGATCCACTGGCCCCTGGCCCTGCGCCTGCTCGGCGGGCTCATCTTCCTCACCGGGCTGGGGGTCGGCGGTCAGGGGGCCCTCAACCTCGGAGCCAGCCTGACGCCGCTGCCGGAGCCGATTCCCGGAGCTCCCCTGGTGACGGAAGGGGCCTATGCCCGCTGCCGCCACCCCCTTTACCAGGCGCTGCTGATCTGTTCCCTGGGGGTGACCATCGCCCTCGGCAGCCTGCTGCACCTCGGCCTCCTGCTGGCCCTGGCGACGCTGCTCCGCCTCAAGGCACGACGGGAGGAGCGGCGCCTGTGTCTGCTGCACCCCGGCTACGCCGAGGCCATGGCGTCCACGCCGGCGATCGTTCCCTTCGTGCCCGGCCTCGACTGGAGGGTGTGCTCAGACCCGGCCTGATCCCAGCGACACCCGGTTCCAGGGCATGGCAGCCAGCAGGCGGGCCATGCCGCAGAAGCCGGAGACGCCGGCGAAGGTGAGCCCGGACCCCACGAAGCCGCTCAGCCAGATCCAGCCCGGCGCCACGGTCTGGCTGAGAATCACCCCCAGCAGCACCAGGCTGCCGGCGACGATCTGCACCTGGCGCATCAGCGGCAGCGGCGCCCCCTTGAGCCTGCGCACCGGCAGGCCGGCCTGCTGCCAGGCGGGCATACCACCGAGCAGGTCGGCGACGGGGTGGGGATGGCCCTGGGCGAGCAGCTGGGTGAGTCCCTTGCCGCTGCGGTTGCCGCTCTGGCAGACCAGCACCAGCGGACCGCGGGGCAGGTCGGCCTGGGTCAGGCGGGAGAGGGGCACGTTGAGGCTGCCGGCGATGTGGCCGGTGGCGTACTCCATCGGTTCGCGCACATCGATCACGGTGACATCACCGGCCGCCAGCTGGTCGGCGAGGTCGTGGGCACTGATGCGGCTGGGGCTGGACATGGGGGTGGCGGTCATGGACGTGGTGGTCATGGACGGAGGAAGGACGGGGAGGGAAGGGAGTGGAACGTGCGTCAGGCCTGGACGACCCCCTCGAGGGGGAAGCCCTCGGCGGCCCAGCGGCTCAGGCCGCCGTGGAGGTTGGCCACCTGCCGGCGGCCCGCCTTGAGCAGCTGCTGGGTGGCCAGGGCCGAGCGGCTGCCCGAATGGCAGACCACCACCAGCGGGCGACCGGTGGGGATCTCGCCGGAGCGGGCCTCCAGCTCCGGCAGGGGGATCAGCAGGCTGCCGGCCACCCGCCCGTCCGGCCCGTCGAATTCCTCGGCGGAGCGCACATCCAGCACCGTGACATCGCCGCGGTGGGCGGCGACCCAGGCCGGGCTTATTTCGGGCAGGCCGGCGTAGCTGCGGGCCATGGGGGCCCAGGCGGGCGCGGCGCCGGTGCTGCGGGGCTTGCCGGAGCGCATGTTGCCGGGGAGGGCCTGGGCGATCCGGTGGGGGTGGGGCAGCCGCATGTTCTCCATGTGGCCGACGAAGTCCCGCTCGGTGGCGTTGCCCCCGAGGCGGGCGTTGAAGGCCTTCTCCTCGGTGACGGAAGTGACGCTGCGGCCGGTGTAGTCGTGGCCGGGGTAGAGCAGGCAGTGGTCGGGGAGGGTGAGGATCTGCCCGGTGATCGAGGTCCAGAGGGTGTGGGCGTTGCCCTGCTGGAAGTCGCAGCGGCCGCAGCCGCGCACCAGCAGGGCGTCGCCGGTGAAGGCCATCGTGTGGTCGTCGAGGACGAAGGTGAGGCAGCCGTCGGTGTGGCCGGGGGTGGCACGCACCCCCACGTGGCGGCCGCCGAAGAGGACGCGATCACCGTGCTTCAGGGGGCGGGTGACGTTCTCGGCGCCGACGCTGGCCGCCAGCCCGATGGCGCAGCCGGTGGCCTCGTGCATCAGCCAGCTGCCGGTCACGTGGTCGGCGTGGGCGTGGGTGTCGATCGAGGCCACCAGTTCGAGGCCCAGCTCCCGGATCAGCGCCAGGTCGCGGTCGTGCTGCTCGAAGACCGGATCGATCAGCAGGGCCTGGCGGCTGGCCACATCCGCCAGCAGGTAGGTGAAGGTGCCGGTGTCGGCGTCGAACAGCTGGCGGAACAGCAGCGGGGCGCCCCCGGCGGCGGCGGCGAGGGAGAGGGAGGGCGCGGGCGCGACAGCCATGGGGGCTCAAGCATCAACTGCTATGAGCATAGCCGCATAATCCCGAAAACGGAACACGGCGCCACTACGCCGCCGATCCCTGGCGGCCCTGGCCGGCCCCTCAGGGTGCCAGCCGCTCGATGCTCCAGGCCCCCCCGCTGGGCCGGTAGCGGAAGCGATCGTGCAGGCGGTTCTCGCGGCCCTGCCAGAACTCGAACTCGAACGGCACCACCCGCAGGCCGCCCCAGGCCGGCGGCAGCGGCACCTCGCCATCGGCGAAGCGGCGTTTCATGGCCTCCCACTGCATCTCCAGGATCGAGCGGGAGCCGATCACGGCGCTCTGCTGCGACACCCAGGCCCCCAGCCGGCTGCCGACGGGGCGCGAGAGGAAGTAGGCCAGCGATTCGGCGGCGCTGATCCGCTCGGCCCGGCCCAGGATCGCCACCTGCCGCTCCAGCCCGTACCAGGGAAACAGCAGGCTCACTTCGGGGTGGGCGGCGATCTCGGTGGCCTTGCGGCTTTCGTAGTGGGTGAAGAAGACAAAGCCGCGGGCATCGAAGGCCTTGAGCAGCACGGTGCGGGCGCTGGGGCGCACCCCGTCGCTGGTGCCCAGCACCATGGCGTTGGGCTCGTCCAGAGCGGCGGCCACCGCCTGATCGAACCAGCGGCGGAACTGCGCCACCGGATCGGCGTCCAGATCGGCCCGCCGCAGGGCCTGGCGCCGGTAGTCGCGGCGCAGCTGGGCGGGATCGGTGGGGGTGGCGGGATCGCCCATGGCCAGCCGTCGCGCGGGGTCGTGCTGGCCCCAGCCTGGGGCCTGGGGAGCGATGGGTCAGCCCTCCCAAGGTGTTACGTATAACCGCAGGTGGGAGTCCATGGATCCAGCGGCCGATCCAGAACTGGGTCCCCGACGTGCGATCGCCCCGGTTCGCCTCCGAGGCCCGTCGCCAGAGCCTGCTGGCCAATACCGGCTCCCTGGAGGCCGAAGACCAGGCCTTCGTGGACGCCATCTCCCTCTGGCCGGATCAGGCTCAGGAATGAATCGCGGTGAGATCTGGACCGTGGCGGGCGGGCCGGCTGACGCGGGCAAGTTCACCACCATGCCCCGCGCACAGCTGGGGCGAAGGATCGGGATCCTCGACGACGCGCTTCTGGTGCGGATGACTCGCTCCATCCTGGTGTTCCTGGGCCTGGCCCGCTGAGCGTCTTCGGGGTAGGCATGGCCACGGGTCCCGGTTGCGGCGTCGAGCACCAGCCTCACGGCACCAGGCGGAAGACATCGTCATCGGTGAAGACCCCCTGGGCCTTGGCATACGGAACCATCGCGGCCCGTAAGGCCCGGAAGCGACGCGCCAGGAGGTAGGCCCGCAGGGTGTCGCGGGCCAGATCGCTCCGCGAGATCCCCTCGGCGGCCGTGACCTGGTCGAGCTCGTCCTTGAGATCCGCCGGCAGGCTGATGGAGATGCTTTGTTGCATGGAAGGCCTTCCACCTGTGCCAGAGCCTGGCAAAGGTGGACCGAAGACCAGCCCTAACCTCAACTCACCCAGAGCATGGCCTGAAGCCCTTGCAGCGTGGAAAGCCTCCACATCCCCAGCCGCAACAACATCGGCAGCACTGCTGATGGTTCCACCATCACGCGGCCCCGCGCCGAGCGCCGCCGCGAGCGGCTGCAGGCCCTGCAGCAAGGTGCCGACGCGCTGGTGGCGGGGCGGCCGGGTTGGTAGGTGTGGTTGTACTCCTCCGGAGAAGCCTGCGGCGGTTCCTGGGCCCGGGGCGACTGGGACAGCCGCTCCGACGTGGACCTGATCGCCGTGGCGCCGACCCGCGAGGAAGCCGACACGTGTGCCAATGGCCTCCGGTCCGCCTGCCTGGGGGACGACGTGATCGCCCTGGACGCCGGCCTTTGTGCTCTTGCTGTTGATCTGAAGGCGGCGCATGGCTCGGCTCAAGGAGTCGAACGAATCTCCACCCAGGGCTCAGCTTCGCTGCGGCTGGCCATCGCCTGATTGAGGTGGCGCAGCAGGATTTTCTGAAGCGAGACGTTGGACGTATTCCCGACCCGAAGCCAGATCACCTGGGGAGGTGGGCCTTGCTGAGCGAGAAGGTTGAGGAAATCCCTGTCCTTGGTCATCACCACAGCTCCGGCCTCCTTCGCCTTCAGGAAGATCTGCCGATCCTCGGCGTCTCGGAGGCCCAGGTCTCTGACCGGAAACGCCTGGATGCCGGGGAAGCGGCTGCTGATCCACGGCGAGAGCGATGGTGACAGCTGGGCGTCGAGCCAGAGAATCACGCCACCAGCACGGGGTGATCGACTTCCCGTGCCGCGTAGGTGAGGGCTGCTGGGAGATCCTCAGCTTCAAGATCGGGGAGCTCGGCGAGGATCTGCTCGCTGCTGAGGCCGGCGGCGTAGAGGTCGAGCACATCGCTCACGCGGATGCGCATGCCTCGGATACAGGGCTTGCCACCGCATTGCGCGGGGTTGTGGGTGATCCGGGAGGAGGTCATCGGCTCAGGTTAGGCGCCTCTCATGGACAGAGCGCACCGCCTGGGTCGCTTGCCATGCACAACCATGGTCGTGCCTGCCCGTACCCCCAAACGGTCCCCAGCCCAGGCAGACTCCCCCCAAGCGACGACTGACCTGATCCATCAGTGCCCGATCCGGATCAGCTGAACGACTTCCTCGAAGCCCTGGAGAAAGCCGGCAGCCCCGCGAAGAACCCCGCCTTGCGGGAGGCCCTCGGCTGGGACGAGACCCTCTACGAGGAGGTGAAGGCGGAACTGGTGAGCAAGGGCATCGTGAAGCGGGGCAGAGGCCGTAGCGATTCGGTGTCCTTAGTGGGTGCAGAGCCCGTGGCACAGCAGGCCGCACCAGCCAAAGCACCCCGCAAGGGGAAAGCCACCGGCAACGGCACCGCCAACCTCGGCTTCGAGGCCAAGCTCTGGCTCACGGCCGACAAGCTGCGCAACAACATGGACGCAGCCGAGTACAAGCACGTGGTGCTCGGCCTGATCTTCCTCAAGTACATCGCAGGCAGCTTCGAAGAGCACCGCGCCAAGCTGCTGGCCGGCGAGGGCGACTACGAGGGCGCCAACCCGGAAGACCCCGACGAATACAAGGCCGAGAACGTGTTCTGGGTGCCGGCCGAGGCCCGCTGGAGCCACCTGCAGGCCCATGCCAGGGAGCCCACGATCGGCAAACTGGTGGACGACGCCATGGTGGCGATCGAGCGCGACAACCCCCGCCTCAAGGGCGTGCTGCCGAAGGACTACGCCCGTCCGGGGCTCGACAAGCAGCGCCTGGGGGAGCTGATCGATGTGATCGCCACGATCGAACTCACTGCTTCAAGAGAGAGCGGCGCCAGCGAGGGCGAGCAGAGCCATCGCTCGGTGGATCTGCTGGGCCGGGTGTACGAATACTTCCTCACCCGCTTCGCCTCAGCTGAGGGCAAGAACGGCGGCCAGTTCTACACGCCGAGCTGTGTGGTGCGCTGCCTGGTGGAGATGCTGGAGCCCTACAGAGGCCGCATCTACGACCCCTGCTGCGGCTCCGGCGGCATGTTCGTGCAGAGCGAGAAGTTCGTGGAAAGCCACGGCGGCAAGCTGGGCGACATCTCGATCTACGGCCAGGAGAGCAACGCCACCACCCGCCGCCTGGCGGTGATGAACCTGGCCCTGCGCGGCATCGAGGCCGACTTCGGCCCCGAGCACGCCGACAGCTTCCGCCGCGACCTGCATCCGGATCTGCGGGCCGACTACGTGCTCGCCAACCCGCCGTTCAACGACTCCGACTGGTTCCGCAAGGACGACGACGTGCGCTGGCAGTACGGCGTGCCGCCCAAGGGCAACGCCAACTTCGCCTGGGTGCAGCACTTCCTCCACCATCTGGCGCCGCAGGGCATGGCCGGCTTCGTGCTCGCCAACGGCAGCATGAGCTCCAACCAGAGTGGCGAAGGCGAGATCCGCCGCGCCCTGATCGAGGCGGATCTGGTGGACTGCATGGTGGCCCTGCCTGGCCAGCTCTTCTACAGCACCCAGATCCCGGTGTGCCTGTGGTTCCTGGCGAAGAGCAAGGCTCCCGACAGCCAACGGGGCTTTCTCGATCGGCGCGGGCACACGTTGTTCATTGATGCCCGCAAGCTCGGCAGCCTGATCGATCGGGTGCACCGGGAGCTGCTGGAGGCGGATCTGCAGAAGATCAGTGGCACCTATCACCGCTGGAGAGGAGCCAACAGCGCGGATGCCTACGCCGACGTGCCGGGGTTCTGCAAATCCGCCTCCACAGCTGAGATTGCTGCCCATGGCCACGTGCTCACGCCAGGGCGCTATGTGGGGGCGGAGGAGGTGGAAGACGACGGTGAGCCGTTTGAGGAGAAGATGCCGAGGCTGGTGGCGGAGCTGGAGACTCAGTTTGCTGATTCCGCGAGATTGGAGCAGGCCATCAGAGCCAACCTGAGGGGGCTGGGTTATGGCGAGTAATTGGGAAAGGGTTCCGCTTGGGGAGCTTTACGACTTCAGTTCTGGGCTCTCTAAACCTCGATCCGATTTTGGATTTGGACACGGCTTCCTGTCCTTTAAGGACGTTTTCTACAACTACTTCACACCTCCGAGGCTTGAGCAGTTGGTGAACTCAACGGAGAAGGAACAGCAGACCTGCTCCATAAAGCGTGGAGACGTTTTTCTAACTCGGACAAGCGAAACGATGGAAGAACTGGGAATGAGCTGTGTCGCTTTGCGTGATTACGACCGAGCCACATTTAATGGGTTCACCAAGCGACTACGGCCGAAATCCGGTACGCAGATCATCCCGGAATACGCTGGTTACTACTTTCGGAGCCCATCTTTTCGCCAAGAAATCACAGCGATGTCGTCGCTTTCGACTCGCGCGAGTCTGAACAACGAGATGCTTTGTCGCTTAACGATGGCGGTACCGCCTCCAGAAACACAAGTAAAAATCGGCACCGTCCTCAAAGCGCTGGACGACAAGATCGCGTTGAACCAGCGGATGAACGCGACGCTAGAGGCGATGGCGCGGGCGCTGTTCCAGAGCTGGTTCGTGGATTTCGATCCTGTGCGGACCAAGCTTGATGGGCGGCAGCCTGTTGGGCTGGATATGGGTTCGGCCGCGCTCTTCCCCGAACACTTGGAAGACTCGCTGCTCGGTAAGATACCCATCGGCTGGCAAGTCGCTACGCTTGATAATGTGCTAGCTGTTTTGGAAACAGGCGGCCGACCCAAGGGCGGAGTTGCTGGTATCACGAGTGGTGTCCCCAGCATTGGGGCAGAGAGCATCGTGAGCGTAGGCGTCTTCGACTTCGGCAAGACGAAGTACGTGCCGATCGAATTCTACGAAAGAATGAAGAAGGGCCACATCGAGAGCCACGATGTGCTGCTCTACAAGGACGGAGGGCGTCCCGGCGAATACGAGCCTCACGTGAGCATGTTCGGAGATGGATTTCCGTTCGAAGAATGCAGCATCAACGAGCACGTCTATCGGCTGCGAAGCAACGACCACCTCAGCCAAGAGTATCTCTACTTTTGGCTGACCTCAGAGTTCGCCCTTGCCGAAATGCGAATCAAAGGAACGGGCGTTGCCATCCCAGGTCTGAACTCAACCGCCGTCCGCTCGCTTGCCGTGCTGATTCCGCCGCAAGCCATTGTCGAAGCCTTCACGAAACAAGCTGCGCCGCTGGTGACCCGAATCCTCTCCAACGCGAAGCAATCACGCATCCTCTCCACTCTGCGGGACACGCTGCTGCCGAAGCTGCTGAGCGGAGAGTTGAGCGTCGCTGCTGCAAAGGAGACAATGGAGATGGCCCGATGAGACAGGAGCTTCTCAGTATCAAAACCCGTGAAGTGTTTCGAGAGAACATGGTCGGGTGGGTGCTTCGTGAGATTGCAGATGAATTCGATGCTGCGAAGGTGGATTGCGATCTATCCTGTAAACCGCCGGTGAGTGGCCAGCGCCGCACATTGGTCGAGCAGTATTACCACACCGTGAATTGGGCTGACCCGAGGCAAGTGAGGCAGGTTCTTCAAGTCTTCGAGAGTGTGCTTCATCGGGCCGAGCAGTTGGCGGAGGAGGTGACCTATACTCCGGGATGGCAGGAACAACGAAAGAAGGAAGTTGAGAAACTTATTCACTTCCTGCAGAGGGACGGGTTTCAGTGGGAAGGAGGCCGGATTGTTTTTGGTGCCGGGATTCCCTCGCTGGCGAGCATCAAGGACACCGCTGCCATGTTCGATGCAAAGCATATGGCCGACCAGATTCGACGGATGGAATCCGCTGTTGAATCGGATCCAAGCCATGCCATCGGGACGGCCAAGGAACTCATCGAGACCTGCTGCAAGACGATTCTCTCTGAGCGTGGTATGCCCGTGAACGGGTCGCCCGATGTTTCAACTCTGACCAAGGAGACGCTCAAGGAATTGAAGCTCATCCCAGAAGGAATTCACGAAGCCTCACGAGGAGCTGATGTGATCAAGCGGCTTCTGAGTAATCTTGGAACCATCGGCAATGGCCTCTCCGAGTTGCGCGGCCTTTACGGCACCGGCCACGGAAAACACGGACGCTCCTCCGGGCTTGGCGCGCGGCACGCGAAGCTGGCAGTCGAAGCGGCAGCCACGCTGACGGTTTTTCTTTTGGAAACTCATGAAGAAACGATGCCATGATTTGACCCCGCACTCTCGCCATTCTGCGCGTCTCACTCTCGCCTAAGCTATGGAGAATTGACTGAAAGGTGGATTCGACAGGCACATCAAGTAAAATGCATTTCAGATCATCAAAATCATGAGAGCGCTATCTCCGCCCAACATCGAGTCGGAATTGAGTTATGCCTACCTTCACGCGGTGGCGTCGAAAGCGGGTATGTCGTGCCGCGATGGAAATCGTCATGAGGATAACAATGGAATTGATGCGCAGTTGACTGCGTGGCTTCCCTACGTGAGCGCCACCACGCTCACTGAAGTAGACATTAAGGTGCAGCTCAAAGCAACGATCGCCGAACCCACCGATGACGGGCTCAACTATGAATACCGCCTCCAGGGAGCTAACCGATACAACGATCTTAGGAGTGAGACCATAGGAATTGCGCGGATTCTCGTCGTGCTGTTCCTTCCGAGGGATGCGGCAGAGTGGCTGAATCACTCGCCAGACCAACTCGTTCTCCGCCGTTGCGCTTACTGGTAAAGCCTTCGTGGAGCCCCCGAAACCACGGCCGGCAGTGTTGTAGTTAAGCTGCCGAAAACGCAGCTTTTCTCACCCGATCAACTCACTCAGCTAGCTGGCCGACTTTCGAGGCGTGACTTCCCTATTTATCCAGCCATATGAACCTCGAAACTCTCATTACCCCAATCGGCTTGCGGGATTACGCCAAAAGCCAAGGATGGATCCAGGTCAGGGATGCCGCGATAAGCCGTCTTTATGTAATGACAAATCCGCGCTTCGAGTTGCGTCAGTTGGTGTTTCCAATGGACATAACTGCACCAGACTATTCTGATGCCGTCATGATGACTGTAGAAAAGCTATCTACGCTCGAAGAGAGAAGCCAGCAAGCTGTCATTAAAAGTCTATTAGAAGTCGGTGATGATGGGATTGCTTTTCGTGTGACCACGGCGCGACAGGGGGAACTATCTTTGCCCCTTGCTTTCGCAGGATCAATGGTGGCGGGGGCTCAGCAAATGCTTCTTGCGTCTGCCTGCACAGTTCTCAAGCCGCAGGCGCATCACCCTCGTTTAAGTCGAACTGAGGCTCAGCAGCTACTTGAAACTGCCAAGTTCCGGCACACAGAGGCAGGTAGCTTCGTGCTCAATGTTTCTTGCCCCGTTCGGGGACTTGATGTTCAGACCTCACTGCTTCCAGATGAAGGGCAGACTCCCTTCGTGCGCCGTACGACGCTTACTTTGTTCCGCTCATTGAGAGAGCTGATTAGTTCAATTGAGACAGACTCTCTTGATGAGCTGATTGCGAGAGCAAAGATAGACGGAGAGTCTGTGGTCTCGTCTAATCTTTGTGAGGCTATCACAAGACTTGAAGACGAAACGCTAAGAAATTCGATCGAGATCGGTATTTCTTGGGCGGCGTGCATGCCGCGGCCAGAAGATGAGCCCCGGATTTCTGTTGTGCGTATCCAGCATGACTACTTCTCCAGAATTGAAGAGGTTCGCCGCCAACTCCGCTCTAATGAGCAACACCTAGAGGACGTCTTCCCGGGAACCGTTGAAAGACTGGATGGAGAGATGGGGCTAGATGGTAAGCGTTCGGGAGAAGTGATTTTGTCCATTCTCACGCCAGATGGCGAACAAGTGCGTGTGCGGGCAAGCCTTGATGCCCAACAGTACGAAAAAGCTGACAGAGCTCACATGACTGAAGGAGCCTATGTGAAGGTGGTTGGTAAGTTGCATCCGGGTCGCCAGCCACGTCAGCTTAGCGACATTGCTTCCTTTGAGCTGATGATTTAACGATTCCGGTCTGCACTTCATTCTGCAACTCAGAAATCATGCTTAACGCAATACGCTTTCCCAGTTACTGGTCTTCTTGGCTTCCTGGAACGAATGATTAATGGACAGGTTGCTGAAGCACCTCAGCGAGTCAATCTTTCTCGCACCCACATTGAATCGATGACATTGCCCTTGCCTCCAGTCAAGGCACGGTGAACCATACGCGCTCGCACAACCTGACCACCGAGCACCTCGTTGATCTCTCGAAGACTCTTCAACACCTGACCCAAGCCGGCTTGCTGGAATCCACTGGTTGGCGTGGTGCGGTCTACCACCTTCCTGGGCAGTCCATCCCTACCCCAGACGACGTTTTTGGCCCACCGACCCGATATTCGGCGCTCAGCTCCCCGAATTTGACAGCCAGCTCCCCGAATTTGGGCACCACCTCCCCGAATTTGGCCGAAAATCGCGGCCCTGAGGGCTGCCTGATCTCGGAGCAGCTGTCTTTGCCCGTGGTCGATGATCTGAAGCCGCTCTCCGAGGCATTGCCCTCTCGTCTGGAAGAGATGGCCTTGGAGCCGCGTTCCAAGCGCAAAGTCGATCGTCACGTTCTGATCGATGTCGTGCTTCGGCTTTGCGAGGGGCGGTTCGTCACGCTTCGTTGCCTGGCGGAGCTTGTGAAGCGGAAGCCAGACACGCTCAGGGATCAGTACCTCAAGACGCTCGTCCGCTAGCGGCACCTGAGCCTTGCCTTCCCGAAAACGCCCAACCACGAACGCCAGGCGTACACAACAGCCAAGTCGTCCAGCCCATGACCAGCCCCCGCCCTTTCGCCCTGCGCCTGTTCGTGCCCTCCGGGCTACCGGAAGGGATGCGGATCGTGGAGAAGACGAACTGGAGCGGCATCGGCTACGTGATCCCTCGCTCCCAGCTCAAGGAGTTCACCCAGCGCCCGGAGGCTGGTCGACCTGGCGTGTACGTGCTCACGGGTCCCGACCCTGAGGACGGCGGCGCCGATCTCGCCTACATCGGCGAGGCGGACCCCCTCGGCCGGCGCCTTGAACAACACCAGGCCAAGGAGTTCTGGACCACCGCCTACGCCTTCACCTCCAAGGACGGCTACCTGAACAAGGCCCACGCCCAGCACCTGGAGGCCCGGCTGATCGGGCTGGCCCAGGCGGCGAAGCGCTGCCGGTTGGAGAACGTGGTGCAGGGTCACGCTGTGAACCTGGCCGAGATGGACCGCGCTGAGGCGGAGGGCTTCCTGGACGAGGTGCTGGTCTGCTGTCCAGTGCTCGGGCTCAGGGCCTTTGAGCAGCCACCCAACTTCCCCTCCATCAACCCCAACAAGCTCTTCTTCCTCAGGGGTCCGGACGCCGAGGGCAGGGGATACGAGTCACCGAACGGGTTCACTGTTCTCAAGGGAGCCAAGGGGCGCCGCGACTTCACCGCCAGCTCTCCCGACGCCCTGATGCGCACCCGGGAGCAACTCATCCGCCAGGGCGTCCTTGCCAGGCAGGACAACCAGGTGGAACTGCTCCAGGACTACGAGTTCAAGTCGCCGTCCCAGGCGGCGGGGCTGCTGCTCGCCCGTAGCCTCCGCAGACGCTGATCCGTGAGGTCCCACCCCACCCACCTGCCAACCAGCCTGATCCCATCTAGCGTCTGGCCAGTGACGGGCTCCCTGGTGAGACCGATGTCGAGTAACGGCGCTCCCCTCAAGCCCTGGGCGGTGACCCCCGAGAAGAGTGCAGTAGCCGTGCGCCGGTTGGTGGACGCAGCGGCCCCCACGCGCCTGTGCGAGGCCCAACCATGAGCAGGCGAGTTGCCAACTCCCGCGCAGCGGCGCGGATAGAATACCTCAAGGTCCGCAACTTCCGTGCATTGCGCTACGTCGAGTTTAAGGACCTCACGCCGCTCACGGTGCTCCTGGGCCCCAACGGCAGCGGCAAGTCCACTATGTTCGACGTTTTTGCATTCCTGGCCGAGTGTTTCGAGTCTGGGTTGCGTCGCGCCTGGGATAAGCGCGGACGAGCAAAGGAACTGAAGACCCGTGGTGGTGATGGCCCGGTCACCATCGAGATCAAATACCGTGAGCGCGGGTATCCGCTGATCACCTATCACCTCGCAGTCGACGAACGGGCCGGCGCTCCAATCGTGGTGGAAGAGTGGTTGCGCTGGAAGCGCGGCAGCCACGGCCAACCGTTCCGATTTCTCGACTATCGCGAGGGCCTTGGAAGTGCCGTGAGTGGCGAACTTCCCGATGAAGAGGATCAGCGTGTCGATACCCCGCTGAAGTCTGCCGATCTGCTGGCCGTCAATGCCCTTGGTCAGTTCGCTGAGCACCCGCGTGTGGCAGCCTTGCGCGATTTCATCACCGGCTGGTATGTCTCCTACCTCTCTGCTGACAGTGCACGCGGCCAACCAGAGGCGGGCCCGCAAGATCGTCTGAGCCGCTCTGGCGACAACATCGCCAATGTGATCCAGTTTCTGTCTGAGCAGCATCCGCAACGATTGGAGCAGATCTTTTCTGTGCTGCGCCAGCGTGT
The DNA here is from genome assembly GCF_014698445.1 of Microcystis elabens FACHB-917. GTDB lineage: Bacteria > Cyanobacteriota > Cyanobacteriia > PCC-6307 > Cyanobiaceae > Cyanobium > Cyanobium elabens. Next base: position 19,378 of record NZ_JACJSZ010000038.1, read on the forward strand.
GCCACGCATCGAGAGCGTGTTGTCCGAAACCATGCCGGATGGCCGGCTGCTGCTGCAGATCAAGGACGCGCCGTTTTCCCATCCGGTGCTGGCCCGCTTTGCCTCCGACGGCACCCTGAAGATGCTCGCCTATCTGGTGATGCTCAACGATCCCTCGCCTCCCCCCTTCATCGGCATCGAGGAGCCGGAGAACTTCCTCCATCCGCGCCTGCTGCCTGAACTCGCCGAGGAGTGCCGCGCTGCCATTGCCCAGACCCAGCTCCTGGTTACCACCCATTCCCCCTTCTTCCTCAATGGCTTGCGGCCAGAGGAGGTGCGGGTTCTTTGGCGCGATGTGCAGGGTTACACCCAGGCGCAGCGTGCCTCCGATCTGCCGGGCGTTCAGGCCTTCGTGAACGAAGGTGCCCTACTTGGCCAGCTGTGGATGGAGGGCCAGCTCGGGGTGGGCGATCCCCTGGTGAACCAAGGCGCGCCAACAAGGCCTCTGGCTGGGCGATGACCGTGGCCACGAGTCATCTGGAATTCCTGGTGGAGGAACCTTCCATGGAAGCTTTCCTGCGGGCCCTGCTGCCGAGCCTGCTTCCTCAGGACCGCACGTTCGAGGTGCACCCGTTCCAGGGCAAGAGCGATCTGCACGCCAAGCTGGAAGCAAGGCTGCGCGCCTATGCCACTTGGCTCCCGCCCGATTGGCGCCTGGTGGTGGTGGTCGACCGTGACGATGACGACTGCCATGCCCTCAAGCAGCAACTCGAAGCGATCGCCACACGCTCCGGTCTGCGCACCCGCAGTTCGGCAGGGAACGACACGTGGCAGCTCGTCAACCGCGTGGCGATCGAAGAACTCGAAGCCTGGCTCTTCGGCGATTGGGAAGCCGTGCGGCAGATCTATCCACGCGCGCCCGCCAACATGCCCAGCCGACAGGGCTTTCGTGATCCTGATGCCATCGCGGGAGGAACCTGGGAAGCCCTCGAGCGAGTACTCCAACGTCATGGGTATGTGCCCGGAGGGCTGCGCAAGATCGACACCGCTCGGGCGATCGGTGCCGTTCTCGATCCACAGCGCAGCCGTTCCGCCAGCTTCAGGGCTTTCCATCAAGCCGTCCTCGAGGCTGTGGCGTGATCGGCCTCTCCGTCTCCATTGGCGGAGCGTCCGCCCTGGTCAGGACCCTGTCGGCACGAAAAGTCGCGGCGCCAGATTGAGCTGCCGGATGCGTCGCCCGAAGCCGCGATCATCAAACGACGCCATCGCTTCGCAGCTTCGGCAGCTGGCATGGTGCTGCACATCGGCGAAGTCGAGCCCGTTGCGCACACCAGCCACGGCCTGCTCCAGGGCTGGCTGGTCTTCGCCCGTGAGGCCGGGATGGGCCAGCAGGTGGTCGAACACCTGCAGCACCTGCTCCACCGGGAAGCCGTAGTACCCGCGCAGCACCCACTCCAGCTCCAGGGCCACCGACTTGGCCAGGAACAGCGGCCGGCCGGATTCGATCAGGTCGCGGGCGGCCCGGCGCTGGCGTTCCGTGGCCGCATCGGCTTTGTCCCCCGCCACGAAGTAGCGGGCCAGCACATTGGTGTCCAGGCCAATCACGGACGCAACAGGCTGGCGGGGTCGAAGTCCGCCGGCACGGCGGGCCGGCTGGTCTTCAGCATCCCGAATCCGCTCCCCGGCACCGGCTGCTCCGGCTTCCAGGGGCGCAGCTCGATGTGATCCCCCACCAACGCGAACGTCACGCGGCTGCCCCTGGCAAGCCCGAACTGCTGCCGCAACGCCTTGGGGATGGTCACCTGCCCCTTGCTGGTGATCGAGCTGGTGACGGCATCGGCGGCATCCATCGACACTGACCCGTGGGAGAGGGTATTACCTGGTAAGACTAGCTGCGCGGCCGGTGATCACATGCGCTCGCGGCCGGATCACATCAGGCAGACACGCTCCCTAAGCTGGCGGAATAAGGCTCTTCGCGTGGAGCCCTGAAAAAATGCTCAACTCCTGGCCGAGCGGCAGTTGTGCTTCGAGGCGGTGGTGGTGGCGATCGAGGCGGGCGATCTGCTCGACGTGTTGGAGCACCCCAATCAAGAGCGCTATCCAGGGCAGCGCATTCTCGTGGTGCGCCTCCATGTCTACATCCACCTGGTGCCGATGATCGAAACCGCAGAGCACCTGTTTCTGAAAACAATCATCCCCAGCCGCAAGGCCAATCGCTTCTACAAGCCATCCTCCCCCACAAGCCCTTACTCATGACGATTCCCTCTTCACCTGAACTTGAGCCTGCAGAGCAGCAGCTCCTCGCTGATGTCGAGGCCGGTGAACTGCGCAGTGTCGCCACGCCGGCTCTTCTCAGCCAGCTCCAGCAAGCAGCGAAGGCAACGGGCCTGAAAGACCAGAGGATCAACATCCGCCTCTCCAGTGCTGACCTCCAGGCCCTACGCACCCGCGCCCTGCAGGAAGGCATTCCGTATCAAACCCTGATCAGCAGCGTGCTTCACAAGTACGTGAGCGGCACGCTGGCGGATCGATCGGACATGGTGCGAGATTGAGTTGGAAGGTCCGTCCGACGTTGACGCGATCGGTGAACGATGCCATCGCTTCCCTGGGGCAAAGCAGCTAACCTCACACCATTGCGGTTAGGCCATGTCCGAACAGGAACGCCAGCTTCAAGACCTCGAAAGCCGGTTCCCGCTCGCCTCCGGTGAGGCCTTTGCTGCCGCCCGTGCTCAGGTGCTCGCCTCCGGGCAAAGCGTGTTGCAAACGGAAGGTGGCTTCATCGTCCGGGTCTTCCCCGACGGCCGCAAGCAGCGGCTGAAGCCGGTCGACCCCCCCACCCCGGTCAAACCTGGCACCACCTTCACCATCCGGTGATCGCGGCCACACCCCGGCTGCGGGTGTTCGCCGGGCCCAATGGCTCGGGCAAAAGTGTGCTCAAGGCGGTGCTGCCGTTGCCCCTGCTGGGGGTGTACCTGAACCCGGATGAGATTGAGGCGAGCATCCGCCACCACGGCTTCCTGGATCTGGCTGCCTATGGCGTCAGCACCACCGCTGCCGCGCTCTTGCCGACCTTTACGGGCTCCGAGTTGCTGCGATCGGCAGGGCTTCTGGAGCCTGCGCGGCGGTTGCGGTTAGCGGGCGGGCGGCTGGTCTTTGCCGGCGTGGAGGTCAATGCCTACTTCGCCTCGGTGGTGGCTGATGTTCTGCGCCAGCACCTGCTGGAGCGCCGGGCCAGCTTCACCTGTGAAACCGTCATGTCCCATCCTGGCAAGGTGGCGCTCCTGGAGCAGGCGCAACGGCTCATCTACCGCACGTATCTCTATTTCGTGGCCACGGATGACCCCGAGATCAATGTGTCGCGGGTGCGCAACCGCGTTGGGCTGGGCGGGCATCCCGTGCCGGAAGACAAGATCATCAGCCGCTACCACCGCTCGCTGGCGCACTTGCTCGAGGCCATCAAGCACACAAACCGGGCCTACATCTTCGACAACTCAACCGACAGCGCCGATCCCAAGCTCGCCTGGATCGCAGAGATCACCGATGGCCGGCGGCTGGAGTTGAAGACAGACCGGATCCCCGCCTGGTTCAACAGGGCGGTGATGGAGAAGATCGCCTGAGCTTGTTCCTGCCAGGCCACACTCCTCCAGCGGGCGATCTACGTCAGACTTGAATCTCGGCGCCAGCCTCCCGGCCCCATGACACTCAGCGAAGCCATCGTCGAAGAGGCGGCCCTCGGCTGGTTCCAGGAGCTGGGCTACGCGGTGCGCCCCGGCCCGCAGCTGGCTCCCGGCGAACCGGCAGCAGAGCGAGAGTCGTTCAGCACTGTGGTGCTGGTGGGCCGGCTGCGCGAAGCCATCCGCCACCTCAACCCGGCCATCCCTCACGACGCGCAAGAAGAGGCCCTGCGCAAGCTGTTGCGCCTGGCCACACCCTCGCTCGTGCAGACCAACCAGGTCTTCCACCGCCTGCTGCGGGAGGGCGTGCCGGTGGAATACCCCCGCCCCGATGGCAGCATCGCCGGCGACCATGTCCGCCTGGTCGACTTCACAGCCGCTGCCGCCAACGACTGGCTGGTGCTGAACCAGTTCGCCGTGAGCGACGGCCAGCACAGTCGCCGGCCCGATCTGGTGGTGTTTCTCAATGGCCTACCCCTGGGCCTGATCGAGCTCAAGAACGCTGCCGCGGAAGGCGCCACCATCTGGAGCGCCTACGCCCAGCTGCAGACCTACAAAGCCGAGATCCCTTCGCTCCTGCAAACCAACGCCGTGCTGGTGGTGAGCGACGGGCTGCAGGCCCTGATCGGCTCGCTCACGGCCAACCAGGAGTGGTTCAAGGTGTGGCGCAGCATTGATGGCGAGGCACACGCGCCCGCCACGGCTCTGGAGCTGGAAACGCTCATCCGTGGCGTGTTCGAACCGCAGCGCTTCCTCGATCTGCTACAGCACTTCATCGTCTTCGAGGAAGACCCGGAATCGGGTGCCACCCGCAAGATCATCGCTGGCTACCACCAGTTCCATGCCGTAAACGCCGCGGTGCAGGAAACCGTGCGCGCCAGCGGCCTGGGCACCGCTGCCCGCAGCCAGGGCGGCCGGCCTGGCGACCGCCGTGCCGGGGTGGTGTGGCACACCCAGGGCAGCGGCAAGAGCTTCTCGATGCTCTTCTATGCCGCCCGCATCGTGCGCCATCCGGCACTGCAGAACCCCACCCTGGTGGTGCTCACCGATCGCAACGACCTCGACGACCAGCTCTTCGGCCAGTTCCAGCGCTGCGCCGACCTCCTCGGCCAGACGCCCGTGCAGGCCGCCAGCCGCGACCAGCTGCGCGAGCTGCTCAACCGGGCCAGTGGCGGTGTGGTGTTCACCACCATCCAGAAGTTCATGCCCGATCGGGGAGAGGCGATGCCCGAGCTGAGCGGCCGGCAGAACATCGTGGTGATCGCCGATGAAGCGCACCGCAGCCAGTACGGCTTCGGCGCCAAGTTGAACACCAAGACCGGCGACATCTCCTATGGCTTCGCCAGCAACCTGCGCGACGCCCTCCCCAACGCCTCCTTCATCGGCTTCACCGGCACGCCGATCGAGCAGACCGACGCCAACACCCGCGCCGTCTTCGGCGAGTACATCTCCATCTACGACATCCAGCGCGCCGTGGCCGACCAGGCCACCGTGCCGATCTACTACGAGAGCCGCATCTCCAAGCTCGCCCTCAATGCCGCCGCACTGCCCAGGCTCGACGCCGAATTCGAGGAGATCACCGAAGGCGAGGAGTTCACCCAAAAAGAAAAACTGAAAACCAAATGGGCCGCCCTCGAAGCGCTGGTGGGCGATCCCGAGCGCCTCGCCCTGGTTGCCGCCGACCTGGTGGCGCACCTCGAGAAGCGTCTGGAGGCGATGGACGGCAAGGCGATGGTGGTGTGCATGAGCCGCCGCATCTGCGTGGATCTCTACAACGCCCTCATCCAGCTGCGGCCTGAGTGGGCGCAGGACACCCTCAAGGTGGTGATGACCGGCAGCGCCGATGACGGCCCCGACTGGCAGCTCCACATCCGCAGCAAGGAGGCCCGCCGCCAGCTGGCCAACCGCTTCAAGGACGCCGCCGACCCCTTCAAGATCGTGATCGTGCGCGACATGTGGCTCACCGGCTTCGATGCGCCCTGTCTGCACACCATGTACGTGGACAAGCCGATGCAGGGCCACGGCCTGATGCAGGCCATCGCCCGCGTCAACCGCGTGTTCCGCGACAAGCCCGGCGGCCTGGTGGTGGATTACCTCGGCCTTGCCGATCAGCTCAAGCGCGCCCTGGCCACCTACACCGAAAGCGGCGGCAAGGGCGATCCCGCTCCCCTCGTGGCCCAGGCCATCGCTTTGATGCTGGAAAAACACGGCATCGCCACCGATCTCCTGCACGGCTTCGACTGGTCGGCCTGGACCAGCGGCACCCCCACCGAGCGCCTGCAGCTCCTTCCCGCCGGCCAGGATTTCATCCTTCAGCAGGAGAACGGCAAGCACCGCTGGCTGCAGGTGGTGGCCGAACTCTCCCGCGCCTATGCCCTCTGCTCCGCCAGCGACGAGGCCACCGCCATTCGCGATGACGTGAGCTTCTTCCAGGCGCTGCAGGCCGCCCTCGCCAAGCAAACCAGCAGCACCAGCAAAACGCCCGAGCAGATCGATGCCGCCATCCGCCAACTGGTAAGCAAGGCCATCACCACCGAAGGCCAGGTGATTGATGTGTTCACCGCCGCCGGCCTGCCCAGGCCCGACATCTCGATCCTCAGCGACCAGTTCCTCGCCGAGGTGCGGGGCCTCAAGCACAGGAACGTGGCCGCCGAGCTGCTGGAGAAGCTGCTCAAAGACGAACTGAAGGTGCGCTCCAAGCGCAACCTTGTGCAGAGCCAGGTGTTCTCCGAGATGCTCAAGAAAGCCCTCAACGCCTACCACAACCGCGCCATCACCACGGCCGAGGTGATCGAAGAGCTGATCGCCCTCGCCAAGGAACTCGATGCCGCCACCAAGCGCGGCGAAGCCCTCGGCCTCAGCGACGACGAAGTCGCCTTCTACGACGCCCTCGCCGCCAACGACAGCGCCGCGGCGGCCATGGGCGACGCCCAGCTCAAAGTGATCGCGGCCGAACTGATCACCCAGGTGAAGAAGAGCGTCACGATCGACTGGACCCTGCGCGAAGGCGCCCGCGCCAGGATCCGCGTGATGGTGAAACGCATCCTCAAGAGATACGGCTACCCCCCTGATCTGCAGGAAGAGGCAGTGAAAACCGTGCTGGCCCAGGCGGAGTTGCTCTGTGCCCACTGGGTGTGAGCCAGCGCGGCACAACCCGCTGAGACACCGGTGGCACTTCCCTCTGCAGCCGCCCCAGCCCCTTGGCCACCCGCGCCGTCTACTCGTTCACCGGCTTTCCCGGCCTCCCGGAGCGCCACCTCTATCTCCACCACGACGGCTACCCCACCGGTGCCGCCTGGCGTTTCGCCACGGCCCTGCGCCAGCGGCCGGAGCCGGAGGCCTTCGCGGCCGCCTTCCTGGCCGGCCAGCCCGGCGCCGAACCTCTGGCCTCTCCGGCGCAGGCCGCCGATGCCGAGTACCGCTACCGGGTGCAGTGGCTGGCGGGCGACGCGCTTCAGGTGGCCTGCTGGCGGCGGCTGCCGGGCGGCACCACCTGGCAGGCCCGCTGCGGGCCCATGGTCCTGGAGCTGTTCATCCGGCGCTTTCTGCCCGGGCATCCGCTGTGAGTCGCTTACCAGGGCACGGCCTGCTCCAGCGGGGTGGTGATCCCGGGGTAGGCCCGCAGCAGTTGGCGATCGGAGCTGATCAGGCGGGTCTGGAGCGCCAGGGCGGCCGCCACGAACTCGCAGTCGTAGGCGCTGCAGTCGCTCGCCTCCACCAGCCGGAACACGTCGGCGGAATCCACCGGCACCTCCCGTCCCTGCAGCAGAGATTCCGCCTGTCCCTGGAGCCTCAGCACCTGCTTGCGCTCCAGCTGCCCGCGTCTCATGAAACCGCTGAGCACGTTGCGCAGCTCGCTGCGCCAGAGCAGCGGAGCGGCCCATTCAGGGTCGTGCAGCAGCAGCGCCTCGGCTTTCTCCGTCTGGGGGCCTTCCAGCAGCAGATAGGCCACCACGTTGGTGTCCACCACGATCATGGGCGGCCCTCGCGTTTGAAGGCATCGATCTGGTCGGGCATGAACACCGCCTCAGTCGGCAGGCTGTGGCGCAGGGCCCGGATCTGATCCACCCGCTCGGTGGCCGTGATGGGCTGCGGCGGAAGGGCCACCTCCAGGCACACGATCGCTTCGTTGTTGAGGCTGCGGCGATGCTGCTGGGCCGCTTGCTTCAGGCGGTCGTAGAGGTCGTCGGGGAGATTCTTGAGGGTGAGGCTCCTGGCCATGGCCGTTGCCGGGTCAGCTGCAACCATTCTGCAGCTGAAATGGTGGCACCTCCCTTCGCGGCCGCCCCAGCAGGCGCTCCGGCGCCCTCAGGGGAGCGGTGCGGGCCGGGCGCGTCCAGCGGGTGGATGAGATCAGCGGCTACGGCCCCACGGTGCTGATCGATCACGGCGGCGGCTGGTCGAGCCTCCATGCCCATCTGCGCCAGGCCTCCGTGGCCCATGGCGCCATCGCTGGAGACTTCCGGCCCTGAGCCAGGCTCCGGCCCTGAGCCAGACCTTCGATCAAGGCTGCGGTCGGCGAACGGCGATAGCTTGAAACCGCACCGTGGCCGGGCTCCCATGGACGGTTCCGATCCCCGCCAGGGCCTCAGTCGGCGGCGGGTGCTGCGGCTGGCGAGTCTGGCCGCCGGCAGCGCGGCCCTGGCGTCGGCCTGCGGATCGCCGGCGTCTCCCGGGTCCCGGGCGGACGCTGGGGCCGCCCCGACGGCCGCTCCCTCCTCCGGCGCCTCCCCCGCCGGCGTCAGCCGGGTGGTGCTGATCCGCAGCGACGACCGGGTGGCCGGCACCCGCGCGGCGATCGACCTGCTGCAGCCCACCGGCCTCAAGGACCGCTCGGTCTTCCTCAAGCCCAACTACAACACCGCTGATCCGGCCCCGGCCGCCACCGACACGCCGCTGCTGGAGGCGCTGGTGGCCGAACTGCGCAACGCCGGCGCCGGTGCCATCACCGTGGGCGATCGCTCCGGCATGGCCGACACCCGCCGGGCGATGGAGACCAAGGGGGTGTTCGCGCTGGCGGATCGCCTCGGCCTGCAGGTCCTGGTGCTCGATGAACTCGACCGCGACGGCTGGCAGCGCGTCGCCGCCGAGGGCACCCACTGGCCGAAGGGGTTCGCCTTCGCCCGGCCGGCCCTGGAGGCCGGCGCGGTGGTCAACACCTGCTGCCTCAAGACCCATCGCTTCGGGGGGGACTTCACCCTCTCGCTGAAGAACTCGGTGGGGCTGGTGGCCAAAGTCGTGCCCGGCGATCCCCACAACTACATGGGCGATCTGCACAGCTCACCCCACCAGCGGCTGATGATCGCCGAGATCAACCAGGCCTACAGCCCCACCCTGGTGCTGCTCGATGGGGTGGAGGCCTTCGTCGACGGCGGGCCGGAATCCGGCCGCAAGGTCCGGCCGGGGGTGATCCTGGCGGGCAGCGACCGGGTGGCGGTGGATGTGGTGGCCGTGGCCCTGCTGCGGTCGCTCGGCACCACCGACGCGGTGGCCCGCGGCCCGCTGTGGCAGCAGGAGCAGATCCGCCGCGCGGTCGAGCTGGGCCTCGGGGCGGCCAGTCCTGATCAGATCGAGATCGTCACCGCCGATGCGGCCGGCCGCACCATGGCCGACGATCTGCGCCGCCTCATGGCCTCCTGATCAGTGCCCTCGCTGGAGAAAGCGCCGCACCTGGCCCGGCCAGTCGCCGGGCCGGTCGCCCTGGCGCAGGGAGGTGCTGGCCATCGAGGCCAGCAGCGGCAGGCCCCCCAGCCGCAGGCTGTCGGCCACATGCACCAGCACCGCAAGGCCGATCAGCACCCAGGCCACCAGGTGCAGGCTGTAGGCCAGATGGTGCAGCTGGCCGTCCCGCAGCCAGTCCTCGTCCATCAGCTTGCCGGTGGCCACCGCCAGCACCAGGCCCCCCAGGGCCATGGCGTTGGTGCTGCGCTTCAGGCGCGCCCGGCCGAGGCTGAAGGCGTAGGCGGCGAAGAGCAGGCCCAGGGGCAGCAGCAGGAAACCCGCCTGGCCGTGCAGGTCGATCCAGTTGCCGCCGGGGATGAAGGGCAGCCGCCCCCAGCGGCCGTCGTAGCGGCTGTAGACGAACAGTCCGCTCAGCCAGGCGGCCAGCACCAGCAGCGCCGTGAGCCCATGGGTCAGCCGCAGCAGGGAGGGTTGGTAGGGGGGGCGCGCCATCGCGTCAGCCGGAGGCTTTGCCCAGCGTGGCACGGGTCTGGGGCGTCTCCGGGATGAACACGGCGTACATCCCGCGCAGATCCCCCACCTGGAAATCAAAGGCCTTGTCGTCCGGATGGTTGTCCTTCACGAAGGCGGGGCGGCTGGCCGTGGTTCCGTGGCAGGCCAGGCAGCTGGGCTCCACGTTGATGCGGCGGTAGTGGTTCACCCCGGCACCCTGCTCGGCCGTGGCCGGTTGCCACAGGCCGGTGATCCCCGGCTGGCGGTGGAACAGTTCGATCACCTCCCGCTCCTGGGCGTTGGCCGGGGGTCTGGGTTGCGGTACTTGGCGGCCACCTGGCGCACCTGCCAGCCGTTCTCCTTGCCGATGGCGGCGGCCTTCATGCCCACCGGCCTGCAGACCTCCTTCATGATCTCCATGGTGGGGTCCTCGCTGCGGCCGTTCAGGGTGGCGGGCTCCACCGGCGCGACGGCCGGCGGGGAGGGGCTGGCCACGGCATGGGCGGCCGGGGGAGAAACGGTCAGCAGCAGGGCGCTGAGCAGGACCATCGCCGCCGAGGCGAGGGCGGTCAGCACCAGACGTCGCAGGCTGGGAAGCAGGATCTGGGCCATGGGTCGGGGGCTCCGGACGGGCGGGTGGGAGGTGCGGACAGGTGGGAATGGGGCGGGAATGGACAAAGGGCCCGGATCTCTCCGGGCCCGGCAGGGGCTCAGCGCGCCGATGGCTGGGCGGGGTTCAAAGCCCCACTAACCGATCGACGGCGCCGTGAGAGCCACGGGGGTGCTGGCGGTCGCCGCCAGATCGAGGGGGAAGTTGTGCACGTTGCGCTCGTGCATCGCCTCGATGCCCAGGCCGCCGCGGTTGAGCACGTCGGCCCAGGTGTCGACCATGCGGCCCTGGTGATCGAGGATCGAGTGGTTGAAGTTCAGCCCGTTGAGGTTGAACGAGAAGCTCACCACCGCCAGGGCGGCGAACCAGATGCCGATCACGGGCCAGGCGGCCAGGAAGAAGTGGAGGCTGCGGCTGTTGTTGAAGGAGGCGTACTGGAAGATCAGGCGGCCGAAGTAGCCATGGGCGGCCACGATGTTGTAGGTCTCCTCCTCCTGGCCGAACTTGTAGCCCCGGTTCTGGGATTCGGTCTCGGTGGTCTCCCGCACCAGGGAGCTGGTGACGAGCGAGCCGTGCATGGCCGAGAACAGGGATCCGCCGAACACGCCGGCCACGCAGAGCATGTGGAAGGGATGCATGAGCACGTTGTGCTCCGCCTGCAGCACCAGCATCAAGTTGAAGGTGCCGGAGATCCCCAGGGGCAGGGCATCGGAGAAGGATCCCTGGCCAATGGCATAGATCAGCAGCACGGCGGTGGCGGCAGCCACCGGGGCGGAGTAGGCCACGGCGATCCAGGGGCGCATCCCCAGGCGGTAGCTGAGTTCCCACTCCCGGCCCATCCAGCAGAAGATGCCGATCAGGAAGTGAAAGACGATCAGTTGGTAGGGGCCGCCGTTGTAGAGCCACTCGCCGAGGTTGGCGGCTGCCCAGATGGGGTAGAAGTGCAGGCCGATGGCGTTGCTGGAGGGCACGACGGCGGCGGTGATGATGTTGTTGCCGTAGAGCAGGCCGCCGGAGACAGGCTCACGGATGCCGTCGATGTCGACGGGAGGGGCGCCGATGAAGGCGATCACGTAGGCGCAGCCTTCTCGATAGAGAAGCAGACGGTGGCCGTGAGCAGGGTGGGGATCATCAGCACGCCGAACCAGCCCACGTAAAGGCGGTTCTCGGTGCTGGTGACCCAGTTCTTGAAGCGATCCCAGGGATGGACCCCGGAACGCGACAGGGTGGTGAGAGTCATGGCAGGACATCCGAAGACTTGATTACCCAGCTCACTCCGCGATGGTCGCCCTGGGGTCATAGGGTGGTACACAGACACCAGTCCCGCCATGGCCCGCAGCGCGATCCAGTTCCAG
>NZ_JACJSZ010000039.1 GCF_014698445.1 Microcystis elabens FACHB-917
GCCACGGGCGTCAGACCGTCTGGGCGCTCAGGGCCAGGGAAGCCCCCGATCACATCAAGGACGCCTGGCCCGGCAGCGCCTGGATCGTGGAGCTGATCACCACAACCACGAAGCGCAACGGCAAGCGCAGGGTCACCAGGCACTACTACGGCCTCCGGCCGACTGCGTCTACATCACAACCATAAGGACGACGCCAGAAGCCTTGCTACGCCTGATCCGGCAGCGCTGGAGCATTGAGAACGAATGGCACCGGGCCCGCGACACCCAGCTCGATGAGGACGCGCACCGCTACACCAACCGCATCGGTGCCTCGGTGTTTTCGTTCCTGCGGACCATCGTGTTGAACCTGCTTAGGAGCGGCGGCTACCGCTCGATTCGCCGAGGCCTGCGGAAGTGGTCTACGACATCAAGGGGATGCTGGCGCTGGGTGGCGTTGAAATCGCCGAAAGCGGGGCCTGGATGACTTTGAGGCGGCCCTGCTCCTTCATCCTGGGGAAGCCTTCCGCCCCACCTTGGTGCTCCGCTCCCGCCTCTGCCTGTTCCCGCACCCGTGACAAACACCGGCTGGCGGTTCTGGATCGACCGGGGCGGCACCTTCACCGATGTGGTGGCCCGCTCGCCCGAGGGTGAGCTCGTGGTGCGCAAGCTGCTCTCCGACCCGCCGCTGCCGGCGGACGGCAGCCGTCCACCCGATCCCGCCGTGGCTGCCCTGCGCGAGCTTCTCGGCCTGCCGCCCCACCAGCCCATCCCCCCCGGTGCGGTGGCGGAGGTGCGGCTGGGCACCACCGTGGCCACCAACGCCCTGCTGGAGCGGCAGGGGGCACCGGTGCTGCTGCTGGTCAACCGCGGCTTCGCCGACCTGCAGCGCATCGGCGACCAGCACCGCCCCCACCTCTTCGCGCTGGCCATCGAGCGGCCCGAGCCGCCGTCCCTGCGGGTGATCGAAGTGGGCGGCCGGCTGGCGGCGGACGGCGAGGAACTCGAATCCCTGCAGCTGGATGGGGCCCTGGAGGCGGAGCTGGCGCAGGCCTGGGCCGATGGCTTCCGCAGCATCGCGGTCGCCCTGCTGCACGCCTGCCGCCACCCCCGCCACGAGCGAGCCCTGGGGAGCTGGCTGGCGGCCGGCGGCTTCGCGCCGGCGGTGCTCTCCCACCAGCTGAGCCGCCAGCCCCGGCTGGTGCCCCGCCTCGACACCACCGTGATCGAGGCGGCCCTGGCTCCGGTTCTGGGCACCTATCTCGATCAGGTGCGCGCCGCCATCGGCGCCGCCATCCCCCTGCGGGTGATGACCTCCGCCGGTGCCCTGCAGGCCCCCGGGCTGCTGCGGGCCAAGGACACGATCCTCTCGGGCCCGGCGGGCGGGATGGTGGCGGCCGTGGCGGTGGCGGCCGCCGCCGGCTTCGGCGACGCCCCGATCCTCGGCTTCGACATGGGCGGCACCTCCACCGATGTCTTCCACTTCGACGGCAGCCGCGGTGCGGCGGCCTGGGAGCGCAGCGGCGAAACGGAGATCGACGGCCTGCGGCTGCTGGCGCCGATGCTGCCGATCCACACCGTGGCCGCCGGTGGCGGGTCGGTGCTGCACGTGGCCGACGGCCGCCTGCAGGTGGGGCCCCGTTCGGCCGGCGCCAACCCCGGACCCGCCTGCTACGGCCGGGGCGGCCCCCTGGCGATCACCGACGCCAACCTGCTGCTGGGCCGGCTGCCGGTGCAGGCGCTGCCGCGGCTGTTCGGCCCCGGCGGCGACCGGCCGGCCGATCGGGGGGTGGTGCTGGAGTGCTTCGACGCCCTGGCCCGCCAGCTGGGGCTGGACAGCCCGGAGGCGGCGGCCCAGGGGGCGCTGACGATCGCCATCGAGCGCATGGCGGAGGCGATCCGCCGCATCTCGATCCAGCGCGGCCACGACCTGCGCGGCGCCGTGCTCGTCACCTTCGGCGGCGCCGGCGGCCAGCTCACCTGTCCCCTGGCGGATGTCCTGGGGATCACCCGGGTGCTGCTCCATCCCCTGGCCGGGGTGCTGTCGGCCTACGGCATCGGCCTGGCCCGCCCCTCCCTGCTGCGGGAGCGCACCCTGCGCCAGCCCCTGGAGCCGGCCCTGCTGCCCCAGCTGGAGCCATCGATCGAAACGCTGGTGACCGAGGCCAGCGCGGAGCTTCGCTCCTGCGGCGATCTGGCGCCCGGCCAGGAGCCCCGGGTGCAGGCCCGCCTGGAGCTGCGCTACGGCGGCAGCGACCGCGGACTGGAGCTGCCCTGGCCGGCCGTTCCGCCCGACGCCCTGCTGGCCGCGCTGCGTTCCGACTTCGAGGAGCGCCACCGGCAGCGCTTCGGCTTCGTGGTGACGGACGAGCCGCTGGTGGTGGAGCGGCTGGTGGTGGAGGTGGGGGCCCCCGCCGTGGATGCCGTGGCGGGGCCCGCCGGGGCGGCGGAGTCCCCCGCGGCGGCGGATCCTCCCGACCCCGCCGAATGGGTGCCGCTCTGCCTGGCGGACGATCCCGGCGCCGGCAGCGGTGCCGGCATGGTCTGGCGCCAGGTGCCCCTCTGGCGCCGGCAGCAACTGGCGGCCGGCCAGCGGATCGCGGGCCCCGCGCTGGTGGTGGAGCCCACGGGCACCACCGTGCTGGAGCCCGGCTGGGGCGGCCGGGTGCTGGCGGGGGGCGAACTGCTGCTGGAGCGGCAGACGCCGGCCGCTGGTGCGGCGCTGGTCGGCATCGGCGTCGGGGCGGTGGATCCGGTGCGGCTGGAGCTCTACAACCATCGCTTCAGCGCCATCGCCGAGCAGATGGGGGAGCGGCTGCGGCAGTGCAGCCGCTCGGTGAACATCCGCGAGCGGCTCGACTTCTCCTGTGCCCTGTTCGACGGCGCCGGCCGGCTGGTGGCCAACGCCCCCCACATCCCGGTGCACCTCGGCTCGATGGGGGACAGCGTCGCCAGCCTGCTCGCCGCCGTGGCCGCCGGCAGGCTGCCGCCGCTGGAACCGGGCGATGCCTATGCCGCCAACGACCCCTTCGACGGCGGCACCCACCTGCCCGACATCACCGTGATCACGCCGGTGTTCGCCCCTGAAGCCGCAGACCCTGCCGCCTCCTGCGAAACACGGCTGAAGCCGCTGCTGTTCGTGGCCTGCCGCGGCCACCACGCCGACGTGGGCGGCGTCACCCCGGGCTCGATGCCCCCCTTCAGCCGCCGCATCGACGAGGAGGGGCTGCTGCTGCGCCACGTGCCGCTGCTGCGCCAGGGCCGGTTCGATGCGGACGGCTGGCACCGGCGCCTGGCGGCCGGTCCCCATCCGGTGCGCAACACCGACCAGCTGCTGGCCGACCTCCAGGCCCAGGTGGCCGCCAACCGGCTGGGGGAGAGCGAACTGCAGCGGCTGATGGCGCGGGAAGGCCCCGCGGAGGTTGGGGCCTACATGGGCCACGTGCTGGCCAATGCGGCCGAAGCGGTGCGCGAGGCCATCGCCGCTCTCGGCGATGGCGACCACACCGTGGAGCTGGACGATGGCAGCCGCATCGTCGTGGCGGTGCGCATCGACCGCTTCGCCCGCCGGGTCCGCCTCGACTTCAGCGGCACCTCCCCCCAGCAGGACGGCAACCTCAACGCCCCGCTGGCGATCACCAAGGCGGCGGTGCTGTATGTGTTCCGCTGCCTGGTGGGCCGCCCCATCCCGCTCAACGCCGGCTGCTTCGACCCGATCGAGCTGGTCGTGCCCGAGGGCTGCCTGCTGCACCCGCGGCCGCCGGCGGCGGTGGTGGCCGGCAACGTGGAAACCTCCCAGGCCGTCACCAATGCCCTCTTCGGCGCCCTGGGGGTGATGGCGGCCGCCCAGGGCACGATGAACAACCTCAGCTTCGGCGATGCCCGGCATCAGTACTACGAGACCATCTGCGGCGGCACCGGCGCCGGCGTGCGGCCGGGGGGCGACGGCTTCGCCGGCGCCGATGCCATCCAGAGCCACATGACCAACTCCCGCCTCACCGACCCCGAGATCCTCGAGGACCGCTTCCCGGTGCGGCTGGAGCGCTTCGCCATCCGCCGCGGCAGCGGCGGGACCGGTCGCTGGCGCGGCGGCGATGGGGTGGTGCGGCGGCTGCGCTTCCTGGCGCCGATGACCGTCTCGATCCTTTCGGGTTCCCGGCGGGTGCTCCCCTTCGCTCTGGCGGGTGGCGGCGATGGGGCGGTGGGGCGCAACCGGCTGGAGCGGGCCGATGGGCGGGTGGAGGACCTCGGTGGCTGCGCCCAGGTGGCAGTGCAGCCAGGCGACCTGCTGGAGATCGCCACCCCCGGGGGCGGCGGCTTCGGCGTCCCTGGTGCCGGCGGCGGGGGGGCCTCGCTGTGAGCGCCGTCCGCCGGGGGGCCGCTGGGGCGGTGCTGCTGCTGTTGGCGTGGGCGGGAACCGAGCCCCAGGCCCAGGCCGTGGCGCCACCCGTCGCCAGCGAAGGCAACGTCCTGCTGGAGGCGCAGCAGCGCTTCCGGCCCCAGTGGTCGGCCCGGGGCCTGGTGGCGGCCCAGGAGCCGCTGGCCTCGGCGGCGGGGGCGGCGATCCTGCGCCAGGGTGGCAATGCGGTGGATGGGGCGGTGGCCACCGCCTTCGCCCTGGCGGTCACCCTGCCCCAGGCCGGCAACCTGGGCGGCGGCGGCTTCCTGCTGCTCTGGCTGCCGGGCCCCTCACCGGCCCGCCAGCGGGGCTGCCTGGCCGTGGGGTCCACGGGCGGCGAAGGGGGGGCCGGGCCCGAGCTGGCCATCGGCGGCGGCACGGCGGTGGCGGTCAACTTCCGCGAAACGGCCCCGGCGGCGGCCACGGCCACCATGTTCCTGGGCCCCGATGGCCAGGTGGACCGGGCCCGCGCCACCCGCAGCCTGCTGAGCACCGCCGTGCCCGGCAGCGTCGCCGGGCTGGCCCTGGCCCAGCGCTGCTACGGGCGCCTGCCGCTGGCCCAGGTGATGGCGCCGGCGATCCGGCTGGCGGCCGAGGGCTTTCCGGTGAGCCGCGAGCTGAGCGATTCCCTGGCCGCCTCCGCCTCGCGGCTGCAGGCCGATCCCACCTCCCGCCGCCTGTTCCTGCCGCCACCGGTGCCGGGCACGCGGCTGCGCCAGGGCGAGCTGGCAGCCACCCTGCGGCGCATCGCCGCCGAGGGGGAGCGGGGCCTCTACGGCGGGCCGGTGGCCGACGCCCTGGTGGCGGCGATGGAGCGGGGCGGCGGGCTGATCACCCATGCCGATCTGCGCGCCTATCGCGCCCAGCTGGTGCGGCCGCTGCGGCGGGCGTTCCGCGGCCATCCGGTGCTCAGCATGCCGCCGCCCGGCGGCGGCCTCACCCTGCTGCAGATCCTGGGAATCCTCGAACCCGTCGACCTGGCCGCCAGCGGCCTCAACAGCGCCGCCAGCCTGCACGTGATGGCCGAGGCGATGAACCTGGCCTACCGCGACCGCAACACCCTGCTGGGGGATCCGGAGCAGGTGCCGGTGCCGGTGGAACGGCTGCTGTCGCCGGCCCATCTCGATGGCCTGCGCCGCCGCATCGATCGCCGCCGCCATACCCCGGCCCCGGCGCTGGAGGCGGCTTCCGACCGCGAAGGCACCAACACCACCCACCTCTCGGTGGCCGACCGGCAGGGAGGCCTGGCGGCCCTCACCACCACCCTCAACTTCCCTTACGGCAACGGCATCAGCGTGCCGGGGATGGGCTTCCTGCTCAACAACGAGATGGACGATTTCACCGCCAGCCCCGGCAGCGCCAACGCCTTCGGCCTGCGCCAGGGGACGGCCAACGCCATCGCCCCCGGGCGGCGTCCCCTCAGCTCCATGGCCCCCACCCTGGTGTTCCACCCAGATGGCCGGCCCTGGATCGCCACCGGCAGCCCCGGCGGCAGCCGCATCATCACCACCGTGCTCCAGGTGCTGCTCAACCGGATGGTGCACGGCCTCAACCTGGCCGCCGCCGTGGCCGTGACCCGGATCCACAGCCAGTTGTGGCCCGACCGGATCGACGTGGAGCAGGGCCTCAGCCCCGACACCCGCCGCCTGCTGGAGGCGAAGGGCCACGGTGTCCGTCGGTCCCCGGCCATGGGGGCCGCCAACAGCGTCGAGGTGCTGGAGGCTGGCGGCACTCTCGGGGCGGTGGATCCCCGCCGGGCCGAAGGCCCGGCCGTGGCGGAATGAGCCTCAGGCCCCAGCCTCAGGCCTGGGGTGCGGCGGGGGCGGTGAGCAGGTTGAAGGCGGAGAAGGCCAGGCCGAAGCCGAACAGGGTGCCGATGGCCCAGAGGCTGTCGGAGGGCCACTCGGTGATCAGCAGGCCGCCGAGCACGGTGGTGACGATGCCATCGAGCAGCACCAGGCCCCTGGCAGGGCCGGAGCCGGCGGCGGCGGCGGCCAGCTCCATCACCCCCTCGACGGCCAGCAGCACGCCGATGAACAGGGTCAGGCTCACGGTGCTGGCCACCGGGAAGGCCACCAGGCCGATGCCGCCCACCAGGTAGAGCACCCCGGAGATGGCCCTGAACACCTTGCTGCGGGTGTCATCGGCCGACGTCAGCCGCAGCAGCTGGGAGACGCCTGCCGCCGCCGCCACACCACCCAGGGCAATGGTGAGCAGGGTGGCCGAGACGAACGGAAGCGCCAGACAGAGGACGGACGCCACCAGCAGCAGGCCGGCGGTGACCCAGCGCAGGGTGGGGGAAGCGGGGACGGACAAGGGCTTGGGACGGCTGGTGGGAGGTTAGGCCGCTTTCCCCTGGCCGACCGCCGTGCTCAGCGCGGCGGGCCGTTGTAGAGGATCGCCACCACCCGGCGGCCGTCCGGGGCGATCTGGATCTCCGTCTCCAGGGTGGCCGGAAGGCCCTTGGCCTCCCAGCCGGGGGGGCCTCCGAGGAAGCGGTAGACGAAACCGTCGGCGTCGTTGCGCACCAGGCAGGGGTTGCTGGCCGCCGACGTGCTGAACATGCAGTTGGCCGGGGTATAGACCGTCAGCCCGCCGTTGCTGAGCACGGCCGCATTGCGGGCCAGGTTGAGGGCCCGGATCTCGTTGAAGGGAACCCCCTGGGCCAGGGCCGGGGCCAGGGGCGCCAGCGCCAGGATCAGGCCTGCGGCGGCGGGCAGGAGGCGGGAGGCGGGCCGTAAGCGGAAGGGCATCGGTGGCCTTGCGGGTGTCTCCAGTATCCCTGCGCTATCCCTGCCGGATGCGTGCGCTGGGGGCCTCCGTCACCCGGGGCGCCGGCTTTCTCCGGAGCTCGGCTTACCTTGTCGGTCCCGATGGCGTGGCGCCCGTGATCCGACCCCTCGCCGCTCCGCTCCCGCCGGAGGCCCTGAGTCGCCGACGGCACCGCTTCTACCGCCGGCTGCTGTTCCTCTGTCTGCTGGTGATGCTGAGCCTGGCGTTCCCCGCGGCCCTGCGCCTGGTCGGCACCCTGGCCTACTTCCTGATCACGGCGCTGACCACCGTGGAGCTGAGCGGCTTCCTCGCCGGCCGGCTGGGGCGCTCCTGGAGCGACCGTCTGTTCCTGGCCCTCGGCATCGCCAACCTCATCGCCCAGCTGCTGTGGCTGCTGACGCCGGAGAGCAAGCGCTTCTCCGGGGTGCCGCTGCTGGTGCTCACCACGGTGTTCATCGGCTGGAGCCTGGTGCGGCTGGTGCGGGCCCTGGACCGGGAGCCCCGGGCCACCCGGGCGGTGGTCAGCGGGGCGGTGGCCGGCTACCTGCTGCTCGGTCTCAGCGGCGGCCTGGTGCTGAGCGTTCTGGAGACGATCGAGCCCGGCAGTTACATGACCAACACCGAGGCGGATCCGGCACCGATCGTGCTGAACCGCACGGGGGCCGGCACCGACAGCGTCTGGCAGCTGGACTTCGCCCGCATCAACTACTTCGCCTTCGTCAGCCTCACCACGACCGGCTACGGCGACATCACCCCGGCCCGGCCGCCGGCGCGGATGGCCAGCGTGGTGCTGGCGATCGCCGGCCCCCTCTACATCGCCGTGATCCTGGGGGTGCTGATCACCCGGTTTGCCGCCCCGGAGGAGGGGGCCTCCGGCGACTGATCCGGCGACGGACCGGGGTCCCCCGGCGGCAAAGCCCGCTCCAGACCCACATCGACGCCGATGTGCTGATCGGGCCGGCCGGTGATCAGCAGGGCCGTGCGCTGGCGGGTGGCGATCTGCCACATCCATTTGCTGAACAGGGCGATGCGGTTCTCGGTGTCGGGGATGAAGGCGAGATGGGCCAGGGCCCAGAGGATCCAGCCCGCCAGCCCGCTGACATGCAGCCCGCGCAGATCGGCAACCGCGTACCAGGGGCCGATCACGGCCATGCTGCCCAGGTCGAACCATCGGAAGGGCTCGCTGGGGCGCCCGTCGAGGCCCGCCAGGATGTCGCGCGCCACCCAGCCGCCCATCTGCACCGCCGGCCCCGCCATGCCCGGCAGCACCCGGCCGTCGGCGGTGTGGGCGTAGTGGCAGAGATCGCCCACCGCCCGGATCTCCGGGTGGCCGGGCAGCGAGAAGTCGGCCTCCACCTGCAGCCGTCCGCCCCGGTCGACCGGGGCGCCGGTGCGCTCGGCCAGCAGCCGCCCCAGGCGCGAGGCGCGCACCCCGGCGGTCCAGCAGATGGTGGCGGCCTCCAGGTCGCCGAGGCCATCGTCGCCGGTGTCCGCCCCCTCCCCGGCGATCCCGTCCACGGCGATCGCCGCGGGGCGCCGCAGGATCACCCGGCCGGGCTCGATCGCCTCCACCAGCGTGTTGAGGCGCAGCTCGACGCCGGCCCGCTGCAGGTAGGCCGCGGCGTCGGCGGAGAGGTCGGCGGCCATCGCCGGCAGCACCCGATCCACCGCATCCAGCAGAATCACCCGGCACTGGGCGCGATCCAGCTGCTTGAAGTCCCGCGCCACGGCGCGGTGCATCAGCTCGATCAGGGAGCCGGCCAGCTCGCAGCCCGCCGGCCCGGCCCCCACCACCACCACCGACTGCAGGAAGCGCCGCCGCTCGGGGTCGCGCGTCTGCTCGGCTTCTTCGAGCGCCATCAGCAGTCGGCGGCGGATCTCGTCGGCGTGCTCGAGGATCTTCATCGGCGGCGCCAGCGGCCGCCACTCCTCATGGCCGAAGTAGGTGCTGCCCGAACCGCTGGCCAGGATCAGGCGGTCGTAGGCGTAGCGGTGGTCGTTGAAGACCACCTCCCTGGCCTCGGGGTCGATGTCGACCACCTCGCCCAGCAGGACCTGGATGTTGGCGGCCTCCCCCACCATCTGCCGCAGGGGCGAGGCCACGTCGGCCTCCGACACCAGACCGGAGGCCACCTGATACAGGAGCGGCTGGAAGAGGTTGAAGTTGCGCTTGTCGATGAGGGTCACGCGCACCGGCTTGCCGGCCAGGACGTGGCAGGCCTTGAGCCCGGCGAAGCCGCCGCCCACGATCACCACGTGGGGCCAGTCGGCCATGGTGCCGTGGGGCGGATCGAGCTCGAGGAAGAAGCGTTCCTGGGCCATCAGGTGGATAGGGCGTGGATAGGGCCCACGGGCGGATCCTCAGGTCCGAACCGTAGGCAGACCGCGGGTGCGGGGCGGTAGTGACGGAAGCGGTTTGGCGCAGCGGCCAGGGGGGATCGGGACTGCTAGCTTGAAAATGATTCCCATGTCAGGCCCTGTCCTGGCCTGCTCCGATGCTCTCGGCCCCTGCCACGGCCCCTGACCGGGACCGGCTTCCCGTCACCGTCCTCACTGGCTACCTCGGCGCGGGCAAGACGACCCTGCTCAACCGCATCCTCACCCACGAGCACGGCCTCAAGGTGGCGGTGATCGTCAACGAATTCGGTGAGGTGGGCATCGACAACCAGCTCGTGATCGACGCCGATGAGGAGATCTTCGAGATGAACAACGGCTGCATCTGCTGCACCGTTCGGGGCGATCTGATCCGCATCATCGGCAACCTGATGAAGCGCCGCGACCGCTTCGACCATCTCGTGATCGAGACCACCGGCCTGGCCGATCCGGCGCCCGTGATCCAGACGTTCTTCGTCGATGAGGATCTGCGCGACCAGCTCAGGCTCGACGCCGTCGTCACCCTCGTCGATCTCCGCCACGTCGAGCAGCACTGGGAGAGCGAGGAGGTGCAGGAGCAGCTGGCCTTCGCCGATGTGCTGCTGCTCAACAAGACCGACCTGGTGGAGGCCGAAGCCCTCGAGGCCGTCCGCCAGCGCACCCGGGCCATCAATCCGCTGGCCCGGGTGATCCCCACCTGCCGGGCCGATGCGGCGATGGACCAGATCCTGGGCGTGGGGGCCTTCGAACTGGAGCGGGCCCTGGCGATCGATCCGGAGTTTCTCGCTTCCGAGCACGACCACGAACACGACGATGCCGTCAGCTCGGTGGCCTTCGTCGAGGAGCGGCCGATGAGTTATCGGAAGCTGGGGGCGTGGATCGACCGGCTGGTGAACGAGCGCGGGCCCGATCTGTTCCGCATGAAGGGCATCATCCACGTCGATGGCGAGAGCCACCGCTATGTCTTCCAGTCGGTGCACATGCTGGTCGACAGCGGCAGGGACCGCCCCTGGCGGGCGGATGAAACCCCCCGGACCGATTTCGTGATCATCGGCCGCGACCTCGATGAACCCGCCCTGCGGGCCGGCTTCGAGGCCTGTGTCGCCTGAAACGGCCATGGCATCTCCCCAGAGCCTGGTGAGGGAGCGGCTCAGCGGCACCTGCGGCAACGCCATCACCGTCCAGGCCTGGTCGGCCGATGGCGAATTCCTGGCGATGGCAACGGCCGCCGGCGAACTGCTGCTGCTCGATTTCCGGGCGGGCTGCGAGGAGCTGCTACGCGGGGAGCGGGACAGCAGCCTCGATGGCCTCGGTTTCAGCCCCGACGGCCACTTCCTGATGGCGGTGGGCCAGAACGGCGAGCTGCTGCTCTGGGAGATGGGCGGCACGGGGGTGCGGCCGATGGCCTTCGACCCGGTGCCGCTGCAGGCCGGCTGGCTGGATACGGCCGCCTGGCGCCCCCACGGAGCCCTGCTGGCGGTGGGGGCCGGCCGGCGGGTGCGGCTCTGGGACGGTGAGCGCCGCTCGCTGCGGGAGGAGAGCCAGGAGCTCGAACGCACGGTGCTGTCCCTGGCCTGGAGCCGTGATGGCCGGCGGCTCACGGCCGCCGGCCACGGCGAGGTGCTGCTCTGGCGTCCGGACGAGCCCGGGGAGAGCCCCCAGCGCTGCGCCACCGGCTCCGCCGGCGTGGCCCTGGGCTGGTCCGACCAGGGGAACCTGCTGGCCAGCGGCCAGCTCGATGGCTCGCTGATGGTCTGGCCCGACGGCGCGGCCGGCCGCGGCTGGCAGTTCAGTGGCCTCCCCGGCAAGGTGCGGTCCCTGTCCTGGTGCGATCGGCCGGGGCGGCTGGCCCCCCTGCTGGCCGTGGCCTCCACCGACATCGCCGTGATCTGGAGTCAGAAGGACCACGGCGCCCGGGGCTGGAAGCCGGAGCCCCTGGTCCTGCACGAGGGCCGCGTCAATGCCGTGGCCTTCGCACCCGGCAGCAGCCTGCTGGCCAGCGCCTCCAGCGACGGCACGGTGGCGCTCTGGGATGGCCGCGGCCTTCTGCTGCAGCGGCTCGAGACCGACGGCCAGGCGGTCACCTGCCTGAGCTGGCGTCCCGATGGCCGCCACCTGGCCGCCGGCGGCGACCAGGGGCAGTGGTGGCTCTGGCCCGTCACCCTGCCCCCATCCGTCCGCTCCCGCCGCCAGCCTTCCCGCCCACCCCGTTCCGGAGGTTTCGCCCCATGATCCAGACCCCACGCCGCCGTCCCGTCCTGGCCCTGGCCGCCGGGCTCTCCGTCCTGCTGCTGGGCTGCCGCCCGGCGGTGCAGGCACCGGAGGCCCAGGCCGGCCGCGCCGACCGTCCCAGCGTGGTGACCACCTTCCTGCCGATCACCCTGTTCACCCGGGCCGTGGCCGGCGACTGCGCCGAGGTGACGGCCCTGATCCCCCCTGCCAGCGGTCCTCACGATTTCCAGGCCCGGCCCGGGGATCTGGCGACCCTGAAGAACGCCCGGGTGCTGGTCAGGAACGGTCTGGAGATGGAGTCCTTCCTCGACAAGCTGATCAAGGGGGCCGAGAACCCCGACCTGAAGGTGATCGATTCCAGCCGTGGCATCCCCACCCTGGAGAACCCGGAGGCGGCAGGCGAGGCCAAGGCCGACGACCACGGACATGACCACGGTCACGGCCACGACCATGGCCCGATCAATCCCCACATCTGGCTCGATCCGGTGCGGGCCGCCCAGCAGGTGGACAACATCCGTGACGGCCTGATCGCCGCCGATCCGGCCTGCACCGACGGCTACCGCCACAATGCCGCCGCCTTCACCAGCCAGCTGCGCCAGCTCGACACGGAGTTCGAGAAGCAGCTGGCGCCGTTCCGGGGCCAGACCTTTGTGGTTCTCCACGATTTCGCCCCCTACTTCGCCGACCGCTACGGCCTCAGGGCCGAGTACCTGGTGGATGTGCCGGAGCAGAACCCCTCGCCGGCGGATCTGGCCCGGGTGGCCGACACGGTGAAGCGCACCCAGCTGCGCGCCCTGCTCAGCGAACCCCAGGAGGGCAACCGCTCCTTCAACGCCCTGGCCGGGGATCTGGGGATCCGCATCAGCGTCTTCAACCCCCTGGAGACCGGCACCGAGGAGGCCTCCCGCAACCCGGCCACCTACGGCGAGGTGATGCGCCGCAACGTCACCGACCTGGTGAGCGCCTTCCGCTGATGGCCGTGCTGGAGGTCGAGGGCCTGCGGGTGCGGCGCGATGGGGTGCTGGCGGTGGACGACGTCAGCTTCCAGCTCGCGGCCGAGAGCGACACGGCCCTGGTGGGGCCGAACGGGGCCGGCAAGAGCTCGCTGGTGGGGGCGATCCTCGGCCTGATCCCCCGTCAGGCCGGGGAGGTGCGGATCCTCGGCCACCGGTTGGGGGCCCGCCGGCCAGCTGCCGGCGCAGGTCCGCGCCCAGCTGGCCTTTCTCCCCCAGGCCCTGCCGCTCCAGGGACGGCTGCCCCTCACCGTGGCCGAGTGACTCGGCTTCGGCTGGGATCCGCCCGGTCCGCGCCTGCCCTGGCCAAGACCGGCTGCGGGCCCCTGGCCGGACGTCTGCTGAGCGAGCTGTCGGGCGGGCAGCTGAAGCGGGTGCTGCTGGCGTTCTGCGTCGTGCGGCCCCGGCGCCTGCTGGTGCTGGACGAGGCCCAGGCCGGCCTGGATGCCCCCTCCACCGAGCAGTTCCACCGGCTCCTGTTCGACCTGCGCCGCAGCGAGGGCTGGACCGTGCTGCAGGTCTCCCACGATCTGGACATGATGCGACGCAGCTGCGACCAGGTGCTGTTCCTCAACCGCCAGCTGCGCTGCAGCGGCCGTCCCGAACTGGCCCTCTCCCGGGCCCAGCTGGAGCGGCTCTACGACCCGGCCGAGGCCCCCGACCACTCCCGGCTCCGCGCACCCGAGGGCAGTCCCCGGATCCGATGACGGAGTTCTCCCCGTTCGCCGCGGTGATCACCCAGCCGTTCATGCAGCGGGCCCTGCTGGGCGGGCTGCTCACCGGGGCGCTGGGCGGCCTGCTGGGCAGCTTTGCGGTGCTGCGCCAGCTGTCCTTCTTCAGCGATGCCCTGGGCCACTCGGCCCTGCTGGGTCTCAGCCTCGGGATCCTGCTGGGCCTCAACCCCACCCTGGTGCTGATCCCCTTCGCGGTGCTGGTCAACCTTCTGGTGCAGCGCAGCCAGCTGCCCACCGATGCCCTGCTCAACATCGTCTACTCCACCTCCCTGGCCTTCGCGGTGGTGGCCCTCAGCCTGGTCACCACCTACAAGGGCGGGATCCAGCAGCTGCTGTTCGGCGACATCCTCGGCATCTCCTGGCTGGATCTCGCCCTGATCGCGGTGCTGCTGGTGGGGGCGGTCGGCTACCTGCTGGTGAGTCTGCGGGCCCAGGTGCTGGTCACCCTGCACGCCGATCTGGCGGGGGCCTTCGGCGTCGGCAGCCAGTGGCACCGGATCGCCTTCATCCTGCTGCTGGCCGTGGTGGTGGCGGTCTCGATCAAGGCGGTGGGGGTGCTGCTGATCAGCGCCTTCGTGGTGATCCCCGCCTGCGCCTCCCGCCTCGTGAGCCGTCGCTTCGGCACCTACCTGGTGCTCTCCTCGCTGATCGGCGGCGGCTGCGCCGTGCTGGGGCTGCTCGGCTCGGGCCTCACCAACCTGCCCTCGGGGCCCTGCGTGGTGATCGTGCAGTTCTGCGGCTTCCTGCTGGCCCTGGGCGTCAGCCAGGGGCGGCGGGAGCGGGGCGGGGTGGCCTCAGCCTGAGGCACCCCGGGCCAGGCCGGCCGCCAGTTCCTGACCAGCCGCCAACACGATGTTGGCGCAGGCCTCGGCATCGGAGAGGGCCTCGTGGTGCCGCAGCGGCAGCCCCAGATGCCGGCACACATCCGGAAGCCTGGTGGGCCGCAGGTTCCAGGCCTGCCGGGCCAGCTGCACCGTGCAGACGAAGGGTTGGCCCGGGGGCCGCAGGCCGGCCTGCTCGCAGCAGGCCCGCAGCACACCGGCATCGAAGCCGGCGTTGTGGGCGGCGATGAACTGCGCCCCCTCCAGGCAGGCCGCCAGCGATGGCCAGAGCTCGGCGAAGCTGGGTGCATCGGCCACCTGCGCCCAGCGGATCCCGTGGATGGCGGTGAACGCAAAGGTCCGCCGCGGCGGCCGGATCAGGTGGTGCTCACGGCGCACAATCTGGCGCCCCTCCACCCGCACCAGGGCGATCGCGCAGGCGCTGTCCCGGCCCTGGTCCGCCGTCTCGAAGTCGAGGGCAACGAAACAGCCCTGGCGGAGATCGGCCAGGCCCGGGGGGGGAGCCGGTGCTGGTGACCGCTGGATCTTCCGCAGGGCCTCGTCGCCCCTGCGCAGGAAGCGCCGCTCATCGCGATCCAGGTTGGCGGCGCCCCAGCGGCTGCGGTACGACCACAGCTGACGGTAGCGACGCACGTCCGGCTCCGACCAGCCCTCGGCCTGGAGTTCAGCGCTGTGGCTCGGCTCCTCCATCGGCACCTGGTGTGGGCTCGTGGCGACTGGGGTGATTCTCACCGAGAGCATTCCCGGCCAGCGCCGCCCCGCAGTGCCGGCAGTGGCGCGCGTCGACCTGGTGCTCGGCCAGCCCGCAGGCGGGGCAGGGGGGGCCAGCCTGCGGGCGGCCCGTCGGCCGCAGTGCCGCCAGACCGATCTCGGCCCCGAGGAGGCCGGTGGGCACGGCGATGATGCTGTAGCCGATCAGCATCACCACCGAGGCCATGAAGCGGCCGAGGGGTGTCACCGGCGCCACGTCGCCATAGCCCACGGTGGTGATCGTCACGATCGCCCAGTAGATCCCCACCGCGATGCTGCGGAAGCCTCGCTCGGGGCCCTCGATCACGTACATCATCGAACCGATCAACGTCACCAGGGTGATCATCGCCAGCAGGAACACGGTGATCTTGCGCCGGCCGGCCACAATCGCGTCCCAGAGCAGAGTCGATTCCTGCAGGTACTCGCCCAGCTTCAGCACCCGGAACACCCGCATCACCCGCAGCATCCGCACCACCAGGAACACGTGGGCGCCGCTCACCAGCAGGCCCAGGAAGCTGGGCACGATCGAGAGCAGATCCACCACCCCGAAGAAGCTGCGGGCATAGCGCAGGGGCGCTCCGACGCACAGCAGCCGCAGCAGGTACTCGAGGGTGAACAGCAGGGTGAAGAACCACTCCAGCACGTCGAACAGGCGGTCGTGGCGCACCCGCAGCACCGGGTCGCTCTCGAACACCACCGTCAGCACGCTCAACACGATCGCCACCAGCAGCACCACGTCGAAGCTCTTGCCGGCGGGGGTGTCGGTTCCGAAGATCGTGCGGAACAGCCACACCTTTCCGTAGGCGCGGCGAATCCCCAGGGCCACGAACAGCAGTCCGCCGAGGATCACCGGGATCAGCAGGTTGGGGGGCATCAGCCGGTCTCTCCCAGGTAGGACGCCCGCAGCCCGGCATCGTCCAGCAGGGCGGCGGCGCTGCCCTCCAGGGCGATGGCGCCCCCCTCCAGCACCACGCCGCGGTCGGCGATCTCGAGGGCGGCGGTGGCGTTCTGCTCCACCAGCAGCATCGACAGGCCGCCGGCGTGCAGGGCCGCCAGCGCGGCCATCACCTCGGCCACCAGCTTCGGCGCCAGGCCCAGGCTGGGCTCATCCAGCAGCAGCAGGCTGGGCCGGCCCATCAGGGCCCGGGCGATGGCCAGCATCTGCTGCTCGCCCCCCGAAAGGTTGCCGGCCAGCTGGCGCCGCCGCTCCGCCAGGCGCGGGAACAGGCCGTAGCAGCGTTCCAGGTCGGCGGCGATGCCGGCCCGGTCGCGCCGCAGCCAGGCCCCCAGCTCCAGGTTGGTGGCCACGGTCTGGCGGGCCAGCACCCGCCGGCCCTCCGGGCAGTGGCCGATGCCGAGGCGCACCGTGCGGTGGGTGCTCACCCCCGCCAGGTCGGCGCCGCGCCAGAGCACCTGGCCGGCGGCGGCGCCCACCAGCCGGGAGATGGCCCGCAGGGTGGTGCTCTTGCCGGCGCCGTTGGCCCCCAGCAGCGCCACAAGCTCCCCTTGGCGCACCTCCAGATCGAGACCACGCAGGGCGGTGAGGGCGCCGTAGCGCACCGTGAGGCGGCGCAGCTCCAGCAGCGGTTCGCTCATCGGCCGTCTCCGGCGGCGCTGCCGGAGCCCCCCAGGTAGGCCTCGATCACCTGCGGATCGTTGCGCACCTCGGCGGGACGCCCCAGGGCGATGCGCCGGCCGAAGTTGAACACCGCCAGCCGGTCGCAGATCTGCATCATCAGCGGCACGTGGTGCTCGATGATCAGCACCGTCAGCGCGAAGTGGTCGCGGATCGTGCCGATCAGCCGCCGCAGGTCGTCCTTTTCGGCCGGGTTCATGCCGGCGGCGGGCTCATCCAGCAGCAGCAGCCGCGGCGCCGTCGCCAGGGCCCGGGCGATCTCCAGCCGGCGGCGGTCGCCGTAGGGCAGGTCCCCGGCCCGCTGCAGCGCCAGGGCCTCCAGCTCCAGCAACTCCAGCAGCTCCATCGCCCTGGCCTCCAGCTCCCGCTGCCGGCGGCGGAAGGCGCCGTTGCCCAGCAGGGCCCCCGCCAGGGGGGTGCGGGCCGCGTGGTGCAGCCCCACCAGCACGTTTTCCCGCACCGAGAGGCTCTCGAACAGGCGCAGGTTCTGGAAGGTGCGGGCGATGCCGAGCCGGTTGAGGCCGCTGGGCCCCAGGCCCGTGGTGGGCGCGCCCCGCCACAGGCAGCGGCCGGCGCTGGGGGCGGTGAGGCCGGAGATGACGTTGAACAGGGTGGTCTTGCCGGCGCCGTTGGGGCCGATCAGGCCGAAGATCTCTCCGGCCTCCAGCTCCAGGCTCACCCGATCGAGGGCCAGCAGGCCGCCGAAGCGGCAGCTGACGGCCTCCACCTGCAGCAGGGGCACCGGAGCGCTGCCGGGAGGGTTCGGGCTCATGGGGCCTGGGCGGGCCGGCGGCCCCGGCCCAGCAACGTTCCCAGAGCCCGGAGCCGCTCGGGGGTGACCAGCCCCTGGGGAAAGAACAGCGGACCCAGCAGGATCACGGCGCCGAAGAGGATCAGGCGCAGGTCCCCCACCGGCCGCAGCAGCTCCGGCAGGGCGGTGAGCACCAGGCCCCCCAGCACCGGCCCCGGCCACAGGCGCGAACCGCCGAACACGACGAAGGCCAGGGTGGTGATGCTGGCGTCGAAGCTGCCGGCCCGGGCGTTCCAGGAGTTGAGGAAGTGGGCCGCCAGGGCACCGGTGACGCCGGCCAGGACGGCGCTGGCCACGAAGGCGATCAGCTTGGTGCGGGGCGTGTCGATGCCGACGCAGGCGGCCGCCAGTTCGTCGTCGCGGATGGCGGCCATGGCCCGCCCCAGCCGCAGGGTCTCCAGCCGCTGGCACAGCCAGCAGGCCAGGGCCAGCAGCACCAGGGTGAACAGCACGTAGCCCTCGGCGGTGGCGAAGGGCTGGGGGATGCCGAAGATCCCCATGGCTCCACCGGTGAAGGGCATGTTGAGGTTGAGCACCCGCAGGATCTCCACCAGGGCGATGGTGGCGATGGCCAGATAAATGCCCCGCAGCCGCAGCACCGGCCCGCCGATCGCCAGGGCGATCAGCCCCGCCAGGGCCCCGCCCAGCGCCATCTCCGCCAGCAGGGCGGGCAGCGGGGAGGTGGCGCCGCTGCCGGCGAAGGCGGGGACGCCGGTGGAGAGCAGGGCGGCCACGTAGCCGCCCACCGCATAGAAGCCCGGGGTGGCCAGGGACAGCTGGCCGCAGCGCAGCGGCAGGTAGACCGAGAGCGCCAGCAGGGCGCCGAGCAGCATCTGTTCGAGCAGGGCGGGGTCCATCGCCCTCACACCTTGGTGGGCAGGGCCCGGCCCAGCAGCCCCCGGGGCCGCAGCAGCAGCACCAGAAACAGAAAGCCGTAGCTGACCGCATCCTTCCAGCCCGACCAGTCGGCCGGCACGAACGCCTCCGCCAGCCCGACGATCAGCCCGCCCAGCACCGCCCCCGGCACGCTGCCCAGCCCCCCCAGCACCAGCACCGCCAGCCCCTTGAGGCCGTATCCGATGCCGAAGTAGGGCCCGGCGATGCTGACGCTCAGCCCCACCAGACCGCCGGCCACCCCGGCCAGGAAGCCGCTGAGACCGAAGGCCAGCCGCACCATGGCGGTGCTGTCGATGCCCAGCAGCTGGGCGGTTTCGGGGTCCTCGGCGACCGCCTGCAGCCCCTTGCCGTTGCGGCTCCCCTCCAGCCAGAGGCTGAGCAGGGCCAGCAGCAGCACGGCGATCCCCAGCAGCAGGGCCTGGACCGTGCGCACCCGGGCCCCCAGCAGGGGGAAGGAGGCCGGCAGGCCGCCGAGGGCGCCGGTGGGGATGGCGTAGCTCTCCGCCCCCGCCAGCAGCTGGATCAGGTTCACCAGGATCACCCCCGCCCCCAGGCTGGTGATCAGGGCCAGCAGCGGGTCGGCCCGGCGGCGGCGCAGGGGGCGGAAGGCCACGCGCTCCACCAGCAGGGCCACCAGGGCCGCCCCCAGCCCGGCCAGGGGCAGGGCCCCCCAGAACGGCAGGGCGAAGGGCAGCTGGAAACCGGCCAGCAGGCCGTTGGCCCCCACCGCCCCGCCGATCAGCAGGTAGGTGAAGTAGGCCCCCAGGGTGAACACCGCCCCATGGGCGAAGTTGATCACCCCCAGCACCGAGAACACCAGGGTGTAGCCGAGGGCGAACAGCCCGTAGACCGCCCCCACCGACAGACCGTTGACCAGGATCTGGAGCAGGTCCACCCGGGGCTCACTTCAGCAGGGCGAAGCGTCCGCTGCGCCCGCCCGGATCCATGCGGACCTGGGCCACGAAGAACTGGCTCTGGATCACCTCGCCCTCCGGTGTGAAGCGGATCTCCCCCAGCGGGGTGGCGTAGGTGCCGGCCAGGATCTCCTCCATCAGCGCCTTGCGCGTCGCCGCCAGGGGGGCACCGGCCAGGGGCTGGCGCTTGTCGAGGCGCACCAGGGCGTCGCCGATCATCTGCAGGGCCGTGTAGGCCTGGGCCGTGAGCTGGGGCGGGATGGCGCCGCCCTTGGCCGCCTGGAACGCCTTGCGGAACGAAATGTTGGCGGGGGTGTCCTGCTCGGGGCTGTAGGCCTGGGCGATCAGCAGACCGTCGCAGTACTTCTGGCAGATCGGGTAGATGTTGGGCGTGTTCATGCCGTTGCCGGCCACGATCAGGCCCTTGTAACCCAGCTCCCTGAGCTGGCGGATCAGGTTGCCGCCGTCCACAGCCTGCAGCGACAGCACGATCAGGTCGGGCTGCTCCCGCAGGGCGGCGCTGATCTGGTTCTGGAAGTCCTGGTCGTTGAGCTGGGTGCGCTGCACCGTCACCGGATCGAGGTCCTTCTCCTTGAGGGCCGTCTGGAAGATGGTGGTCTCGGCGGTGCTGTAGGCGTCGTCCTGGGCGTAGAACACCGCCGCCCGCTTGAGGCCCGGCTGGATCGCCAGGGCCCGATCGATGGCCAGGGGCGCGATCACCGAGCTCTGGGCCGAGACCCGGCTGATGAAGAAGCCGATCTCCGGGATGCCGGTGGCGGTGTTGGAGGGGGCCACCACCGGCACGCCGCGGCGCTGGGCGATGGGGTCGGCGGAGAAGGCCTGCTGGGAAAGGGTGGGGCCGATCAGGGCCAGCACGCCCCGGTTGATCTGCAGGGTGAAGGCCGCGTTGGCCCCCGGCTCGTCGCTGCCGCTGTCCTCCAGGGCCAGCTTCAGGGGGCGGCCGTTGATGCCGCCGGCGCCGTTGCGGTGCTGGAGCGCCAGCTCCAGGCCGATCTTCTGGTCCTGGCCGTAGACGTTGGCGTTGCCTGTCAGGGCCAGCACCGCCCCCACGGGCACGCCGGAGGTCACATCGACCGTCTGGCTGCCGGGGTCGGAACCGCAGCCCGCCAGCAGCAGGCCGAGGGTCAGCAGCGCGGTGCCGACCCGCTGGCGACGACCGACGTTCACGCCAGCGAGAGGAAGACGTCGCGGAAGGCCTCGATGGTGGCGTCGATGTCGGCGTCGCTGTGGGCCAGGGAGGTGAAGCCGGCCTCGAAGGCGCTCGGGGCCAGGTAGACGCCGCGCTCGAGCAGGCCGCGGTGCAGGCGGCCGAAGCGCACCGTGTCGGCGGCCTTGGCCTGCTCGAAGTTGTTCACCGGCCCCTCGCAGAGGAAGAAGCCGAACATGGCGCTGATGCTGCCGCCGCAGAAGGGGAGGCCCGCCTCGGCGGCGGCGGCGCGGATGCCGTCGATGAGCCGTCTGGTGATCGTCTCCAGCCGCTCGTAGCTGCCCGGCTGGCTGAGCAGCTGCAGGGTCTTGATGCCGGCGGTCATGGCCAGCGGGTTGCCGCTCAGGGTGCCCGCCTGGTACATCGGGCCGGCGGGGGCCACCATCGCCATGATGTCGGCCCGGCCGCCGTAGGCCCCTACCGGCAGGCCGCCGCCGATCACCTTGCCCATGGTGGTGAGGTCAGGGGTGACGCCGAAGCGGGCCTGGGCACCGCCGTAGCTGATGCGGAAGCCGGTCATGACCTCGTCGAACACCAGCAGGGCGCCGTTCTCCTTGGTGAGTTCGCGCAGGCCCTCGAGGAAGCCGGGCTCGGGGGTGATGAAGCCCGCATTGCCCACCACCGGCTCCAGGATCACCCCGGCGATCTCACCCGGGTTGTTGGCGAACAGCTGCTTGACCGACTCCAGGCAGTTGTAGGGGGCGGTGAGGGTGCCGGCGGTGACGGCGCGGGGCACACCGGGGGAGTCGGGCAGGCCCAGGGTGGCCACCCCGGAGCCCGCCTTCACCAGGAACATGTCGGCGTGACCGTGGTAGCAGCCCTCGAACTTGATCACCTTCTCCCGGCCGGTGAAGGCGCGCATCAGCCGCAGCACGGCCATGCAGGCCTCGGTGCCGGAGTTGACGAAGCGCACCATCTCCACCGACGGCACGGCGGCGATCACCATCTCGGCCAGCTCGTTCTCCAGGACGCAGGGGGCGCCGAAGCTGGTGCCCTTCTCCAGGGCCTGGTGCAGGGCGGCGATCACCTCCGGATGGCTGTGGCCGCAGATGGCGGGGCCCCAGCTGCCGACATAGTCGATGTAGCGGTTGCCGTCGACGTCCCAGGCGTAGGCGCCCTTCACCCGGTCGAAGACGATCGGCTGGCCGCCCACCGACTTGAAGGCCCGCACGGGGGAACTGACGCCGCCGGGCATGAGCTTCTGGGCGGCGGCGTAGATCTCCTCGGATCGGGTGGTGAGGAGGGAAGGGGCCGAGGCGGGCGCTGAAGGAGTGGCCGAACTCAAGGCGGGATCCGCGGAAGGTGGACGCAATCGTTTCCCATCCTGACCCAGAAGGGTGCCGGGGTGCCGGGCCTCGGTAAGTTCGGAAGCCATGGCAACCCTTCCCCGGCCCTCCGGCACCCATCCGTGACGATCGACTGGGCCGCGATGGAGCGTGACTGCCGCGCCCTGCTGCCGGCGCGGGCCGTGGTGGCGGCGCCCCAGGAACTGCTGGCCTACGACTGTGACGGCCTCACCCTGCACCGGGCCCAGCCGCCCCTGGTGGTGCTGCCGGAAACCACCCAACAGGTGGCCGCCTTGGTCCGGCTCTGCCATGAGCGGGGCGTCCCCTTCCTGGCCCGCGGCAGCGGCACCGGCCTCTCGGGTGGCGCCCTGGCGGAGAACGGCGCGCTGGTGATCGCCACCAGCCGCATGCGCTCGATCCTCGACGTGGATCTGGCCAATCGGCGCATCACCGTGCAGCCGGGGGTGATCAACGGCTGGGTCACCCGGGCGGTGGCCGGCGACGGCTTCTACTACGCCCCCGATCCCTCCAGCCAGGTGGTCTGCTCGATCGGCGGCAACGTCGCCGAGAACTCCGGGGGCGTGCACTGCCTCAAGTACGGGGTCACCAGCAACCATGTGCTGGAGATGGAGGTGGTGCTCCCCGACGGCACGATCACCAGCCTGGGCAGCGGCCTGGCCGAGACCCCCGAACTGGACCTGCGCGGCGTCTTCATCGGCAGCGAGGGCACCCTCGGCATCGCCACCGCCATCACCCTGCGGCTGCTGCGGGCGCCCCAGAGCGTGGCTGTGCTGCTGGCCGATTTCACCGCCATGGAGGCCGCCGGCGAGGCGGTGCGGCTGGTCACCGCCGCCGGGGTGCTGCCGGCCGGCATGGAGATCATGGACAACTTCACGATCAACGCCGTCGACGACCTGTTCGGCCGCGACGAGTACCCCCGCGACGCCGCCGCGGTGCTGCTGATCGAACTGGACGGCCAGGAGCGGGAGGTGGCCGCCGCCGTGGAGATCGCCGGTGAGCTCTGCCGACAGGCCGGTGCCCGAACGATCCGGCGCGCCACCGGTGAGGCCGACCGGGCCCTGCTGTGGAAGGGCCGCAAGTCCGCCTTCGCCGCCGTCGGCCGCATCACCCCCACCTACTACGTGCAGGACGGCGTGGTGCCCCGAAGTGCCCTGCCCGGGGTGCTGGCGGCGATCGAGGCGCTCAGCCGCCGCTACGACCTGCCGGTGGCCAATGTGTTCCATGCCGGCGACGGCAATCTCCACCCCCTGATCCTGTATCGGGCCGATGAGCCCGGGGTGACCGACCGGGTGCAGGCGCTGGGGGCCGACATCCTGCGCCTCTGCATCGAGGCGGGCGGCAGCATCACCGGCGAGCACGGGGTGGGCAGCGACAAGCGCTGCTACCTCGACTGGATGTTCGCCCCCGACGACCTGGCCACCATGCGGCTGGTGCGGGAGGCCTTCGACCCGTCGGGCCTGGCCAACCCCGGCAAGATCTTCCCGACGCCGCGCAGCTGCGGGGAATCGGCCCGTCGCCAGGCGTCGTCGCTGACCGTCAGGGTCGATGCCCTCGGCGGCGGTGCCGTCCCGCCGCCGAGCCGGGAGCCCCTCGACGTCTTCTGAGCCCGGCTCGCCTCGAGGCCCGGCCCAGGGGAAGGATTTACTTTGGGGCTCCTTTCCCGATGGCCACCCATGCCGATCCGCCCGATGTCCCGTGCGGGCGCCGCCCTCGCCGGGATCCTGCTGATCGCGGCCCCGGCCGAGGCCCAGTCTCCGGTGGTCAACCTGGTGGCCAAGCGGGTGATCGAGCGCTATCAGAAATCCACCTGCGACCAGCTCTGGGCCGCCCGCAGCGAGCGGCGTGGGTCCCAGGAGCAGCGCGTGCTCGACATGCTCAACGACGATCCCCAGCTGCGCCAGACCTTCATCGACCAGGTCGCCGGCCCGGTGATGAACAAGCTGTTCGTCTGCGGGATGATCCCCTGATCGCCGGCTTCAGCCTGCCGCCCTGAGCTCCGGCGGCCCGGTTCGGGCGGGCCATGGGGTGGTTCCCTAGCGTTCGCTTCGGCAGCGAGCGACAGCCATGGGGCGTTGGCAGGAGTTTCTGGAGGCCCCCGCCTTCTGCATCAACCTGGAGCGCCGCCCCGATCGCCGTGACGGGCTGCTCGATCGCCTGGGGGGGGCCGGCTTCACCCGGGTTTCGATCTGGCCCGCCGTCGATGCCCGATCGGAGGATCTGGAGGCCCTGTTCGAGCGCCACGGCCTGGGCACACCGATCGACGTCGATCGCTTCCTGGCCCGCCGCGGCTCCCAGGGGTCCCTGCTCTCCCACCTGGGCCTGCTGGCCCATGCCATCGAGCGGGACCTGCCCTTGCTGCACATCTTCGAGGACGATGTGGTCTTCCCGCCCATCTGGACGACCCGGGCCAGGGCCTTCCATGCCGCCACCCCCGCTGACTGGGACCTGCTGTTTCTCGGTTCCCAGATCCTCTACGAGCAACTCCCCTGGACCAGTGTGTTCCGCTTCCTCGAGCGCCATCCCCGCCTGATGGCGGCCTCGCGCCGGCTGGTCTCCCGGCCGACGCCGCTCCTGCAGGACATCGTGGCCGGTCCGCTGTTCTGCACCCACGCCTACAGCCTCACCCAGGAGGGATGCCGTCAGCTGTACGCCTGGCTCACCGGGCAGCCGGTGGTCTACGGGTATGACTTCATGATCTGCGACGGAATGCGGAACTCGCCCCGGGTCAGTGCTTTCCCCCTGAAGTGGTACGCCTGGAACAGCCTGCGGCTGTGTCCCGATCCGGCCGGCCGCGGCAGCGACCCCGCCATCACCCGGCGCAACCGGGGGCTGGTGTTCCAGCAGGAGGAGGAGGGAGCGGGTGTGGCCGGCGACAAGCTATGAGAGGGAGCGGCGAAAGGCCTCGGGGAAGACGGGCCTGGGCTGCCCTGACGCGATCGCACTGAGGAACTCCCGGGCCAGGGAGAGGGACTGGGCGATCACCTGGTGCATGTCCATGTACGTGTAGAGCCCCAGCCGGCCCAGGAAGCTGGTGTTCTCCATCTGCAGGCAATCCCCCAGGTAGGCGTTCATCAGGGCCTTGTCGGCCGCCAGGCGCTTGGGGTAGTAGGGCTCGTCCTCGGGGCCCGTTTCCTTGCTGTATTCGGTGAACACGATCGTTTTCTCGTGCTGCTTCCAGTATTCGTAATGCTTGTGCTCCCTGCGGCGGGTGAACGTCACATCGAGGGAGGGAAAGTTGATGCCTGGATGGCCCAGGGCATCGCCGGTTTCGATCTGCCGCTCCCAGAACACGGTGCGATAGCCCAGCCGGCCACGCCGATGGCAGAAGAAGCCATCGAGGGGGCCTGAATAGAAGACATGGTCATAGGGCTGGCCATCGGAGGGTTGCCAGCGGTGGTTGAGGATCAGGCAGATGCGCGGATGGTCGAGGAGTCGCTCGAAGATGGCGGTGTAGCCATCTCTGGGAATGCCCTGGTAAATCGAGGAGTAATAGTTGTCATTGTAGTTGAAGCGCAGCGGCAATCGCTTCAGCACCGAGGCCGGGATCTGTCGGGGTTCGCAGCCCCAATGTTTCTTCGTGTAGCCATGGAAGAACGCCTTGTAGAGCGCATCGCCCATGTAGTGCAACGCCTGCTCTTCGAAGTTTCCAGGTTCCTCGATGTCGCGCCGCCGGATGGAGTCAACGAACTGCCGGGCTTCCGAAGGTGAGAACGTCTTGTCGAAAAACTGGTTGATGGTATGCAGGTTGACGGGCAGACTGAAGATTCCCCTGTCGATGCTGGCCTTGGGGCGATTGATGAACGGCATCATCTCCGTGAAGCGTTGCACGTAGTCCCAGACCTGCCGATCGCTGGTGTGAAAGATATGGGCACCGTAGGTGTGGACCGTGATGCCCGTTTCCGGGTCTCGGTGGGTGTGGCAGTTGCCACCGATGTGATCCCTGGCATCGACCACGTCGATGCGATGGTCGGTGTGATCGGCCAGCTCCCTGGCTAGGACCGCTCCGGCGAAGCCGGATCCAACCACAAGAAACCGCATGATGGAGAGCCTCCTGACCGATCAGAATGCGATGCGACCGGGCAATCTGGATTCAATGAAATCTCTGTAGTCGTCCAGTCGGCTCTCGGGGCGGATGTCGATGGATTTCGAGGCTGAGTTGTAATGGCGGAAGCGCTTCATGATGCCGTTGAAGTGCTGTTCATCGCTGCTGTCCATGTAATCGACGGGGTTGGTGTCCTCGAGGCCGTGGTAGCGGATCGTCCAGCTGAGTCGGGCCGGCAGGAACGAGCGGAACCGCAGATAGCCGAATTCGCAGTGGTTCCACTGGCAGATGTGCCGGTCGAGGCCGGTTCTGGCCTTGGGCGTGAGGATGGCGTTGGTGCCCACCACGTTGGCCGGATCTTCCCCGGTGGGCAGCAGCAGATTGTCGTCGAGCATGCCATCGCGGGCCATCGCCTCGATCATCTGCAGGCTGTGGGTCAGCTGGCTGGCGCAGCCCAGGCAGTCGTCGGTGGGATCCAGACTTTCCCTCAGCATCCGCAGCAGATCCATCGGGCGGAGGCTGCCGAGGACCGGCGTCCGGTAGCGGTCGTCGAGGGCCTCCACATCGGCGATGGTCTGCCGGTCGTGGCGATCCAGGATCTGCCGTTGCAGGAGCCGCTGGCGCTCGGCGGCCCGTTGCGCAGCCGATCCGGGCGGATCGAGCTTGACGAGGCCGAGGCCAGCCACCGCCAGCCCCTTCTCCAGCCCTCGCCGGGCCCGTCCCTTGAGCCTGGGCACCAAGTGGCTGGGCAGAAGCGAGGGCGAGAACCGCAAGGCGCCACTGGTCAACCGCTGGGTCAGCCTATCGGGGCCCATGGGCCGCGTCCTGTGCGCAGCTCCCGGGCGCCTCGATCTGGAGGGTGCTGTGGCTGATGCCCAGCAAAGCGAGCCGCTGCCGGGCCAGCGTCAGCAGGGGCCCATCCAGCGGGCCGTCGCCGCTTGAGACCAGGTGGGCCGTGAGGGCGGCACGGGAGGTGCTCATGCCCCAGACGTGCAGATGGTGGATGTCCTCCACACCGGGCAGGGTCCGCAGCGCCGCCTCCACCGCGGCCAGGTCGATGCCCCGCGGCACGGCGTCGAGGCTGGCGCTGAGGGCCTCCACCAGCAGTTCCCAGCCGCTCCAGGCCACCGCCAGCCCCACCCCGATGGCGGTGGCCGCATCCAGCCACATCCAGCCCACCAGTCCCACCAGCACGGCGCTGATCAGCACGGCGGCCGAAACGGCGGCATCGGTGAGCAGGTGCACCACCGCCGCCCGCCGGTTCAGATCGTGGTGGTGGCCGCCGCCGAAGAGCCGGGCCGAGAGCAGGTTGACCACGATGCCGGCCGCCGCCGCCCAGGCCACCGGGCCGCTCACCACAGGCACCGGAGCCAGCAGCCGCTGCACCCCTTCGACGATCACCACCCCCGCCGCCATCAGGATCAGGGCCGCGTTCAACAGCGAGGCCATCTGGGTGCTGCGGCCGAAGCCGTAGGTGAAGCGGGCCGTGGCAGGACGGGCGCTGAGCCGCTCGGCCCCCCAGCCGAGCAGCAGGCCGGCCACATCGCCGAGGTTGTGGATGGCATCGCCGATCAGGGCCAGGGAGCCGAAGCCGATGCCGATCGCCAGCTGCAGCCCCGAGAGGCCGCTGTTCAGCAGCACACCCCAGAAGAACGCCCGCGGCGACCCCTGGCGGTGTCCAGGCCCGTGCGGGTGCTCGTGCGGGTGCGAATGGGACGCCATGGTGGCGTCCTGACAGTGCTGGCGTCGGCCGGCCTTCAGCGCTGGTAGTGGGAATCGAGCCAGCAGCGCGGCAGGGTCTCCCCGGAAGGAAAGAACAGGTCGGACTTGGCGTATTCCTGGGGATCCTGCAGCTCCTCCCCGCCATGGAGTCGGGCCCGGACCCGGGGATCGAAGGGGTTGAACAACTGCTTGACGTCCAGCACCTCCACGAGGCTGGCGTCGTCGTCGTGGCGTACTTTCAGGAACATCGCCCTGCTCCGGTTCTCGATACCTTCAGTCTGCTGCTCCGGTGCCGGCAGAGGTAGCGACCGTGACATTTCTCCAGGCCGGTCCGCGCCCTCCGCGTTCGATTCCCGTTCCATGGCCCATCACCAGATCCTGATCGTCGGCGGAGGGGCTGCGGGTCTCACCGTGGCCAGCCAGCTCCGGCGGGCCCGGCCCGGCCTGGAGATCGCCATCCTCGAGCCCTCGCCGGATCACTACTACCAGCCCGGCTGGACCCTGGTGGGCGGCGGCGTCTTCACCCTCGAGCAGACCCGCCGTGCCGAGGCCGATCTGATCCCCGAGGGGGTGCGCTGGATCCGCGCCGCCGCCACCGGCTTCGATCCGGTGGCCGGCACCGTGAGCACCAGCGATGGTGAAACGCTCCACTACGACGCCCTGGTGGTGGCCACCGGCATCAAGCTCTGCTGGGACCGGATCAAGGGGCTGCCGGAGGCCCTGGGCAGCCACGGCATCACCAGCAACTACTCCAGGGATCTGGTCGATTACACCTGGACGACGATCCAGGCCTTCAGCGGCGGCAACGCGATCTTCACCTTCCCCGACACGCCGATCAAGTGCGCCGGGGCGCCCCAGAAGATCATGTACATGGCCGACGACGTCTTCAAGCGCTCGGCGGCCATCACGGCGGCCACCCGGGTGATCTTCGCCACCGCCACCCCGGGGATCTTCGGCATTCCCACCTTCGCCGAACCCCTGCGCCAGGTGGTGGCCCGGCGGGGCATCGAGCCCCGCTATCAGCACACCCTCACCGAGGTGCGTGCCGCCAGCAAGGAGGCGGTCTTTGCCGTCAAGGACGGTGACACCGTGCGGGAGGAGGTGCTCCCCTTCGGGATGCTGCACGTCACCCCACCGATGGCGGCGCCGGATGTGGTGGCCACCAGCCCCCTGGCCGTGGCCGGACCGGGCGGCTGGGTGGAGGTGGACAAATTCACCACCCAGCACGTGCGCCATGCCAACGTCTTCTCCCTCGGGGATGTGTCCTCGCTGCCCAACTCCAAGACCGCGGCGGCGGTGCGGGGCCAGGCGCCGGTGCTGGTGGCCAATCTGCTGGCCCACCTGGATGGCCAGCCCCTGACCGCCCGCTACGACGGCTACGCCTGCTGTCCGCTGATCACCGGCTACGGGAAGGTGATCATGGCCGAGTTCAACTACGAGGGACAGCCCGTTCCCTCCTTCCCCCTCGATCCCACCCAGGAGCGCTGGAGCATGTGGGTGGTCAAGAAGGATGTGCTGCCCTGGATCTACTGGAACCGCATGCTGAAGGGTTTCCAGCACGAGCGGCGTTTCATGCCCGGGGTGGCGGCGCGCTGATGCCGCTGCCTCAGGGCTTGTCGCTGCCTGCGGCCTTCAGGTGCCCCAGCCGTTCCTCCAGGCCGTGCAGCATCTCCAGGGCGAACATCGGCAGTTCCTGCAGGGCGAACAGGAATTCCTCCCGGTCCAGCTCCAGCAGTTGAGTGTCCTCCACGGCGGTGGCGGTGCCGAAGCGTCGATGCTCGCTGCCCACCAGGGCGCCCACCCCGAAGCTGCTGCCAGGACCGAGCGTCTCGCTCTCCCCTTCCGCGGCCCAGTCGATCCGGACAGCCCCATCGACGATGCCGAAGACGGAGTCGCCCGGCTCACCGGCCCGGAAGATCACCCCTCCGGCGGGGATTTTCCGCAGTTCCCTGGTCTGGGCCAGAAGCCGCATGGTGGTCAGGGCGCCTGAGGAGGGGGAGGTCATGGAGACGTTCCGGTTACTGCCAACTTGCACAGGCCTGGTTAAGGATCAGGTGGGCAAGGGGCTTCCCGCCATGGCCACGGGGGAGGATGTCACGTCCCAGATCGTCCGGGCGTACTCGCCGATGGCGCGATCGGAGGAGAAGAAGCCGCTGCGGGCGGTGTTGCAGAGGGCCATCTGACTCCAGCGGCGACGGTCCGCCCAGGTGGCGTTGATGGCCTCCTGGGCCCGGAGGTAGTCGCGGAAATCGGCCAGCACGAAGAACGGGTCGCGGCCGGTGAGGTTCTCCAGCAGGGGCCGGAACAGTTCCTTGTCGCCGTTGCTGAAGTGGCCGCTCTCGATCAGATGCAGCACCTCCGGCAGTTCCGGGGTGGCTCCGATCAGTTCCCAGGGCCGGTAGCCCTGTCCCTTGAGTTCGGCGATGCCCTCGGTGGTGCGGCCGAAGAGGAAGAAGTTGTCGTCGCCCACCTGCTCGCGGATCTCGACGTTGGCGCCATCGAGGGTGCCG
>NZ_JACJSZ010000004.1 GCF_014698445.1 Microcystis elabens FACHB-917
GAAACATCCAGAACGGTGATCACGATGGCGTTCTACGTGATGAATGCAGAGAAGATCCTGAGGCTACTGCGCCTCTTATTGTCTATTCTTGTGTCTGTGTACTTCCTGATGCTCCTTTTGTGTGCCTCCTGGCGCCGTCCAGCGCTTCTGTGGGCTGCCTAATGAGGTTCTAGGAGTAAAACTGAGATCCGATGCGCCTGGCCTTGCTGACCGAGAAAGCTGCCTGTGGCGTGCCCGAAATGCCCTCGAACGAAATTCAGCAAGCCCTACATACCTATTTATAATCTAGAGAGTTTCAAGAATCGCGAATCAGAATCTTAGAACTCTGAACCACTGACATGGTTATTATACAGAGATTCAGCGCACTTGTCAATATTCAGAGGCAATACCTAGAGAAGAACCGGTTCACTCAAGCAGTTGACAATATTGCAGGATTGAACTATAATGACTAGGCATTGAAGGTGGTATATGCATTTTGCAAATGGACGAGATCGAGGACTATTTGAGATGATTGAATCAAGTCTAATCAACACAAAAGATGATCTAGATTCGATTTCAATGTTTTGTCCATTCTGTCAGATCGGCGGAAGTCGCAAGAATTCTAAGAAGTGGTCTCCGAGTCAACGCAAAGGATATATTCTCAATAACCACTCCAAAGGTTATGACTTTGCAGTGTTTTATTGTCACAATAGTCAGTGCGATTCACGAATCTTGAGTCGAGGATCTGGTGGATTATCACTTGAAGTATTTGCGAACTATGTTTTGGGTCAACAGATTGGAACTCATCGGAAGAGTTCATCCTCAGTTGAGGTCACTTCAGAGACGCAGCAACGGAAGAGTTCTGATCATCAGAGGAATATGAGATCTAAGATTCAGGTTCTTCCACCATCGAATCGAAATCAACAGTCTGGTCTGGGTGCGGCACTCGATCGAAAGGTCAAGACTAGAAAGAATTCTCGTCGGAACCTGTACGAGTGACCGTTGGGACTGGGGAGAGACCCGTTCCTGATCTCCCCTGCATCTGCACTCTGAGACAACGAGTGAATCACTCACGGCATTATTTCTGAGAATATTTATTGATATTTAGGATCCCTCTGAACACTTTATAGATTGACTTCCGCGTTTTCTCTCAGGGATCGATCACATCTAGAAGAGTTCCGTCTTGATCCACCAGTCGATGACGTTTCCCCGTAGATCGGGCACGGTTAGCAGCAGTGCGGTACGCATCTCCCTCGTTGTGTTTCGTCTGGAGGTGTCTCCATTTCCCGAACTGGTCCTGGTACTGAATGTCGATCTTGGTCATGGCATCAAGCAGTGGTGGTGATGTGGTCTTTGAGAAT
Organism: Microcystis elabens FACHB-917; assembly: GCF_014698445.1. Classification (GTDB taxonomy): domain Bacteria; phylum Cyanobacteriota; class Cyanobacteriia; order PCC-6307; family Cyanobiaceae; genus Cyanobium; species Cyanobium elabens. The sequence continues at coordinate 1,341 of NZ_JACJSZ010000004.1, forward strand.
CCGTTGGATCGTTGCGAGAGAGAGTCCTGTCTGATCTCGGATCGACCTGTAGGACTCCCCCTCGTCACGCAGACGAACCACCAATCGTTCCTTCTTCTCAGAGGTCTTCGGGCGTCCACCGAGGTTTCCTCCTGTCCTCCTGCGGTGTTCAACCGATTCCTTGGTGCGTTCCTGGATCAGTGACCTCTCCACCTCGGCAAGACCCGTCAGCAGTCCGATCACCAGTGGGGCGAGTTTTCCGAGTCCTCTGGTGTTGATCAGACCGTCCAGGGTGCGGACGTAGATCCCCTTGGTCTGGAGGTCAGAGAGACGGTTGATCACCTCCACCTGGGATCGACCGAGACGATCGAGTTTGGAGACCACCAGTTCGTCCCCCTCCTGCAGTGACTCCAAGCAGGCACGCAACTGGGGTCGTTTCTCCAGGGGTGCACGGGAGGACACCTTCTCGGCAAAGACCTCTTCGCATCCAGCAGACCTCAGTTCAGTGACCTGGGCGTCTGTGTCCTGGTGGGTGGTCGAGCACCTGGCATACCCGATGGATCTGGGCATCGGTCAGAACTCTTGGCGTTTCCGAACAAAGGAACCGTACAGAGTTTCTGATACGGGCAAACCCGTTGGCGTGTGGCATTTCAAAGGGTCCTGGCAACGCTTGGGTTTCTGAACGCAGGGGCAGCGGGTTCGATGCAACCACCCCTGACGGCAGAACCGTCCAGATCAAAGCGAACCACGCATCCCAGACCATCGGCATCAGGGGCGAGGCAGACCTCCTCCTGGTGGTCAGGGTGGAGGCAGACGGGTCATGGGAGGAGTTGTTCTACGGGGACTTCCAGGCAGCACTGTCCCTGGCGTCCTGGAGCAGCAGGGACAGCAAGCACTCGATCAGCGTCAAAGCACTCAGGTCACTGGGTCAGCGGATCCAGGAGGCAGAGGGCAGAGACCCCTGATCAGAGGCGACTTTTGACACCTCCAATTCCCGAGATCCCTTCCCCCACCAGGACGCATTGTTGTTTTGACACCTCTTTGACACTAACGGAAACCGGCGTCCAGAATCCAGTCATACCAAGGGGTTTACCCCTACGTCGTGTAATCGGCGTTGATGCGCACGTACTGATCCGAGAGGTCGCAGCCCCAGGCGGTGCCGCTGCCCGGGCCGTCCCCCACCCGCAGCCGGATCGCCACCGTGTCGCCCGTGAGCGGATCGGCACTGAGGTAGGCGCCGGCGGCGCGGGCCTTCAGGTAGGCGGAGGCGGCGGGGCGGTCGAAGGGCAGGGGCTGGCCGGCCGCCATCAGCTGGTGCTCCCCCAGCCACAGGGCCACGGCGTCGGGGGCGAAGGCCACGCCGGCCCGGCCGGCGGCGGCGACGATCCGGCCCCAGTTGGGGTCGCGGCCGTGGACGGCGCACTTCACCAGCGACGAGCCGGCCACGGTGCGGGCGATGGCCCGGGCGCCGGCCTCGTCGGCGGCGCCCTCCACCCGCACCTCGATCAGGCAGGTGGCGCCCTCGCCGTCGCGGGCGATCGCCCGGGCCAGGTGCTGCGACACCGCCGTCAGGCCGGCCTCCAGCGCGTCGAAGTGCTCCGGGCCCAGGGGCTCGCCGGCGGCAAAGGCCAGGTACGTGTCGTTGGTGCTGGTGTCGCCGTCCACCGTGATGGCGTTGAAGGAGCGATCCACCGCCCGGCGCACCATCGCCTGCCACACGTCGGCCGGGATGCCGGCATCGCAGGTGAGATAGCCCAGCATCGTGGCCATCTGGGGATGGATCATCCCCGAGCCCTTGGCCATGCCGCCGATGCGCACCGTGCGGCCGCCCAGCTGGGCCTTCAGGGCGATCTCCTTGGCCACGAGGTCGGTGGTGAGGATGGCCTCCGCCGCCGCGCCGCCGCCCTCGGGGCCAAGGGCGGCCACCAGGGGATCGAGACCCGCCACCAGCGTCTCCATCGGGATCGGCACGCCGATCACGCCGGTGGAGCAGATCAGCACCTCTTCGGGCGCCAGGCCCAGCCGCCCGGCCAGCTCGGCGGTGGCCCGCAGGCTGTCGGTGAGGCCACGCTCGCCGGTGCAGGCATTGGCCTGGCCCGAGTTGGTGAGCACCGCCCGGGCGTGCCCGCCCGTGGCCGCCAGCCGCTCGGCGCACAGATCCACACAGGCGGCCCGCACCAGGGAGGTGGTGAAGGTGCCGGCGCACGCCGCCCCCTCGGGGGCGAGCAGCAGGCAGAGATCCGGTCGGCCGGAGGCTTTGAGGCCGGCGGTGACGGCGGCGGCCAGGAAGCCCTCCGGGGCTGTGACGCCTGCGGGGATCGGGGTCCAGGGGTGGGTCACGGCGGAGCGGAAACGGGGTGGGCTGGTGTTCCGAGCATCGGACAGCACAGGCTGGCGAGCTCCGGCTGCAGCCCGGATCAGACTGATGCCCCAGTTGCCTGATTGCACCGATGCTCGCGGAGCCCACAGGGTTGGCGGCACCTCCCGATGGTCTTGATGCCGCCAGCCTGGCCTGCTGTCAGGCCATGGCGGGTCGCCTCTTCCCCTGGGACACCAACCGTGCCCTGGAGCTGGCGCTGCTCAAGACCTTCTGCCTGCCCTCGATCTCAGGGCTGCTGCAGCGCACGTGTGAGTTCGAGCAGCGGCCGCGCAAGCGCTACGACGACACCGGCCTGATGGTGGCCGAACTGGTGCGGCTCGGACCTGACAGCCCCGGCGGCCGGGCGGTGATCCAGCGGCTGCACCGCATCCACGGTCACTACGCCATCAGCCAGGCCGACTCCGCCTACGTGCTCTCCGGGTTCGTGGCCGAGCCGATCCGCTGGCTGGAGCACTACGGCTGGCGCCCGCTCAGCCCCGGCGAGCAGCAGGCGCTGTTCCGCTTCTGGGATCACGTGGGCGGGATGATGGGCATCGCAGAGCGTCCGCGCAGCCTGACTGAACTGATGCAGCTGAACGAGCGGGTGCAGGCGGACCTGTTTCAGAACGCCGCCAGCAACCAACGCATCGCCGACGCCACCCTGGCCATGCTGCTGGAGCCCTGGCCTGCAGCGTTGCGGCCGGCCCTGGCCGCCGGGATGCGCGGCCTGCTGGAACCTGCCGTGCTCGCTGGCCTCAACTGGCCAGCGGCGCCGGCCTGGCTGAGCGCCGTGCTGCGCACGGGGCTGCGCTGGCGCGGCCGTCTGCTGAGCCTGCGCTATCGCTTCCGGCCTCCGCGCCCGCAGGGCTTCTATTCCGAGCGGCCCACGTCCAGCTATGGAGCCAGCTTCCGCCTGGAGCAACTGGGCCCGCCGGCGATGCCGGAATGCCTCAACCAGCGCCGCATCGGCATCACCGGCGGCATCGCCAGCGGCAAGAGCACGGTGGGGCGCCTGCTGGCGGCCCGCGGGCTGCCGGTGCTGGATGCGGATGCCTATGCCCGCGAAGCGCTGGCGCCCGGCAGCGCCGGGGCCCGGGCGGTGCTGGAGCGCTACGGGTCGCAGGTGGCGCTGGCGGGCGGGGATGCGGCGGTGGACCGGGCAGCCCTCGGGCGGATCGTGTTCCACGACGCCACCGAGCTCCGCTGGCTGGAGCGGCTGGTGCATCCGCTGGTGCGGCAGCGCTTCGCTGCGGAGCTGGAGCGGCTGCGGGAGGCGCCAGCCGTGGTTCTGATGATCCCGCTGCTGTTCGAGGCGGGGCTGGAGGGCCTGTGCAGCGAGGTGTGGCTGGTGGACTGCGAGGAGAGCCAGCAGCTGCAGCGGTTGATGGCCCGCGATGGCCTCGGCGAGGCGGAGGCGCACGCCCGGATCGCCGCTCAGTGGCCGCTGGGGCGCAAGCGACCGCTGGCGGACCGGCTGATCGACAACCGGGGTGGACCCGAGCTTCTGGCGGCGCTGCTAAACGACTTGCCAGCTGGACCGCTCGATTCCGAACCGGCGGAGGGCTGAGCGGGACGCCGATTTCGTCAAGTTTCGTGGGCTGGGGTCAAGAATCTGTGCGGAGCGCAAAAACCGAGCTCCCGGCATTTGATTATGGCGATTATGGAATATCGGCATGCCTGATTGGGCGTGCCCCGGCACCCTGTGCCTCCCGCCCGGCTCCTCTCCCCTCGCCATCCCCGCCATGAGCCCGCTCACCAGCTACTCGGCTTCCCTCGACACCCCTGTCGGCAACAGCGGCACCGGTCTGGATCAAGTGCTCGGCTGGATTGCCCGCGACCCGGGCCTGGCTGGGGCCAACGAGGCCAGTTCGATCCGCGCCGGCCTGATCGCGTCCGATGGCCTCAACGCGCTCGTGGTGGAGGGCCTGCGGGCCATCGGCGCCTGGAGCAAGGACGTGCTCACGGCCGCCGACATCGTCGCCCTCAACGCCTGGGTGCGCGATCCGGCCTGTCCGAAGCGCTTCGAGCTGTTCGCCGCGCTGCACGGGGACGACGAAAACGGCGAGGAGACCGGTTTCCACCGCATCCAGAACGACGGCGGCATCCGTCTGTTCGACGGCCGCACGCTGATCGACACCGTGCTCGACGGCATCTACCACTTCGGCTTCCCGATCAACGCCGACGGCACCCGTCTCACCAACGAGGACGGCAACAACAACGCCCTGCTCACGGATGTTGCCCGCTGGCTCACCTCGCTGAAGGTGGACCTGGCCACGACGAACTCGGCGCTCGATCGCATCGTCGAGACGATCGTGGGCGATCCCGGCCTGCAGGCGAACATCCCCTGGGCCGACATCCGCGGCGGCGCCGAGGCGGCCAACCGGCTCGACGAACTGATCCTCGAGGGCATCGTCGCCCTGAAGCTGGAGGGCGCGGCGGACCCCGATGCCACGCGCCTGAGTGCCGACGAGGTGCGCTGGATGAACGGCTGGATCCGTGGCGACGCGACGCGGCTGGCGCGTTTCATTGCATGGCACGGCGACGACGAGAACGGCAGCGAGACGGGCTTCCACCTGGTTCAGAACGATGGCGCCACCACCAAGCTGTTCGGCCAGAACGCCGTCAACACAATCTTCGACGGTATCTTCCACATCGGCTTCACGATCAACGCCGACGGACGCTTCCAAAATGAGGACGGCGATGCCAACGCCCTGGTGAGCGATGTGGCCGAGTGGATCAGCTACTACTACGGCGATTTCTCCACCACCGGCAGCGGCCTCGATCGGATGGTGGACTGGATCCAGCTGGATCCTGGGCTGTCACGCTGTACGGCGGCGCTGGACATCAACGACGGCCTGACCGCAGCCAACGGCCTCAACCAGCTCTTCCTCAAGGCCGTCAACGAAACCGGCGTTAACCTCGACGGCTGGATCAGCCGCTTCGACCTGCGGGAGATCAACCGCTGGGTGCGAGCCAACCGCTACGACGACTTCATTCTGCTGCACGGCGACGACGAGGACGGCATCGAGACGGGCTTCCACCTGATTCAGAACGACGGCGCCACCACCCAGTTCTTCGGCCAGAACCTGGTCAACACCGTGGCCGACGGCATTTACCACTACGGCTTCGAGATCCAGGGCGAGAACTTCCTCAACGAGGACGGCAACACCAACCAGTCGCTCAGCGATGTCTCGGGCTGGCTGAACTATTTCCTCTTCGACAGGCGGCTCACCGTCGGCACCTGGAACGCCGACACGTTCGTCGGCAACGACGAAGCCGATCAGGTGCTCGCTTACGGGGGCAACGATGTGATCGACGGCGCAGGCGGCTCCGACCTGCTGGACGGCAGCTGGGGCCACGACACCCTGCGCGGCGGCAGCGGCGCCGACCTGCTCGACGGAGGCTTCGACGACGACACCCTGGATGGCGGCGAGGATGGCGACACCTACCTGGTGAGCGGCGCCGATCCCGAGAACCCCGACTGGCAGACCTACAGCTTCCAGGGTTACGACACCTACGCCGACAGCGGCAGCCAGGGCGTGGACGTGATCCTTGCCCAGGGCTTCGGCGCGGTGGACATCGGCTTCCGCGGCTTCGGGCCCGACAGCGGCATCGAGCGCATCGTCAACGCCACCGACGGCGGCACCCCGGTGCGGCTGCTGGGAAACTGGGAGAGCAACGTCCTCGACTTCTCCTTGGTGGAGCTGGTGGGCGGCAATTTCTCGATCGATGCCGGTGACGGCTGCGACATCGCGCGCGGCACCGCCGCGGCCGACGACATCCGCGGCGGTCGCGGTGACGACACGCTCGACGGTTCCGGTGGCAGCGACACCTACCGAGTGAGCGGCTTCGACCCGGAATGGGTGGAGGGGCGGCCTTACACCTTCGAGGGCTTCGACCGCATCGTGGATTCCGGTGCCGCCGGCGAAGACGTCGACACGATCGTGGCCGAAGGCGTGGGTCCGGTGGATGTGGGCCTGCAGGATTTCGGCCCGCAGAATGGGATCGAGCGCATCCTCAACGCCACCAGCGCCGAGGTGCGGCTGATCGGCAACTGGAAGGCGAACGTCTTCGACTTCTCGACCACCGAACTGATCGGGGGCAACTTCCTGATCGACAGTGGCTGGGGCGGCGACACGGTGATCGGCACGGCCCTGGCCGACCGCATCCGCGGCGGCGGCGGCGATGACGCGCTCGACGGCGGCGGCGGTGGCGACACCTACCTGGTGAGCGGCAACACCCCCGAGTGGATCGAGGGACAGCCCTACACCTTTGAGGGCTTCGACACGATCCAGGACAGCGGCCACGATGGCATCGACGAGATCGTCGCCGTCGGCGAGGGGCCGGTGGACATCGGCTTCCACAGGTTCGGGCCCGACAGCGGCATCGAGCGCATCGTCAACAACACCACTCAGATCGACCCCGACGGCGTGATCTCCCCGGCCGCAGTGCGGCTGCTGGGTAACTGGGAGACGAACACGCTCGACTTCTCCGCCACCGAGCTGGTCGGCGGCCTGCTGGCCGGCTTCAGCATCGACGCCGGCTGGGGCGCCGACATCGTGCGGGGTACGGACCAGGCTGACCGCATCCGCGGCGGCGGCGACAACGACCTCCTCGACGGCCGGGGCGGCGGCGATCTCTACGAGGTGAGTGGCCACGATCCCAACAACGCCGACTGGGCCACCTATGACTTTGAAGGTTTTGACACCTTCGCCGACTCCGGCGCCTCCGGCGACGGCGTCGATGAGATCGTCGCCGTCGGCATGGGGCCGGTGGACATCGGCTTTCTGAACTTCGACGCCGGCTCGGGCATCGAGCTGATCGTCAACAGCACCCAGATCGATGACGGCAACGGCGGCCTCACCACAGCCCAGGTGGGACTGGTGGGCAACTGGGAGGCCAATCGCCTCGACTTCTCCGGTGTCACCCTGGTCGGCGGCAACTTCCGCATCGACGGCGGCTGGGGCGCCGACACGATCGTCGGCACGGCCTTTGCCGACCGCATCCGCGGCGGCGGCGACAACGACCTGTTGCAGGGAGGCGCCGGCGATGACACCTACGAGGTGAGCGGCCGCGATCCCGCTAACCCCGACTGGAAGACTTACAGCTTCGAGGGCTACGACACCTACGCCGACAGCAGCGGCTCCGACCGCATCGTGGCGGTGGCGGCCAACGGCAGCGACGGCGTCGACATCGGTCTCCTCAGCTTCGGCCCGGCCAGCGGCATCGAACTGATCGACGCCACGGGCACCAGCGGCAGGGTGCGCCTGCTCGGCGACTGGCAGAACAACACACTCGACTTCAGCGCCACCGAACTGCGTGGCGGCAACCTCAGCATTGAGCTCAACGACGGCAGTGACACCTTCGTGGGCAGCGCCGGCGCCGACACTGTGAGCGGCGGCTACGGCAACGACCGCATCAGCGGCGGCGGCGGCAACGACCGCATCAGCGGCGGCGGAGGCGACGACGTGCTCGACGGCGGTGAGGGCAGCGACACCTACGTCGTGAGCGGCCTGGAAGCGGGCGGCTGGAAGACCTTCGGCGGCCTGGACACCTACAACGACACCGGTCTCAGCGGCGTCGACCGGATCGTTGCCATCGGCAACGCCGACGTGGACATTGGCCTGGCCGGCGGCAACTTCCTCGCCAGCGCCGGCATCGAGCAGATCGTCAACAGCACCAAGAAGACTGTCAACGGCGTCACCACCACCGGCCGTGTGCGGCTGATGGGGAACTGGGACAACAACACCCTCAATTTCAGCGGCGTGAGCTTCATCGGCGGTGGCATCCGCATCGACGCCGGCGACGGCGCCGACACCGTGACCGGCAGCACCAGCGGCGACCTGATCCTCGCTGGCAGGGGCGACGACAGGCTCAACGGCGCCGGCGGCGCCGACACCTACGAGGTGGGCGGCACCCTCGCCAGCGGCTTCCAGGGCTACGACACGATCCAGGACAGCGGCAGCGGCGCCGGCGAGATCGACCGCATCGTCGCCACGGCCGGAACGGCCGCCGTTGACATCGGCATGAAGAGCTTCTCCGCCGCCGCCACCGGCATCGAGCTGATCGACGCCTCCACCACCAGGGGCGCCGTCCGCCTGCTCGGCGACGCCACCGCCAACATCCTCAACTTCAGCGGCGTCACCCTGCTCGGCGCCAACCTCAGCATCGACGCCGGCGGCGGCAACGACAGCATCACCGGCAGCACCGGCGCCGACCGCATCCTCGGCGGCCTGGGGATCGACACCGTGAACGGCGGCGAGGGCAACGACGTGATCAGCGGCGGCCGCGGCCTCGACAGGCTCAGCGGCGGCAATGGCGCCGACACGTTCCAGTACACCACCCTCACCGACGGCATCGTCGGCGGCACAAGGTCCGCGCCCACGTTTGAGAAGATCATTGGCTTCAGCGTCGGCAGCGATCGCTTCGACGTCACCACCACGCCACCCAGCGGCGGCTTCAGGAACCTCGGGGCCACCTCGACCCTCACGGTCTCGGGCATCACCGACCTGCTGAGAGCCTCGAATTTCGTGGCCAACGGCGCCGCCACCTTCACCTACGGCAGCGGCACCGGTCTGCGCACCTTCATCGCCTTCAACGACGCCAGCGCGGGCTACACCCCCACCACCGACGCGCTGCTTGAGATTACAGGCTATAGCTTCAGCAGCGGCTTCAACTCCTTGAGCCAGATCAGCATCGTCTGATCGGGCTCAGCCCTTCAGCTGCTCGGCCAAAATGCGGTTGGCGAGCTTGGGATCGGCCTTGCCGCCGGTCTTCTTCATGAGCTGGCCCGCGAAGAAGCCCTGCAGCTTGGTCTTGCCGCCGCGGAAGGCCTCCACCTCCGCGGGGTGAGCGGCCAGCAGCTCATCGACAATCGCCGCGATCGCCGCCGGGTCGCTGATCATCCCCAGGCCCCGCGCCTCCACCAGGGCAGCCGGCGAATCGCCCTTCTTCAGCAGTTCAGGCGGGAACTCCTTGGCGAACATGCCGCTGATGCTGCCAGCCTCAATCAGGCCCACCATTTCCGCCAGCTGGCCCGGCAGGAAGGGAAGGTCGGCGACGGGAGGCGGCGAAGCGGGCGGCGGGATCGCGCCACCGGCGAGAGCACGGTGAGGGCGCTGCTGGCCACCCGGGTCTTGACGGTGCTGGATGCGGATCAGTTCGCCCGCGAGGTGCTGGCGCACTTTGGCGAGCGGGTGCGGGCAGGCGGCGAAGGAAGACCCCCAGCCCGCGATCGACCGCGGGGCCCTGGGCCGGATCGTGTTCGCCCTGGCCGACGAACGGCTGTGGCTGGAGCGGCTGGTACCTACACTGATCTGACTACGCTTCGCCGTCGAACGCTCAAGATCAGCGGCGGGAACGTCAATCGGGAGATGCTCGATTGAGTCTGCTCCCATCCGCTGGATCTTGACGTTGGGCAGCGCTGGCTGTATCTGATGTGCGCGTATTGGAGTTACCAGTAGCTGAGCAGCATTCAGGCAGACCGTTAACTTCAAATCTTTGGCTACTGCACTGCTGAAATCCGATATCATTAAGCATTAACATGAGCACTGCTCTTCGGCTACAAACTGGGTGGCCTCAGCCATCGATGCTATGGATTGCCAGATTAGCTTGATCCGTGGTGTTATCATGTTAACATGAGCGCAAGCCAAGAGGCTTTTCCTTTTATGCAAGTGGCCTTACCAAAAAAGCAACGCTCTTCAACCACCGGCAAGCTAGTCGGAACCCGCTTCCAGACTGACTTGCTTGAAGCAATTGATCAATGGCGAAGAGGGCAGCCTGACCTACCAACACGACCAGAGGCTGTTCGTAGATTAGTAGAAAAGGGCATATTCGACAATTCTGTTACCCACGAGATCTCCATTAACGGTGCGGATCGTTCATTGCATCGCACAGGCGAATAGGAATGAAGCTTCTTAGTCCCCTACGCTACCCCGGTGGCAAAGCCGGCTTGACCCCTTTTCTAACCGACGTACTGGACTTAAATGACCTTCGTGGCGTCGACTATTTTGAGCCCTACGCAGGGGGTGCTGGTGCTGCCTTGGGCTTGCTTGGCGATAATGTAGTAAATACAATATCAATTAACGACTCAGACATTCGTATTTATGCCTTCTGGAAGACAGTATTGAACGAGCCGCAGTGGTTCGCGGATAAGATACTTACTGCACAACTTGATTTGGCCGAATGGCGCGAATGCAGGGAGACATGTGATTCCCCCAGGAATAAGCCGCTTCGAGAGATTGGATTTGCCTCGTTCTACATGAATCGCTGCAACCGTTCTGGTGTCATAAATGCTGGCCCAATCGGCGGATACGAGCAACAGGGCGAGTGGCGCCTTGGCGTACGTTTCACTAGATCTGCTCTGGCTGAGCGCGTTATTCAGATCTCTCGACTTCGAGAGCGCATCTTTGTAAGCAACTCAGATGCGATTGATTTCCTAAAAAGCACACTCCCAAGGGGAAGAAATAGACAGAGAGCTTTTGTCTATCTGGATCCACCTTACGTGATTAACGGGAAAAGACTTTATCTAAAGGCCTACTCGAAAGATGAGCACACAGCTATAGCTCGCCATATGTGTCGACAAAGACTTGTTCCATGGGTCATGTCTTATGACAATTCCGAGGTGGTAACAGGTTTGTACGCTTCGGAGCAAATTGCTATTTTGCCTATTCATTACTCCTTGCAGGATAAGCGCTCTGCGAACGAACTGGTAATAGCACCACATCGCATACGACTCCCACGAACGCTACGAATTGGAGCCAGGAGATTTGACTTTAAAGAGATTAACAAGAGGAAAGTAGCATGAACAAGCTGGTTACAATCACTCAGGTTGACACTGAGGAGCTCCACTTTGACCATAACAATCCTCGCTTGGCTGAATATGGGATAGCTCAATCTACTCCTGAATCGGAAATTCTGAAGATCCTATGGGACGCGATGGATATTCGTGAACTTGTTCAGTCAATCTCTGCCAGTGGCTTTTTTCCGCAAGAAGCTCTTATTGTTGCCGAGGAGAGTAATCGAAAAGTCGTAATTGAAGGGAATCGTCGACTCGCTGCCGTCAAAGTTCTTTTGGCAGGTACTTCAGGTATGGAGGGCGGGTGGCCTATACCTGAAATTACCCCAGAAGAACGAGTTTCGCTCCAGGCTTTACCCGTAATCTTTTCCTCGCGTGAAGATGCTTGGCGTTTTCTAGGCTTTAAACATGTTAATGGGCCAGCAAAGTGGAGCAGCTACGCAAAGGCCAAATACATCGCATCAGTGCACAGCTCATTCGGTATTCCCCTTTCTGAAATTGCGAATCAAATTGGAGATAGGCACAATACAGTGCAGAGGCTATACAGGGGGCTAATGGTGCTTGAGCAAGCAGAACGCGAAGATGTCTATCATCAAGATAGAGTGTTTAATAGCAGGCTTGCATTTTCTCATCTATACACTGGCTTAGACTATGAGGGAATCCGCGACTTTCTTAACGTAGAGCCTAAAGAACGAGAGACTTCTAACCCTGTGCCACAAGACCGGCTAAAGGAGCTAGGGGAGTTACTTGTTTGGATGTACGGCAATAAGGCGGAGAGCCGAAAGCCAGTTGTACAGTCGCAAAATCCGGACCTAAGGTTGTTAAATGCTGTAGTTGCCAGTCGTGAAGCTATTGCGGCCCTCAGAGCAGGAGAGGATCTTAGTGAAGCCTATGAAATATCTAGACCAGCAGACTCAGTATTTGAAGAAGCACTACTGGCCTCAAAACGAGAGTTAACTACAGCTAGGGCATCACTGTCAGGCGGATACGATAACTCTCAGGAGCTATTAAAAATTGCAGGAACAATCGCTAATCTTGCTGACGACCTTTATAAAGAAATGTATCGCAAGGCGAATCCATCTCAGCAGAGCTCCCGCATCGCGGAGTGAAATGTTTAAACTCCCTTCTTTACCAACTCCAAAAGCTGAAGTTCATGAATTGGCAGACTTTGCTGAATTGCTAGCTCAGCATAATGGTTATGTATCCATTCGTGAAATTTTAGCATACCTTGGTAGGGTAAGTGAAAATGATCCCAATGAAGGAATCGATGACGAGGACGACTTGAATGCTGCCTTATTAGATGACGTCTTTGATGAGATAAGTAGGCGAAGCAGTTCTTGCGATACTGGTTACCCTTTTCGGCTTGAAATGAACGGCACAGTCCTTCGACACAACTCAGCAGACGAAACAGTTCGCGCAGATGTATATCGGTATTTACTGCTAAGTACAAGGTTGAATATGACACGGGATAAATTCCAAGATGGCCTTGATGGGACATGCCTCCTTGAAGAGCTTGCCGCATTAGTCATACGTTGCTATCTAGGGTATGACAGAGCAAGGTCATTTGTCTTCGGTACTGCGGTTGCTGGAGGGTTTTCAGATAAAGTCAATAGGCTTTGTGATGAGCTAGGTGAAGGGGTGAGATATGAAAGCATTGACCCAGCCCCTACACATGCGAACGATGATAAGTTAGATGCTGTCGCCTGGATTCCATTTACAGACAGCAGAGGAGATCAACTGGTAGTTTTCTGCCAATGTAAAACAGGATCAAACTGGAGAGATTTAACGACTCAATTGCAACCAAGCACTTTTATTCAACGCTGGACTTCAGCTAGAAAGTTTCTTTACGATCCGCTCAGAGCTTTCTGTATATCAGAAGCGCCAAACCCTAGCCGTTGGAATGGGCTCGCAGTTTATGCCGGTTTGCTATTTGACCGTCTGCGCATCATAGACTTTCTGGATAGGACTGATGTGGATTTGCATGTTCGCATTAAGCGCTGGAATGCTGGTGCAATCAGGGTCTTTGAGCAGGCTTTAGGCTGACTCGACAATGATTTTCTATCAACTCTTTCTAAGCAAAGCGTTTCGATTAATATGGGTCAGGCTATGCTCGTGTGATCATCTTCCATTCTTGAGCTTTGATTATTTACATCAACTAGATTCCAGCGATTTTCGTCCGCCCAACGCTGAGCTGAGCCGCACCGCCGTTCTAGACGAACGGCGTTCGGCTAGCAGGCGGTGTCGGCTCCAGCGTGCTGTTGCTTAGCCGTGCCAATATCCTAGCCACTCACTACAACCGTGAAAACACGGTCTAAGCAACGCCAATTGGATGGTTTCCAAGAACCACGGCGGCGCTCTTGCTTCTATCCGATAACCACCTCCTTGTTGCCAAGCTAATCCTAGCCACCGCAGTCCATTCATCGCAGATGTGTTCGTCGTGAACAGTGGTTTTCGGACCCGATATCCACATGTAGCAGTTGCTGCAAACTACCCTACGGGACGAGATGATGGCCGGCGCTGAAAGGCAGGAAACGCAGAGGCCATAGATATAATCCTACGGCAAATCAACCTCGGCAATTACTTCTATGCCGGACTTGAGAATACTAGGATAAACGAGATCCAGGGCTTGTGCTCACGAGCATCGTATCAGCGTGCCGACGGCACAGCCCGATTATCCGCACATTGTCGAAATACCTTCAGCGATCTGGGTAATCAATCAGAGAAATTCAAGACATGTCAATCAACACTTGAAAGAGTTTCTGGCGAACCTTCGCATGTCCTTGGCTTGGTTTTTCCGATCCTTCGCACTGGAGCGGCTGCGGCAGGAGCCGGTGGTGGTGCTGATGATTCCGCTGCTGTTCGAGGCGGGGCTGGAGGCGCTCTGCAGCGAAGTGTGGCTGGTGGACTGCGACGAGGACCAGCAGCTGCGGCGGCTGATGGATCGGGACGGGCTCAGCGCGGCCGACGCCCGCGCCCGGCTGGCGGCCCAGTGGCCCCTGGCCCGCAAGCGGACCCTGGCCGCGGTGGTGCTCGACAACCGCGGAGGGCCGCAGGCCCTGGCGCCGCGGGTGGAGCGGGCTCTCAGGGCCGGGGCAGTTCCCGCAGCACCGTCTCCACCGCCCGTCTGAGCGCCGCCAGGACGTCGGCATCAAGGCCCGCGCTGTGCTCATGCACCACGTGCAGGCGCGGCGCCTGCACATCGATCACCCAGTAGTGGGGAATCCCGGCGGCTCCATAGAGGCGCGCCTTGGCCTCCAGGTCGAAGGCCAGGCTGCTGTCAGCCACCTCGATCACCAGGGCGGTGTCGGCGGCGGTGGGATGGGCGGCCCAGTAGTCATCGGCGCGGCGGGCCACCAGGGCCAGGTCCGGCTCGGGCTCATCGGCCGGGCCCAGGTCCAGCGGTGCCTCCACCCGCAGCTGCAGGGGGGCCTGGGGCAGGGCCGCCAGGGTGGCCTGGAGGGCGGCGATCAGCCGGTGAACCACCGCCGTGTGGCGTGTCCCCTTGGCGATCACCTGCAGCACCTCCCCATCGATCAGCTCCAGCCGCTGCTCGGGCACCGCGTCGCAGAGCCGGTGGAACTGCTCCACCGTGAAACGCGCGTGGCGTCTGACAGCTGCGGGGGCCGAGGTCATGGGCCAACGCTAACCAGCGCGGACGGATCCCTCAGCCCTTCAGCTGCTCGGCCAGGATCCGGTTGGCGAGCTTGGGATCGGCCTTGCCGCCGGTCTTCTTCATCAGCTGGCCCACGAAGAAGCCCTGCAGCTTGGTCTTGCCGCCGCGGAAGGCTTCCACCTCCCCGGGATGGGCGGCCAGCAGCTCCTCCACGATCACGGTGATCGCCGCCGGATCGCTGATCATCCCCAGGCCGCGGACCTCCACGATCGCTTTGGGGGAGCCGCCCTGCTCCAGCAGCCCGGGGAGGATCTCCTTGGCGATCTTGCCGCTGATCACACCGCCCTCGATCAGCTGCACCATCTCCGCCAGCTGCTCCGGGCGGAAGGGCAAGTCGGCGTAGGAGAGCCGGTTGGCGTTCACGTGGGCGGCGATATCGCCGGTGATCCAGTTGGCCACGCCCTTGGCATCGCCGCCGGCGGCGACCGCCGCCTCGAAGTACTCCGCCATCGGTCGCTCATCGGTGAGCACCCTGGCGTCGTAGATCGAGAGCCCCAGCTGCTCGGCGTAGCGGTGGCGCCTGGCCGCCGGCAGTTCCGGCAGCTCGGCGCGCCAGGCCTCCCGCTGCTCCGGGCTCACCTCGATCGGTCCCAGATCGGGATCGGGGAAGTAGCGGTAGTCGCTCGCCCCCTCCTTGCTGCGCATGCTTCTGGTGAGCTGCCTGGCCTCATCCCAGAGGCGCGTCTCCTGAACCACCGGCTCACCGGCCTCGTAGGCCTTGATCTGGCGGGCGATCTCGAAATCGATGGCCTTCTGGATCGCCGAGAAGGAGTTCATGTTCTTGATCTCCACCTTCACGCCGAAGGGGGCATCGGGCCCACGGCGCACGGAGATGTTGACGTCGCAGCGCAGGGAACCCTCCTGCATGTTGCCGTCGCTCACCCCCAGATAGCGCATGATGCGGCGGATCTCCGAGGCGTACTCGGCCGCCTCCCGGCCCGTGCGCAGGTCCGGCTTGGAGACGATCTCCGCCAGGGCCACCCCGGCCCGGTTGTAGTCCACCAGCGAGTGGGTGGAGCCGGCCAGGCGGTCGCTGCCGGCGTGGACGAGCTTGCCGGCGTCCTCCTCCATGTGCAGGCGCTCGATGCCCACCTTCTTCAGGTAAGTCTCCTTGCCCTTCTCGGCCACCTCCACCTCGATCCAGCCGTTCTCGGCGATCGGCTGGTCGTACTGGGAGATCTGGTAGTTCTTGGGCAGGTCGGGATAGAAGTACTGCTTGCGGTCAAACTTGCTGTGCTCGGCCACCTGCAGATTCAGGGCCAGCGACGCCTTGACCGCGTACTCCAGCACCTTCTGATTCAGCACCGGCAGGGTGCCGGGCAGGCCGCAGACCACCGGGTCGATGTGGGTGTTGGGGTCGTCGCCGAAGCTGGTGGAGGCGGCGGTGAAGATCTTGCTGGTTGTGCCCAGCTGCACGTGGGTCTCCAGGCCGATCACGGCCTCCCAGGCCCCCTTCCCGTTGCCCTCTGCCCTGTTCCCTTCAGCCATGGTCGCGTGGTCCTGCCGGCGCTGTCGGCCCCCCGCGCTCGGCCGGAGGCACTGGCGGCAATCCTAGGCAGCGGACCGCGGCCGCTTGAATGGGGGCCTTGCGAGCTGGAGATGAGCGCCCTGGCTGGCCCCCCTGCCGACGCCGAACCCGTGCTGCTGCTCGGCGGCGGCCTGATGGGACTGGCCATCGCCCACCAGCTGGCCCGTCTCGGCTGCCCTGCCACCGTGCTCAGCCGCCGCCGCAGCGAGGCGGCCGGCTTCGTGGCCGCCGGCATGCTGGCCCCCCATGCCGAGGGGCTCACCGGACCGATGCTGGCCCTGGGCCAGGCCAGCCTGGTGCGGGTGCCGGCCTGGGTGGCCCAGATCGAGGCCGACAGCGGCCTGCCCTGCGGCCTGCGGCCCTGCGGGATCGTGGTGCCCTTCGCCACAGCCGCCGAGCGCGATGCCTACCCCACGGCCCCCTTCGGCGAGCCCCTCGACCGGGCCGGGCTGGAGCGGCAGGTGGCGGGGATCGGGCCTGTCTGGCGGGCCGGCCTGCTGTTCGCCCAGGACGGCCAGATCGACAACCGCCGCCGCCTGATGCGCGCCCTGGAGCGGGCCTGCGTCGCCCGGGGCGTGCGCTTCGAGGAGGGCAGCGAGGTGCTGGAGCTGCTCACCAAAGCTGGCGGGCGCCTGCGGGGGGTGCGGCTGCGGCGGGCCGAAGGGGGCGAGCACACGATGGCCGCCGCCACCGCGGTGCTGGCCTGCGGCGCCTGGAGCGGCCGGCTGCTGCCGTCACTGCCGGTGCATCCGGTGAAGGGGCAGATGCTGTCCCTGCAGGGCCCCAGGGCCAGCCTGGAGCGGGTCGTGTTCGGACCCGGCACCTACCTGGTGCCGCGGCAGGACGGCCTGCTGGTGGTGGGCGCCACCAGCGAACCCGAGGCTGGCTTCGACGACGGCCTCACCCCCGAGGGCCAGAAGCAGCTGCAGGCCGGCATCACCGCCCTGCTGCCGGAGGCGGCCGGCTGGCCGCCGATGGAGCGCTGGTGGGGCTTCCGCCCCGGCACCCCCGACCACGCGCCGCTGCTGGGCCCCGGACCGATGGAGGGGCTCTGGCTGGCCACGGGCCACCACCGCAACGGCGTGCTGCTGGCGGCGATCACGGCGGAGCGGATTGCGGCGGCGATCCTCGCGGCGGGCGCTGGCACCGGCCCGGCGGCGGCCGTGGTGGCCGACCCGCTGCTGGCGCCCTTCCGCTGGGACCGGCCGTTCCCGGCGGCGGCCTGAGCGGGCTCAGCCCGACCCGGCCGGCGGGTGCCGCAGCCCCAGCAGCGCATGCACCTCCAGGGGCACGGGCCAGCCCTTGAGCGCGTGAGCCCCTCCAGGCGCTGGGAGGAGCCCAGGTTGCCGGCGATCACCTGACCGGAATGGAGCCCGATGCCTCCTCAGCATCCCTTCGGCTGCGGGGCACGCCGATCGCTCAAGATCAGAAGCGGGCCGAGTCTTTGGAATTGGCGGTTTCCTCCACTCCCGTCTTCTGAATCTTGATGTTAGAAGCCCAATTGGAAATTGGCTCATACAGACTCATAAGGAATCGTGCTATCCAGTTTATAGATATGCTCCAATTTTCTCTTCATGTCAGGGATGGCATCGAGCGAAGCGATTGATTGATCACCAACATTTGTCAGCCTTGCGACATCTGGCCTGCTAATCTTGGACTGGTCTTGATAAACAATAAAAGACACGAAAGAAAGACCTTCTGATTGCCAGTGTTGAATGATTAATGTTGCCAGCTTAGCTTTTTCGTTTGATGGAACGCCAAACAGAAATAGTGGCTCCTTTGTCTCAGGAAAGTCAAGCCTGTAATCTACAGGGTAATCCGAGGCATTGCTTTTGTTCTCGACAATGTAGTCTTTATGAATGCTGGCCGCAGGAGCCAACTTGCGTATGGCATTTTCAAGGTCTTCGTAAAACGTAGATGATACTCTGGTGCGAGAAAGAAAGCTGATATCGAAAATCTGACTTAATGCCTGTCCCAAACTGAAGACCGCAGCTCCAATCTCATTAACTGCAACATCAACAAATAATACTCCATTGCGAGCTACAATGCCGTGATCGAGCAAGATCTTGCTGAAAATGTCGTTTCTATTCCCAGGCTTCATAATCTCTTCAACATCTATGCTATAGCTTAAATGCATCAGAGTGTGTCCACAGTCAGACAACCTGATTCCTCCTGACGGAATTAACTCAGCGATCATAAGCAAAGCGTCACCATCTGGAAATCGGAATGGGGTCGAAATGGAAATTCTCCCATCTTTTCGCTGGCGGAGAGTTACCTCACCGCACAGGCTCTTGCAGAGAGACTCTTGAAGACTTAGAATATCTAATTCCATAGCGGAAGCTGATTTATATCAGGAACAAGGCCACTGATCACGTAATCACTAGCAAGAAGTACCTTGGCCTCCTCTAGGCAAGTGTATGATTCAGCCAAAACAGCGTAATTCTCTACGCTCCATCCTCTCTGAACTGCCATGACTGTCGCCTGATGAATGTGACACTGTTGAACAAAGGTCTGACCATCTGATTTGTTTGTGTGATCATGGCTGCTACCATTGTATCTCGCAATGGTAATCTGCTCACCATCAGGAGACTTCCATGCAATACCGCAGGAGAAGTCATCATCCAGAATTTTATTCTGCCTCATGTAGACAATAGAGGTATCGCCGTCGTTGGAAGTGGCTTCGCATGTCCATTCAATATGGCTCGGCTTCTCTCTGTTTCTGGCTATCCATTTAGTGACTTGCTTCGGACTACTCTTTAATCTGCTGATAAGCTCTTCGCAGCAAACATCAGCGAAAGCCATATCACGCTTTTCTTTTTCACATGTTATCTCGCAAGTCTTGTGCAAAAGGCTTTCGTAGCGTTTTGCAACAGTTGCTTGGATTCAGGGCGCTCGTGTGGCGTTTCTCAACTCCAGGCGATGCTTTGGCCTATGGCTGCTTGGTGCTTCTAACTCCGCCATCACCGCATCGCCGATGACCTTGTCGAGCAGGCCCTCCTGCTCCAGCACTGCCGCGGCCACGGCCTCGAAAGAGCGGTTGAGCACGGCGCAGCCGACCCGGCGGCGGCAAAGGCCCGGTCGTCGGCGGGGCCGAAGCGGCTGGGCTGGCTGAACGCCCTTCATCACCCGTCCGCGGCCACCATTGCCAACCAACGACCCGCATGCATCGGGCCGGGTGCATGATGTTGTTGGGCAATCGTTAAGGCTGTCAGAAAGATGAAAAGCCCACCAAGCCAGCCAGGTCATGCGGCCTGAGGCAGTGGGCGGGTCTTGTACGGATTCACCAGCAGGGCCGGTGATCACCGGAGCGGGTCTGGACCCTTCGTGCACTCCCGCTGGAATCCCTTCCAACGGCTCTGACGGTGAAGGGTGCTGGGGGGGAGGAGACAGCAAAGGCGAACACCGTTGTTGGTGTTGATGTTGGCCGGGTTGTTGCTGTTCCGGTTGGCGGCGCGGCAGTTGTGAGGTTGGTTGAACCACGAGCCGCCGCGCAGCAGCTGGGCGACCCACCCTCATTCCTCACCGTAGGTCAGGGGAGGGGAGCAGGCCGTCGCAGAAGGGGTAGGGCGAGAAGAGCCGGCGGCGTAACTGGAGCGTGTGGCCATGGGCGAGGTGGGCATTCCAGCTTGTGGCGGAGGCACGGGCTCCAGCGATGCGGAGGCGATGGCTGACGAGGCCGCGGGCGCAGCGGCGCAGGCCGCGGCGGATGCGCAGCAGACTGTGGTTGCGCAGGCGGATGCGCCCACTGATCAGGTGAAAGCCCACGAAGCTGGCGCCCGTTGCGGTGCGGCGCAGGTGGGTTTTGTTGGGATGCAGGCGCAGGCGCAGTTCAGCCAAGTCTGTCTTCAGCGTTACGAGGGCCTGTCGAAGGGGCTCAGGGCGATCGGCGAAAAGGGCCAGATCATCCACGTAACGCAGACAGGCCCGGATGCCGGGCAGGGCACGGAGGCGGTGATCGATGGCGTTGAGGTGCAGATTCGCCAGAAACTGGCTGGTGAGATTGCCGATGGGCAGCCCCCGTGGCCGTTCCAAGGGTGTGAGCAGGGTGTCGCCGGGGAACCCATCGATGGCGGGACCGCCGCTGGCGCCATTGGCCAGGATGGAGCGCAGCAACCAGAGGGTGCTCGGGCAGGTGATCAGCTGCTCCAGCTGGGCGAGCAGGAGAAAGTGATCGATGGATGGGAAATAAAGGCGGATGTCGGCCTGCAGCACCCAGGCATGTTCGCCGCAGGCGCGGTGAAAGCGACGCAGGGCACGATGGGTGCCGTAGCCCTTGCGGTTGGCGTAACTGGTGGGAATGAAGTGGAGCTCAAGCGGCGGAGCCATCACCGCGACCAGGGCGTGATGCACGACCCGATCACGGAAGGGGGCGGCACTCACCAACCGGGGTTTGGGCTCGCGCACCATGAACTGCCGGTAGGAACCGGGCGCATAGGTGAAACTCCGTAATTCATGCTGGAGCTGAAAGAGTTCGCGCTCCAGATTGGCGCCAAAGGCGAGCACATCTGGCCGGTACCGCTTGCCCCTGCTGGCCTTGCGGAAAGCAGCCAACAGGGTGGGAAAGGCCGTGATGCGGGGATAGAGATCCCGCAGCGGTGGTGGTCGCTTGGCCATCAGCGCACTCAGGCGGGCGCCAGTGTCTGGCCCTGACGCCGCTGCTGGCCGATCCAGCCTCCCAGCTGCCTCCCAACCTCCTCCACCAGGCGGGCCACATGCTCGTAGCGGCGGTCATCGATCAACTGGAAGGTGTGCAACAGGCGGATTTGCAGGCGCAGCAGATCTAGGCGGGCATTCAGGGGTTCGAGGCGTTCCAGCTTGGCGGAGGCATAACGGGCGGCCACCAGACCTTCGAGGAGGTCGTAGAGCCCCTGCACCAGCCGATCGCCGAGGGCGAAACGGTGATCGCGGGGCAGGCGGTTGAGCAAGGGCACGAACCACTGAATCAGGTCCATGGTGGCCTGGATGATCGGTAGCTCGCCGCGGCTGGGGCTGGGGGCAGGCATGGTGTGAGGGAAGGAGAGAAGGGCGGTTGGCGCATGAAAATGCCTATTACGATGGCGATATGGACATTTCCGTGACCCGCTTCCGCGCCCTCTGCCTGGAGCTGATCCGCCAGGTGGAGAGCGGTCGTGAGGTGGTGGAGATCACGCGCCATGGCAAAACGGTGGCACGGCTCATCCCCCCCGCCGGTAGCTCCGCCTCAGCCCAGAAGCCCTGGGAGGCGCTGCGGGGGAGCGGAGAGTTGTCGATGGATCCGGAGGAATCCGTTCTGGATGCCGGGGCCTTTGACGCCCTGCGGTGAAGGTTCTGCTCGACACCCACGTCTGGATCTGGTGGTTGCTGGCTTCAGAACGCCTGTCTCCGCGCGAGCGACGTTTCCTGGATCAGTTGGCGGCTGCAGGTGGCGCCCATCTCTCGGCCATGAGCCTGTGGGAAGCCCAGATGCTGCACAGCAAGGGGCGACTGTCGTTGGATCGGCCCTTCGCGGCCTGGTTGCGTCAGGCGACCGCACCGGGCGTGGTAGTGGTGCTGTCACTGGATGTCGACGTGGTAGTGGCACTGGATCACTTGCCGCAGAGCTTCCACGGCGATCCTGCCGACCGGTTGATCGTGGCGACAGCGCTCATCCATGGATTGCCGCTCGCCACCCAGGACAGCGCCATCCAGGCCAGCGGCGTGATCCCCCTATGGGAGCCATCAGCCTGATCGGCAGCCCCAAAAATCGAGGCGCCTGCGGCGCCAGACCCTCCAGCCAAACAGCCCAGCAGCCGAAACAGCCAGGGCAAAACCAAACAGCCCAAGGGCCAAGGGCAAAGGGCTCAAGCACCAAGAAGGGAGCCTGGGGGGAGGAGACAGCAAAGGCGAACACCGAAGTTGGAGTAGAAGTTGGCCGGGAAGTTGCTGAACCGGCCGGCGGCGCGGCAGTCGTGAGGTTGGCCGAACCACGAGCCGCCGCGCAGCAGCTTCCAATCCTTCTGGGCCGTGCCCAGGGCCTCCAGAGCCGGATCCACACCTTGCCAAGCCTGGCCATCACTGGGCCAGCCCTCGCCGGTCGGGTCGGGGTGCCACTGGTCGCCGCTCCATTCGAACAGCTGGCCATGCAGCTCCGCCAAGCCCCTGCGGTTCACCAGGCCAAAAAAGCCCACGGGCACCGGCCGCTGGCGATACACCCCCTTTCGGCCTGGCCCATAGCTGTAGCCGCCGTCGTAATTGGACCAGGAGGCATCCAGGGTGTCGCCGAAGTGGAAGGGGGTTTCTGCCCCGGCCCGGCAGGCCGCCTCCCACTGCCCTTCGCCAGGCAGGGCCAGCTGCGGGGGCTCGCCTTTGCCGCCCTGAGAGCTCCATTCGCTGGTGAGCCAGCGGTTGAGCCGCTCTAGCCACTCCTGGCAGTCGTTCCAGCTGATGCTGTCCACTGGCAGGGCGCCTGGCTGGGCATGGGTTTCCCAGAGCCCATCAGGCTTGTGGCTGCCAGGCGTGGGGTTCAGCTCCTTCTCCACCTGCGGCAGCTCCGCCACCGCCCGCCATTGCGCCTGGGTGATGCCGTGTCGGGCCATCGCAAAGGTCTCCAGCCGCACCGCTCGCACCGCTTCCACGTTCACGCCCTTGCAGCCATCGCGCTGGTTGGCATACCAATCCCGGCCCTCCTCCGTTTCCGGTGAGCCGATGTTGTACTCCCCTCCAGGCACCACCACCAGCTCCAGCTGCTCCCTGCCAGGCAGCGGCAGCCGCCACACCGCTGGTGTCACCACTTGCGTGCGAATCCGCAGGGCCTCCCCTTCCTTGAGGGCGGTGAGGGTGAGCATCGGCACCATCCGGCCCGGGCCGCTGCCCAGCAGGGGCAGATCAGCTGAGGCCGCCAGTTGCAACCCCCTGGAGGCTCCCTGCAACAGCGGCAGGCGCCGGTCGTGCTCCGCCCAGCCCTCCTCTCCCTCTATCAGCAGATCCAGGGCATCAGCGTGCAGTTGGCGCTCCAGCAGCTGCCACAGCTCCGCCTTGGTCTGCGCCTGGCTGGTCTCCCGCAGGCCTGCCAGAGCCAGGCCCAGCCCCTCCAGCGCCGTGCGGCGCAGGGCCACGGCGCCTGCAGCGTCCGTCCCATCGGGGCTGGGAGAGTCCACCAGCTCGGCCAGGGCACGGGCGGCGGCCACACCCCCCTGGGCCGCCAGGGCGATGGCGGCGGCCTGGCGCACCTCCTGATCCTGCTGGGCGCTCATGAGCACCCGCTCCAGTGCCGTTGTCACCATCGCCTCGCGGGAACGGCGGCGGCAGAGCTCCTCGATCGCCTGCAGTCGCACCGCCAGATCGGGTTCGGCCAGATCATCGATCAGCCGCCGCAGGCGGCGGCGCTCCCGCTCCAGGGCGATCCGCGCCGGATCGATCGCCGCCCGCTCCGCCAGCTTGGCCACCACCTGCGGCTCGATCTCCAGCCCCAGCACCGCCGGATCCGCGGCATGCACGGCGCTGTCGTAGAGCGCCCGCAGGAAACCCTGGGACAGGGCCGCTCCCTCACTGCCCCTGTCGGGCAGTGTTTGCTCCAGAAAAACCTCCCAGGCGCCGTCGCCCTCCCGATCCAGCTGGCGCAACCAGCCCAGGGCCGCCAGATAGTCGGCCAGGGGATCGAGCACCAGGCGCAGGGCCGCGCCATCGGGGGATTCCTCCACCAGATACAGCCGCTCCACCAGATACCGCAACAGCTCCACCCCACCGCGGGGCAGCTGGCTCCCCTCCTCCGCCTCCATTCCCTCGCGCTCGGCGCTGGCAAGAGCCAGGGCGCGCAGGGCCAGATCACGGCGCACCGCCCGCGGCCGGAACAGCTTTTCCTCACTGGCCTGGGCCAGATGCTGCAGCGCCCGCACCACCAGCTCCCGCGGCTGGCGATCGGCCTCCGGGATGGCGTCGTTGATCTGGCGCACGTAGGTGAGCATCAGCGCCGGCACCGACGCGGGCAGCAGCGAGCCCCCTGCGCCGCGCCGCTCGGCGAGCACCACATCGATGTAAAGCTTGGCGAGCAGCACCGTGATCGCCTGCTGCTCATCCACGATGCCGGCCGTGATCTCCCGCAGCCGGCCCACCGCCCGCTCGTGCAGGTCGAAATCGAGGGCTTCCTCCGCCTGCACCAGCCGCAGATAGTCGGTGAAGAAGGGCCAGAGCCGATCAGCTGTGAGCCGTTGCGGCCGCAGGTGCAGCACCACCTTCCCCCCGAAGCTCTCCTCTCGCCGGGAGGTCACGATCGCCCAGGCGGAGGGGAAATCATCAGCCGTGGGGAGCAGCCGCTGCCGGCTTTCAACGCCCAGTTCGGAGAAGTGATCAAGGATCACCAGCAACCGGCGCCGCTCCAACAGGGCCTGCACCAGCGGCAGGGTGGGCGCCAGCGCCGTTCCCTCAGATCCTCGATGCTCGGTGAGGGTCAGCAGGGTGCTGCGCACGCGGCTGAGCAGCGATTCCTCCGCCTGCAGATCCGCCTCCACCAGCACGGGCACCACCGCACGCTCCGTGAGCCTGCCCTCCAAAGCCCAGCCGGCGATCCGCAGAGCCAGGCTCGTCTTGCCGACGCCGCCCTCCCCACTGATCAGCACCAGCCCGCCCACGCCATCCAGCTCCCGCAGACGCTCCGGGGTGAGTTCCGGCTCCAGCTTCTGACCCACCTTCACTGGCAGGCTCAGGTGGTGGCGGCGCTGCTCCACCGTGGTGATGGCCGAGAAGCGTTGCTCAATCAGGCCCAGGTGCTCCTGCACCCAGACATCAAGCACTCGTGGCCTGTGCTTCAGGGAGCGGATCAAGCCGGGGCCCAGAGGGAGTTTCTTGCTGGGGTCCCACGGCCAGGGGATCTGCACCCCCTCATCGGGAAGACGCAGCAGCCAATAAGGGCGCTTCCACAGCACCAGCCGATCAGCGATCAGGAGCGCCACGAGCAGGCCTCCGGTGGCGGCGGCAATCGGTTGGTTCTTGAGGAGCGTGCCGAGGGGGAAGTCTCGCGCTGCGCGGGGGCCGGCACTGCTGGCAGGGTTGCGAGTGGCGGGTGGTGCTGGAGTTGGCCTGCTGGTCTGCGCCATGAGTGCTGGCAAGGGCTGCGCGCATGCCGACCTCGCTCCTGCGCCGCTCACCGCGATCAAGGAGACCAGAACGCAGAGGCCTCCTGCCAACCTCACCACACCTCTGCCCTCATGGCTGGCTCGACCCACCTGCTGATACAGCTATTAGATCCCACTCTGGCTGGCACAGGGCTTACGGGCAACAACTCGACTGATGTTTATTGCAGGCCATCTCACGCTTGCTGCTTCTCATCACTGTTTCGTCGCTGTGCCTGATGGGCGGGATGGCATGGAAGGTGTTTTGGTATTGGCTTCAAGAATAGTGCTGTTGCTGAAGTCTGTTGCTTGCGAAAAAGCAAATTTGCCCAACTCGATGTTGAACAGCACCCGGGCCGCCCCTCGCTCCGGGACATGGGCCGCCAGCCAGGCCCGCCGCAACAGGAAGAAGGCCTGGTGGAAATGGTCGTCGGGAAGTCGCTGCCCCTGGCGTTGCCTCCGCGCACTGGCCGCTGGTGAGCCGGAACACGCTGCCGTCATCGGCGCGCACCTCAACCTCCCCCTCCCAGCTGAGGAACAGCGCCTTGTCGGCGGTGTCCTCGATGAAGACCGTGGTGCCCTGGATGGAGGCTGTCCCCACCCGGGTCATGATCCGCAGAGGGGTGGCACGCTTCGCCCCAGGCGCGATCCAGGCGATGATCCGGCCGGGGTTCTCGGCGCGCAGCACGGTGGACGGCCGCGACGGCACCTCAGACTCCGGGGGCACGCGTAGGGCCGCTCAGGGCTCGACCCGCCACACCTGGTCGGCGGGCGTCCAGTCGCACAGCTCGGAGGGCTGGAACCAGAGGCCGATCTCGAACACTGCCGTTTCCGGCGCATCGGAGCCGTGGATGACGTTACGGCCGATGTTCACCGCCAGGTCGCCGCGGATCGTGCCGGGTTCGGCCTCCAGGGGCTTGGTGGCGCCTATCAATGTGCGAGCGCTGGCGATCACGCCATCGCCTTCCCACACCATCGCCACCACCGGCCCGCTGGTGATGAACTCCACCAGGCCGAGGAAGAAGGGGCGCTCCCGGTGCACGCCGTAGTGGCTCTCGGCCAGTTCCCGGCTGGGCACCAGCTGCTTGAGGCCCACCAGCTTGAAGCCCTTGCGCTCGAAGCGGCCGAGGATCTCGCCCACCAGGCCCCGCTGCACACCGTCGGGCTTGATGGCGAGGAAGGTGCGTTCGGTGGCCATGGCAAAGGGGAAGGGGATCGGGCCATCGTCCGCGCTGGGGCTGCCGCTTGGCAAGCAAGCCCGCCCTCCGGCGGAGTTGCCCGGTCGACTCCGCCGGGGTCACCCCCCCGCCGCTGCCATTCGCAAGCTGTACAGGCTGTACAGACCCGTGGATCGGCCGCCAGGCATACCCGAAGCCGCCTCAGACCCGCCGAAGCTGCCGCGGCGCCACGCCTAGATTCGCTGCAACCGGCTTCCCTCCTGCCCAGGCGCCATGGTGCTCGCAGACCCGTCCCGACCGCCGGACGCGCCCGCCGGCCCGCCCGGACGGGCTGACGCCTGGAGCGCCGCCGACGGGGCGGCCCTCTACGGGCTCGACCGCTGGGGTGAGCCCTACTTCGGGGTGGGCGCCCGGGGCCACGTGATCGTGCAGCCCCGCGGCGACCGCGGCGGCTCCCTCGATCTGGTCGAACTTGTGCGGGAGCTGCAGGGCCGCGACCTGTCCCTGCCGCTGCTGATCCGCTTCGATGACATCCTCGAGGACCGGCTCGAGCGCCTGCACGGCGCCTTCGAGCGGGCCATCGCCCAGTACGGCTACAGCGGCCGCTACCAGGGGGTGTTCCCGGTGAAGTGCAACCAGCAGCGTCATGTGGTGGAGCAGCTGGTGGAGAGCGGCCGCCGCTGGCACTTCGGCCTGGAGGCGGGCAGCAAGGCCGAGCTGCTGATCGCCCTGTCCCTGCTCGACGATCCCGACGCCCTGCTGATTTGCAACGGCTACAAGGACCGGCGTTACATCGAGACGGCGATCCTGGCCAGACGCCTGGGGCGCCAGCCGGTGGTGGTGATCGAGCAGGCCGACGAGGTGGATCGGATCATCGCCGCCAGCAGCGCCCTGGGCGGGGCCCCGTTCATCGGCATCCGCGCCAAGCTCTCGGCCCGCAGCACCGGCCGCTGGGGCAGCTCGGTGGGGGAACGGGCCAAGTTCGGCCTCTCGATCCCCGATGTGCTCACCACCGTGGAGCGCCTGCGGGAAGCCGGTCTGCTCGACGACCTGCGCCTGCTGCACTTCCACATCGGCAGCCAGATCAACGACATCGCCGTGCTCAAGGATGCCCTGCAGGAGGCGGGGCAGATCTATGCCGAACTCACCCGTCTGGGGGCGCCGATGGGCTTCCTGGATGTGGGCGGCGGCCTGGGCATCGACTACGACGGCAGCCGCACCGCCACCGCCGCCTCCACCAACTACTCGCTGCAGAACTACGCCAACGACGTCGTCGCCACGATCCGCGAGTGCTGCGAGCCCCACGGCATCCGCCCGCCCACGCTGGTGAGCGAGAGCGGCCGGGCCCTGGCCAGCCACTTCTCGGTGCTCGTGTTCGATGTGCTCGGGGCCGGCGGCCACGGCGAGACGGTGCCACCGCCCGCCGAGGGGGAGGCCCTGATCCTGCGCAACCTGCGCGACACCCATGCGCTCATCACGGCGATCGGTACCGCGGGAGATGGCGCGGCCGGCGATCACGATGACGACGACGGCGACGGCCGGGGGGTGGTGGAACGGCTGCAGGAGGCCTGGAACGATGCCCTCAAGTTCAAGGAGGACGCCCTCAGCGCCTTCCGGCTCGGCTACCTGAACCTGCCGGAGCGGGCCACGGCCGAGCGCCTCACCTGGGCCAGCTGCCAGGCGATCGCCCGCCAGCTCGACGCCCTGCCCGCCGGCACCGTGGTCCCCCAGGAGCTGCAGGCCCTGCCGGCGGCGCTGGCCGGCACCTACTACGCCAACCTCTCGGTGTTCCGCTCGGCCCCCGACACCTGGGCGATCGACCAGCTGTTCCCGGTGCTGCCGATCCACCGGCTCAACGAGCGCCCCACCCGCCTGGGCAGCTTCGCCGACCTCACCTGCGATTCCGATGGCAAGATCGCCCGCTTCATCGACCGCGGCCATGAGAAGCCGCTCCTGGAGCTCCACGGCCTGCGGCCCGGGGAGCCCTACTGGATCGGGCTGTTCCTCGGCGGCGCCTACCAGGAGGTGATGGGCAACCTGCACAACCTGTTCGGCAGCACCAACGCCGTCCACATCCGCCTGGCGGCCGGCGGCGGCTATCGGGTCGACCACGTGGTGCGGGGTGACACCAACGCCGAAGTGCTGCAGGCGATGGAGCACGATCCCACCCTGCTGCTGGAGCGGCTGCGGCTGGCCAGCGAGCAGGCGATCGGGCGGGGCGACCTCGCGATCAGCGACGCCCGCCGGCTGATGGCCCACCTGCGGGCCAGCCTGGAGCAGACCACTTATCTGGAGGCCTGACCCTCTCCGGAGGCCTGATCCGCAAGGGCGACGGTGAAGATCTCCACCTCCCCGAGGCTCTTCACCGCCTGGGGGCCCAGGGAGCGGGCCAAGAGGTTCACCGTGTCGCCGATGACGGTGAACTCCATCCGCTTCGGGCTGCCGATCTGACCCACCATCACCTGGCCGCTCGCCAGGCCGATGCCGTTGTCGAGGGTGGCGATGCCCCGCCGCGCCCAGTCCTCGTTGAGGCGGGCCAGGGCCGCCCGCATCGCCAGGGCGCAGCGCACCGACTGGCTGGCTTCCTCGGCCTTCCCCCGGCTCACCGGTGAGCCGAAGACCGCCATCACCGCATCGCCGATGAACTTGTCGACGGTGCCGCCATGGGCCATCACCACCTCCACCATGGCGCCCAGGTACTCATTGAGCTGGAGCACGTGCAGCTCGCTCTGGCCCTCGCCGCTGCGCTGCTTGGTGAGCACCGTGAAGCCCTTGATGTCGGTCATTAGCACGGTCACCTCCAGCAGACGGCCGCGCAGGATGCCCTGGGCCGATTCCTGGTCGGAGAGGATCTCCGCCACCACCCCGGGGGCCACGTAGCGCTCGAAGGTGCGGCGCAGGCGCCGCCGCTCCTGCCCCTCCCGCAGGTAGGCATCCCCCCCGTAGAGCAGGCCCAGCAGGACCAGGCCCGAGGAGGGCGCCAGCAGCGGCAGCCAGCGGTTGACCTGCTGCAAGGCCACGACGACAGCGGCCCCCTGGAGGAGCAGCACCAGAACCACCAGGGTGAGGCGCCAGCGCAGGTCGCTCCAGCGGCGGGCGGCCGCCAGCACGAGCAGCAGCGGCAGCAGGGCCAGCAGGGCCCGTCCCGGCGCGCTGCGGGGCCAGGGCTGCAGCCCGTCCCCCTGCAGCGAGTTGGCGGTGGCGGTGGCCAGGACCTCCAGTCCCGACAGGCGGCCGAAGGGGGTGGGGTAGCCGTCGGTCCCCTGGGCGACCACCGGGCCGAGCAGCACCAGGGCCCCCTTCACGTCCTGGCGCAGGGGGGGGTTCTTCCAGCGCTCGGGGTCGAGCACCTCCCAGGCCGGCAGGCGCCGGAAGCTCCCCTCCGGGCCGTAGAAATTGAGGGCGCTGGCCCGGTCGTCCTGGCGACTCCGCTGGCCCCCCAGCCGCAGCAGGGTGGAGGAGAGGGAACTGTGGCCCTCGGCGCCCCGGGCGGGGAGCACGCCGCTGGCATAGGCCTCGGGGTGGCGGCTGGACTCGCTGGAGGTGCCGGCGAGGATGTTGGTGAGCCCGGGGGAGCCGGTGCCGCCGATGGCCGCCAGAAAGCGCTCCGGCCGCACGAAGGTGAGGGCTCCCGGTCCCTGGGTGTCGTCGGATTCGAGCATCTCGGCCGCCAGGGCGACCCGGCCGGGGTAGCGCCGCAGCCGCAGCTCCAGGGCATCGTCATCGGCCGGCCCTTGCCGCTGGGCCCCTCGAAGACCACATTCATGACGATGGCCCTATTCACGACGATGGCCCTGGCGCCGGCCTGCAGCAGCTTCTCCGCCACCATCCCGTAGGTGGCCCGGGGCCAGGGCAGGCTGCCGACGCCCTCGCCCAGTCCGGGATGCGGCCCTCCTCCTCGAACCAGTCCCCCTGCTGCAGGGTGGCGTCATCGACGGTGACCATCACCACCTTCGGCGGCGGTCGGCGCGGGCCGCGCAGCAGCAGCTGCTGCTGCTCCACCCCCCGCTCCCACACCCGCATCCAGGGTCCCGGCCAGCCGGCGCTGACCCCCACCCACGCCAGCACGGCCACCACCAGGACCCTGAAGGTGCGCGGTCGCGCCATCATCGCGGCAGCGGGCTCCACAGGGTGCAGATGGCGGCGGCCCGGCCGGAGCGCTCCAGCCGCACACAGTCGATGCCCCGGTAGCGGTTGATGGTTGCCACCAGGGGGTCACGGCTGACCGCCGGCCTGGGCGAGGCGGCGATCACCCCGGGGAAACGGCGCAGCACGAAGGCCTCCAGGGCCGCCATGCCGGGCAGGGGCCGTCCATCGGCGAGGGGCTGGAGCTCCACCGAACCCTCCAGCACCGTCACCTCCTGCTCGCCGCCCTCGAGCAGGCTGATCAGGTCGTCGGTGCCGCGGGTGCTGAGCCGCGACGAGCGGGTGCGGCCGTCCTGCCGGCCGGACACCAGGATCTGGCCGCTGCTGAGCAGGAAGCAGCCCTGGCCGAGCTTGAGCAGGG
Organism: Microcystis elabens FACHB-917; assembly: GCF_014698445.1. Taxonomy (GTDB): domain Bacteria; phylum Cyanobacteriota; class Cyanobacteriia; order PCC-6307; family Cyanobiaceae; genus Cyanobium; species Cyanobium elabens. The sequence continues at coordinate 32,427 of NZ_JACJSZ010000004.1, forward strand.
CGAAGCGGTTGAGGCGGCCGGCGGCGCCGCTGTCGAAGCGGATCTGGCCGCGGCTGCTCTGGGTGCTGAGTTTCTGGGGAGCGACCGCCATCTGCTTCACCTTGGCCGTCTTGCCGTCGATGAAGAGCTCGTTGCCATGGACGTTCTCCTGCACCACCGCGCTCTCGGAGGCCCGCACCGGCAACGACCCGAGGGCAGGGCCCACCAGTACGACCAGGATCGGCAGGCTGGCCAGACGGGGCCGGCTGGGGCGGCGCATGCGCTCGTGGCTCCGGGTCCGGACCGCTGCTTTCTGCTCACCGGCTGCGGCAACGCAGCAGGACTGCACGAACCACCTCAGCGGGCGCAGAACCGCACCAGCAGGCCCAGGCGGTTCTTCGGCGGCGCCAGCTCGGCCGGATCGAAGGGGGGAGCGGCGTCGGCGGCGGCCGCCCGCAGCATCACCGGCCGGAACTCGTTGCCCTCCAGCTGCACCTCCAGGGGGGTGAGGGTGCCGAGACCCACCGCCGCGGCCACCTCCCGGGCCTGCTCGAGGGCATCCTGGTAGGCCGCCCGCAGCAGCTGGCGCCGCACCGCCCCGTCCTGGGCGCGATCGGCTTCAGTGCCCACCGGCGCCAGCCGCACCCCGCTCAGGGCCCCCACCTCCCGGATCAGGGGCTGCAGCCGCTGGGGCGCCAGCCGGCCGCTCACCTGCAGGCTGGCCGTCACCGCCGCGGGCCGGTTGCGACCGGCCTCGCGCTTCCAGGTGCTCGGGGACGTTACCCGCAGCTCCTCCACCTGCAGCCGCTGCAGGGCCTGGCGCACCACCGCCAGCCGCTCCTGCAGGCCCTGGAGCGCTCCGTCGGCCGTGGGGGCCTCCGCCTCCAGCGACAGCGAGAAGGCCAGCCGGCGGGTGGGGCGTTCCTGCTCGGCGCTGCCCCGGGCCTCCAGCAGGGTGCCCTCACAGCGCAGCTGCACCTGGGCGACGGCGGCACCCGGCCCGGTGCCGAGCGCCGCCATACCCAGCAGGACAGCAAGGGAATGCAGAACGATCGTGCGCATGGCAGGGGGAACGGCTGGGGACAGCCTGACCACCCGCGGGGCCGAACGCCAGGATCGGCGCCCTGGCCGCTTCCGCTGGGCTGCTGGTTGCCCGCCTCTGCCGTCACAGGGCCCTTCCGCCGTTGCCGCTGCGGCTGCCGCTGCTGGCCATCGCCGCCTGGGCCCTGCTGAGCTCGCTGCCCATGCAGGGGCTGCCGCCGGTCTACCGGGTGTGGGTGCTGCTCACCTACGCCGCCATCCTCCTGGCCCTGTGGGCGGTCCTGCAGGTACCCGCCCACCTGGGGCTCTGGCGCCCTGGCCACCGTGGTGCTGGAACTGCAGCTGGGGGACGACTTCACCGAAGGGGACGCTGGAACAGGGGGTGCGCGGGGTGGTGGTGCAGGTGAGCTAGCGGGACACGATGCTCCGCAACATGGACAGCCAGCTGGTGGTCGTGCCCAACAGCCTCGTCACCGAGAGGGTGCAGCGCAACCTGGGGCGCTCCGGGGCCGTCAGCAACCGCTTCACGGTCGGCCTCGACTACGACCTGCCGCCCGCCCAGGCCAGGGCCCTGCTGGAGAAGGTGGTGCTGCAGCTTCCCTTCCCGGTGCGGGAGCTGCAGCCCCGCCGCTCCCGGGACAGGCCCCAGAGCCCGGAGCGGCCCCTCCCCCCAGCTGTGCTGCCAGACCCTGGCCAGCGAGGGGATCTTCACCGACCTGAGCGCCGACCAGCTGGAGACCGTGGTGGAGGGCAGCCACCTGGCGGCCTACGGCCCCGGCGAGGCGGTGGTGCACGGTCCACGTGCTGCGGGGGAGCGTGGAGATGCTCAAGGAGCTGGAGACGGGCCACACCGTGGCCGTGCGCCGGCTGGGGCCGGGCGAGGTGTTCGGCGAGATGACCCTCTTCCTCGACGCCCCCCGCAGCGCCACGGTGCGGGCCACCGAGGAGTGCCTGCTGCTGGAGGTCGACCGGGAGAGCATCAAGGGCCTGCTGGACGAGAATCCGGACCTGCTGGAGCGCTTCGCCGCCATGGTTCAGGAGCGGCAGGCGGAACTGCGGAACCTCGACCGCGACCAGCCCACGGAACGCTCCAATGCTCTGCTGGACACCATGAAGCGACTTTTCGGCGCCTTCAAGGGCAGCTGATGGACAGCGGAACCCCGCCCGGCACCGGCAAGCCGCTCACGATCATCGGCATCGACGACCGGGTGCTGTGCGAGGCGATCGACCGGTGCGGCGTCAACGACCTCGTGCTCGACGCCGACGGGGTGATCCGCCGCGATCTGGTCCATGTGGCGGGGCAGGACGAGGCCACCGTCTCCCTGCGCCCTCGGGGCGAAGCAACTGCTGGTGCCGGGCGTCGAGATCCATGCCCATCGGCTGGCCAGCCTGATGGATCGCGGCGTGGCCTGCGACCCGCTGCGCATCCGGGAGCTGCGCAGCAGCATCAGCCGGGACAGCGCAGTGGGATCCGTGGTGATTCGGCGGCGACGAAGCCCAGCCGAAAGACGGCGGTGGGGGTCTTCGAGCAGGCCAAGGGTGCGGTCCTTACCGGGGACTCCATGGCCGCCAGGACCGTGCTGGTGGCCCTCCGGTTCATGACAGCCAGAACTCAGGCGATGCCTGACCGATCGCCAGCCAGGCCCAGAGGATCTTGGTGATGATGTGAAACATCTGATCGAAGGCAAGGCTCCAGAGGCGTCGGCATTTGCCGAAGTCAATCAAAAGATGAGCGATCAACTCTGCCACACCCAACAGGGGTGACTGGGTGATCGCTCCCACCAGACATCCATGGATAGCGGCATGGGAAGTGAGCCACCAGCCCCAGCCGAGAGTGACACCGCAGCCGGGGCATTTTTCCCGAGCCATGCGATCGCTCTGGAGCCCGAAATCCCCGAGAAAATGGGCCATCGCCAGCATCAGAAAGACGTTGAGGACAGCTGACGGATCAGACAAGGAAATGAGAACCCATTCAGAGGGCGGGATAGATCAGCATTAACCATAAGCCCACTTAACCCTTGTCGACGAACTGATTTCCGATTGCATCTTGGGCAGCGATCGCCTGCAATGATCACTCCTCCGGCCGGGATTTCAGAAGCGGACTGGCTTGGAACTCCGGAGAGTGTCAGAGACCTCGTCCGTCAACTCCAGGTTCTTCACCAGGAGAACGAGCGGCTCCGCCAGCACTCACTGCCCAGGCTTTGGAGCTGGCTGACTTGCGAGGAAACCCTGATGGCGGTGGCGGGGCTGGCCAGCGAACGGTCACTTCAATGAGTAAGGCCATCGGCTGGCTGGGTCTGCAAAGCGCGGTCGATCACCTCCGCCACCTGATCGTCCGGATCGGCGCGCGGGCGGCCGGGGCGCAGTTCATCGTGCAGTCCTCCCAGGCCCGACTCCCGGTAGCGCTTGCGCCATTAGCCAACGCTCATCCCCGTCATCCCCATCCGCTTGGCGATGGCGGTGTTGGTCTCGCCAGCCGCGCGGACCAAGCTGAAGGCTGAATCTCGTCCTCGCTGAGCACCAGCGGAGGCGCCGGACGAGCAAGCCCCACGGGGCACCTCAGTGACACCGTTGGTTCCAGCTGATGTTTCCGTGACTCGACACAAGCACTGCGACTGGCCGATCAGCGACGAGGCCACCGAGCCCCAGGAGAGGGTGCCGGCCTGATCCTCTTGAGCAACGCGCAGCCGGAGGGCGGCAGCGAGTTCCACCGGCAGCGGCACCACGTGGAAGCGGAGCGGTGCATGCTGCTGATCTTTCCGGCGGGCGCGTCGGATGTTCACTGCCGACGGTTGAGCCAGGAGCACTGCAAAACCATCGCCATCGGCTGGATCAATGCCGGCACCCTGCATGGCTACCTGGGGCGGCTGGGGCGCTGTGCAGTGCACCCCCCGGCGGGCTTCCGGAGCAGGTTCCGATACCAGTGTGTGTTGATTCCATAACGGCAAGCGCCAACCTTGCCAGGGAGAGCTTTAGTAGCGAGGTATACCTTTTCGTGTTGATGACTTCATTGGGTATTGCTTCACACCTCTTCGCGCAGGCGCCGACGTTTGATCTTGCCTCGCTGATCATCCCCTTCCTCTTCAAGCTGCTCGGTGCGATCGCCCTTTGGATCGCCGGTGGCTGGTTGATCAACATGTCCCTGCGCCTGCTGCGGCGCATGCTCAATCAGGGCACTCTTGATCCAACTCTGATCAGCTACCTACTGAATATCCTCGGCGCCCTTCTTCGGGTGGTGCTGGTGGTGGCGATCCTGGGCTTCTTCGGCATCGAAACCGCCAGCTTCGCCGCCCTGCTGGCTGGTGCCGGTGTAGCAATCGGTGCAGCCTGGAGCGGCATGCTCGGCAATTTCGCCGCCGGTGTTTTTCTGCAGATCTTCCGGCCGATTAACGCCGGTGATTACATTGATGGCGGTGGAGTGGAGGGTACGGTCGACGAGGTGGGCATGTTCGTGACCTCGATCACCTCACCCGACAACGTTCTCAACTATGTAGGCAACGCCAAGCTCTTCGGCGACACCATCAAGAACTATTCCAGCCATCCCTTCCGCCGCGTGGAGCTGGTGGCTCAGCTTGACAACAGCGCCGATGTGGCCAAGGCCATCAGCCTGCTCCAGGAAGGCATCAAGCGGGTACCCAACCAGGTTGAAGGCAAGGCAGCCGATGTTGAGGTGCTGGAGTTCAGCGAGCGGGGCCCTCGTCTGGCGGTTCGCCCCTATACCCACACTGCAAACTACTGGCAGGTGTACTTCGACACCAACCGCATGATCGTCGACGTGCTCGGCCAAGCCGGCTTCCCCGTACCCCGCATTCCGGTGGCGATGCAGGGCGGCAGCTCTTCCAACTGATCCTGCTCCCTGTTGGCTGAGACTCCTCCCAGGGGTCCCAGCCAAGACCAGTTTCTGAATCCGAGCAATTGTTCTCATGCTCCTCGTGGCGTGGAAGACGGGGTCAGCCCGTTCCGATCTCGGCAGGAAGGATGTGGTACTGAAGAGCAACTTCTCCAGTATCTCGAGGGATTCAGGGATGCCTGATCCCAGCTCTGGCGTCATTACCTCGCTCCTCAGACCGGGGCCAGCGATGCCCGGAACGGCTTGAGCAGGTTGTGGGTGGTGGCCATCAGCGCCCATTCCCCATTCACCTTCTCCAGCCCCCGCAATCGGAAGCGACACAGGCCCTGGGCGCCCTTGATCCGGCCCAGCACCTTCTCCACGGTTGTCTTGCCCAGGGCGTAGATCGCCTACCTGGCGACCGACCGCCATTTTCAGTCCATCCGCCCTCTGACACCCAGATCCCGTTGCGCAGTCCCCTTGATGGCCGGAGACTCTGACCGTGCTGGCTGCCAGGTTGGCTGTGCTGGAGTACCCGTCGTCGGCGATCAAAGCCTCGGGCAGCCGGCCGCTGTTGGCCTGAATCCTTTCCAGCATGGGCTGCTGTGAACCCAACGCATCGCTGGTGGCTTGATTGCTGACGCCGATGGCCACGATCACCTGGTGGTCGCCGTCCACCACGGTCTGGGCGTTGTAGCCCTGGATCCAGCCGAACGATCCCCCTGCGAATGTAGCTGTCGGGGCCGGTGAAATTGCGTTGAGCACTGGGCTTTGGATGCCCGGGTGGATCGCAGGGGAGTGTGCGGGATTGCATCGTCCGCGGACCACGCTCATCAGTGACCCCCGGTGATTCCAGGCCTGCGGCCACAGCTGTTTCGATCGCAAGCTTCTGAGCGTCATCCGCTCGCTGGCAAGCACCATGGGCACGGCGTGCCGCCCGCTTGCCGCGCTGCTCATCGCCACTGGTCTCCGGCTTCGCCGCCTCCTGCTCGGCCGCTTGGCGCCAGCCGGCTCGTCTGGCCCGGCTGCCAGGGGCGAAAGGTCCTGCGCTTCTGCAGGCCCCGTTCTCTCGCCCAGATCCTTTGAAGTCACTGCGATCTGGGCGGATTTAATGACGTCTGTGCAGAGGCTGGGCGTGGTCTGTGCGCGACAGGCTCTTAGCATGGTCAAAAGCACGTCAGGCGCGGATGCGTCGTTACGCCCGTTACGCCTGCGTCAAGCAGAACAGCGAAGAGGAGTGCGGCGCCGCCTGCCTGGCCACCGTGGCGCGTCATTACGGCAAGAAGGTCTCGATGCCGCTGGTGCGCCAGCTGGTGGGCACTGGCCATCAGGGCACCACCCTGCTCGGCCTGCGCCGCGGCGGCGATGAGCTGGGCTTTCACTGCCGGGCCCTGCGCACCGACGTGGACGACACCTTCTTCCGCGACGTGCACCAGATCGAATTGCCGGCGATCCTCCACTGGAAGGGCAATCACTGGGTTGTGCTCCATGCCGTGCAGGCCCGCAGTGTGGTGATCGCCGACCCCGGCGAGGGGGTGCTGCGGCTGTCGCGTCGTCGTTTCCTCGAAGACTGGGGCGACGGCGTGCTGCTGACCCTGGAGCCGGACATGGCCCGGCTGATGCAGCAGCCGGACGATCGCAGCAAGCTCCATTTCGTCTTCCGCATGCTGCGGCTGGCGCGGCCCTACGGGGGTTTGGTGGCCCGGGCGATGGCACTCAACGCCGTGGTGGGCCTGATCGGCCTGGGCATCCCGCTGCTGATGCAGGTGCTCACCGACGACATCCTGGTGCGCCGCGATGTGCAGCTGCTCGGGGTACTGGCGATCGGCATGGTGGCTCTCTATATCTTTCGGCAGATCGTTGATTTTCTGGAGCGCAAGATCTCCAGCTACTTCTTCGAACGACTGGAGCTTTCGCTGTTGCTGGAGTACGGGCATAAGCTGATACAAATGCCGATGCGCTATTTTGATTCGCATCGCAGCGGTGACATCCTCAATCGCATCATCGAGATGGGCAGGGTAAACATGATGTTCAGTTCGCTGCTGCTCGATCTGCCCGCCGACATGTTTTTGGCCATCATCTCGCTTGTCGTGATGGTGATTTACTCCTCCCAGCTGACTTTGGTCGCCCTGGCCGCCTATGCGATGGTGGTATTTGTTCAATTGGCGTTTCTACCCCGCCGCTACGCCATCGGGGCCAAGCTGATCAATAAAAATGCCAGCAACCAGGCACTGCTGGTGGAATTCTTCCGCGGTGCCCAGCTGCTCAAATCCTCCAATGCCGGCGAGCAGGCCTGGGATGAGTATCAGGGTGGGTTCGGCGAGCTGGCCCGCCTGAGCTGGCAGGAGAGCCAGCTCACGATCCTCAGCGACGGGGCGGTGAACCTGCTCGCCTCGCTGTTGCACATCGGCCTGCTGGTTTATGGCAGCACCTTCGTGCTCGCCGATCAGCTCAGCATCGGCCAGCTGCTCGCCTTCGCCGGTCTTGGCATGAATGTGCTCGGTTTCTTTCGTGAGAGCAGTCGCTTCGCCGTGGAGGTGCTGGCCGATCGCTCCGTCTTCGGCCGCCTCACCGATGTGCTTGAGGCCGAGCCCGAGCAGAAGGAGCGCGAGAAGAAGTGGTGGGTGGAGCTCAGCGGCGAGGAGGGGATTGAGCTCCGCAAGCTCTCCTACGCCCATCCCGGCCGGCGCCAGGTGATCAGCGCCATCAACGCCCAGCTACCGGGCGGGCAGGTGACGGCCCTGGTGGGGGGCTCGGGCTGCGGCAAGAGCAGCCTGGCCAAGCTGATCGCCGGCATGTACCCACCCAGCTCAGGATTGATCCGCTATGGAGGCGCCTCCCAGGGCGACATGGCACTCGAGTGCCTACGGGCACAGGTGTGCCTGGTGACCCAGGATTCGCACTTCTTCAACCGCAGCATCATCGAGAATTTCCGCTTCGTGCAGCCCCAGGCCAGCTACGAGGCGATCGTGGAGGCCTGCCAGATCACGATGGCCGATGACTTCGTCACCGATCTGCCCAATGGCTACAACACCACCCTGGGAGAATTCGGCGCCAATCTCTCTGGTGGCCAGAAGCAGAGGCTGGCCATGGCCCGCTCGCTGCTCGGCAATCCGCCGGTGCTGATCCTCGATGAATCCACCAGTGCCCTCGATCCGGTGCTGGAGGGCCAGGTGCTCGACCGCCTGCTGCAGTTCCGCGGCAACCGAACCACAATCCTGATCAGCCACAGGCCCAGCGTGATCGCCCGCTGCGATTTTCTCCTCTATCTGGAGAACGGCCAGCTCCGCTACCAGGGCCCGATTGCCGAGGTTGATCTGAGCAAGGCGCCCGATCTGAAACGCTTCCTGCCGGGTGCCGCCGATGCCGCCTGAGCCGTCGCTGCCTTCATCGCCGCGGAAGTCCTTCCCGCCGCCGGCGCCGGAGTCGCCTCTGCACGCATCGCTCGTGCGCAGCCGCTCCGGCTCCCTGGACGGCTCCGGCCCGGCTGCGCAGCGGGAGGCCGCCCTGCTGCCCAGGCTCGATCTGGAGGATTACGTTCCTTCGATCCGCCCCTGGCTGCGGATCAGCACCCTGGCCGTCGTCGCCAGCGCCGCCCTTGGGGTGGGGTTCATGGCGGTCAGTCCTTACCGCGTCGTGGTGCGCGCGCCGGGTTTCATCCGCCCGGCCGGCGAGCAGGTCTTGGTCAATGCCCCCTTCGAAGGGCGGGTGGTGTCGATCGATGTGCGCATCAATCAGCCGGTGCAGGCGGGGCAGCCGATCGTCACCCTCGACCGCTCCCAGCTGCGTGGCGAGATGGAGCAGGCCGGCCGCAGCCGTGAAGCACTGATGCAGCAGATGCGGGCGTTGCGGGTGCAGGCCCAGGCCGACTACGCCAAGGCCGAACTGGAGGTGGAGAAGGGCCGCTCCAGCCTCGCCTTCGCCCGCTCCGAACTGGAACGCTATGAGGATCTGGTCCGCCAGGGGGCAGCCTCCGCCAGCCTCTACGAGGCCAAGCGCGCCACGGTGCAGGAGGCCACCGCCACGGTGAATCAGGCGATCGAGAGCCTCGGTTCAGTCCGCTCCCAGGCCAGCAACCGGGAGGCGGAACTGCTCAAGGAGATGGCCCTGATCGAGCGTTCCTCCCAGCAGGGGGCCCGCAATCTGGGCAACGCAATCGTGCGGGCGCCGGTGGAGGGAATCGTCTTCCAGCTGCAGGTGCAGAATCCCCAGCAGACGGTCGGTGCCGGCCAGATGCTGGCGGTGATCACCCCCTCCTCGGCCGAAAAGCTGGTGAAGGTGGAAGTGCGCAGCGAGGATGTCGTCAACATCCTTCCCGGTCAGCGAGCCGAGCTGCGGATCGCCGGCTGTCCGTATCCAGACTTCGGCACCCTGCCGGCCCGGGTGATCTCGATGTCGCCGGATGCCCTTCCGCAGCGGGGGGCTGCCGATGGAACCGAAGGAGTGGCGCCGTCGTCGAATCTGTACGAGGTGAAGCTCAAGCCGGAGCGCACCGTGCTGCGCGGAGTTGGCCGGAGCTGTGAGGTGAAGCTGGGCATGCAGCTGCAGGCCGACATCATCACCCGTCGTGAGACGATTCTGCGCTTTGTGCTGCGCAAGACGCGCCTTCTGGTGGGGCAGTAGCGATTGGCTACAGCCATAAAAAAAGGCGAGATGGACTCGCCTTTCAGCAAAAATGATGTGAACTGAATTCAGCTCACTTGTTCTTGCCCATCTTGCCGCCGGGATTGGGCAGGGTGGTACCGCCCGACTTCAGATACTGGCCATAGTTGCTGCCGTTGTAGGCGGTGGAGGGATTGGCGGGCTTGGCGCCACCGCTCAGTAATTCGGCGTCGTCGTCGTTGAGCTGGGAAAAGTGACCCATTGGGTTTCGCGCATCAATTTAAAAAAACATACCACTGCCTGGCCCGATGCCTGGCGAACGAGCCAGCTCCCAGGCCGAACACTCATCGACAAGGAGCCGGGCCCGCTGGGGCCCGGCTCCCCTTCCCTGCAAGTCGCCCCTGTGTAGCCTCAGAACGCCTACTGCCACGCGGCTCCGACGCCGATGACCAGCGAGGAGTGCGAGCCAGGGTTGCCTCAGGCCGCTCCGTCTGCTGTGAGGGTGTCGGTCTGCACCATCACCCACAACCGCCCCGCTCTGTTGGAGCTGCTGGCAGCCTGCGTTCTGGCGCAGGAGCACCCCCGCTCCCTGCTGGAGTGGGTGATCGTCGACGACTCGGACGCCGCCGCGCCCGTCCCGGATCTGGCTGCGGTGCGAGCGGCCGGTATCGCTGTGCACCACGTGCGGCTGCAGGAGCGGCTGCCGTTGGGGGCCAAGCGCAACCTCTGCCATCAGCGCGCCGGAAGCGAGCTGATGGTCCTGATGGATGACGACGACTACTACCCCCCCAGCCGCGTACCGGAGGCCGTGGCGGTGCTGATGACCGGCGAGGGCGAGGTGGCGGGCTGTCCGCGCATGCCCCTGTTGCTGCTGCCGGAGGGAAGCCGCTGGCTCACCCCTTCGTTCCACGTCAACGACGCCACGGCCAACAGCCTGGCCTACCGCCGCTCCTATGTGGAGGCCGGCCATCGCTTCGATCCAGAGGCGTGGCAGGCCGAGGAGGTGTCGTTCCTGGAGGAGTTCGCCACGCCGCTGCTGCGCCTCGATCCGGCCCGCACTCTCACCTGCATCGGTCACGGCTCGAACACCGTCGACAAACGCCTCTGGATCGCCCGCAACGGAGTACACCGCTTCGAGCGCCTGCCCGATGACGCGCCCGGCTTCCCCCCGGCCGACTGGCTGCGCCGTTACTGCCAGGCCCTGGGGCTGCCGGAGCCCCCCTCGCCCATCGTTGCTCCGTCCCCGGAAGCCCCGTCGCCCCCCGATCCCCATCCCTGGCAGGTGGCCGTGATCACTCCGTATTGCAGTGAGCCGCTGGAGATGATCCGGCGCTGCCATGACTCCGTGCTGGCCCAGGAGAGGCCCTGTACCCACTTTCTGGTGGCTGACGGCCCCGGCCATCCCGAGATGGCCGCCTGGGACTGCCGCTCTATCGTGCTGGGGTGCAGCCACGCCGACAATGGCAACACTCCCCGCAGCCTCGGTGCGCTGGCGGCGATGAACGAGGGATTCGACTGTATCGCCTTGCTTGACGCCGACAACTGGCTGGCTCCCGATCACCTGCGCCGCGTGATCGACACCCAGGCCAGCGGTGGCTACGACGTGGTGTTCAGCGGCCGCCACATCGTCTTCCCCGATGGCCGCCGGCTCACCCAGCTGCCCGAGGAGGAGCGCAGCCACCGCCATGCCGACACCAGCGCCATGGTGCTGTTCGAGCCGGCGTTCAGCAGCCTTGCCTTGTGGGCCCAGATGCCGCGGCTTTATGCCCCCCTCTGCGACCGCGTGGTGTTCCAGCAGCTGATGGCCCGCCACCGCTGCGGCTGGACGGATGCACCGACGCTGTTGTTCGAGACCTGGTACGCCGGTCACTTTCTGGCGGCCGGTCTGCTGCCTCCCCGCAATGCCAAGTTCCTGGCACTCCAGCCCGCCGCCGCCTGGGAGGAGGCCGCCGAGGCCTTCCGCCGACGCAGCACCACCCCTGTGTACGCCGGTGCTGAGGGGATTGGCCCCGACAAGCCCCGCATCAATCTGGTGACGATCCTGGGGCCGGCCCGCAGCGGCGGCACCCTGCTGCAGGGCCTGCTCTGCCGTCATCTCGGCTTCGAGGGGATCCCGGAGAACCACTTCCTCTATCAGTGCGTCGAGCGTTTCGGTGCTGACGTGCGGGCCCGTCACGACGGCGCTCGGCTGCGGCAGCTGCTCGCCGAGCCGGTGCCGCCTGATTGCCGCGTCAAGGATTTCGATGCCCGGCCCCGCGGCCTGGAGCAGGCCCTGCGTACGGATCGCAGCTACACCCTGCTGGAGGCCTATTTCCGGGCCGTGCAGGCGCTCACCCCACCGGAGGCGATGGTCTTCGCCCGCGCCTATGGGCAGGTGAGCGTGCTGGATCGCTCCTGCACCCTGCCCCTGGTGGCCGATGTGCTGTTCCAGTGCCTGCCCGAGCACTGCGCTGTGCTGATGTTGCGTGATCCGCTGGAGCAGATCGCCTCGGTGCGACGGATGATCGCCCGCCATCCCGAGGCCTGGCGCTTCCCAGATCAGGCCCTGGAGAACCATTGCCGGATCTGGTTGCAGTCGCTGGCCACGCCGCTGCAGGCGGCGCCGGTGGGGCAGCTGCTGCTGGTGAGCCACGCGCGCCTGGTGGCCCATCCGCAGGAGGAGATCGAAGCGGTGTGTGCCTGGCTGGGATTGGAGCCCAATCCTTACCTTGCCCTTGAACCGCTGGAGGCCGCCCCTCAGTCCTGGGTCAACCGGGTGCACGAGGAGGGCTGGCGGCGGGAGCTGGAAGCGCTGCCCGGCCGGCTGCTGCATGAGGAGCCGTGGAAGCGGGGGTGTCTGGCGCCTGTGCTGCCGAGCCTTCAGCCCGGGTGGGCGTCTGGCGTGGGGGAGAAGGCCTCCGGCACCGTTGGCGCGTTCTCCGGGTCCGAGACGGCGACCCTTGAGCGGTTGTTCGCGCCGCTCCGCACTCTGATCGAGGCGATCGTCGCGGGGGCAGAACGATCGCCCGAGGCTCTCCTTTCCTCCTCGCCACCGAAGCTGCCCGGTCTGGAGACCGACCTGCTGGAACTGTGCGGCAGGGTGGAGGAGGGGCTTCGGCGCCATGGTTTCCCCGCCTCCGCCCGATGAGTGCTGTCACCCCGCCCCGCCTGCACTTCGCCACCCAGCTCTTCCGGCCGCGGCGCCAGGCCGATGGGCCGCGTCTGCTCGCCGATCTGGAAAGCAACCTGCGGCTGCGGTTCGTGACACGGGCCACGATTTTCCTGGATGGCTGTGAGCCGCCCTGGCAACGGCCGGGGGTGCGCTTCGTGCCGCTGCACCGTCGGGCCACCTACGCCGACTTCCTCGGGTTGCTGGAGGTCGAGCCGGTCAAACCGGGCGCGAGCCCCACCCATCTGCTGTTCGCCAACAGCGACATCATCTTCGACGACAGCATCGGCCGGGCTGCGGCCGCCGTGACGCGGCCGGACTGGGCGATCTGTCTCACCCGCCGCGAACGGGACGGCTCCTACCCGGCGGGAATCGAACCCCTGCAGAGCCAGGACGCCTGGCTGCTGGCGCAGCAGCGTCCCGACCCTTTGTTGCTGGATCAGCTGCGGGCCATCCGCCTAGGGGTGGCGGGTTGTGAGCACCTCTATGCAGCCGCGCTGGTGGCCCATGGCTTCAGCCTCTGGAATCCCTCCGAGGATTGCCTGGCCACCCACACCGATCCCGATCCCGTGGCCTACCCGCCGGACGGCGAGCGCTACTGGGGCCTGTATGCATACGTGCCGCCGCGCCGGATCGAGGCGATCGGTCGGGTGGATCCCGAGGTGTTCTTCGCCTATGCCCACGCCCCGGGCCGCTACTACCCCGTCAGTATTGGTTGAGGGCAGCCGCGTGGTCCTTCCGGTCAGTCCGGTTAGGCTGCTCTGTGCCGCGATGGGGCACACCACCGCAGGAGGAGCCATGGTGACGAGGTCGGCACAACAGCCGCTGATTTCTGTTCCTGCGAATACGAAACCTCTGGATGTCGATCTGGTGCGCAGCCTGATCGACGTTGGCCGCTTTCATGCGGCGCTTTCCTATTTCACCACCCGCTCTCTGCCCCCCTGGCGGCTGCAGGAACTGCACGAAATGCTGCAATTCTGCTTCCAGTCTCTGCTGCTGGAGGGGCTCAGTCTTTCCGTCGAATTGCTCACCGAGGCAGAGCTTTCTCTGGTCGAGAGTGTCGACATCACAGATCCGGAATGGCTGGCTTTCGTCGACTGGGTTTCGCGTGACTTTGGCACCGCCTATCTTGGGCCGATCCTTTATCCGATCGGCTTCCGTTCCGATCAGGCTGCCGCTTTCATCAACGGCATCTTGCAGCAGGACTGTTCTCACAAAGACTTGCTGGCTCTGCTCTGCGTCAGTCAGATCACCGGCTATGCATCGGCTGAGCTCGTCGAAGTCGCCGTGAGAATGGCGGACAATGATCGCCTCAAGATGTTCAGCCTGAGGTGCCTGTCTGAGTGGGTTTCACTGACCTCTCGGCATGATGAAGAGATGGTCTCTGTGCTCATCCGCAGGGTTCTTAAGGCCATATCAAATCTCAATGACTTTCTGACAGCGGCTTATATTCTTGAGAAGCTCGCGGCACCTAGGATGTGTCGCTATCAGCTGGCGCTTACCGCGATTGAGAAGGCTGATAGTGCTGGCCTGGACAGCAACGTAACCGATCATTTTCATGTTTATATTCTCCGTGATCTCAGTTGCCAGGAGCTGGGCGAGCTCAAGACCTTCGCCTCCAGTCCCCGATGGCAGGCCAATATGTTCCGGGAATCCCTGCTGCTCTCCCTTGAGGCCTGGCTGCACATCAGAGGCACTGAGCCTCCAGCCGAAACTGCCATCGGTTTCAGTGAGTATCTCGCGGCTTTGAGTGAGCGTTTCTATGCGGATGGCGGGGGGCCTACCCCTAGTGAGCCGGATGTGCCGATTCGCCTTACGGAGTCACAGATCCGCATTTTGCGGGCTCTCGCCGCTGGTGATTCATCCCAGCCCTCCAGTGCGATCAGCACAGCACTGTCTGCCCTGGAGGCTGATACGGCCCGGCTGGAGCTGTCGTGACAGCCCAGCTCGTGCTCGCTAACGGCATGTTCCGCAGTGGCTCGACATTCTTTTTTGATGCCATGCGTCAATGCCCCGATAATGTCTGTTTTTATGAGCCATTTCATCCGAAGATGAATCTGCTCATCGACCGGGAGCATCACGCCAGCCTTGGCCATTCCCTGACCGATAGTCCCTGGTTGGAACATATTGATAGCCGTGGCCTGGATGACTATTACAACTATCCCGCTAGCCTGCCTGATTACATTGTGCAGAACATGGGTTACTACCATCCTCTAGACCTGTCCGATTCGGTTCGCAGGTACTTTGAGAGTCTCCCCCTCCTGGCCTGCCATCTGCGCAAGAACGTCTTTGCTTGCTTCAACCGGGCCGCTTTTGTCTTACCTCGGGCGCTGCCATTGATCGTGGGTGTGCCGGCGATTGTCGCTTACACGAAGCGCCCCTCCATCCAGATCGCGATCAGTTTTCTACGTCTGTATTCCGCCACCCGCAGTTTCAATCTCTTCTCCCGTGAGTTCAGAGATCCATGGGGTGTGAGTCTGCTTTTTCAGCATCATTATACGCAGTACTCCGGCCTCTATCGATCTAGGGCTATTCCCCCTTCTTTCTTTAGCTTTCTTGCTAAAATATGCTACGTCAATGCGGTCATTGATCATCAGATGGTGCGCATCGCCGAGTTTATTTTTGACATTTCCTGTTCCGTTGATGAATATGTTCTGGCTTGCCAGTTGCTGTTGGGGCGGCTTGGCGCTGATTCTCATGTGCGTGCTATCAGCGACTACGTGAATCGTGTCTATCGACGGGACTGTTTCCCTGGCAAGATACGGCACGCCTACTTTGAGCGCTATGACATGGAGCTTCTTGAGTCGATCGGTTTTGCAGAGTTTCAATGAGAATTGTTCACCTCCTCAATTTCTTCGTCGGCTCCCAGGAGAATGATCGCGTTCAGCGGCGCACTCTGGAATCGCTGCATTTGGCTGCTGGCTTTGCCGCCTCGGTGGGTATTGACGTGATCCATGTCTTCCTGGGTGATCAGGATGACCTCCACTACCTTCAATCTCTGCTGGCTGCTACCGGTTTCAGTGGCCGGCATGAATTGGTCCTGACTGAGGGGGATCCTGGCCGCTATCCATTCCTGCATGGCCGCTCCAACCCTTCGCTGACGGATACGTTCTTCGGTGCCGGTGTTCGCGCCATGCTCGCTCAGGTCTGTGGCTCTGTGGATCAGGGAGAATGTCTGATTCTCATTTCAAACACCGATATATGCTTGCGGCCCCATGCCTATCTTGGTATTGATCTGATCCATCGGCACAACCGCAAGGCTTCTTTTGTCATCAATCGCGAAACCCTAGGCGAGTCACTTCTGGATCGACCAATTCAGGAATCCTTCGCTGTCGTGGGACATCAACATCCTGGCCATGATTTTTTCTGCTTGACACGAGCTTGTTACGATGACATGGATCTCAATGAAGGCTCTCATTTGGTCGGGTTCGGCTTCGTGATGAGACCTGTTCTTGCGAATATGATCTTTCGCTCGGATCCCTTTGGCGAGATTGCCACAAGTCGTCTGACCTTTCATTATGGAGATGACATGCCATGGAAAGACTCAAAATGGAGTGAGGCTGTTGCGTTCAACCGGCAGGGCATGGTTTCCGTGTATTGGCGACTGCACCATGCTCGTTACGCTCGGCTCTCCGCGGAGAAGCAGGCTCAGCTCGACCGTTTCTTCCCCGTGAGCCTGGTGGGTTCCAGGCATGATTGACTTTGCCGCTGATTCAGGCGTCAACTTCGGCTATCACCGCCATGGCTGGAACTGGGTCGTGGTGGAATTGATGAAGCGCTTTCATGCTGACAGTGCGCCTCTGATGATGCTCAGCTTCGCAGAACAGAATTTGCTGTTTCAAGGTTTTAACAGTCGCTATTACGATATTCTCGTTCCCCATAAGCCATGGGTCGGTATTTTTCACTTGCCCCCTCATGTGCCTGCGATCCAGTCGCGCACTCATCAGCTCAGGCGTCTGCTCACGGAGCCTCGATTGATGGAGATCATGGCTACATGCGTGGCCACAATTGCTCTCAGCACGCATCTGCGGAACTTCATGCATGAGGAGATTCTCCCTGGATCGCCCGCCTTCTCCTTGCTGCATCCGGCCCCCTATGAAGTCCCCCGCTTCATGCCGGAACAGTTCCTTGAACGACTGCGCTCTTCCGGACGCCTGAGGCTTGTGCAGCTGGGTTTCTGGCTGCGCAGGCATCATCTCATCCATCGATTGATGGCGATTCGGCCTGCTGAGATCGAAGCCTTTCAGGTTGGCATCAATACCCCTCGCCAGAAGCAGGCGCTGCAGCTTGACGCCGCCATTAACGACGTTTCGCTGAGTCCCGATGTCTTCCTGACTTCCAGGCTCACTGATCACCAGTATGATTGCTTGTTGTGTGAGAGCGTCGTACTGCTTCCGCTCTACGATACGAGTGCCAATAACTCCCTGATTGAATGCATTACTCGCTGCACTCCCGTGCTTCTTGAGCGCCATCCCGCTGGTGAGGAGTATCTGGGGGTCGACTATCCTTTATTCTACGAATCATTTGATGAGCTGTGTGAATGGCTCGCCGAGGCATCGTTTGTGGATCGGGTTCTGCAGGGCCATCGCTACCTGGTTCAACTTTGCCTGAGTCGTCATCTGGAGATCAACCGTTGTCTGCAGGGCTTTCAGTCCATACTGAGCAACCTGTGAGGCTCTGGCGGCGTCAGGTCCCAGCGATCGCTGGGCTGTAACCGAGCAGGTGCTGCCAGCGTGCCGTCTCCCGGAGAATCACCGCTTCGCAGTCCATGAGGTCGGTTTCGAGCTGGTTGAGCAGGGCGCTGATCCGCTGGGAGCTCCGCCGCAGATGGTTGCCCCCTCGAGGCCGATAGCATGTCGCACTCGCATCGGCAGGTTCCGTCTCGGGCTCGAAGCCACCGATCGAGCGGAGCACGGTGCTCTGGATACCGAGGTCCTCGTAGCGCAGGAGAAAGGTACCGCTTGTTGGGCCGATGACAGCCGGCAGGGGACTGGACATGGGCAGCCATTTGTTCAGGAAGCCGATGATGTAGGTGGTTTTTTCGCCCAGCCATTGCATGGCCAGATCGGGTTTCATCGCGGTGCCGAATTCATCGATAAGCCTCCAGCTGCTTTCGACAAGTGCTGCTTCGTGATAGAGATAAATCCGTTTCGGATCGATGCCGTGACGTTCAAGCATCTCCCGATTCACATGGAGATGCTTCAACTCGAGCCAGCTCGCCAATAGAGGGAAGGGTCTGCGGACCTGGACCAGTCTCACCACGCCGGCCAGCGTGTGGTAAGTCGGGTCGGTGAGGCTGAAATCATGCGACTTGATCAGGCGCACATGGTCGTGACCCAACCTGCGGGCCTGGCTCCACCAGGGCTCGGCATTGCAAGGCATCTTCCGGCAGCAACCGGGCTCCTGGTAGAGCTCGCAGCAGGAGAAACCGTTTCCGTGGGCGCTCTGCAGGAGCTGGCGCAGATGGTGATGTCCCGTTCTGGGCAGGGACTTGCTCTCGATCAGGGCGAGCCGTATGGAGCCCCCCACCGACCGGGACGCGGCGTTGATGACCAGCTGGTGCCAGGCGTTCCCATCCGCCCCGGCCGGTGGCTGCAGGACGGCGGGATCGAGGAGATCTCGCAGCAGCCGATAGCCCCCCTCCCTGTCACCGGTCTGGATGCGCCTGTTTCCCTCGGCGATCCAGACCATCAGCGCCCCCGCGTCCGGCCGCTGGGCGCTCTGTCGCTCCTCGCCGTGCAGGGAGTTGGACAGGTTCTTCAGGGCCGCAAACGGCGGGACGGCCGACTCCTCTGAGTCCCGGACCAATGCCTGAAGCAGCCCCACCACCCGCGTCCGGTTCTGTACGGCCTCCAGCCATTGGCCGGGCGAATTCTCCGGTCGGGGCTGGCTCTGAACGTTCTCGCCCTGCCTGCTCAGGATCGTCTCCGCCAGAGCGAGGCGCCAGGCCTCCGTCGTGATCGTGTGTTGCCGCAGCCAGCTGAGAACCAGGGCCCCCGCGCTGATCTGCCGATCCTCGATCAGGCTCAGCGCGGCACCGATCAGCTGCGACGGCGAGAGCACATCGGGGCAGAGGCCGGCGCCGCTGTGCATCAGACCCTCGAGGCTCTCCTGCTCCCGCAGGTCGGAGAGGATCACGACGGCCACCCATCCGTCCCAGCCCCGAAAGGGCTCCACCTCAAGCCGGTGGGCCAGAAAGCCGCTCACCAAGCTGCGGGTGCTCTCGTCCGCCCGCATCAGTTGCCGGCGCCATTGCCGCATCCCATCCGCATAAGCCAGACCCTGCACCACGTCGACAGGGCTGCCTCCTGCCGTCGTCTCCATTTCTCCAGGCCACGCCGGCAGCGCCACCCCGAGAAGGGAGAGCTGGTTGGGCAATGACCGGCCGGAATCCAGGGGACTGTATAACATCTTTCTGGAGCTTAGGTGGGTGGATTTGCTGACGCTCCAGGAAAGCCTCGATGCTCTGGAAGTTCACTACCGTGATCTGCGCGAGCTCGGAGAGAAGCATCTCCAGAGACTGGAAGCCAGGGCAGAAGCGCTGACTTCCGAGCTGCAGACCCTGCGGCAGGCGAGGAGCCAGGAGCTGGCAGCCAAGGCCGACCGGATCCAGGAACTGGAGACGGAGCGGGTGGAGACCCTGCGGCAGTGGCAGCACGAGGCGGACGAGGTCCGTGAGGAGGCGGAGCGCCAGCGCCAGCAGGCGGAGGGTCTGCGCCGGGACATGGAGCTCGTGCAGCGGGAGCTGGCGGTGCAGCAGGCGACGCGGGAGCTGGAGCGTCAGAACTGGCAGGCTGAAGTGGAGCGGCTGTGCCATCAGCGGGACGAGGCGATCCGCGGGCGCCAGGAGCAGGAGGCCCAGCGCGAGCAGGCGGGCGAGGAGGCGGAGCGCCAGCGCCAGCAGGCGGAGGGTCTGCGCCGGGACATGGAGCTCGTGCAGCGGGAGCTGGCGGTGCAGCAGGCGACGCGGGAGCTGGAGCGTCAGAACTGGCAGGCTGAGGTGGAGCGGCTGTGCCATCAGCGGGACGAGGCGATCCGCGGGCGCCAGGAGCAGGAGGCCCAGCGCGAGCAGGCGGGCGAGGAGGCGGAGCGCCAGCGCCAGCAGGCGGAGGGTCTGCGCCGGGACATGGAGCTGCTGCAGCGGGAGCTGGCGCGGGTGCAGGGTGCGCTCCACGCTTCAGAGCGGACTTTTGACGCGGAGCGCGCCGGCTGGGAACAGGATCGTGGCGAGCTCATCGCTGAACGGGAGGACGGCCTCCGGTATCGAGGGCAGCTGGAGGCTGATCGCGATCAGGCCGCTCAGGAGGCCGCCAACCTGCGCCTGGAAAAGATGGAACTTCGCCAGGAGATCGAGGCGCTGCGGCAGGAAGCCGAAACGCTGCGGCAGGACCTGGTGGATCGGCCGCCCTGCCCAGCGGCCGAGGTCGCTGCCGAACCTCCCCTTTCCCCAGGCACCGGCGCTGAGGTCAGGGCCCTCGAGGAACAACTCCGGCGGCAGAAGGAGCGCGCTGAGCTGTTGCAGCGGCAGATGCTGGAGCTGCAGGAGCAGTTGGAGCACGACTTTCTGGTCGCCCGGGCTCAGCCGGCCGGCAGGGTGGAACCGATGCTTCAGCCTCCCCCGCCGGAGCAGCCCCCTCTCTCCCCGACACGACAGGCGGAGGTGATCAACGGCAACCGGGCCCGCCTCCTCTCCGTCCCCTGAAACCAGTCCCGTCGGTAGCCCCCGCTCGATGTCTGCCCGCCGCCTGCGTTCCGCCCTGCGCCAGCTGTTTCCACCCCCGAGCGGGACGGTCGCCACTGCGGCACCGTCCCGCGGCCAGCTCCGGCCGATGGCGATCCTTGCCCGCATCCTCGGCAACGACGGCGCTCCGCTGCGGCCGCAGGGCACCACCCTGCGGCAGCTCCGGTTCGTGCTTGAACACGAACCGGAGCTGCCGGGCCTGGGAAAGCGCTGGCTGCTCCACCGCATTGCCGACTCCGATCAGCGTCAGTTGCTGGTTGACCTGCTCGAACAGCATCGCCAGACCTGGAGCGAGATCCCTTTCGATGCCGGAGCCTACGCAGCCTGCTGGACAGACGACGGCTCGCTGCCACAGGAGCAGCACCCCTGGAGTCCTTCCTTCCCCCACCTGCCGGACGAGGACCAGAACAGGGTGCTCGATTACCTCTCCCGCCGCAAGAGCCTCTATCTCTTTGACCGCAACGCCGCTCTCAACCATGTTCTGCATCAGGCGGCCGCGGACGCCCGCTGGGTGTTCCCCTGGGATGGCGACTGCTTCCTCACGGCGCGTGCCTGGGAGGTGATCCGCCCCTTGCTGGACATGCCCCAGCTCGCCTACATCGCCGTGCCCTCGTCGTCGCTGGAGGACAGCCAGGCGCTGCTGGAGCGGATTGAGGAACCTCCCCTCGACCCCGGGGGGCTCCAGCTCGCGTTCGCCCGCGGTGCCCTCGCGACCTTCAATCCCCATCTGCGCGAGGCAGCCGGCGCGGAGTGGGATCTGCCGCACCGCCTCGCCATGGTCGTTCTTGCCGGCTCGGAGTCCGGCTGGCCCTGCCCCTGGGAGGCCCTCGATGCCACGCCGGTGGAGGATCGCGCGCAGCTTGTGCAGGTGGGCTGGACCTTCCGCCTGCCGCCGGTTCCGCTCGATGATCCCGGCCCATGGCGGCACACGATTCGACTCGTCGCCCGCAGGACCGATATGCGGCTTGTGGGAGAAGCGCTTGAGCGCCAGCCCCTGCGCTGCTGGACGGGGCTCGTCAGCGGCAGTGCCCCCACCCCCGGCCTTGCTGCGATCGCCGCCAACGCCCGCGCCGTGCCGCCGCTCAGTGTCATCGACAAGCCGGAATCCCTCCCGGGGACACAGGCGCGCAGCTACGTCAACGCCGTGCCGCACTGGCAGAGCCTGGCCGGCAGCGAGAGCGCCCTCGACCGTTTCGCCCTGCTCGCCGGCCATGGCCCCGCCTGCGGCGACGTGGCCCAGCACTACGACCGCGCCCGCCTGCAGCTGATGATCGACTGCGTCTGCGCGCTCGCCCTCGACGGCCATCTCAATGGCAGCGCGGATTCCCTCGAGCACGCCCACCGCCTGGTGCGCACCTGGTTCATCGATCCGGCCACGGCGATGATTCCCGATGGCGCCTACTCCCGCCTCTCCGCCGTGGATCCGAGCCGCAACGTGCTCGACGCGGCCATCGACTTCCGTGATCTCTATCCCCTGCTCGATGCCATCACGCTGCTGTCGCGCTCCGGCAGGCTCTCGAGCGCGGAAAGTCAGCAGCTCGATGAGTGGTTCGATGCCTTCCTCACCTGGTTAGCCGACGACAGTGGTGCGTTTCTGCGCGATCACAGCGGCAGCCCCGCCTGCACCTGGTATCACCTGTTGATGCTGGCCATCGCCGCCTTCCGCGGGCGCAGGAATGTGGCTGCCCAGGTATTCGACAACCTCCCCGGCCTGCTGGATCGGCAGTTCCGCCCCGACGGCTCGCCCCGCTCTTCTTCGGCGGACGCGCCCCTGCGCCACGAGCACCTGTTCAACCTGCAGGCCTGGGCGAATCTCTCTGTGATTTGCCCCGCCCTCGGCCGCGACCTGCTCGCCTTCACCGACAGCAACGGCATCGGGCTGCAGCGCGCCTTTGCCCATGCCGCTCGTCACCTCCCCCAGGGACCTGCTGGTGAAGGCCTCAGCACCACCGACTGGTTCGCCGCCATGCAGACCATCAGCCTTGGGGGAGAGGGAGTGGTCGCTCCTGCGATTCCGCCCCTCCCGGAAGCCTGCAGCGGACTCCCTCCCTTCTGGAGCCTCTGCCGGGCGGTGCCACTGGAGTGATCGTGACAGACACTCCTCAGACCTCACCCCCTCGGCGCCGCTTGCAACCCGCCGCATCGCCTCCAGCACGTTGTCGCGGCTGTTGAACGCTCAGAGGCGGCAGCAGCCCCATGATGCCCTCAGCCTCACCGGCGGCCTCGGCATCAGCCAGCGCCAGGAACTGGCCGTGGCCGGCATCGCGGCGGGCCAGGGGCTCTACACCAGGGTGAATCACCACTTCTGAGCTTCAGGCACCGCCCAGTTGGGCGGCCAGCCGGTTTCGCGCCTCCGCCAGCGCCCCATCGAGGGCGGCACCGTCGCGGCCGCCCGCCTGGGCCAGCTGCGGCCGGCCGCCGCCGCCGCCGCCGCAGAGGCGGGCGATACCGCCGATGAAGGCCCCCGCCTTGACGCCGGCGGCCACCACTGCGGTGCCGAAGGCCGCCACCAGGATCACCTTGCCCAGCTCCCCCGGGTCCGGCAGGCCGCCGAGCACAACCGCCGCCCCCTCGCCGAGCTGCTGCTGCAGGCGCTGGGCCGCCTCCTGGAGGCCCGCACCATCGACGCCATCGAGGCGCTCCACCAGCAGCCGATGGGTGCCGAGCGCGTCGGCCCGCTCCGCCAGGGCACTGGCCTTGGCCGCCGCCAGGGCCCCCCGCGCCGCCGCCAGCTCCTTGAGGCTGGACCTGAGCTCCTCGGCCTGAAGGGCAACCCGCTCGAGGATGTCACCGGGCTGGGCCTTGAAGCGGTCGGCCAGCTCGCGCACCACCCGGTCGCGCTCCCGCAGGTAGGGGAGCAGGGCGGGACCCGCCACCGCTTCGATGCGGCGGATGCCCGCCGCCACCCCCGTCTCGGAAACGATGCGCAACAGGCCGATTTCGGCGGTGTTGGCCACATGGGTGCCGCCGCACAGTTCCATCGAGACGCCGGGGACATCCACCACCCGCACGGTCTCGCCGTACTTCTCCCCGAACATGGCCACGGCCCCAGCGGCCCGGGCCCGCTCCAGGGCCATCTCCGCCACCTCCAGGGGGTGAGCCTCGGCGATCCAGCCATTGACCAGATCCTCGACCTGCTCCAGTTCGGCCGGTGTCAGGGCCCGGGGGCAGTGGAAATCGAAGCGAAGCCGGTCGAAGTCCACCAGGGATCCCGCCTGGGAGATGCCGTCGTCAACCACCTGCTTGAGGGCCGCCTGCAGCAGGTGGGTGGCGGTGTGGTGGGCCTGGGCGCGGCGGCGGCAGCTGCGGTCCACCCGGGCCTGCACCACATCGCCCACCGCCAGGTGGCCGCGCTCGATCCGGCCGCTGTGCACGAACACGCTGCGGTTGCGGCTCACCGCCTCGATGGCCACGATCACCCCCGCCTCGACACCGCCACCCCCCTCTCCGGCCAGCAGCACGCCCCGGTCGCCCACCTGGCCGCCGGATTCGCCGTAGAAGGGGGTGCTGTCGAGCACGATCTGCACCGCATCTCCGGCGGCGGCCGCGGTGGCCGGTTCGCCGTTCACCACCAGGGCCAGCACGCAGGCCGCCTGGTCGAGGGCCTCGTAGCCGCGGAAGTCGGTGGGCTCCAGGGCGCCGGCCACCTGCTCGATCGCCCCCTGCAGGGTGAGGTCGATGCTCACGGCCGCCGCCTTGGCCCGCTGCCGCTGGCGCTCCATGGCCGCCTCGAAGCCCTCCAGATCCACCGTCAGGCCGTGCTCCTCGGCGATCTCCTCGGTGAGCTCCAGCGGGAAGCCGTAGGTGTCGTAGAGCTCGAAGGCCGCCTCGCCGCTGATGCGCTCCGGCCGGGCCGCGAGCACCTCGGCCAGCAGCTTCTCGCCCCGCTCCAGGGTGTCGAGGAAGCGGGCCTCCTCCCGCACCAGTTCGGCCAGGATCAGCCCACGCCGCTCCGGCAGCAGGGGATGGGCCGGGGCCATCAGGGCGATCGCCGCCTCGCCCATGGCCTCCAGGAAGGGGCGATCGATGTCCAGCAGCCGGCCATGGCGCACCACTCGGCGCAGCAGTCGGCGCAGCACGTAGCCCCGGCCCAGGTTGGATGCGGTGACGCCGTCGGCGATCAGCTGGGTGATGGCCCGGCTGTGGTCGCCGATCACCTTGAGGGAGGTCTGGGCGCGGCCGTCGAGACTGCGGTAGTCGACCCCCGCCAACGCGGCGGCGGCCTCGATCAGGGGATAGATGAGGTCGGTCTCGTAGTTGTTCGGCACCTGCTGCAGGATCTGGGCCATGCGCTCCAGACCCATGCCGGTGTCGATGCTGCGGCGGGCCAGGGGCGTCAGGGCCCCGGCCGCGTCGCGGTTGTACTGCATGAACACCAGGTTGTAGAACTCGATGAAGCGGCTGTCGTCCTCCAGATCGATGCCGTCGTCGCCCCGTTCGGGGTGGAAGTCGTAGTAGATCTCAGAGCAGGGGCCGCAGGGGCCGGTGGGGCCGGAGGCCCAGAAATTGTCGGCCTCGTCCATGCGGACGATCCGCTTCGGATCGACACCCACGGCATCCCGCCAGATGGCGGCGGCCTCGTCGTCCTCCCGGAAGACGCTGACCACCAGATGGGCGGGGTCAAGGCCGAACACTTCGGTGATGAGCTCCCAGGCCCAGGCGATCGCCTCCTCCTTGAAGTAATCGCCGAAGGAGAAGTTCCCCAGCATCTCGAAGAAAGTGTGGTGCCGGGCGGTGCGGCCCACGTTCTCGATGTCGTTGGTGCGGATGCACTTCTGGCTGCTGGTGGCCCGCGGCGCCGGTGGCGCGGCCTGGCCGAGGAACACCGGCTTGAACGGCAGCATGCCGGCGATGGTGAGCAGAACCGTCGGGTCGTCGGGCACGAGGGAGGCGCTGGCCATCCTCCGGTGCCCCCGCGCTTCGTAGAACGCCAGGAAGGCCTCCCGGATCTCGGCGCCGCTGCGGGGCCGGGGGGGGGTGGGGTCGGCAGCCATCACGACGACGCAGGCAGAGGTGCTGGGACAGGCATGATCGCCCAGCGCCGGGGGCCGGGGCGGCCCGGCGGCTTCAGTGGTGCTCCATCAGCGTCAGCTGGACGCTGGTCTGGCTGAGCTTGGCGCCCATGTCGCAGTGGGATGGCAGACCCCATCGCCGGTCTTGATGTCGAGGGCGATGTCGAACGAAGCGGACCGCACCAGGAACAGCTCGTCGCGGGGATCCCCGCTCAGGTCGGTGGCCACCGCATCGGGCGGCGGGGAGGACCACGGAGCTGACGATCCAGCAGCCCCGAGGATTCCAACGGACACTCGCTCACGTGGGCCAGATCGGGAATGAGGACGCCAACGTGATGGCTGAGCCGCCCAAACCGCCGGCCAGCGGCTCACTGCCGCCGATATCGAGCACCACCTGGACGTGGATGATGCGCACATCATTGCGATGGGGCGCCAGAATCTGCAGCCCCCGCACGCTGTTGCCGAAGCCGTCGAGCGACGGGGAAGAGGTGGCGATGCCGAGCCGTCCACGGATCACCGCCAGGACGCCGCCGGCGACCCCGCTCCTGGCCGGAATTCCGACGTCGTGGAGCCACTGCCCGGCGAAGTCGTATGTGCCGCAGGTGCCCATCAGCGCCAGCACCCGCACGGTGATGTGGTGGGAGAGGATCTGCCGGAGCAGGGCCCTGCCGGGCGACAGGAGACATGGCAGGCGGGTCATGCTGGCCGGGTCGAGCTGGGTGGCCGGCTGGACAACTCAGCCCCACTCAATAAAGTGGGCCTGCCGGTGGCCAGGCATGATCGGGCCATCGCCATGGCCTTGCCGTTGACCCAGGCGTCCGACGATTCCCGTGCCCGTCTGCGGCTTCAGTCCCTGTCGTGGGCGCTGTCGGGCGGCCTTGCCGCTGCCCTGATCGGCCTGGCTGCCGGCCTGGAGAGCGGGCTGCGGTCAGCGGGCTGCGGCTTCCTCTACGGCCTGCTGGCCTTCCACCTCCAGCGTGTTGATCCGGATGACGACCACCTTGCCGCCGGCCTGGTGGGGGCGGTCTGCGGCATCCGCAGCCTCGGCGGGCCCGTGGCGGACAGCTCCCTGGCCCTGCCGGTCCCGACGATCCAGTCCCTCCTGCACCAGCCCCTGGGCAGCGGGGCGATCGGCGGGGTGGTGGAGCTGGTGCGGGGCTGGCTGCCGCTCTGGCTGCCCCTCATCGGCAGCGCCCTGGTGCTGCAGGCCGCCCAGCGCCTCCTGCCCGCCCTGCGGCCATGAGCCTGCTGCACGCCACCTGGCTGTTTCCGCCGGAAGGGGCCGGCGGGCGGCTGCTGCTCTGGGCCGACACCTGGAGGGTCGCCGCTCCGGTCGCCCCCCTGCGCACCGTTCCCGACCATCCCCTGTCCCTCAGCGTCGACGATCTGGGGGCCTGGCTCGACGACCATGGCCTCTGGTCGGAGGCCTTCCGGCCGGCGGAGGCCCAGCTCACCCTGCCCAGCCGCAGCCAGGGGGCCCGGGGCCGCCGCAAGGCGGCCAGTGAAGGCCTGGCGGCCTGGAGCGGCCTGCCCCTGCAGGCCGGCGAGCCGATCCCGAAGGAGGTGCAGTGGTGGCCCTGGCGGGTGGAGGGCCTGGCCCTCGATCCGGCGGGGGCGGGCGAATGGCTCGCCGGGCTGCCCCTCTCCGGCGACGACCCCGGCCTGGCGGACGATCTGCGCTGGTGGAGCCATCTGGAGCGCTGGGCCCTGAGCCTGATCGCCCGCGGCCGCTGGCTACCCCAGGTGGAGGAGGACCGGGCCCGCTGGCTGCCCCTGCTCAACCGGGAAGGGGACCGGCGCCGGCTGGAGGAACTGGCCATCCGGCTGCCCCAGGTGGCCACCTGCGCCATGGCCCCCGGCGCCCAGGGGGAAGGGGCTCTGGCCTGCCGGCGCCCCGGCAGCGGCCGGCTGCGGGTGGCCAGCCTGCTGGAGGCGCTGCTCGACGGCCAGCTGCGGGCCGGCTTCCGCCCCCCCACCGATGGTCTCGATCCCCTCCTGGGGGCCTGGCAGAAGGCCCTCGGCCCCGGTCCCGGCCGGCTCGACCTGGACGAGGAGGAGCGGGAGCGGCTGACGGTGGCCACCCACCACTGGCGCGAGGCGGTGGCGGGGCGCGTGGCGCCGGCCCGCGCCTGCCTGGAGCTGTTCACCCCCGGGGAGGGCGGGGAGCTCTGGGAGCTGCGCTTCTCCCTGCAGGCGGAGGCCGATCCGAGCCTGCGCGTGCCGGCCCGCACCGTCTGGAATGCCGGCGACGGCCGGCTTCAGCTCGGGGAAGTGGACGTGGCCGAACCGGGCCAGCTGCTGCTGGAGGGCCTGGGCCGGGCCCTGCAGGTGTTCGAGCCGATCGGGCGGGGTCTCGATGCGGCGGCGCCGGAAACGATGCAGCTCACTCCGGCCGAGGCGTTCGTGCTGGTGCGCACCGCCGCCGCCCTGCTGCGGGATGTGGGTGTCGGCGTGGTGCTGCCGGCCAGCCTCAGCGGCGGACTGGCCAGTCGCCTGGGCCTGGCGATCGAAGCCGAGCTGCCCGAGCGTTCCCGCGGCTTCTCCCTGGGGGAGAGCCTCCAGTGGAGCTGGGAGCTGATGATCGGCGGGGTCACGCTCACCTTGCGGGACCTGGAGCGCCTCTCCGCCAAGCGCAGTCCGCTGGTGCAGCACAAGGGGGCCTGGATCGAGCTGCGGCCCAGCGATCTCAAGAACGCCGAGCGCTTCTGCGCGGCCGATCCCAGCCTCAGCCTCGACGATGCCCTGCGGCTGACCGCCAGCGACGGCGACACCCTGATGCGGCTGCCGGTGCACCGGTTCAGCGCCGGGCCACGGCTGCATGCCGTTCTGGAGCAGTACCACCAGCAGAAGGCCCCGGATCCCCTGCCGGCCCCGGAGGGCTTCGCCGGCCAGCTGCGCCCCTACCAGGAGCGGGGCCTGGGCTGGCTGGCCTTCCTGCACCGCTTCGACCAGGGGGCCTGCCTGGCCGACGACATGGGCCTGGGCAAAACGGT
Source organism: Microcystis elabens FACHB-917 (assembly GCF_014698445.1). Classification (GTDB taxonomy): domain Bacteria; phylum Cyanobacteriota; class Cyanobacteriia; order PCC-6307; family Cyanobiaceae; genus Cyanobium; species Cyanobium elabens. The sequence continues at coordinate 60,772 of NZ_JACJSZ010000004.1, forward strand.
CCAGCTGCTGGCCTTCCTGCAGCACCTCAAGGTGGAGCAGGAGCTGAAGCGACCCGTCCTGCTGGTGGCCCCCACCTCGGTGCTCACCAACTGGAAGCGGGAGGCGGCGGGCTTCACTCCGGACCTGGAGGTGCGGGAGCACTACGGCCCGCGCCGGCCCGCCACCCCCGAAAAGCTGGCCAAGGCCCTGGACGAAGTGGATCTGGTGCTCACCAGCTACGGGCTGCTGCAGCGCGACAGCGAACTGCTCGAAACCATCGACTGGCAGGGCGTGGTGATCGACGAAGCCCAGGCGATCAAGAACCCCTCGGCCAAGCAGAGCCAGGCGGCCCGCGACCTGGCCCGTCCCGGCAAGCAGGGCCGCTTCCGCATCGCCCTTACCGGCACCCCCGTCGAGAACCGGGTGAGCGAGCTGTGGGCCCTGATGGACTTCCTCAACCCACGGGTGCTGGGGGAGGAGGGCTTCTTCCGTCAGCGCTACCGGCTGCCGATCGAACGCTACGGCGACATGAGTTCCCTGCGCGATCTCAAGGCCCGGGTCGGCCCGTTCATCCTGCGGCGCCTCAAGACCGACCGCTCGATCATCTCCGACCTGCCCGAGAAGGTGGAGCTGCGCGAATGGGTGGGGCTGTCGGCGGAGCAGAGCCGGCTCTACCGCAGGACCGTGGACGAGAGCCTCGACGCCATCGCCCGCGCCCCCCTGGGCCAGCGCCACGGCCAGGTGCTTTCCCTGCTCACCCGGCTCAAGCAGATCTGCAACCACCCGGCCCTGGCCCTCAAGGAGAGCGGGGTCGACAACGGCTTCGCCGGCCGCAGCGCCAAGGTGCTGCGGCTGGAGGAGATCCTCGAGGAGGTGATCGAGGCGGGCGACCGGGCCCTGCTGTTCACCCAGTTCGCCGAATGGGGCCACCTGCTCAAGGTCTACCTGGAGCAGCGCTGGCGTCAGGACGTGCCCTTCCTGCACGGGGGCAGCAGCAAGACCGATCGCCAGGCGATGGTGGATCGCTTCCAGGAGGATCCCCGCGGTCCCCAGCTGTTCCTCCTCTCGCTCAAGGCAGGGGGTGTGGGTCTCAACCTCACCCGGGCCAGTCACGTGTTCCACATCGACCGATGGTGGAACCCGGCGGTGGAGAACCAGGCCACCGACCGGGCTTACCGCATCGGCCAGACCAACCGCGTGCTGGTGCACAAGTTCATCACCAGCGGCTCGGTGGAGGAGAAGATCGACCGCATGATCCAGGAGAAGTCAAAGCTGGCCGCCGACATCGTCGGCAGCGGCGAGGAGTGGCTCGGGGGCCTCGAAGTGGGCCAGCTGCGGGACCTGGTGGCCCTGGAGGAAAGCTAGGGCTGGCCCATGCGGCGCAACCAGCGGTAGTGGGAGGCCACACCGGCCAGGAAGGACGGGTGGCTGCGGAAGGGAACCTGGCAGTCGCGGCAGGTCTGCTCGACGATGGCGGAGATCTGCGGGTAGTGGACGTGACAGATGTGGGGGAACAGGTGATGCTCCACCTGGAAGTTGAGGCCCCCCAGCAACCAGCTCAGCAGGCCGTTGGAGCGGCTGAAGTCCACCGTGGTGGCCAACTGGTGGTCGGCCCACGGACCCAGGGGCGGGCTGGCGGGGTCGGCCGTGGGGAAATCGGCCTCCTCGACACAGTGGGCCAGCTGGAACACCACGCTCAGCACGATGCCCTGCACCATCGCCGTCACCAGATAGCAGGCGATCACCGCGCCGGGGGGATGGAAGTGCAGCGGCACGACGAACGCCAGGGAGAAGAAGATCACCTTGCCCGCCAGGAACACCAGCCAGTCGCCGGGGCCCAGGCGGGGCAGGGAACGGTCGCCCCTGCCGCGGCCCGCCAGATCGGCGAAGTCGTCGAAGAACTGCCACTTGATCGGCAGCATTCCGTAGAGGAGCCAGAGGTAGAGGTGCTGCCAGCGGTGCCACCAGCGGTGCGGCTGATGCGGGGAGAGCCGGCCGATCAGGCCGAGGTTGATGTCGTCGTCGTGGCCGGCGATGTTGGTGAAGGTGTGATGCAGTCCGTTGTGCTTGTGGGCCCAGATCAGGGAACTGCCACCGAGCAGATCGAGGCTCATGGCGGCGGCCCTGTTGATCCAGCGGTGCCGGGAGTAGGCGCCGTGGCCGCCGTCATGCTGGATGTTGAAGCCGATGGCGGCGATCGCCAGGCCCAGCACCACCGACAGGGCGATCGCCCCCGGGGCATCACCGACCCGGAACACCAGCAGCCCGTAGGTGAGGGCGAACCAGGCCAGGATCACGGCCGTCTTGATGACCATGGCCGGCGCATCGCGTCGCTCCTGCCCGGTGGCCTGGAAGTGATCGTGAACCCTTGCCCTGAGAAGACCGTGAAAACCGTCGCCGGCGCCGAACGTGATGCGATCCAAGGACTCCACGCCCTGCGTCCAGGCAACCTAGGGCCAGGAGCTCCGGCAGGCGTCAGGATGGGCGGCGTGAGGCCGGTGGCATGACCAGCTCGTTCCCGGGCGCCTCCGGCGCCATCACCACCCAGCTGGGCGAGCAGGGCCTGGGGCAGCAGCCCTGGTGGGTGGAGCAGTGGATGGAGCTGATCCATACCTACCGCTTCAAGAAGCGCCTGGAGCGCGCCTGGACCTACGCCCGGGAGGGCAACGTCGTCTCGATCCGCTTCGAAGGGCGGCGCGTGCATGCCCGGGTGCAGGGCACCGACCCGGATCCCTACAAGGTGAAGCTCTGGCTCGACGTGCTCAACGACGAGGACTGGGGGTACGTGCTGGAGGCCCTGAGCCAGAAGGCCCGCTGGTCGGCCCAGCTGCTGGCGGGGATCATGCCGGCCGACATCGAGCGGGCCTTCGCCGCCAGCGGCAAGCGCCTGTTCCCGTTCAAGCTCCAGGAGGTGCGCAGCGAGTGCAGCTGCCCCGACAAGGCCAACCCCTGCAAGCACATCAGCGCCGTTTACTACCTGATGGGGGACCGCTTCAGCGAGGACCCCTTCGTGCTGTTCCAGCTGCGGGGCCGCACCCGCAGCCAGCTGCTGGGCGAACTGGCCAAGCGCCGCCGCGAGGGGGTGGCGGCCCCGCTGGAGCACGCCCCCCATCCGGTCCATCCCGCCATCGCCGACCCGGCCCGCTGGTGGCGCTACGACGCCCCCCTCGACCCCGACCTGGTGGTGATCACGCCGGCCATGGAGGGGGAATCGGGCCTCGATGGCGCCGGTCCCCTGCCCCTGGCGGAGGAGCCCCGCTTCCCTGACGCCAACCGACTCTTCCTGGAACAGCTCCGGAACCACGGGACGGAGATGGCCCAGCAGGCGATGGTGCGGGCGATGGCCACCGGGGCGGATGCCGAGCCCTGACCCACCCCCCTGGCTGAGCCAGGCCGCCATCGCCACCGCCGCTCGGCTGATCGAAGGTCACCGGCTAGCCTTCGGCCGGCCCCTGCTCGCCGGCGTTACGACCAGCCGCTCGCCCCTGCAGGGGGCCCAGGAACTGTTCGTGGCCGCCACCGTCGTGCTGGCCCATGACGGTGGCGCCGATCCCCGGCTGATCTACGCCAACCGCTCCGCCCTGCGGCTGTGGCGCCGCAACTGGCACGCCATGGTGGGGCTGCCCTCGCGGCTCACGGCCGAGCCGGCCGAACGGCGGAGCCGCGCCCTGGCCCTTGAGCAGGCCCGGCGCTGCCAGGCGCTCGAGGGCTACGGCGGCATCCGCATCGACAGCGGCGGCCGCCGCTTCCGCATCGAGAACGCCCGGCTGTGGACCCTGCGGGATGGCGGCGGCCAGCCCTGCGGCCAGGCGGCCGCCTTCGGCCGCTGGTGGTGGCTGGAGCCGCCCCATTCCGGTTCTCCGCCCCCGTTGGCGTAGGGGCCGAACCCGGTCCGGGGGACCGAACCGGGGGCGTCGGTTCTCCCCCTCGATGGGCGTGGGAAGGACGGGCACATTGATCGGGCGGGTGGTTCCTCACCCGACCACTCCCAACGCTCCTTCGGAAGCACCCACCATGCGCACGCTTCATCCCTCCCCCTTCGATCTGTTCGACCGGCTGGAGCAACAGCTGCAGACGGCCGAGCGCGTCCCCGCCGCCGAGATCCACGAAACCGAGGACACCTACACCATTGCCTTGGAGCTCCCGGGCGTCGACCGCGCCTCCATCGACGTCAAGGCCACCGACCGCTCCCTGATCATCAGCGCCGAGCGCCGCTGCCTGCCGTCGGCCACCCCATCGGCCGCCACCACCGCCCCGGAGGCCGGCAACAACGAAGCCCCGGCCCCGGAAGGCCGCCGGCGCGCCCCGCTGCTGAGCGAATTCCGCTACGGCACCTGGAGCCGCAGCTTCCGCTTCCCCGGCGGCATCCAGCGGGACGCCCTCGAAGCCCACTACCGCGATGGCCTGCTGACGGTGACGGCGCCCAAGGCCCAGTCCCTGACGACGGTCAGCGTCAAGGTGGCCGACTGAGCCCCCCAGGGCCTCGAGGCGCTCCGCGGAGTCGGGGCCCTCAGGCCTCCTGGCGCTCCGCTGAGTCGAGGGAGAGACCGATCACCGAGATGTAGCTGGTGGCTTCGATCCACCGGATCGTGCCCTTGAGGTCGTAGGTCTCTCCCTCCCCATCCCCCACCACCAGGCTGCAGGTCTGGCCCACGGCCGGGCCGTGGCCAGACCCGTCGGAGGCTTGAAACGGCCGGAACGGGAAGCTTCCTCGAGGCGCTTCTCCAGGCGCCGAAAGGCCTCCCGAAACCGTTCCAGGTCTCCGGTGGCCACCTGTCTTCTCGACCGCGGCTTGGTCCTGACCATGCTTCGAGGGTTCTGGGAACCCGCCGATGGTCTGACAGACCGAAAAGCCTTGTGCCCTTCCTAGAGTCCCAAGTGAGCGGAAGGAGTCTGACCCCATGAGCAGCAGCACTGCCAGCGCCCCGAGCACCCTGCCCTCCCCAAAGGGGGCCACGGCCTCCAGGCTCAGCCTGCAGTGCCAACCGATCGGGGCCGACACCACGGCGATACGCTCCCTCGACTGGGACCGAAGCCGTTTCGACATCGAGTTCGGCCTTCGCAACGGCACCACCTACAACGCCTATCTGGTGCGCGGCGAACGCACGGCCCTGGTCGACACCAGCCACGCCAAGTTCCGCGACACCTGGCTGCCGTTGCTGGAGGGGCTGATCGAACCCACGGCGATCGATCACCTGGTCGTCTCCCACACCGAGCCGGACCATTCCGGCCTGATCGGTGATCTGATCGACCGCCACCCGGACATCGAGATCGTCGGCTCCAAGGTGGCGATCCAGTTCCTGCAGGACCAGGTGCACCGGCCCTTCCGCAGCCGGGCGGTCAAGAGCGGCGACGAACTCGACCTGGGCACCCATCCCGACAGCGGCGTGGGGCATCGCTTCTCTTTCCTCAGTGCGCCCAACCTGCACTGGCCTGACACGATCTTTTCCTTCGACCACGGCACCGGCATCCTCTACACCTGCGATGCCTTCGGCCTCCACTACTGCTCCGACGACCTGTTCGACGTCGACCCGGGCGCCATCGCCCCGGACTTCCGCTTCTACTACGACTGCCTGATGGCCCCCAACGCCCGCAGTGTGCTGCAGGCGCTCAAACGGATGGAGGGCCTGCCGGAGATCACCACGATCGCCGTGGGCCACGGGCCCCTGCTGCGGGACCATCTGCCCCTCTGGGTGGGCGACTACCGCGACTGGAGCAGTCAGCGCAGCGCCGGCGAGGCGTACGCAGCCATCTGTTACCTGAGCCAGTACGGCTTCTGCGACCGGCTCAGCCAGGCCATCGCCCGGGGCGTGGGCAAGGCCTCCGGGCAGGTTCAGCTCGTCGACCTGCGCGCCACCGATCCCCAGGAGCTTGCCGCCCTGATCGGCGAGGCCAGCGCCGTGGTGGTGCCCACCTGGCCCGCCGCCCCCGACGCCGACCTGCAGACGGCCATCGGCACCCTGCTGGCGGCCCTCCATCCCAGGCAGTGGGTTGGCTGCTACGACGCCTTCGGCGGCAACGACGAACCGATCGACACCCTGGCCGGCCAGCTGCGCTACCTGGGCCAGAAATGGGCGTTCGAGCCCCTGCGCATCCGCCAGGTTCCCGGCAGCGCCGACTACCAGCGCTGCGAGGAGGCCGGCACCGATCTGGGTCAGCTGCTCACCAAGGAGAAGACGATCGCCGCCATGAAGGCCATCGACGGCGACCTCGACAAGGCCCTGGGGCGCCTCAGCGGCGGCCTTTACATCGTCACGGCCCGCCAGGACGACGACGCCGGCGGCCGCAGCGGCGCCATGGTGGCCAGCTGGGTGAGCCAGGCCAGCTTCGATCCTCCGGGTCTCACGGTGGCGGTCGCCAAGGACCGGGCCATCGAGGCCCTGATGCAGGTGGACGACCGCTTCGTGCTCAACATCCTGCGGGAGGACAACCACCAGCCCCTGCTGCGCCACTTCCTGCGCCGCTTTCCGCCGGGGGCCGACCGCTTCGCCGGCGTCAACGTGCTCGAGGGCGTGGCCGCCGGCGGTCCGGTGCTCGGGGATGCCCTGGCCTACCTGGGCTGCCGGGTGACCCAGCGCATGGAGGGCCCGGATCACTGGATCATCTATGCGGTGGTGGAAGAGGGCAACGTGGCCGACACCACGGCCGCCACCGCCGTGCATCACCGCAAGGTGGGCAACCACTACTGATGACCACCACCCCCTCCACCTCCACCTCCGATCGGCGCGTCATCACCCTGCCGGTGGAACCCGGCCTGCTCTGCCTGCGCGGCCTCAGCCCCAGGCGTCTGCGCTTCGAAGTGGAATACGGCCTCGAGCGGGGCACCACCGCCAACAGCTTCCTGTTCCAGCAGGGTGCCCCCGGCGGCGCCCCGGTGCTGGTGCACCCGCCGGGGGCCTCCTTCGCCGCCCCCTTCCTGGAGCAGCTGGCGTCGCTCGTGCCCGCCAACGCGCCCCTCAAGGTGGTGGTGGGCCACGTCAACCCCAACCGGGTCGCCCTGCTCAGGCAGCTGGCGACGGGCTGGCCGGCCACGGTGCTGGTGGCCTCCAATCCCGGCGCCCAGGTGCTGGCCGAGCTCTGGGACCAGCAGCGGCCCGCCCCGCCAGGTGAGGCCGCCACCCCAGCCGACCCCGTGCCCCTGCCGACGATCGAGGTGGTCAAGCAGGAGAACAGCCGCACCCTCGCCGACGGGCACGTCCTGACCCTGCTCCCCACCCCGACCCCCCGCTGGCCCGGCGGCCTGATCGCCTTCGAGGCCACCACCGGACTGCTGATGAGCGGCAAGTTCTTCGCCGCCCACCTCTGCACCGAGGACTTCGCCGAGGCGAACCGCACCAGCACCGAGGAGGACCGCCGCTACTACTACGACTGCCTGATGGCGCCGATGGCCCGCCAGGTGGAGACGGTGGTCGACCGGCTCGACGACCTGCCGATCCACACCATCGCGCCCGGCCACGGCCCGGCCATCGCCCAGAGCTGGCGCAGCCTGCTGGCCGACTACCGCCGCTGGGGGGAAAGCCAGGACAAGGCCAGCCTGTCGGTGGCGCTGCTGTATGCCAGCGCCTACGGCAACACGGCGGCCATCGCCGACGCCCTCTCCCAGGGGGTGGCGCGCAGCGGCGTGCGGGTCGAGAGCATCAACTGCGAATTCGCTCCCTCCGAGCAGCTGGTGACAGCGATCCACTCCTGTGATGCCCTGCTGATCGGCTCCCCCACCCTCGGGGGCCACGCCCCCACCCCGATTGTCTCCGCCCTCGGCACCGTGCTGGCCGAGGGCGACCGGGCCAAGCCGGTGGGCGTGTTCGGCAGCTTCGGCTGGAGCGGCGAAGCCATCGACCTGCTTGAAGCCAAGCTCCGCGACGGCGGTTTTGCGTTCGCCTTCGATCCGATCCGGGTCAAGTTCAGCCCGGATCTGGCCACCCTGCGGACCCTGGAGGAAACGGGCACCGCCCTGGGCCGCCGCCTGCGCCAGCAGCATCGCCAGGCCCAGCGGCGCAGCACGATCGGAGGCCTCAGCGAGAGCCGCACCAACCCGGCGATCCAGGCCCTCGGCCGGGTGGTGGGGTCGCTGTGCGTGGTGCTGGCCCGCAAGGGGGACGGCCCCGAGGCGATCGGTGGGGCGATGGTGGCCAGCTGGGTGAGCCAGGCCAGCTTCAGCCCCCCCGGCTTCACCGTGGCCGTGGCCAAGGACCGGGCGATCGAGAGCCTGCTGCACGTGGGGGACGCCTTCTCCCTCAACGTGCTGGCGTCCGGGCGCGAAAGCGGCCCGATGAAGCGCTTCCTGCAGCCCTTCCCCCCCGGGGCCGACCGGCTGGCGGGCCTGGATCTGGAGACTGGACCCAGCGGCCAGCCCCTGTTGCCCGAGGCGTTGGCCTGGCTTGAGGCCCGGGTGAGCCAGCGGATGGAATGCGGCGACCACTGGCTGATCTACGGAGAGGCCCTCAGCGGCGACCTGCTGGATCCTTCCGCCACGACGGCCGTGCACCAGCGCCGCAGCGGGGCAGCTTACTGAGCGGCCTACTGGGCGGCCGGCTCAGGCCGCGTGGGGCGGGGTGGGCGATCCGCCGCCGCCCGCCTGGAAGGGAAGCACCAGCGTGGCCCAGTGGTCGGGCCGCTCGGGACGGCTGCGCCGGGCCCGGCGCACCCCGAAGGGGACCCGCACCACGTTGGTGCCATCCACCCGCTGGCTGGCCTCCGGCAGATCCGGGGAAAGGATCCCCATCCCCGGCTCACCGCCTGAACTGTCGTTGCCGTTCATGAACCCCATGACAATGAAAGGCGGTCGCCATCGCCCATGGAGGATGGCACAGCAATGATGCGGCATCCCGGGCGGAAAAGGTACCGCGGGAACATTCAGGCGGCCAGTTCGGCAATTGCCACTTCCTCGACGCTTGGGCAGGTACAGACGAGGTTGCGGTCACCGAAGGCATTGTCGACGCGGGCGACGGCCGGCCAGAACTTGGCCTGCCGCTGGCTCTCCCCGGCGGGGAAGGCCGCCTCGCTGCGGCTGTAGGCCCGATCCCAGCGGTCGGCGGTGACGGCCGCCAGGGTGTGGGGCGCCTGCTTCAGCGGGTTGTCGAGGGGGTCGGCGGCGCCGGTCTCGATGGCCCAGGCCTCACGGCGGATCCCCTCCATGGCCGCGCAGAAACGTTCGATCTCGGGCAGGGATTCGCTCTCGGTGGGCTCCACCATCACCGTGCCCGCCACGGGCCAGCTGACGGTGGGAGCATGGAAGCCGTAGTCCATCAGCCGCTTGGCCAGATCATCCACCTCCAGGCCGCTGCTGCGCTTGAGCGGTCGTAGGTCGAGGATGCACTCATGGGCCACCCGGCCGCCCCGGCCCCGGTAGAGCACCGGGAAGTGGGGCTCGAGACGCTCGGCGATCAGGTTGGCCGCCAGAAGGGCCACCTGGCTGGCGGTGCGCAGCCCCGAGCCACCCATCATGCGGATGTACATCCAGCTGATCGGCAGGATGCCCGCACTGCCCAGCGGCGCCGCCGACACCGGGCCGATGGCCTGATCCGGCGCGGGCTGACCGGCGGCGGCCAGGGGATGGGACGGCAGGAACGGCACCAGGTGGGCCGCCACACCGATCGGTCCCACCCCGGGCCCGCCGCCACCGTGGGGGATGCAGAAGGTCTTGTGGAGGTTGAGGTGACAGACGTCGGCGCCGTACAGGCCGGGCCTGCAGAGGCCGACCTGGGCGTTGAGGTTGGCGCCGTCCAGGTACACCTGACCGCCGTGGTCGTGCACCACCTGGCAGATGCGGCGGATGCCGGTCTCGAACACCCCGTGGGTGGAGGGGTAGGTGACCATCAGGGCCGCCAGGTCGGCGGCGTGGGCGGCCGCCTTGGCCTCCAGGTCGGCGATGTCGATGTTGCCCTGGACGTCGCAGGCCACCGCCACGACCCGCATGCCCGCCATCACGGCACTGGCAGGATTGGTGCCGTGGGCGCTGGTGGGGATCAGGCACACCTGGCGATGGCCCTCGCCCCGGCTGCGGTGCCAGGCCCGGATCACCATCAGACCGGCGTACTCCCCCTGGGAGCCTGCGTTGGGCTGCAGCGACACCCCCGCGAAGCCGGTGATGGCCCCCAGCCAGGCCTCCAGATCGGCCACCAGGGCGGCGTAGCCGGCGGTCTGGTCGGCGGGGGCGAAGGGATGGATCTGGGCGAAGGCCGGCCAGCTCACCGGCGCCAGCTCGGCCGCGGCATTCAGCTTCATCGTGCAGCTGCCCAGGGGGATCATCCCGTGGACCAGTGACAGGTCCTTGCTCACCAGCCGCTGGATGTAGCGCAGCAGTTCCGTCTCGCTGCGATAGCGATGGAACACCTCCTGCCGCAGCCAGGGGCCGTCGCGCAGGGGGACCCCCTCGAGCAGCTCCGCCAGGGGCCGGGCCTGCAGGGTGGACAGGCCGGCCCGCAAGGCCGCCTGGGCCGCCGCCGCGGCGGCGGCATCCGGCGCCAGGGCCGCCAGGAGGACGGCCAGTTCCTCGGGCGTGGAGAGTTCGTCGAGGCTGATGGCCAGGGCGGCCGCGCCGTCGTCGCCGCGCACCCCGAAGCGGAGGTTGAAGCCGGCCGCCACGGCCCGCTGGCGAAGGGCGGGGGCCTCGGCGCTGCGCACCACCACCGTGTCGAAGCCGGCCCCCGGGTCGGCCGGCAGGCCGAGGGCGTCGAGGGCGAGCACCAGTCCCTGCCGCAGAACCGGCAGGCGACGGGCGATGGCCTCGAGGCCATCGGGGCCGTGATGGACCGCATAGAAGCTCGCCATCACGGCGAGCAGCACCTGGGCGGTGCAGATGTTGCTGGTGGCCTTGTCGCGGCGGATGTGCTGCTCCCGCGTCTGCAGGGCCAGGCGCAGGGCCGGGTTCCCCTCCGCATCCTTCGACTGCCCCACCAGGCGGCCCGGGATCTGACGCTTGTAGTCCTCCCGGGTGGCGAAGAAGGCGGCGTGGGGCCCGCCGAACCCCATCGGCACCCCATAGCGCTGCAGGCTGCCGACGGCGATGTCGGCGCCGAGCCCACCGACCGGAGCCAGCAACGCCTGGGCCAGGGGATCCACCGCCACCGTGCTGATCACCCCGCCGGAGCGGGCCGCCGCCAGCAGCGCCGAGGGATCCCAGAGCCGGCCCTCGACCCCCGGCAGCTGCAGCAGCAGGCCGAACACGTCCTCGCCCAGCACTGCCTCGGGGCTGTCCGCGGCAGCTTCGGCGTCGAATGTCGCGATGGTGATCCCCAGGGGTTCGGCCCGGGTGCGGAGCACGGCCAGGGTCTGGGGCAGGACGGCCCGGTCCACCAGGAAGCGGCGGGCGCCGCCGCGGTTCGTGACCGCCGCCGCCATCGCCATCGCCTCGGCGGCGGCGGTGGCCTCGTCCAGCAGGGAGGCGTTGGCGATGGGCAGACCGGTCAGTTCACTGACCAGGGTCTGGAAATTGAGCAGGGCCTCCAGCCGCCCCTGGGCGATCTCCGCCTGATAGGGGGTGTAGGCGGTGTACCAGCTGGGATTTTCCAGCACATGGCGCTGGATCAGAGCTGGCGTCGCCGTGCCGTGATAACCCAGGCCGATCAGGCTGCGCAGCACCTGGTTTCGGGAGGCCAGGTCACCCAGCTCCTTCAGGGCCTGGGCCTCCGGGCAGGGCAGCGGCAGGCCGGCCCCGGCCTCCTCGGCCGTCAGCAGGATGTCGGCAGGAACGACCTCGGCCGCCAGCTGATCGAGGGAATCAAGGCCGAGCTCCGCCAGCATGCGCTGCTGATCCTCGGGATCCGGACCGAGATGCCGGACGAGGAAGGGGGCTGACACGAGCGTTCGGGGTGGAGGTGGCGGGATCCTAAGGACAATCAGCCCGCCTGCACCTTGGCCCCGTAGGTGGCGGCATCCATCAGGGCGTCGAGCTCAGCGGGGGCCCCCGGCCGCACCAGCAGCAGCCAGCCCTCCCCGTACGGATCGTTCTGGAGCTCCTCGGGGCTGGCCAGGACCGCCTCGTTGCGGGCCTCCACCGTGCCGCTCACCGGGGCCATCAGGTCCTCGACCGCCTTGACCGATTCGACGCTGCCGAAGCTCGTGCCCTTCGCGAGCGCGGCCCCCACCGCCGGCAGCTCGACGAAGACGATGTCCCCCAGCTGATCGACAGCGAAGGAGCTGATGCCGAGCCGCACCAGGTCGCCCTCCTGGCGCACGTACTCATGGCTCTCGGAGTAGCGGCAGTCGTCGGGGAAGGTGTGCGCCAAGGCCGGTGCGATGCGGAGGAGCGGCTTTCAGTCTGCCTGCGCCAGGGCCGCCAGGGCCCGCTCCAGGGCCAGGGCCACGTGGCCGTGGTGGGTGCCGCCCTGGGCGTAGAGCACCCAGGGCTCCCGAAGGGGCGCGTCGGCGGAGAACTCACTGGTGCTGCCGTCGATGAACGTGCCGCCCGCCATCACCAGATCGCTGGCGTAGCCCGGCATGGGGGCCGGCACCGGATCGAGGTGGGCCCCCACCGGGGAGCACCGCTGAAACGCCCGGCAGACGGCGATCAGCCGGTCGGGATGGCCGAGCCGCACCGCCTGGATCACGTCACTGCGCTCGGCCCCGGCGACGGGGTTCACCGGGTAGCCCAGGCCGCCGAACACCTCGGCCACCAGATCGGCGCCGATCAGGGCTTCGGCCACCATCTGGGGGGCCAGGAACAGCCCCTGGAACAGCAGCCGGTACTGGTCGAAGCCGGTGCCACCCTCGCTGCCGATGCCCGGCGCGGTGAGCCGGCAGCAGGCCATCTCCACCAGCTCCCGGCGGCCGGCCACGTACCCCCCCGTGGGCGCGATGGTGCCACCGAGGTTCTTGATCAGGGAGCCGGCCATCAGGTCGGCCCCCACGGCGGTGGGCTCCAGCTCCTGCACCAGCTCGCCGTAGCAGTTGTCGACGAAGCAGACGCAGTCCGGCCGCAGCGCCCGCACGCGTTCGCAGAGGCGGCCGATGGCGGCCACCGACAGCGACGGGCGCCAGCTGTAGCCGCAGCTGCGCTGGATCAGCACCATCCGGGTCTCGGGGGCCAGGGCGTCCTCCAGGCCCGCCTGGTCCACCCGGCCGTCGGGGGTGAGGGGGAGCTCGTCGTAGGTGATGCCGAACTCGGCCAGGGACCCCTGGCCGTGGCCCCGCAGCCCGATCACCTCCTCGAGGGTGTCGTAGGGGCGGCCGGTGAGCGCCAGCAGGCGGTCCCCGGGCCGCAGCACCCCGAACAGGGCGGCGGTGATGGCATGGGTGCCGCTGACGAACTGGAGCCGCACGGCGGCGGCCTCGGCCTGCAGCACCCGGGCGAAGACCCGATCCAGCACCTCCCGGCCCAGGTCGCCGTGGCCGTAGCCGCTGACCGAGGCGAAGTGATGCACGCCGAGCCGTTCGGCGGCGAAGGCCTCCAGCACCCGGGCCAGCCGGGGCCGCACGGCGGCGGTGCGGCGGGCCGCCACCGGCGCCAGCCGCTCGAGGGCGGCGGCGACCGCATCGGCCGCGGCGTCGCCCATGGCGTCGGCCGGGCCAGCCATGCCAGCCGGGCCGGGACACACCTGCTCCAAAGCCCCTGGACCAGCGGAGTTCACTCTGCCATCGCCGCCGTGGGTGAGGATGGGTCATCGAATCTCAGATCCCTTCCGTCCTTCCACCGGAGAACCGCTTGGTCGCACGATCCGAGTCACCCCGATCCGGCCGGAGCGCCGAGAGCGCCAGGACCGTCCGCGTTCCCTGGCCGGAGGCCAGCCATTCCCGCAAGAAGGCCCAGCTGCTGGCGGCCATGGAACGGCCCCGGCCGCCCCTGCCGGCGAACCAGCGCAAGTTCAAGAGCGGCACCACCGGCTTCATGCTGGCCATCCACGTGGGGGCGGTCGTCGCCCTGCTGCCCCGCTTCTGGAGCCTCCAGGGGGTGATCGTGCTGGCGGTCCTCTACTGGGCCACGGTGCTGGGGGTGACGCTCGGGCTGCACCGGCTGGTGGCGCATCGGGGCTTCGAGGCGCCCCGCTGGGTGGAGCGGCTGCTGGTGCTGATGGGCACCCTGGCCTGCCAGAGCGGACCGATCGAATGGGTGGGCCTGCACCGGCACCACCATCTCTTCTCCGACCAGCCCAACGACCACCACGACGCCGCCCGGGGCCTGTGGTGGGCCCACAGCGAGTGGATGCTGCACAGGATCCCGGCCCTCACCGAGATCCACCGCTTCACCGGCGACATGGAGAAGGATCCCTTCTACCGCTGGCTCGACCGCTGGTTCCTGCTGCTGCAGCTGCCCCTCGGGGCTGGCCTCTACTGGTACGGCAACTGGGCCGGAGTCCATGGCGGCGGCCTGGGGCTGGTGCTCTGGGGCATCCCGCTGCGGCTGGTACTCGTGTATCACGTCACCTGGCTGGTGAATTCGGCCACCCACGCCTTCGGCTACCGCAACTTCGACTGCCCCGACCGCTCCCGCAACTGCTGGTGGGTCGCGATCCTCACCTTCGGGGAGGGCTGGCACAACAACCACCACGCCTACCCCCACTCGGCCCGCCACGGACTGCGCTGGTTCGAGTTCGACATCACCTGGCAGCACATCCGCGCCCTGCGGGCCCTCGGCCTGGCCAGGAAGGTGCGCATCGCCCCGGTCTTCGGCCGGCGCGCCGACGCGGCCACCGGCGCCTGAATCAGGACGGGGCCGGGTCCGCAGCCTGCGGGATCGCCGCGCCGATCTCGCGACGGATGGCGGCCGCCAGGTCGTCCGGCGGCGGGCCGGCGCCGTCCCCCTGGAGTCGGCGGGCCCGCTGCCGCAGCAGCTCCAGGAAGCGGTCCGGGCCCAGCTCCTCCTCCCCGGCTGCCCCCAGGGCCGCCAGGGTTCGGCGCAGCTCGGGCAGCTCGGCGTCGAGCTCCACCGCCGTGTAGTCGCGCTGGCCGGCGATCACCTCGGCGAAGCGCTCGCGGCGCTGGCGCTTGGCCACCGGATAGGCCGCCATCAGCCGGTCGCGGCAGTCCCGCCAGGGCCGGCCGGCGGTGAGCAGCTGGGCCAGGGCGGCGCTGAGCCCCGCGGCCTCCGCCTCGCCGATGCGGAGATCGAAGCTGGCCGGCGGCTGGCGGAAGCCCACGAACACCTCCAGCAGGGCCCCGGGCCCCAGCACCCGCTGCTGCTCATCGCGCACCGGCAGGGCTGAACTGCACAGGGCTTCGAAGAGCTCGGGGTGGGCCGCCAGCAGGGTGCGCGCCGGAACCGGCTCCAGCCGGCCCCCGGGGGCGTGGGCCTCGAGCCACAGGTTGACGCTGCCCAGGGCCAGGAACACCTCCGGACCGGGGGAGGCCAGCTTGCCGTTGCGGAGCATCGAGAGCTGGGAGTTGTGAACCCGGCCCAGGTCGAGGGCCTCGGCCAGCATCGGCAGAACCCGGTGGGACCAGCCGTTGCGCTCGTGCCAGACCCGGATCAGGTGGGCGAAGGCGACGCGACCGGATACGAGTTCGTCTCGATACCCCACACGATCAGGATTCGTATTGCTACCATTGTAGCCATCCAACAGGAGCCCGGTCCTTCATGGCCGTCACCCCCCTCTCCCGCCCCGGCATCCAGCCGCTCGCCCCATCCGGGAGCCGCCGCGATGCCGGCACCAAGTCCCGCCACACCCGCCGCCCCGCCGCCATCAACCAGGGAGCCGATGCCCTGCTGCGGGCCCGCGCCCTGCACGAACCGCGCCGCGGCGAACCCCGGGGCGTCTCCCCCAGGGGCATCCGCTGGGGCACGATCGGCTTCATGGTGCTGATCCACATCCTGGCGGTGGTGGCCCTGCTGCCCCGCTTCTGGAGCCTGGAAGCCGTCGCGACCCTGCTGGTGATGTACTGGGTTACCGCCTGCCTGGGCGTGACGATCGGCTACCACCGCCTGCTCAGCCACCGCTCCTTCCGCGTGCCCCTCTGGCTGGAGCGCTTCTTCGCCACCTGCGGCGCCCTCAGCTGCCAGCACGGGCCGATCGACTGGGTCGGCCTGCACCGCCACCACCACAAATTTTCCGATACGGAAGCGGATCACCACGACAGCAACAAGGGCTTCTGGTGGTCCCACATGGCCTGGATGTTCGAGGAGATTCCCGCCATGGCCGCCGTGCCCAGGCTCACCGGCGACCTGGCCGCCGACCCCTACTACCGCTGGCTGAACAAGGGCTTCCTGCTGCTCCAGGTGCCGCTGGGTCTGCTGCTCTTCTGGATCGGCAGCGTCACCAGTGCCGGCGGCTGGGCCCTGGTGCTGTGGGGCATTCCCCTGCGCCTGGTGATCGTCTACCAGTGCACCTGGCTGGTCAATTCGGCTACCCACATGTGGGGCGAGGCCGTCCACGACAGCGGCGACAAGTCAAAGAACAACCCCTGGGTGGCGGCGCTCACCTTCGGGGAGGGCTGGCACAACAACCACCACGCCTACCCCCATTCGGCCCGCCACGGCTTCGGCCCCCGCCAGTTCGACCTCACCTGGCAGCACATCCGCCTGATGCGTGCCCTGGGCCTGGCCACCCGGGTCCGCCTGCCCCGGGCCGCCGCCCCCACCGGCTCGATGGCGTAGGCTGGTCGATCGGTTTTCAGATGGCTCAGCCGGGCGTTGTCATGGTCAAGAAGCGTGTGCAGGTGGTCCTGAGCGAGGACCTCTACCCACTGGGCAAGGATGGTGATCTGGTGGATGTGGCCCCCGGCTACGCCCGCAACTACCTCCTACCCACCGGCAAGGCCCTGGCCGTCACCGCGGCGGTCCTGCGCCAGGTGGAGCACCGCCGGGCTAAGGAGGCGGAACGCCAGGCTGCCCTGAAGGCCGAGGCTGTCGCCTTCCGCACCGCCCTCGACACCATCGGCCGCTTCACCGTCAAGAAGCAGACCGGCGGCGACGACGTCCTGTTCGGCACCGTCACCAACGGCGATGTGGCCGAGGTGATCGAGGCGGCCACCAAGAAGGAGGTCGACCGCCGCGCCATCACCGTTCCCGAGATCCACCGCACCGGCTCCTACAAGGTGCAGGTCAAGCTGCACCCCGAAGTCCTCGCCGACGTCAACCTGGAAGTGGTCAGTTACTAATCGGCCAGCGGCGAACGCTTTTTCCCGCCACGGGCGCCAGCGTGAACACCCTCACCGGCGCCCGGTCCCGACCGATACGGCTTCCTTCCCCGTGAGTCGCCTACTGGTGTTGCGTCCATGGTGAGTGTGCCCCTGGCTGGTTCTGACCCACCCCGGCCCGATGGGCCGAGGGCTCCGGTCCGGCGCGATGATCAGGCCGGCTTCGAGGCCCTGCCCGATTCGGTCCCGCCCCAGAACCTGGAAGCGGAGGAGTCGGTCCTCGGCGGCATCCTGCTGGATCCCGACGCCATCGGCCGGGTCGCCGACGTGCTGCGGCCCGAGGCCTTCTATCTCGGCGCCCACCGCGAGATCTACCGCACCGCCCTGATGCTGCACAGCCAGGGCAAGCCCACCGACCTCACGGCCATGGCCGCCTGGCTGGCCGACACCGGCCAGCTGGAGAAGGTGGGCGGCAGCGCCCGGCTGGTGGAGCTGGTGGAGCGCACCCTCTCCACAGCCTCCATCGACCAGGTGGCACGCCTGGTGATGGACAAGCACCTGCGGCGGCAGCTGATCCGCTCCGCCAACGAGGTGATCCGGCTCGGCTTCGACCAGAGCAAGCCGATGGAGGAGGTGCTGGATGAGGCCGAGCAGAAGATCTTCGCCATCAGCCAGGAGAAGCCCACCGCCGGTCTCACCCCCACCGCCGAGATCCTCACCAGCACCTTCAACGAGATCGAGAGCCGCTCCCTCGGCACCGCCGTCGCCGGCATCCCCGTCAACTTCTACGACCTTGACGCCATCACCCAGGGCCTGCAGCGCAGCGACCTGATCATCGTCGCCGGACGGCCGGCCATGGGCAAGACGTCGATCGTGCTCAACATCGCCAAGAACGTGGCCCAGCTGCACCAGCTGCCGGTGTGCGTGTTCAGCCTGGAGATGAGCAAGGAGCAGCTCACCTACCGCCTGCTGTCGATGGAGGTGGGCATCGAGAGCGGCCGCCTGCGCACCGGCCGGCTGCAGCAGGAGGAATGGCCCCTGCTGGGCCAGGGCATCAACAGCCTCGGCCAGCTGCCCCTGTTCATCGACGACAAGCCCAATTCCGGCGTGCTCGAGATGCGCTCCCTGTGCCGTCGCCTGATGGCCGAAACCGGCAAGGAGCTGGGCCTGATCGTGATCGATTACCTGCAGCTGATGGAGGGCAGCACCCCCGACAACCGCGTGCAGGAACTCTCCCGCATCACCCGGGGCCTCAAGGGCATGGCCCGCGAGCTGCACGTTCCCGTGGTGGCCCTCTCCCAGCTCAGCCGTGGCGTCGAGTCCCGTACCAACAAGCGGCCGATGCTCAGCGACCTGCGGGAATCGGGTTCGATCGAGCAGGACGCCGACCTGGTGCTGATGATCTACCGCGACGAGTACTACAACCCCGAAACCGCCGACCGCGGCATCACCGAAGTCATCGTCACCAAGCACCGCAACGGCCCCGTCGGCACCGTGAAACTGCTGTTCGAACCGCAGTTCACCCGTTTCCGCAATCTGGCGGCGTAGATCCGCTGCATCAATCTGCTGCCTTGCGGCGCTGTATGGGGATATCCGCCGTATGCGGCCAGGGGAAGGGCCCCTAGGGTTGACGAGGATGCCCTGGCGGAGATGACCTCGTGGAGATATCAGTGCAGCATCATTCCTTCTGGGTTTACGTTTTCACCTTTTTCGCCATCATTCTGGCGCGCTATCTCGCCATGGCCGGCTTCGCCCACTGGCTTCTGTATCAGCGCCAGGAAGCCCGGGTCTCCATGCTCAATGACATCCAGCTGTCCGTCATCTCCGCCGTCATCTTCTCCCTGGCCACCGCCCTGGTTATGACGTTGCAGGAGCGGGGCCTGACCCGTCTGCACGGCCACATCGATGCCGAGAGCTGGTGGACCCTGCCGCTCAGTTATGTGGCCGTGCTGGTGCTGCAGGATGCCTATTTCTACGCCACCCACCGGCTGTTCCATCAGCCGAAACTGTTCCCCTGGTTGCACCGGGGACACCACCGATCCCGCCAACCCACCCCCTGGACCTCCTTCGCCTTCGACCCCCTCGAAGCCGTCGTTCAGGCCCTGTTCCTGATCGCCATCGTGATGCTGATCCCGCTGCATTTCGCCACCCTGCTGGCGGTGCTCACCACGATGACGGTGTGGGCCGTGGTCAACCATCTGGGGCTGGAGGTGCTGCCGCTCGGCTTCCCCCACCACTGGCTGGGGCGCTGGCTGATCGGCCCCGCCCACCACTCCCTGCACCACCGGCGCCACAGCCACCATTTCGGGCTCTACTTCACCGTCTGGGACCGGGTGTGCGGCACCGAGGATCCCGCCTACGCCGCCTCGCTGCAGCCGCCGGCGCCATAGGCGATCAGGCCAGGTCGGCCGCCCGCCGCACGGTGGCCAGGCGGGAGAGCTGCCCGATCGCGCGCCCGTGCTCCTCCGCCGTCGCCGCGGCGCAGGCGTCCTCCACCAGCACCACCCGGTAGTCGCGGTCGTGGGCCTCCCGGACCGCCGCCTGCAGGGCCCAGGCGGTGCTGACGCCCCCCAGCAGCAGCCGCTCGATCGCCGCGGCCCGCAGCAACGTGTCCAGGGCGGTGCCTTGGAAAGGGCTGATCCGGTGCTTCACCAGCACCGGGTCGCCGGGCTGCAGGGCCAGATCGGCGTGGAAAATCGTGCCCCACTGGCCCAGCCGCAGGCCCCCCAGCTCCCGGGCCCGACCCAGGAACGGGGCGTGGGCGGGCAGCTCCGGATAGCCGGCCCGGAAGGCCACCTTCACCAGCAGCACGGGCCAGTCCCGGCGGCGGGCCACCTCCAGCGCCCGGTTGGCCGCCGCCAGCACGCCGCGCCGCTGCACCTCGGCGGCGCAGGTGGGCATGGCCCCATCGGGGTGGATGAGGTCGTTGATCAGATCGACCAGCACCATGGCGGTGCGCATGGGGGGCGCCTCGGCCGCAGGACCCATCATCGGCCGCGGATGCCGGGAAGAAAACGCTGGATGAACAAGTCCATCGGCATCCGGCTGGAGCGGGGAAGCCACCTGTTGTGGGCTGGAATCATTTTCCAGCATTGGACCAGAAGAGAAGGCTGAGGCAAGTGGGCCAACTGAATGCGGTAGCGGTACGCCGCATCCGTCACTTGAACCAGGCTGGCCATGGGCTCCACGTGCCGCTGAGTGCTAAGAAACACGGTCAGGAACGACGTGGCCTCTGAGCTATGGCGCAAGGCAACAGCAAACCGGTGGGCCGCACCTTTTGGGTAGCCGTCGTGGTGAAGGAGGAAATGACGCTCTGGGGCATCCAGGAAGCCTGAAAAGGAGTAAACGGCACGGGTGGCCAACGGATTGCAGCAGCTGCTCAGCAAGTGCCACCGTTGTCTCTTCTTGCACGCTTTTGATGATCGCTGCCTTTCGCTACTCCGTTGCCTCGCTGGTCTTGAACCCCGGAAACCGCGTACGAATGAACTCCGTAGCACTCTCAGGTGTCAGCTTGACCGTCCCCGGACCACTCCGCACGAAGAAGTCACCTTCGGGGCTGGTCTCCAGCCCCTTCCAACGCAGGAACACCGGTTCTGGGCTGCGCTGACAACTCACCACGCAGACGGTCTTGCCGTCGATGTTCTGAGTGTTCGGGTCGATGCAGGTGCCGGCGCGATCGCCCAGTCCATTGCGCACCACCTGAGCCAGGTGTCGCAGGAACTTGTCGTCAGATTCGAGCTGATCGTGCTCGGTGCCGACAATCGAACCATCATCTGCAACACCGATCAGCAGATCGCCTCCTTCGGTGTTGAGGAAAGCTGCGATGGTCTTGAGGGCGGCATGGGTGACGCCCTTGTCGTCCTTGCGGTTCTCTTTGAGGCTCCAGCGGAGGGTGGACTTGAACTCGAGCGTCTTGGACTCACCTCGTTTGATCAGGGCTTCGGCATTGCGATGGCCGCGCAGGTATTGATCAAACAGAAAGTTCTTGACGGTTTCACCGAAGGCCGCATCATCGGTGATGCGCTTGTAGAGCTCGAAGTTGGAATCAACAATGTCCTGGATCACGTTCTCCACCTTCTGATCGAAGGTGAGCCTCACGTTCTCGCGGGTGTTGACGCGCGCTGCGGCATCAAGGGCCACATCATCGGCCAGGCGCTCCATCATCTGGCCGAGGGTGAGGCGGTGTTCGGGAGCGAGGTTCAGACCGAAGCGCTCGTTGAGTTCGGCCACGATGCGGGAGAGCGTCTCCAGCTCTTCCGGTGCGGGGGTGTGTCCGCCTTTCGTGCCTGCTGGCTTGAGGGCGCCATTGCCGCGCTCCAAGGGGATGGCACCACTGCTAGTTTCCTGGATCCGGTACGACTCCATGTCGATGTTCTGCTGCACCTCACGCGGCAGTTCAGGTTGGTCAGCTGGGAGCAGCCGGCGCAGGTAGCGGGCGAACTGGTAGAGCTTCTCGAGGTCGGCATCGGTGAAGGGCAGCACCTGGGCCAGGAAGGCATAGAGGCGCACGTAATCCGTGAGCTGGCCGCGAAATTCGTGCCGCTCGTCGACACCGAGGGCTTCAAAGCGATCCACCAGTGGGAGCAGCACCTGGTAGATGTCATCCTGGGTGCCCTTGGCATTGAAGAACACCTGGGCGAAGGCGTTGATATCGGCTGGGGTGTAGACGGGGAATGCAGCAAGACGCGTTTCGATTTCGTAGAGAAGGTTGGGATCGGTGGCTTCCGAGAGCAGGGTTGCTTCGTAGTAGGGCTCGAAGGCGGCCTGGATGGCGGCGGCTTCATTGGCGAAGTCCACCACCAGTGTCCCCGTCTTCTTGGGATGGGTGCGGTTCAGGCGGGAGAGGGTCTGCACCGCACCTACACCGCCGAGCTTCTTGTCCACATACATAGTGTGGAGCAGTGGCTGATCGAAACCGGTCTGGAACTTGTTGGCCACGATCAGGAAGCGGAACTCGGGCTGCTCGAAGGTGCTAGCGGTCTGGGACTCGGGGATCCCGTTCATGCCGGACTCGGTATAGCTCTTGCCGCCGTCCTGGACGGTGCCGGAGAAGGCCACCAAGGCCTTGAAGGGATAGCCACGTTCAGAGAGATGGCGATCCATCGCCAGCTTGTAACGCACCGCATGGAGGCGAGAGCGCGTCACCACCATCGCTTTGGCCAGGCCATCGATCTGATCCTGCGTGTTGGCGGCGAAATGCTCCACGCAGATCCGCACCTTCTCACTGATGGCGTGGGGGTGGAGCTCCACGAAGGACTTGAGCAGGTATTGGGCCTTGCGCTTGTCGTAGCGGGGATCGTCATCGATCTTCTTGAGCAGGCGCCAGAAGGCCTGATAGGTGGTGTAGTTGGCAAGCACATCAAGGATGAAGCCCTCCTCGATCGCCTGGCGCATGCTGTAGAGGTGAAAGGGCGCGAAGGTTCCGTTGGGCCGGCGAACACCAAAGAGCTCGAGGGTCTTGGGCTTGGGGGTGGCGGTGAAGGCGAAGGTGGACACGTTGGGTTGCTGGCCGCGCTTCTCCATCTCGGCCAAGATCGTGCCCTCAAGTTCCTCTTCTGGTGTGGCGGCGGTCTCTTCCTCGTTTTCGGCTGCCTCCAATGAGGGGGCACGGAGAACGGCTTTGAGGCTCTTGGTGCTTTCCCCGGATTGGGAGGAGTGGGCTTCATCAACGATCACCGCGAAGCGCTTGCCGGGTAGTTCGCCGATCTGCTGGGCGATCACCGGGAACTTCTGGAGGGTGGTAACGATGATCGTCTTGCCGGCTTCGAGCGCGTCCTTGAGCTGGCGGGAGGTGGTGTCGATGGTTTCGACCACACCGAGGGTCTGCTCGAACTGGCGGATGGTGCTCTGCAGCTGGCGATCGAGGATGCGGCGGTCGGTGATCACCACGATCGAATCGAATATGCGCTCATCAGCGGCGTTATGGAGGATGCTGAGCTGGTGAGCCAGCCAGGCGATCGTGAAACTCTTGCCGCTGCCGGCGGAGTGCTGGATCAGGTAGCGCTGGCCGGGGCCGCGGAGGCGGGCATCGTCCACGAGGCGGCGCACGGCATCGAGCTGTTGGTAGCGGGGAAAGATCAGGAAGCGCTTGCCGCTCTTGCGGCCCTTGGCGTCTTCCTCTTCCACCTCGTGGATGAACTGGCGCACCAGATCGAGCACGCTGGCGGGCGACCAGATCTGCTCCCACAGGTAGGACGTCGCATAGCCGGAGCGGGTGGGTGGAACAGGAGGGTTGCCGGCACCGCCGAAACGCCCCTGGTTGAAGGGGAGGAAGCGGGTTTTCTCCTTCGCCAGCTGGGAGGACACATAGACGAGATCGGAATCCACCGCGAAATGGCCCAGGCAGCGGCCATAGGAGAAGAGCGGTTCGCGGGGATCGCGGGTGGTCTTGTACTGGCGGATCGCATCCTCAACGTTCTGGCCGGTGAGCGGATTCTTGAGCTCAGCAGTGAACAGGGGGATGCCGTTGAGGAACAGCACCAGATCAAGGCTGTTCTCGTTGCGGGTGCTGTAGTGGAGCTGGCGCACCACGGCAAAGAGGTTGGCGCGATGCAGCCGCTGGGTTTCTTCGTTCAGCCCGCTGGCGGGTTGGAAGTAGGCAAGCCGGAACTTGCAGCCGGAATCCTTGATGCCCTGGCGCAGCACATCGAGGGTACCGCGGCGATCAATTTCTGTGGCCACCCGCTTGAGGAACTGTTCGCGGACGCTGGCGCCATGGTGCTGGGTGAGCTGCTTCCAGGGCTTCGGCTGGGTGGCGAGCACGAAGTCGACCACGTCCTGCGGGAGCAGGCAGAGGTTGCGTTCGTACTGCTCAGCGGTGCGCTGGTAGTAGGTGTTCTTTAGCAGGGCGCTCTCGATGGCGTCTTCGAAGGCGCGCTCGGAGATGTCAGGCGTCATGGTGCAGATGCTCCTCCAGACCCCAACACAAAGCGAGCCCGTTCATTGCGGAGCATCTCGTAGGGCGTGATGCAGCGGATACGAAGGCCAATGCAGGCATCAGGAATCTTGATTTTCTTCGGAGAAGCTGCTGGCTTCTCATGGGTAACAACTGTGTGCGAACCCGCATGGGCCTGGGAAACCAGATAATAATCAGCGATGCTCAGAAACGAGCTCACTGCTGCTGGGTCGTAGCTCTGCCCAGTAGCCCAAGCACTGACAGCCGCCAGCGATGGCACAACAACAGGGCTAAGGGGCAAAAAGAAACGCGCTCCTCTTGAAGCTGCCCAAGTGGCCAGATCATCGGCCCCTGCTTGCACTTCATCTCCCACCTTCTCGACACTGAACACTGTTCCATCAGCATTCCGATCATCGAGCCACTGCCAGAACGCCGGACAGAAGTCGAACCCGTAGTGCAGGTTCTTCGCCGAGATGAAGACGTTGGCATCCAGGAGGTAGGCCATCAGAAGGCTACTCCCAGGCTATTGCTGAGCTCTTTGAAGGTGCCCATCTTCTTGAATCCCAGCAGCCGAAAGGCTTCCGTGAAGGACGAGCGCCCTTCCAGGGTGCTGCTCACCACCGCGCGAGCGAATCGCTTGCTGACCCTTGCCCCCAGGGTGAGATAAAAGTCGCCACCACTGCCACCGGATAGCGCTTGAAGCCGCTCAACTTCGGCGTTGTAAGCCCGCCAATAGGCATCCCCTGTCAAGCTGCCTGCATCGTGCATCCGCCGCAGCACCACCAACGTGCTGACCTTGAACCGCCTCGCCAGGCGAACCAGCTCACCGCGCAGATCAGCTTCGGGATCATGCACTGCTGAGAACACGCTGAGAGGTACGAGCATCTCTGCGGCCACCTTGTTGCACCACCGCTCCACGGCCTGGGTGGGGGCCTCTGCGGCACGGGCATCTGAGAGGGCACTTTCGCCCAGCCAGAGATGGGCCAGCTCATGGGCGAGGGTGAACATCTGCGCTGCTTTGGTATCGGCTCCATTGATGAACACGAGTGGCGCGACGGGATCGGCCAGGGCAAAGCCGCGGAACTCCTCGGGATCGAGCGGTCGCCGGTTGTTGCTGCCCACGACTCCACTCACCATCACAAGAACGCCAAGCGCATCCGCCTTCTCAATGAAGGCGCGC
This sequence comes from Microcystis elabens FACHB-917, assembly GCF_014698445.1. Classification (GTDB taxonomy): domain Bacteria; phylum Cyanobacteriota; class Cyanobacteriia; order PCC-6307; family Cyanobiaceae; genus Cyanobium; species Cyanobium elabens. Next base: position 85,837 of record NZ_JACJSZ010000004.1, read on the forward strand.
AGGGCAACGGTCCATGTCGGAAGGCGGCGCTGAGCCTCCAGATCCAAGCCGAGGGCTCTGCGAATCGAGGCGGCGCTGCGCACCACATCAGCACCAAGCGCGAGAGATCCCACGAAGGGCAACGGTTCAGCGCCAGCCTGCCGGGCATCGTCGCGGTACCACTCCTGGCGCTGCTGGCAGAGATACACCGTGTCCAGCAGGTCTGGGCTCGCCCGTTGTAAGGGCTGGTCCGCAATGGTGCGGAAATCGGGAATCGGAACAGGCTCCTCGGGAGGTTCGCTGAGGAACAGGTAGCCGATCGGCACATGAACAGCTTTGGCAAAGGCCTCGAGCTGCTTCAGCGTTGGCTGCACTTCTCCCGTCTCCCAATCCGCGACACGGGCAAACTTCGGCGTGAGGCTTTCTCGGGTTTTTCCCGCACGCTCCCGTGCCCACCGGAGCATGGTGCCCTCGACCGCCACGCGGGTCATAGAACCTCCTCCCGCACATCGATTTTGCCGGTGACGGCAGCCGAGATGAGGGCAGCACGCAGTTCTTCAAGACGCGCGATAGCTCTGGCAATGCTTGCAATGAGTGCTCCCACTTTCTCGGTCTCGCGCTGTATTCCTTTGGAGATAGTCTGTTGCTCTTGAATGGGTGGCGCTACCAACCAAAGCATAGGAAGCTTGCTTGCCTTTAACCCCTCGGCAGTTGACCCAGTAGAAAGGGTCTTCAGTTGAGCCTGAAAATAGCCTGACATCATTGCGCTTAACGCAAATTGACTGAAGAAGATATCTGGCCTGACTCTGAAGCGAATTACGCGTTGCGCAAGCGCAATATCTTCTCTGTCGACGAGAGCCACGTTTCCAAGAGGGGCTTCGGTGGTGAAAAGAATGTCATCAATCCTCGGAAGGCCCCTGCGCATGATTTCATCGTATTCATCTTCTGCAACAAACTCCTGGGAGCACTCATAGTCTATCCATCCCATTCGAATGTTGCGCGCTGTCACCAAGAAGATGCCCGTCGTCACCTTGGTTGGCGTCTTTCCTCGATAGTCAGCTCTCTCCTTCACATACTTAGTGAAAGGCTTGATTTCCCAGTGTTCGGGAATCTCCCCCAGCCACTCCACCCCAGAATCCTTCATGGGGACAGTCGGATCCAGGCCTTTGGTGACGGCACGGGTGATGAGGGCGATGCGCTTCTCCTGGAGCAGCTCGATCAGTCGCTGCTTCTTCGCCACCAGCGCATCAATTCGGGCGGTCTCTCGATCGAGGAAGATGGCAATGGAGTGTTGTTCGTCAGTTTCTGACGGGAAGCCAACAGCTTCATTCAGATAACTCTCACTATCAAGATTCTGGATACCCGTGCTTTGCTTGATGTATCTTGTGTTTATCCTTAGCGAGTACAGTGCTGCATGCAGATATGCCATAAATCTGGGATTGAATCCCTTCGCCAATACAACTCTTGCGACAAAGTTTGAGCAAACTGCAGGTATGCCGTGATCATAAAGAACAACAGCTCCAACAGGCTGATTCTCTCCGCCTCCCGACTTCTCCAGAAGAAGATCACCTTGTTTTAGGCCCCGCTCTGATGCGACTCTTGGCTCGATTGATCGTAGTGTGGGATCATTAATGTTGACCCGAAAGCTCACACGGTCGAAATCGGCAACACGGACACAAGCAATATCTTGAAATCCATCGGCCTCGTCACCCCACACTCCGTTTTGGCAACTTTTGACCGTGGAGCGCAGTCGCTTTACCTCCCAGTGCTCCGGAATCTCCCCAAGCCACTCCACCCCTGAAGACTTGTAGCCGGGGTAAGGCCTATACCGCCTCAGCGCATCTTCATGGATGGCCGTTCCCATCGCTGTCACGCCGCCACCTCCTGGGCCTGAGCCACCCACGGCCCACCAGGCTCCCAGTACCCCTCCAAGGCTCTCCCCTCCACCAGGCTCCCCCGCAACGGCCCCAGGAAGGCCACGATCACCTTGCCGATCTCTTCGAACCGATTCGGCGGCGGCACCAGCACGGCCTCCCGGGCCAGATAGCCCGCCCATCGTGCCGCCAACTCCGGCCGTTGATTGAAGCCTGGCGTCAGCGGTGTGGGGATCTCCTCAGCCCAAGGGGTACCGCGCCTCTGGAAGCAGGCCGCCACCGCCGCCCGCAGCACCGGCCCCTCGAAGCGGAAGGAGCTGGCCAGGGCCCAGAGGTCATGGAAGTCCTTCATGCGGCTGTTGCGCACGTCGAGCTTCACCATCGCCTCGAACTTCTCAGCCACCGCCGCCTCGCGCGGATAGGCCAGCAGCTCCGGCGCCGGCAGATCGTTCAGGAGCGTGGGGTAGGTGATGTCCGTAGGTTCCGGCACCACCGCATCACCGAAACCCAGATCCAGCTGCACACCGATGCGGGTGTTGCCAAGCAGGGCGTGGAAGCGGGCCCGCTTGCCGGAATACTCCTCCTCGGGCCGGATCGTTTCCAGCCGAAGGGTGCTGAGATCAAACACCAGGCCATCCTCCGGGCAGGGCACCGCGCAGATGCTCTCGAGCAACGCCCGAATGGAAGCATCGCTGGGATCACCGGACGCCAGCAGATCCACATCCTTGGTGCCGCGGTAGGGATCGGGCATCCACACCGTGAGCAGGCTCGCCCCCTTGAGGGCGAAACGCTCCCGCACCGCCGAGGCGCCGAGCCGATAGAGCAGCCGCTCAGCGGCATAGCGCGTGAGGGTGCGCTGGAAATCCTCGCCGCCGGCGAGCGCCAGCAGGCGTGCCTTCACCGACGCGGCTGGGTTCGCCTTCATCGCTGCAGCACCGCCAGGGCCGCGCGCAGCCGCCGCGACGGCAGCATCTCCAGCACCCGCTCCAGTTCCGCCACGCTCACCTTGTGCTGTCGCAGGCCATCGTCGAGGGCCTCGATCGCCGCTTCGGCGCCCACCAGCCGCTCGAAGCGGAAGCAGTCGGCGATCGTGCGCGCCGGCGAGGTCATCCGGGCCGACACCCCCTCGAATGTGGTGTCGCTCACGCCATAGGTCCAGGCCGGGCCGCTGAAGCGCACGATGCGCAGCTTGGGAGCCTGCAGCCGCGGCAGCCGCGCCTTGTGGGGGATGGCCAGCCAGATGGCCGAGGGGGCCTGGGTGCCGATCTCATGAACCTGCAGGGCCGTGAGCAGGCACACGATGCTGTGGGGCACGGCGGCGCAGGCCATCGCCAGGGAATAGTGCTCGCTGGGTTCGGCGTCAGTGCGGCGGTAGAGGCCTCGACCCAGCCGCTCCACCGCTCCTGATCGCAGCAGGCTGGGCAGCTGGTGGCGGCTGAGGCCGGCCGCATCCAGATCACTGGAGCGGAAGAAGGCACCGAGGCCAGCCTCCTGGCTCGAAATGCCGGCAGATGGAGCAGCCATGCCGACAATCTGAGTGAATCCAGGGCCGCTGTCAACGCGAGTTGTCGGCATCGTGCAGCAAGGCGCCTGCATCTTGCGTCAGGCCCGGCCAGCCGTGGCGACCGCCGCCAGCATCGCCAGGATCTCCTGCTCGATCGTGCGGATGTCCGCTTCGATCTCCTCCAGCGGCCGGGGCGGCGTGTAGCGGTAGAAGTAGCGGTTGAAGTTGATCTCGTAGCCCACCAGCCCCACCAGGCCGTCGCGTTCGTCGCGTTTGCTGGTGTTGATCCAGGCATCCGGCACATGGGGGAGCACCTCGCGCTCGAAGAAGGCCTGGACGCTGGCCGGGATCCCCTGCTCATCCACCGGGTCAGGCCCCGGCGGCAGCGGAACGCTCTCGGTGTCGCGCAGCTCAGGGTCCGGCTCAGGTGTGCCGTCGCTGTTGGTGCAGATCTCCGCGTTCTCGTCCCGCTCGCCCAGGGCGGCGAGGATTGCCTTGCGGGCCGGTGCGGTGAGCTTCACACCTGCATGCTTGGCGGCAAGAGTGAGCAGCTTCTCGAACTCCTCTCGATCGGGGAACGGCTCCTCCGGCAGATCGTTCACCAGGGCGCGGATCTGCTCCTGCAGGGCTCGGCCGGCGGCCATCTCCTTGGCGCCTGCATCACCCTTCTTCTTGCTGGTGGCAAGGGCCTGGAAGCCCTTCTCCTGCTCCAGCCGCGCGATCCGCTCCGGGGTGGCCTGGAAGCTGAGACGCAGGGGCCGCTCCACCGTGATCTTGCGGAAGCCGAAGTGGGTGGTGGGGAAGATGCGGCTGACAACGACCTCCTCGCTCTTGCCGTCCTTTGACACGGAGCGGGTTTCGCCGTCCTTGTAGTCGGCCAAGAGCTGCAGGATGTCCTGGGCGCGCTCCAGCGGTATTTCGCGGCGCTTGTCGCCCAGGCTCTTGCGCATCGGCACCCAGAAACTGGTGGCATCGATCAGCTGCACCTTTCCCTGGCGCTCGGGCGCCTTGCGGTTCGTCACCACCCACACGTAGGTGGCGATGCCGGTGTTGTAGAAGAGTTGCTCGGGCAGGGCGATCAGCGCTTCGAGCCAATCGTTCTCGAGGATGAAGCGGCGGATCTCGCTTTCGCCGCTGCTCGCATCACCGGTGAAAAGGGGTGATCCGTTCATGATGATGGCGATGCGGGAACCGCCTTCGGCGGGATCCTTCGCGTGGGCCAGCATGTGCAGCAGAAAAAGCAGCTGACCGTCGCTGATGCGGGGCAGGCCGGGCTGGAAGCGTCCGGCGGCGCCCCGTTCGTGTTCGGCGCGCACATCCTTCTCGTCCCGCTTCCAGTCCTTGCCGTAGGGAGGATTGGCGATCAGATAATCAAACGTCTTGCCGCTGAGTCTGTCGGCCGAGAGCGTGCTGCCATACACGAGGTTGTCGGCATCGCGACCGCTGGGATCCTTCATGAACAGGTCCGACTTGGACACGGCCCAGGTTTCCGGGTTCACCTCCTGCCCGAACAGATGGATCTCGGCCTGTTCGTTGATCGCCGGACGCAGCAGCTCGCCGTTCTTGCGCAGGCCTGCTGTGATGTGCTCCTTGCTGATCATCAGCATCCCGCCCGATCCGCAGCAGGGGTCGTACACAGTGGCCACCACACCGGGGCGGCGGATCCGCTCTTCATCGCCGGCCAGCATCAGATCCACCATGAGGTGCACCACGTTGCGAGGTGTAAAGTGTTCCCCCGGGTTCTCGTTGAGAGCTTCGTTGAACTTGCGGATCAGCTCCTCGAAGATCGTGCCCATGGTGGCGTTGTCGATCATGCCGGGATGCAGGTCAACCTTCTTAAACCGCTCGAGCACCTGGAAGAGGAGCCCGGCTTCCTCAAGCTTGCTGATCGTGTTGTCGAAGTCGAACTTCTCGATCACCTCTCGCATGTTTTGGCTGAAACCCGCGATGAAGTTGCGCAGGTTCTTGGCCAGATCGGGCGCATCGGCCAGCAGCTTCTCGAAGTCGTAGCGGGAGGTGTTGTAGAACGCAAAGCCGGCCGCCTTGCGCAGCTGGGGATCGAGATTTTCGAGCTTCTTTTCGCGCAGTTCGGCCTGCTTGGCCAGCACCTGCTGCTTGGTTTCAGCGAGCACGCAATCGAGCCGCCGCAGCACGGTGAGCGGCAGGATCACGTCCTGGTACTTGCCGCGCTTGAAGGTGTCGCGGATCAGGTCGGCGACACCCCAGAGGAAGCTGACGATCTCATTGTGGTTCATCGATCCAACCCCTTGCCCTGGCGGCCGTCCTGAGCAGCTGCAGGCTATCCATCGGCGGCCCGCAGCCCCCACCGACCACGGCCGCGCCATAAATTCAACCGATGGCCCTGAGTGCAGATCCCACCGAACGCTTCGACCTGATCGTGGTCGGCGGTGGCCATGCCGGCTGCGAGGCGGCCCTCACCGCCGCCCGGCTGGGGGTCTCGACGGCCCTGTTCTCCCTCAACCTCGACCGCATCGCCTGGCAGCCCTGCAATCCGGCCGTGGGCGGCCCGGCCAAGAGCCAGCTGGTGCACGAGGTGGACGCCCTCGGGGGGGTGATCGGCCGGCTGGCGGATGCCACCGCCCTGCAGAAGCGCCTGCTCAACGCCAGCCGCGGCCCGGCGGTCTGGGCGCTGCGGGCCCAGACCGACAAACGCCAGTACGCCCGCCAGATGCTGCAGCTGCTGCAGCACACCCCCCACCTGGCCCTGCGCGAAGCGATGGTCACAGGGCTGGAGCTGGAGGGTGATCCCCACGATCCGAGCGGCCCGCCGGCCCGGGTGATCGGCGTGCGCACCTACTTCGGCAGCGTCTACGCCGCCGGCGCCGTGATCCTCACCACCGGCACGTTCCTGGGGGGCCGCATCTGGGTGGGCAACCGCTCGATGGCGGCGGGCCGGGCCGGCGAGCAGCCCGCCGAAGGGCTCACCGAAGCGCTGCAGGCCCTGGGCTTCCGCACCGACCGGCTCAAGACCGGCACCCCCGCCCGCGTCGACCGGCGCAGCGTGGCCCTGGATCAGCTGGAGGAACAGCCCAGCGACGCCCATGACCGCTTCTTCTCCTTCGATCCCACCGCCCGGGTGAGCGGCGAGCCGATGGCCTGCCACATCACCCACACCACGGCGGCCACCCACCGGCTGATCCGCGACAACCTCCACCTCACGCCGATCTACGGCGGCTTCATCGACAGCAAGGGGCCCCGCTACTGCCCCTCGATCGAGGACAAGATCGTCCGCTTCGCCGACAAGGACAGCCACCAGATCTTCCTGGAGCCGGAGGGCCGCGACACCCCCGAGCTCTACATCCAGGGCTTCTCCACCGGCCTGCCCGAGTCCCTGCAGCTGGCCCTGCTGCGCACCCTGCCCGGGCTGGAACAGTGCGTGATGCTGCGGCCCGCCTATGCCGTCGACTACGACATCCTGCCCGCCACCCAGCTGGAGCCCTCCCTGGAGACCAAACGGGTGCGGGGCCTGTTCTCGGCCGGCCAGCTCAACGGCACCACCGGCTACGAGGAGGCCGCCGCCCAGGGCCTGGTGGCCGGGCTGAATGCCGTCCGGCTGCTGGGGGACCAGGACCCGGTCCACTTCCCCCGGGAGGGCAGCTACATCGGCACCCTCATCGACGACCTGGTCACCCAGGACCTCAAGGAACCCTACCGGGTGCTGACCAGCCGCAGCGAGTACCGGCTTGTGCTGCGGGGCGACAATGCCGACCGACGGCTCACGCCCCTTGGCCACCGGCTGGGCCTGATCGACGAGCGGCGCTGGCGCCTGTTCGAGCAGAAGCAGGCCGCCATCGACGCCGAGAAGCGGAGGCTGGAAACGGTGCGGCTCAAGGCCTCCGATCCCGCCGCCGGCGCCGTCGCCGCGGCCACCGGCGCCGGCATCAACGGCTCGATCACCCTGGCCGATCTGCTGCGCCGGCCGGGCCTGCACGGCGAGGACCTGGTGCGCCTGGGGCTCATGGATCCGGATCTGCCGATCGACGTGCGCGACGGCGCCGAGATCGACATCAAGTACAGCGGCTATCTGGCCCGCCAGGAACAGCAGATCGAACGGGTGCGGCGCCAGCTGGATCGGGTCATCCCCGCCGATGTCGACTACGCCGCCATCGGCACCCTCTCGTCGGAGGCCCGCGAGAAGCTGGCGACGATCCAGCCCCGCAGCCTGGGCCAGGCCTCCCGGATTCCCGGGGTCAGCCCCGCCGACGTCAACGCCCTGCTGCTCTGGCTGGAGCTGCAGCGCCGCCGGGGTCAGCCGTCCCCTCGTCAGACCGTGAAAGCATCGTTACAGTGACGCACGCCTGACGCTGAGGTCTGCAGATGAGCCCCTCCCCTCGGCGTCCCCTGCGCGGCATCCCCACCTCGCGGGCGTACTGGGAGCTGAAGGCCGAGCAGATGATGAACCGGGTCTTCGACCCGGAGGCCACCATCGATCTCGACGTGGCCTCCCAGGCCGAGCCTCCTCCGCCCCTTCCCCTGGCCCCTCCGGTGCGGCGGCTGCGGGGCCGGCCCGCCCCCCCGGCCGCAGCCCCGGCGCGATCCGACCGCCACACCCTGCTGCTCACGGCCATGGGCGGCGTCTGCATGGTCAGCGTCGCCAGCTCGGTGCTGTACCTCACCCACTCCAGCCGCATGCAGCAGGCCCTCAGCCAGGAGCGCAGCCTGCTGCTGGTCGAGCGGCTGCGCAGCCTGGGCCCGGCCAATCCCGCTCCGCTGGGGGCCGGCATCGGCTCCGGGCTGGCCGCGGGCCCGTCCGTCCTGCCGCTGGCGGGCGACCAACTGCCACCGCCGCCGGAAGAGCCCTGGATTGAGCAGCTGTCCCAGCTGCCCCAGCCGGAGGGCTCACGGGCTCCGGTCCTGCGGGTGCCGGTGAGCCCGAAGCTGGCCGCCGCCGCGCCTCCCGCCACCGGTGGGGACGGGGGCCATGGCGACCGCAGCGGCGCTGCGGCCGGTGGTGGCCCCGTCCCCGAACTGGTGGGGGTGGTGGGTTCGGCGGGGCGGCCCGCTTCGGCAATCTTCCAGATGGGCGGCAGCTCCACCAGCGTCAGCGTCGGCGAGGCGATCGGGGGCAGCGGCTGGCGCCTTCGCTCCGCCGATGGCGACACCGCCATGATCGAACGGGGCGGCGAGGTGCGCCGGATCTCGATCAGCAACGGCTACTGACCTCCCCCCCGCCCGCCATGACCCCAGCCAGCGGCAGCCTGCTGCCGTCCCCCGCGTGCCTGTGGCAGGCCCGAGCCACGGAACATCCCAAGACGCCCGTGGGCGGTGAGCTCAGCGGTCCGTGGCGACTGCTGCTGCTCGGGGACGGCAGCCCGACGCGGCACCTGCAGCTCCTCACCGGCCATCCGGTGGAAGTGGAACTGATCGCCATGGCCTCCGAGCCGGCGGTCTCCGCCGGTGCGCCGGAGGAAGTGGCCGAGCTGGCCGAACCGCTGCTGCGGCGCCAGGTGTGGCTCACCTGCGGGCCCCAGACCCTGGGCTGGGCTGAGAGCTGGTGGAACCAGGCCGAGGCGGAGGCCCATCTGCAGGACCGCCGGCTGCCGATCTGGCGCAGCCTCTCGGCGGGACGGGCGGAGCTGTACCGCGAGGTGGACGGCTTCGGCCAGGTGCAGGACAACTGGCTGGCAGAGCGTTTCGGCTGCGACGGCCCCTTCTGGAGCCGCCACTACCGCTTCTTTCGCCACGGGCGGGAACTCACCGTGATCCGGGAGGTGTTCTCCCCGTCGCTGGAACGCTGGCTGGGGCCGGCCCGGATCTGATGTGTACATGAAGACTCATCAATTCGATAACACCCTGTGGCGTTTTGCTGTTGACGAATTGACGCTCCAGGGTCCCTGGCCAGGATGCGGATACTTGATTCCGCCCCATGGCCAACCGCCACAGCGCCCAGACCCCACCGGGAGGGGACTGGCTCACCCTCACTGAACTGGGCCGCCGCTACGGCGTCTCCGCCGTGCACACCGGAAAACTGCTGGTGGCCTCCGGCCTGCGCCGCAGCAGCGGCGAACCCACCTCCGAGGCCCTGGCGGCCGGCCTGGCCATGCGGCCCCAGCCGGGCCACCACCACTCCAGCCTCTGGCACGTCCAGGGGTGTGCTCCCCATCTGGAGCGGCTGGGGCTGGTGCCCCAGGCCGAGCGCACGATGGTGAGCCTGTGGGCCGATCTGCTCAGCGCCCTGCAGAGCGGCTCCCCTTCGATCAGCATCTCGGCCGAGGAGATGGCCGTCGACGTGCCCCGCGACCTGGTGAAGCCGGTGAACAGGGAACTGCGTCAGCGGGGCTGCAGCTTCCGGGTGAACCCGAAGCTCAGGACAGCCGCAGGGCCTGGGCCTGCTTGCTCGCCTGCTCGAGCATCTGACGCAGCCGGTCCTCGTCGGTGTGGCTGAGGTTGGTGCGCAGCAGCTTGGCATGGGGGGCATGAACCCGTAGCCGCTCGATCAGCCGGTCGGGGGTGGCGTCCCGCAGCAGCAGGCAGAGGGCCGCACTGCCGGGGGGGAGGGTCTGACCCACCTCCCGCATGAAGTTGTCATTGATGCCCAGATCCGACAGGGAACCCGAAGCGGCCCCCAGGCCGGCCCCGACGGCGGCACCGAGCAGGGGATTGAGGAACAGCAGGCCCACGAGGGTGCCCCAGAAGCCACCGCCGATGGCGCCGGCCTTGGTGAGGTTGAGCGACTGGTGCAGGCGCACCTTGCCGTCGGGTTCGGCCTCGACGACGACCGCATCCTCGAGGGCGATCAGTTCCTCCTTCTGGATCTCCACCAGCTGGCGCCGCACCTCTTCGGCCTCCTCAACGGACGGAAACCCGACCACCACCAGACTGCTCATGGCCGACATCCCTGCAACGACAACCTCTGTCTTAACCCACCCTCTGCCGAAATGGCGGTGTCGCAGGATCAGGCACGACGGCGGCTCGAGCGGGGCAGGGGCCGGCCGGATGTTGGAGGGGGGAAAGTCTGCTCCTGCTTGCCGGTGACCGGCAGGCGCTCGCCACCGCCCTCCCTGCCGGCAGCCTCGGGACGCCGCCAGCGGGGCAGGGTGAAGCTGTCGTCATCAGGCCAGTCGTCGTCGGCCCCGGAGGCGGGAGCAGGAGCAGGAGCGGCAGATGGAGCAGGGCCGGTGGCCGCCGAGGGGGAGGGCAGTGCGCGGCCGCGCCTGGACACCGCCTCGAGCATCGGGCGGCGGGAACGGACGGGGGCCGGAGCCGGCTCCGGGGTGCCGCATTCGCTCTCCTGCCAGGGTTCGCGCCAGTCGTCGCCGTCGTCGATCAGCCAGTCGAGGCGACCTTCCACCCAGCGGCCGAGCTCATCGATCCGGGGCCGCAGCTGACCGCGGCGATCGGGCCCCCGACCGCCGGGACGGCCGCCGGGCCGAGACCCCGCGACCCCCTCGACGAACTGCCGTCCGGCCGTCACCCAGCGATCGACACGTTGATCGAGGGGATCGGGGCCGCCGCGGGAGCGCCGGGACGGTTCACGCTCCCGCCCGTCGCGTTGCAGGGGTTCGCGGTCGGGGGATTGGCTGTCCCGGAGATCCCGTTCGCGGCCGTAGCCCTGATCCATCGAATGCATCAGGACACTTTAACGGCGCCGACCGGACAGCCACCGCTCCCGACCCATCCCCACCAGGGCGATGGTGAAGCCCCCCCATTCCAGGGTCCAGAGAAACGTTGCCATCGGCCCCGACACCTGCCCCAGAACCTAGGCGGTGCCGGGCTCGAACACCAGCAGACAGCTCGCATCCCAGCGGCCGCCGTGCAGGCGCTCGCAGCAGCGCCGGCAGGCCAGCCCCTGACGGCGTCGCTGGTAGGGCGTGCGGCTGTCGCAGCAGGGGCAGCGGGCGATCCAGCGGCTGGCGCCCACGGGCAGGGGATAGCGGTGCCGAAGGCTCACCTCGAAGTCGTCCTGGGCCCTGTTGATCTGCTCCATCCGGGCCCGGAAGCAGGGGCCATGCACCTCCGGCACCGCCAGCACCCGGTCGACCCAGGCGTGGATCATCTCGTGGCAGAGGGTGCCCAGGGTGGCCTGCCGCGGCAGCGACTCCAGGAGGGGGCGGGAGAGGACGATCTCGCAGAGGTCACGCCCGTCGGCCCGACGTTCCCGCCGGTAGAGCCCCGCGGTGCGGGTGAGCCGGCCGTCGCTCCAGCGCACGTCCACCAGCGGTCGGTTCTCCCGGGTGAGCTGGCCGTCGAAGTGCTCGCGGTTGAGCCGGTGGAACAGGGGCAGCAGCGGTTCCAGGGGCATCGGCCCATTCTGGTGGGGTCGTCCGTCAGACTCTGCAACGCCGCGAACGGATGCGACCACCATGGACTGGGGACTGGCCCGCGACATCGGCACCAAGCTCCTGCTGGCGGGGGCCGGGGGCCTGCTGCTGTACTGGACCGTCTCGGCGGTGAAGCTGGTGCTCAGCGCCAGGGGCATCAATCCGCTGATCAAGCAGTTCTTCACCCAGGTGGCCTCCGGCCAGGTGGACGGGGCCTATCTGCTCACCACCCGCAACTACCGCTCCCACGTCAACCGCCAGCAGTTCATCCGCTTCCTGGCGGGGCTGCAGCTCAACAAGTACCGCAATCTCAAGTCCGGGCGTCCCCGGCTGCAGGAGGGCCAGGTGATCCTGACGGTCAAGCTCAAGAGCGACGGCAAGGAGGAGCTGCCGCTCGACTTCACCTTCGTGAAGGTGGAGGAGAACTGGCGCGTCGATCGCATCACCAGGCTGGCGGCCGCCTGAACCGTGGTCCAGGCCCGGGCGGAGGAACTGCGGCGGCTGCTCAACCACGCCGCCCACGCCTACTACGTGCTCGATGCCCCCGTGATGGAGGACCCGGTCTACGACCGGCTCTACCGGGAGCTCGTGGCGCTGGAGGAGGCCGATCCGGAGCTGATCCGACCCGACAGCCCCACCCGCCGGGTGGGCGGCGCTCCGGCCGAGGGTTTCACCAGCGTGGCCCACAGGATCCCCCTGCTGAGCCTCGACAACGCCTTCTCCCACGAGGAGCTCGACGTCTGGTACGCCCGGCTGCTGAAGGTGCTCGACCGGGAGCCGCCGGCCGGGTCCCCCGCTGCGGCCCTGCCGATGGTGGGCGAGCTCAAGATCGACGGCAACGCCCTCGCCCTCAGCTACGAGCAGGGGGTGCTGGTGCGGGCCGCCACCCGGGGGGACGGGGAGCAGGGCGAGGAGATCACCGCCAACGTGCGCACGATCCGCAGCGTGCCCCTGCGGCTCGACCTGGAGCAGCCCCCGGCCTGGGTGGAGGTGCGCGGTGAGGCGTTCATCCCTGAGTCCACCTTCGCCGCCATCAACGCCGAGCGCACCGGGCGGGGCGAGCCCCCCTTCGCCAATCCGCGCAACGCCTGCGCCGGCACCCTGCGCCAGCTGGATCCCAAGGTGGTGGCTTCCCGGGGCCTGTCGTTCTTCGCCTACACCCTGCATCTGCCCGAGGACTGGCAGGCGGGCCCCCCGGAGGCCAGTCACGAGGCTGCCGTGCCCCGCAGCCAGTGGCAGGCCCTCGCGTGGCTGAAGGCGGCCGGGTTCCGCGTCAATCCCCACTGTGCCCTCTGCCCCGATCTGGCGGCGGTGAAGGCCTTCTGCGACTGCTGGGAGCAGGACCGCCGCGGCCTGCCCTACGCCACCGATGGCGTGGTGGTGAAGCTCGACGACCTGCGGCTGCAGGAGGAGGCGGGCTTCACCCAGAAGGCGCCCCGCTGGGCGATCGCCCTCAAGTACGCCGCCGAGGAGGCCCCCAGCCGGCTGCTGCGCCTCACCTGCCAGGTGGGGCGCACGGGGGTTGTCACGCCGGTGGCGGAGTTCGAGCCGGTGCCCCTGGCCGGCACCACCGTGAGCCGCGCCACCCTCCACAACGCCGATCGCCTGGCGGAGCTGGATCTCTGCGCCGGCGACACGATCGTGGTGCGCAAGGCGGGGGAGATCATCCCTGAGGTGGTGCGGGTGCTCCGCGACCTGCGGCCGGAGGGGGCCACCCGGCTGGAGCTGCCGCCCACCTGCCCGGAATGCGGCTCGGCGCTGGTGCGGGAGGAGGGGGAGGCCGCCACCCGCTGCGTCAACAACGGCTGCCCTGCCATCCTGCGGGGGTCCCTGCGCCACTGGGTGAGCAAGGGGGCCCTGGATGTGGATGGGCTGGGCATCAAGCTGATCGAGCAGCTGGTCGACCGGGGCCTGGTGGCCTCGATCCCCGACCTTTACCGGCTCGATGCCGCCCTGCTGGCCAGCCTGGAGCGCATGGGGGACACCTCCGCCGCCAAGCTTGTGGCCGCCCTGGAGGCGTCGAAGCGCCAGCCCTGGCACCGGCAGCTCTACGGCCTCGGCATCCACCACGTGGGCGAGGTGAATGCCAGGGCCCTGGCCCGGGCCTTCCCCAGCGCCGCTGCACTGGAGGCCGCCGCCCTCGCCGAGGAAGCCGGCGAGGGCGGCGATCGGCTCACGGCGGTCTTCGGCATCGGCGCCGAGATCGCCCAGTCGCTGCGGCAGTGGTTCGCCACGCCGGCCAACCGGGCGCTGCTGGAGCAGCTGGCGCAGCTGGGCTTCTCCCTGGCCGCCCCGACGGAGCCGGACGGTGGCAGCGACGGCGACGGTGGACCACCGGCGGCGACGCCCCTGGCGGGACTCACCTTCGTGCTCACCGGCACCCTGCCTGCCCTGAGCCGCTCCGCGGCCCAGGGCCTGATCGAGGCGGCCGGGGGGAAGGTGACCGGCTCGGTGAGCCGCCGGACCAGCTACGTGGTGGCCGGCGAGGAGGCCGGCAGCAAGCTCACCAAGGCCCAGGCCCTGGGCGTTGCCGTGCTGGACGAGGACGGCCTGCGGGCGCTGCTGGCGGCGGATCCACCCTGTTCCTGATCATCGGCAGCGTGGTGCGGGCCGAACTGATCGTGCGTCGCTCCTGACCTGCCGACCCGGCACCCCTGACGATCCCCGGTCGATACATCGGGAATCGCCGGTTCAGCCCCAGAATGGCGATGTATTAGCCGATCCCGTGGCCGCCGCCCTTTCCTTGGACCACGACATCAGCCTCGATCCCCCCGTGCGTCCCTCCGGGCCACCGCCGGTTGTGCGGATGGAGCCGCTGCCCGAGATCCCCGGGGAGCTGCGCCGTCAGCTCGCCCGCCACCAGTTGCTCGTCCCCCTGCTGCGGCAGTCCGTGATCGCCACGGCCGTGGCTGAGGTGGCCCTGACGGAGGAGGAGCGCCAGAAGGCCCAGCAGGAGTGGGGGGCCAGCCACGGCATCCGTTCCGCCGACGACCTCCGGTCCCACCTGCAGCGCCATGAGCTGGCGGAGGCCGACGTGCTCTGGCAGGCGGAGCTGCCGGCCAGGATCGAGCGCCACTGCCAGGAGCATTTCCTGCACCGGGCCGAGCAGCGTTACCTGGCCCGCAAGAACCAGCTCGACCAGGTGATCTACAGCCTGCTGCGCGTCGAGGACGGGGCCCTGGCCCGGGAGCTCTACCTGCGCATCGCCGAGGGGGAAGCGGATTTCGCCGAGCTGGCGGCCACCTACGCCAAGGGCCCCGAGCGCTCCACCAGGGGGGTGGTGGGCCCGGTGCCGCTCCTGCAGGCCCATCCCTCCCTGGCCGAACTGCTGCGCACCAGCCGCCCGGGCCAGCTGCATCCCCCCCTGCGCATCGACCGCTGGTGGCTGGTGGTGCGGCTGGAGACGCTGCGCTCCGCCAGTTTCGATGACGCCATGCAGAAACGGATGGCGCGGGAGCTGTTCGAAGAGTGGGTGGATCAGGAGGTCGCCCTGCGCCTCCGTCCGAGGCAGGGCCGATGACCTCCACCGTCCCCGGCCGCACCGACTGGCTCACCCTGCCGCCCTTCGAGGGGCTGTCCACCGCTGGCAGGGAACGGTTGCTGGCGGAGGCCCGGCCCTGCCGCTTCCGCGTCGGCCAGGACCTCAGCAACGCCGGCAGCATCGGTGACCGCGTGCTGGTGATCCTCGAGGGGGATGCACGCCTGCTGGCGGAACGGGACGGCCACCCCTTCACCCTCGAACGCCTCGGACCCGGTGCGGTCGTTGGGCTGGTGTCGCTGCTCCGGGCAGAGGGCATCGAGCCGGTGAGCGCCGCCTCCGACGTGCTGGCGACGGCAATCCCGGACGCGGTGATGCTCGAGCTGCTGCTCGCCGAGGAGGGCCTGCGCCGGTGGTGTGGCCGCCACCTGTGGACGGCGGAGCTGCAGCAGCTTCTGCTGCAGCGGGAGGGGGCGGCGGCGGGCCGTTTCGATCCGACCCGCTGGCGGGAGAAGCTCGAACGCCTGCGCCGGCGGGCGCGGGCGGTGCCGCCGCCGACCGATGGGTCCATCGCCCTGCAGGACGGGGAGGACCTGCTGCTGGCCAGCGCCAATGTGCCCGGCCTGGCGATCGGCTCGCCGCTCGACCCGGCGCAGCCCCTGCCCCTGCCCCGCCCGCCGCTCCCCCTTCGCCTGCTGGCCGTCGCCAAGGCCCCTGAGGCGGATCCGGAGCCGGACGGCGCCGGCAACGGCGAACCGGAGGCTCCGGTCGAGGCCGCAGCCGTCCCGGCCGCCAGCCTCCAGCCCAGCAGCCTCGACCTGGGCCAGGAGATGGCGGACCGCCATCTCACCCTGGTGCGTGGGCAGGGTCCCCTGGAGGAGACGCTGGCCTGCTTCCAGATGCTCGGCAAGCTGCTGGAGCTGCCCTACCGCCGCGACGCGGTGGACAAGATCCTGCGCGACAAGATGCGCCGCGGCCAGCTGCCTGATCTTCAGCTCTGCGGCCAGATCGCCGCCATGCTCGGCCTGCTGGTCACGGGTGCCAAGGTGCCGGCGGCGGCGGCCACCCGGCTGATCACCCCCTGCCTGGTGCCGTGGAAGGAGGGCTTCGCCATCGCCACCGCCAGCAACGCCGCCGGCCTGCGGCTGGCCTCCCCGGCGGAGGGCTGGGTGCAGCTGAGCCCCGACCAGATCGCCGAGCAGTACCCGGAGGGGCTGGAGCTGCTGCTGCTGGAGCGCAGCATCGACACCCCCGAGCAGACCTTCGGCCCGGGCTGGTTCTGGCCGGCCCTGAAGCGCTACCGGGGCATGTTGCTCCAGGTGCTGCTGGCCTCCTTCGTGGTCCAGCTGTTCAGCCTGGCCAACCCCCTGCTGATCCAGGTGATCATCGACAAGGTGATCTCCCAGCGCAGCCTGGACACGCTGCAGATCCTGGGCATGGCCCTGGTGGTGGTCACCCTGATGGAGGGGGTGATCGGCTCCCTGCGCACCTTCCTGTTCACCGACACCACCAACCGCATCGACCTGCGCCTCGGTGCCGAGGTGATCGACCACCTGCTGCGGCTGCCCCTCGGCTACTTCGACAGGCGCCCCGTCGGCGAGCTGGGCACCCGCATCGCCGAGCTGGAGAAGATCCGCAACTTCCTCACGGGCCAGGCCCTCATCACCCTGCTGGATGCGGCCTTCTCGGTGATCTACATCATCGTGATGGCGATCTACAGCTGGCTGCTGACCCTGATCGCCCTTGCGGTGCTGCCGATCCAGGTGGCGCTCACCCTGCTGGGGGCCCCCCTGTTCCGGCGCCAGTACCGCCAGGCGGCCGAGGAGAACGCCCGCACCCAGAGCCACCTGGTGGAGGTGCTCACCGGCATCCAGACGGTGAAGGCCCAGAACGTCGAGATGGTGAGCCGCTGGAAGTGGCAGGAGCTCTACGCCAAATACATCTCCCGCACCTTCGAGAAGACGATCACCGGCACCTTCCTCAACGAGACCAGTTCGGTGCTCCAGAAGCTCTCCCAGCTGCTGGTGCTCTGGGTGGGGGCCACCATGGTGCTCAAGGGGGAACTCACCCTGGGTCAGCTGATCGCCTTCCGGATCATCAGCGGCTATGTCACCCAGCCCCTGCTGCGTCTCTCCTCCATCTGGCAGAACATCCAGGAGCTGCGGGTCTCGTTCGAACGCCTGGCGGATGTGGTCGACACCCCGGAGGAATCGAGCGAGGCCGACCGCGGCCACATCCCCCTGCCGCCGGTGAAGGGCGACGTGGTGTTCGAGAACCTCAGCTTCCGCTTCACCCCCGGTGGACCCGAGGTGCTCTCCAATGTGAGCCTCCACGTGCCCCCCGGCACCTTCATCGGGATCGTGGGACAGAGCGGCAGTGGCAAGAGCACCCTGATGAAGCTGCTGCCGCGCCTCTATGCCCCCACCAAGGGCCGCATCCTCGTGGACGGCTACGACATCGACAAGGTCGAGCTCTATTCCCTGCGGCGCCAGATCGGCATCGTGCCCCAGGATCCCCTGCTCTTCTCCGGCACCATCAGCGAGAACATCGCCCTCACCAACCCCGAGGCCCCCAGCGACGCCATCGTCGAGGCGGCCCGGATCGCCGGTGCCCATGACTTCATCATGGAACTCCCCTCCGGCTACAGCACCCGGCTGGGGGAGCGGGGCGCCTCCCTCTCCGGCGGCCAGCGCCAGCGCATCGCCATCGCCCGCACCCTGCTGAGCCAGCCCCGGCTGCTGGTGATGGACGAGGCCACCAGCGCCCTCGACTACGACACCGAACGCCAGGTGTGCGACAACCTGCGGGAGGCGATGAGCCAGAGCACCGTGTTCTTCATCACCCACCGCCTCTCCACCATCCGCCGCGCCGATCTGATCGTGATGATGCACCAGGGCGCCATTGTCGAGACCGGCACCCATGACGAACTGATGGCTCTCAAGGGTCGCTATTTCGCGCTCTATCGCCAGCAGGAGGCGGGCTGATGGCACGTCCTCCCCTGCCCACGCCGGCGGGCCTGCTGCGGCGGGCCCAGAACGGCCTCGAGCGCAGCATCCATACCGACAGCGACGACGTGGTGCTGCAGCAGTCCCGGTTCTGGGCCCGCTCGATCACCTGGACCCTGATGGGGGTCACCCTGTTCGGCCTCGGCTGGCTGGCCTTCGCCCAGACCGAGGAGATCGTCACCGCCCCGGGCGAGCTCGAGCCCCTCGGGGTGGTCAAGGACATCCAGATGCCGGTGGGCGGCGTGGTGGAAGAGGTGATGGTGAAGGAGGGCGAGCGGGTGGAGAAGGGCCAGGTGCTGCTGCGTCTCGACACCGAGGCCACCCTCGACCGCCGCCGCAGCCTGCTCAGCACGATCCAGTACAAGCAGCAGCAGCTGCGGCTCAAGCAGGTGGAGCTCGACCGCTACCTGCAGTTCAACGACACCGAGCAGCGGGTGCTGCGCCAGAGCCTGGTCCTGGAGAAAGACGTGCTCGGCCGCCTCGAGACGCTCAACAGGGAGGGCGCCACCGCCGAACTGCAGTACCTCTCCCAGCGCAACAAGGTGCAGGAGGTGCAGGGCAAGCTGGAGGAGACCCAGGTCGACCGCCTGCGCCAGCAGGCGATCCTGCAGCAGGGCGTCCGCGAGATCCAGAGCGAGCTGGCCGATCTGCGCAGCAAGCTGACCGAGCTGAACGTCAACATCCGCTACCAGGCGATCACGGCCCCCGAGGCGGGGGTGGTGTTCGAGCTCAAGCCCCGCTCCCGCGGCTTCGTCGCCCAGACCAGCGAACCGGTGATGAAGGTGGTGCCCTTCGACAAGCTGGAGGCGCGGGTGGAGGTGCCCAGCCGGGAGATCGGTTTCGTCTCGGTGGGCAAGGCCGCCGACATCAGCATCGATTCGTTCCCCGCCACCGATTTCGGTGTGCTGCAAGGCACCGTGCGGCGCATCGGCTCCGATGCCCTGCCGCCGGATCAGATGAACAACTTCTACCGCTTTCCGGTGGACATCCGGCTCAATTCCCAGCAGCTGAAGCTGAAGAACGGCAAGGTGCTGCCGCTGCAGGTGGGCATGTCGCTGACCGCCAACGTCAAGCTGCGCAAAGTCACCTACCTGCAGCTTCTGCTCAGCGACTTCAAGGACAAGGCTGACGCTCTGCGGCAGATCTGAGCTGCTCCATGGCGGCGTAGTGGTCGGAGATGATCCGTGGCCGCAACCCCGCCAGGGGCTCCAGCCACGGCAGCAGCAGGCCGTCGAGGCCCCGGTTCACCACGGCGCCCACCACCCGGAAAGCCCGCCGCCAGCGGATCTCCGGGGCGATCAGGTGCAGGGCGCGGGGATGTGCGGGCCCGTCGATGGTCACCAGCCAGGAGGGATCCATCCCCGCCCGGGCCATGGCCACCTCGAAGCTGCGGCGGCTGTGGAAGCTGATGTGCTGGCCGTTGCCGAAGGCGTAGTACCACCAGTCCGGCCCGGGGATCTCGCCCTCCTGCCGCATCAGGGTGGAGAAGACGAACAGGGGCGTGGCGCCCACCTCATGGCGCAGGAACTCGGGGGTGCAGGGCACATGCTCGATCACCTCGAAGGCGGTCCTGCAGCCGATCCCCACCTCGGCGGGGGGGCCGCAGAAGGGGCGGATCAGCTCCATGGCCGCATAGGCGTCCGTGCCGTGGAAGTCGAAGCCGTGGTCGCGCAGCAGCCGGGGCAGCATGCCCAGGCCGGTGCCAAGGTCGCAGCCGGGCTCGCTGGGGCCGAAGCGGCCCAGCCGGCCGATCACCAGCAGCAGCCGCAGCAGCCGGGAGGCGTGCAGGTTGCGATCGACGTAGCCGGTGTCGCCGTAGAAGGACTCCTCGTAGGCCACATCCAGCCAGGTGGGATGGGCCAGGAAAAGGAAGTCGCAGGCGGTGCAGTGGGCGAGGTCAGCCTCCACCCGGGCCTTGCTGACCCGCACCCGGCGCACCGGGCTGAGGCGCTGGCTGCCGCAGTTGGGGCAGGCGCCGGGGCGTGGGGGAGTCTCGGCCGTCACCATCGCTGGCCTGCGTCGCATCGGGGGAGGCTACCCCGCGTTCCTCCAGGGCCAGCCGCACCTGGCGCCCCACCAGCAGCACCACCGCCACGGTGGCCGCCGCCCCCGCCAGCCGCAGGGCCCAGGTGGCGCCATCGGCGGGGCCGGCGAGCAGCGCCGAGAAGCGCAGGGGATCGCCGGCCGCCGCCCCCAGGGCGCAGAAGAGCACGGTGCCCGGGAGGATGCCGAGCAGGCCGATCGCGTAGTCCCGCAGGCTCACGTCGCTGAGGCCATAGGCCAGGTTCAGCAGGCTGAAGGGGAAGGCGGGCGAGAGCCGGGTGAGCAGCACCAGCACCAGGCCCTGGCGACACACCGCCCGCTCCACCGCCAGCAGCCGCGGCGCTCCCGCCAGCCGGCGCCGGGCCCAGCCCCGCCAGCGGCCGCGCCCCAGCAGGAACATCGCCATGGCCCCCAGGCAGGCGCCGGCGAACACCAGCACACTGCCCGCCACGGGGCCGTAGAGCACCCCGGCCAGCATCGAAGCCCAGACCCCTGGCAGCAGCAGGGTGACCCAGAGCGCATAGAGGGGCACGAAGGCCACCGCCCCCAGCGGGGATCGGAGCCACGGCAGCAGGTGATCCGACAGCCAGAGCGGGTCCATCGGGCTACCGTATCGAGCCTGCCTTAGCTTCATTCAGCTGACCGTGGCGCCATGGCTGACCCGTCGGAGCTGGCGCAGCAGGTGGCCCGGGGGGCCCTGTTCCGGGGGCGCCGCAGCGTCGCCGACCCCGGCGAGCCCCTCGAGGCCGCCGTGGAGGGCACGGTGCTGGCGGCGGGCGGCAGCAGCACGGTGGGCTGGCAGCTCTGCCGCAGCAGCGAGGAGCTGGTCCGCTCGCTTGACAACGGCAGCGCCATCGGGCTGGGCCTGGGGCCCCTGAGCCTGTTGCGGGCCAAGAGGACCTTCCGCGACTCCCTGAAGACCACCGCCTTCAGCCTGTCGCTGGTGGTCTGGGCCCGCCAGGTGAGCGCGGCGCTGGAGGTGGGGCAGACCCGGCTGCGGGAGGGAATGGCGGTGCCGGCCGGCACCGCCGAGCTCGCGGCCTTCGTGGCCCTGCATGGGGATGGCTTCGTGGCGGCAGCGGAGGTGGGCGGGGAGTGCCATGGGGTGTTCACCTTCTACGCCCAGTCGCGGGAGCAGGCCCGGGCTGTGGAGCGCGGCATCGAGGCTGGACTCGGCCTCGGCGGCCTGAGCCTGAACCCCGCCCTGGTGGAGACCGTGACGGCGGTGGCCCGCGATGCCGCGGTGAACCTCGGCTTCCGGATGCAGGTGAGCGGCACCAGGGCCCAGCCGCCGGCGGACGCCGCCTCCCTGATCGCCTTCGCCCACGACTTCGCCCTGCTGCCGCTGGATCAGCCGGCGCTGATCGGGATGCGGACCCGGGGCTACGAGACGGTGCCGGCCATCGGCACCGCCTTCGAGGCGGTGGCCGCCAACCGGCGGCTGTTCAGCGGCGGCGCCACAGGCGACGGCCTGCTGGAGCGTCGCGAGCAGGTGGTGGGACTGCTCCGCCAGATGGACTGGGTGGCGGACACCTACCGGCTCTACGGCGTGGCCCCGGACCCGGCCCTCGCCGTCCGGCGCGCCGCCGCCGTGACCGATCGGCGGGCCATCGACGCCTGCCGGGACGCCTATCGGGCCGCCGCCGCCAGCCCGCTGGAGGTGCCGGCGCTGCCGTCCCTGGCCGCGGGGAGCCCCGAGCTGAACGTGTCCCTGACCGAGGAGCTGGCCATGGGAGGCAACGGCGGCGCCCCCTTCGCCTTCCCAGGGCGGGCCGATGCGATCCGCCGGCGGCAGCGGCTGGTGGAGGTGGGACTGCGCACCGGCTCGCGGGTGGACCAGATCCGGTTGCGCTACGCCGCCGATGGCACTCCGCGGGAGCCGGAGCTCCATGGCGGCGGCGGCGGCGGCGACCGGGGCCTCCTGCAGCTGGCGGAGGGGGTGAGGATCCGCCGCATCGAGGGCCTCAGCGGCACCCGCGTCGACCGGCTGTTCCTGAGCAGCAGCGACGGCCAGCGCATCGGCGGCGGCGGCGATGCCGGCGACCGCCCGGTCGACTGGACGGTGCCCGAGGACTGTGTGGTACTGGGCTTCAGCGGCCGCAGCGGCCGCGAACTCGACGGTCTGAAGGCCGTGGTGGCCCGCTTCGGCCCCCTGATCTGGCAGCCGCTGGAGGAGAAGGAGGAGGGGCCCGGGTAGGTTGTCGGCCGCCGAGGGGCCGCGCCGATGGAGATCAGCCTGCTGGGCACGGGCCTGCTGGGGGCGGCGATCGGCAAGCGCCTGCTGGGCAGCGGGCACCGCCTCACGGTGTGGAACCGCCACAAGGAGCGCTGCACACCGCTGCAGGCCCTGGGCGCGACGGTGGCCGCCACGCCGGCCGAAGCCGTGGCCGCTTCAGGGCTGGTGATCACGGTGCTGAGCGACGGCCCCACCACCAGGGAGGTGTTGGTGGAGCAGGCCGGCGCGGCCCTGGAGGGCCGGCTGGTGCTGCAGGTGGCCACGATCGCGCCCCAGGAAAGCAGGGGGCTGGCCGCCGCTCTGGCGGAGCGGGGCGCGGAGCTGCTGGAGGTGCCGGTGCTGGGCAGCCGGCCGGAGGCCCTGGCCGGCAGCCTGCAGCTGATGGTGGGCGGCAGCCCCGAGGCCCTGCAGCGGGCCCGGCCGGTGCTGGCTCAGCTGGGCGGCGAGCCCCACCACCTGGGCCCGGTGGGGGCCGCGCTCACCACCAAGCTGGCCCTCAACCAGCTGATCGCCAGCCTCACCCACAGCTTCAGCCTCAGCCTGCACCTGGTGCAGCGGGCCGGGGTGGACGTGGAGGCCTTCATGGCGATCCTGCGCTCCAGCGCCCTCTATGCCCCCACCTTCGACAAGAAGCTGGCCAAGGAGCTGGCCGACGACTACGCCAACCCCAACTTCCCCACCGCCCACCTGCGCAAGGACCTGCACCTGTTCCTGCAGGCGGCCGCTGCCGCCGGCCTGAACAGCGAAGGACTCGGCGGCCTGACCCAGCTGCTGGAGCGCGCCACCGCCACCGGCCTCGACAACCTGGACTACAGCGCCCTGCACCGGCTCACCGGGCCCGTGGAACCCTGCGCAGCAACCGAGCCGATCTGAGGGGCCGCGCAACCGGTGGCTTGAGGCGGCGGCGAGCAACCGGCCATTGCTGTGGGAGTTCAGCGACAACCTGCGCCATCGCTTCAGCTGAATCAGATTGGGGGCTGCCCGGCGGCTCGCCCCTGCCCTCCCCTTCACCAACCAGCCGTGATCGAGTTCCTGGGCTATGCCGCCGCCACGCTCACCACGGTGAGCTTCGTGCCGCAGGCGATCAAGACCCTGCGCAGCGGCGACACGGCCGCCATCTCCCTGCGCATGTACCTGCTGTTCACCAGCGGCATCGCCCTCTGGGGCGTCTACGGGCTGCTGAAGGGCGACGGCCCGCTGATCGCCGCCAACGCCATCACCCTGGTGAGCGCCGGTCTGATCCTGCAGTGCAAGCTGCGGGCCGTGCTGGCGGGGCGGCGCTGAGGGGGTGAGGGCTGGTGCTGCAGTGTCTAGGGTGATGATTGGAAACGGGCGGCGAATCAACCAAAAGAAAGCGCCATGGGCATGCGAATCAGTGAGATTCGGCTGGAAAACTGGAAGAACTTCCGCCTGGCTGAAGTGCAGCTGCAGCGCCGGATGTTTGTGATCGGCCCGAACGCCGCCGGCAAATCAGATTTTTCTTGACGCGATTCGCTTTCTACGAGAAATCAGCGATGCAGAGGGGGGCTTTCAACGAGCTGTGAAAAGTCGCGGTGGCGTCTCTCAGATTCGCTGCCTTCACGCCCGCAAGCAGCCAAAGATTGCGGTCGAAGTTCAGTTAGATATCGATCAGGATGAGTGGGGATATCGGATTGAATTTGGACAGGACAACCAGCGACGAGCTGAGCTGGCGCGTGAAGTTGTCCGAAAGAATGGAGAGCTCATTCTGGAAAGGCCGAATGAGGAAGATGAAGCCGACCCTAGCCGACTGTCGCAGACCTTTCTTGAGCAGGTGAGTGCGAACAAGGATTTCCGGGTCATCGCCGAGTCGATGGCCCAAATCCGCTATCTGCATGTGATTCCCCAGCTGATTCGAGAGCCGGAGCGGGTGGCGCACCGCCGCAACGATTCTTACGGCAGCGATTTTCTGGAGCAGATCGCCAAAACACCGGACAAAACCCTTAAGTCTCGCCTCAACAAGATCAATCATGCCCTTCGGGTGGCTGTGCCTTAGCTTGAGCAACTTGAGCTGAAGCGGGATGAGCGGGGCATTCCCCACCTACATGGGCTCTACAAGCATTGGCGCCCCAAGGCCGGCTGGCAATCCGAGGAGCATTTCTCAGACGGCACCTTGCGGCTGCTTGGCCTGCTGTGGGCGTTTCTGGATGGCTCGGCGCCGCTTTTGCTTGAAGAGCCTGAGCTCTCACTCCATTCCGCCGTGGTGAAACACATCCCGGCGATGATGGCTACCGTGAATCGCCGCAGCGGCAGACAGGTGTTCATCACTACCCACTCCTACGATCTCCTGAGCGATCCCGGAATTGCACCCGAAGAAACGCTCCGCTTGAGTCCCGGCGAAAATGGAACCGAAGCGTCTTTGGCCTCAGCCGATCCTCAGGTGCTGGCGATGGCGATAGCGGGCCTCTCGATGGCCGATGTGGCATTGCCGCGTACCTCGCCGCAAGACACGGAACAGCTGGCATTAATGCTGCAATAGCACCAGGCATGCAGCAACCACTCACCCTGGCCACAGAAGGGTTTGATGATGATGCCGTAGCGCAGAAGATCTGCGCATCTCTCGGGATCTCGGTAGGCCATTCCTATCCAGCCTGCGGCAAATCCAAGCTTGATCCCAAGATCAGGGCTTACAACCAGGCCGCTGCTTTTGCCCCATGGCTGGTGCTGCGCGATCTTGATGCAGACGCCCCATGCCCTGGGGCACTCTGCCGCCAACTGGTGGAGAATCCTGCGGATCAGATGGTGTTGCGCATCCCAGTGCGAGCGATCGAAAGCTGGTTGCTGGCCGATGCCGGCAGCATGGCGGCTTTCCTGGAGATCGCGCTATCCCTGTTGCCTGGCGATCCCGAAACCCTCAGCAATCCCAAGCGGGAGCTGGTGAATCTGGCCAGGCGATCCCGCAGTAAAAACATCCGCATTTCAATGGTGCCACCTGAGGGATTCTCCGTCTCAATCGGGCCCGAGTACACCACCCGGTTGGTTGAGTACGCGTGCTTGTATTAGGACCCACTGCGAGCCGCTGTACGCTCGGAGAGTCTGAGGCGCTGCTTGGCTGCCTTACGGATGCTTTACAGGCTGTAGGTGCCAACCAGCTCAGATTGCAGGGGCCGCTTCCGCCAGAATCCTGCGGCGCCAGCGCAGCACGCTGGTCATGTTCAATGTTTCGCCCTCGAATTCGATCTGCTTGATCTCCTCTGCAGCGCGTCCGCCTGCACCAGCAGCCCCTCGAGCTCCACCCGATCCAGCAGCTGCCGCAGCGCCGCGATCTCACCGCCGGCATCAGTGGCGTAGGGGCTCTGGGCGATCGCCACGCCCAGGCTGTTGGAGTAGAGACTCACCTGAGCGATGAACCGCGCTGCACCAGAAGCGGTCTCATCGATCGACCCCCTGAGTGTCTTGCCGTCACAGACCAGGGTCTCAACGGGTCCGGCTTCGCCGATCTGTGCACGCACCCAGTCCTGGAGCAGGCTTTCAAAGCCCTCCACGTCCAGCTGTGCCAGCAGCAGCCGGAATGTGGAGTCCGACGGCGGCTTGGCGACCTGGGTGCCGAGCAGCTCGTTGAGGGTCTGGCGGTGGCGCTTGGCGAAACGCTCCATGCCCATCAGCGAACCCTGGTTGCTGAGGATCGCGAGGATGGCCACCAGCAGCATCCACCACTGGGGATAGCGGATCCCGCGGCGCATGCGGCAATCGGGCAGCGCCTTGAGGAAGCTGATCAGATCTGTTGCAGCAACAGGGGTTTCGAGCAGGAATGCCATCGCGGTGAAAGGCTGTTCCCGCGCACAGCAGCGTAGATGCCGCAGCCGTCAAGGACGACTGGGACAGACTTCTAATGGACCCTGACGTTCCGCCACCCTGGCCGCGATCACCGACACCGTCAGCGCCCTGGGATCGTGATCGGGGTATTCCGCCCAATAGGCCTCGGCATCGCCCAGGGCATCCGCGATGTCGAGCATGGCGATGCGCACGATCAGATCCCGGTGGGTTTTGGCCCGCTCGTTGCTGGTGTGGCGAGCGCGCAGGGCCTCCAGCCGCTGGCGCAGATGGGCCAGGCCTTCCGGCTCCAGCGCCGGCCCCAGATCCCGCAGGATCGGATCGAACTGGCCGTAGCCGTTGCCCACGATCGCGGCATACACCTGATCGGCGAGGGCCTTGCGATCCCCTGGCGCCCTCAGGGCCACGGCGCCCAGCGCAGCGCTGCTCAGATGAAAAAAGTCGCGCACGACGGCATCGCTGTCGTCGCAGCGTTCCATCAGGCCCTCGGCCAGGCCGAGCAGATCCCAGAACAGCTCCACTGCCCGGGCGGGATCGTGCTAGGCGATCGGCCCGCTGATGGCCTGGCGTTGCCGCTCCAGATCCTTCAGCAGCGCGTCCCGCTGGTGGTCGTCGAGGAAGCTGCCGGAGCGCTCGATCGTGGCCAGCCGTTTGCGTACCTCGCGGGCGATCTCCACCGGCCCCTTCTGTTCGGCCTGCGCCAGACGCAGCAGCCGCTTGGCGCCCGCATCGCCCTCGCTGAGGGTGAGCAGGAGCTCGGCCAGCCTGGCTGCCCCGAGAGCTTCCAGGTTTTTGGCGTTGAGGCTGGATGAGCCGGCCATCGCCAGGATGGATCAGGGCACCGATCATCCCCTGGATGGGTTGGTGGTGGCGACCCTGCGGGCAGGTCATCCTGCCGGAACCACTGCAGCTGCCCCCACAATGAACCGATGAACCGCTCCGCCGACTGGCTGCAGCAAGCCCGGGCCGATCTGGAGGTGGCAGTCGTGAACGCCGGTGCCGGCCATCACGAATGGGCTTGCTTCGCCTGCCACCAGGCAGTGGAAAAGGCGCTGAAGGGGCTGCATCTGCGCCATGGCCAGCAGATCTGGGGCCATGGCCTCGGCCGCTCCTGGCGTGAGTTGCCCCCGTCTGTTCACAACGCCCTGGCCGCCACCGTGCCGGATCTCGACGACCGGCTGCGGATCCTCGACGCCCTCTACATCCCCACCCGCTACCCGGATAGTCTCCCTGACGGAGCTCCCGCCGACCACTTCGGCCGCCTCCAGAGCGACGACGCCCTGCGCCATGCCCGTTCGATCGTTGACGCAATTGCTGCTGCGATGGCCTGAGCCTGAGCTTGTGCTCCAGCAGGTGCGCGACTGGGCCGAACGTGTTGCAGCCGACCACCCCGGCCTGGTGCGGGTGGGCGTGTTCGGCAGCTACGGCCGCGGCGACGCCGGCGTGGGCAGCGATCTCGATCTGCTGCTGATCGACACCATGGCCAGCGGCCCGCAGCACCAGCGCCTGCTGGCCTGGCCCCTGGCGGAGCTACCACTCAGCTGCGATGCGTTGGCGCTCACACCTGCCGAACACCGCGAACTATTGGCCAGCGGTTCCGCCATGGCCGCCGCCCTGGAGCGCGACAGCCGCTGGCTGTGGAGCCGCGGGGGCGCAGACGACTGATCAACCTCGCCAGCCATCGGGCACGATCCGGTTGCGCCAGCGCAGCACACTGGCCATATCCAGGGTTTCGCCAATGAATTCGATCTGTTTGATCTCTTCTGGCCGTGAGCCGACATCAAGTTGTTGTTGGCCTGTCCCAGTCAGCAGTTTCCTTGCTGGACCAGCTGGAGAACTTGCCTGAGCCGGGACGCCTGCTTCCGCAGTGCCCACGGCGCGGGAAGCGATCCATTGCCACCAGAAGGATCAGACCCACGCAAGGCCGATCGCTGGTCCTGCGCCTCAATCACTCACCTTCCGACTGCGTGAAGAGGACGTTGGACGTACAGACCGATGCCGGGGCGCCGCACACGATCGCCTCCACAGACAGCCAGCTGCCGGTGATCCGCGAAGAAAGCCGGCCTCAGCCCAGATCCGCCAGCCGCTGCCGCGCCAGCGCCGCCTGGGCCTCGGCTTCGGCCAGGTTGGCCCTGCACTCGGCCACCACCTCCGGCGGCGCCTTGCCGGCGAAGTTGGGGTTGGCCAGGCGACCGGCCAGGCCCGCGATCTCCTTGGTGGCCTTGGCGATGTCCTTCTCCAGGCGGGCGCGCAGGGCGTCGAGGTCGACCAGGCCCTCCAGGGGCAGCAGCACCTGCAGTTCGCCGCTCACCGCCGCCAGGGACCGGGCCGCGGGCCGCTCGGCTGCCGCCGCCGGATCCAGCACGGTGACGCTCTCCGCCCTGGTGAGGGTGGTGATGTCGTCGCTGCCCTCCTGCAGCACCGCCGCCAGCTCCTGGCGGCCGGTGATGAACAGGACCGGCGCCCCCTGGGAGGGCTTGAGCCCCGCCACAGCCCGCAGGTTGCGCACCACCCGGATCGCCTCGATCAGCTCGGCGAAAGCGGCTTCCAGCTCCGCGTCGAGGGCGGCGTCTTCGGTCGCCGGCCAGCTCTGCAGCGCCAGGAAGGTGCCCTCAGACGCGCCGGTGAGGCCATGCCAGAGCTCCTCGCTCAGGTGGGGCATCAGCGGGTGCAGCAGCACCAGCAGCTCTGCCAGCACCTTGGCCAGCACCTGCCGGGCCATCCGCTGGTCGACCATGGCTTCGGAGCCCAGGGGCTCACCCTCCACGGCGGGACGCGGGTTGAGGCGCCGCTTGAGCAGCTCGATCGTCCAGTCGCAAACCTCATTCCAGGCGAACTCGTACAGCCCCTTGGCGGCTTCCCCCAGGCCATAGCTGGCGTAGCGCTCGGCCGTCTCGCGCTTCACCCGCTCCAGCCGCGAGAGGATCCAGCGGTCGGACAGCTGCAGCTGCGCGGGGTCCGGGGCCCCCAGGCTGGCGGGCGTCTCGCCGCCCAGGTTCATCAGGGCGAAACGGGTGGCGTTCCAGAGCTTGTTGGCGAAGTTGCGGGCCGCCTCCACCGTCGCCGAGCTGCCGTCGCTTCGGTCGTAGTCGAGGCGGATGTCCTGGCCGGCGCCGGCCACCTCCCGCACCAGGGCGAAGCGCAGGGCATCGGCGCCGTAGCGCTCGATCAGCGGCAGCGGGTCGATGCCGTTGCCGGCGCTCTTGCTCATCTTGCGGTTGTTCTCGTCCCGCACCAGGCCGTGGATCATCACGTCGGCGAAGGGCATCCAGGGCATGCCGGCGCCGAGGGGCTGCATGGCGCCGGCCAGCATCGTCATGCGGGCCACCCAGAAGAAGATGATGTCGAAGCCCGTCACCAGCACGCTGGTGGGGTACCAGCGGGCCAGATCGGCGGCTTCCGCGTCGGGCCAGCCCAGGGTGGAGAAGGGCCACAGGCCACTGGAGAACCAGGTGTCCAGCACGTCCGGGTCCTGCTCCAGCCGCACGTCACCAAACTGCGCCTCCGCCTTGGCGGCGGCCTCGGCCGCATCGCGGGCCACCACGTAGGGGGTGGCCTCGGTGATCACGCCACCCGTCTCGCTGACCACGAACCAGGCGGGGATGCGGTGGCCCCACCACAGCTGGCGGCTGATGCACCAGTCGCGGATGTCGGTGAGCCAGTCGCGGTAGACCTTCTCCCAGCGCTCCGGCACGAAGCGGGGCGCGCCCCCATCGAGGGCCTGCCGGCAGCGGTCCGCCAGGGGCTCGGCCCGCACGAACCACTGGGTGGAGAGCAGGGGCTCCACCGGCACCTTGCCACGATCCGAGAAGGGCACGCTGTGGCGGTGGGGCTCCACCTTCACCAGAAAGCCCTCGGCCTCCATCGCCGCCACCACCGCCGCTCGGGCCTCGAAGCGATCCAGGCCGGCGAAGCGGCCGGCCGCGGCGTTCATGCTGCCGTCCTTGGCCATCACCGTGATCAGGGGCAGGCCGTGGCGGCTGCCGATGGCGAAGTCGTTGGGGTCGTGGGCGGGCGTCACCTTGACGCAGCCCGTGCCGAAGGCCGGATCCACGTGCTCATCCGCCACGATCGGGATCCGGCGCCCCACCAGGGGCAGGGTGATCGTCTGCCCCACCAGGGCGGCGTAGCGCGGGTCGCGGGGGTGCACGGCCACGCCGGTGTCCCCCACCAGGGTTTCGGGGCGGGTGGTGGCCACCACCAGGTGGTCGGTGCCGTCGGCGGCCGGGCCGCCGCTGAGGGGATAGCGGAAGTGCCAGAGGTGGCCGTCGAGCTCCTTCATCTCCACCTCCAGATCGCTCACCGCCGATCCCGAGGCAGGGCACCAGTTCACCAGGTACTCGCCGCGGTAGATCAGCCCCTCCTCGTGCAGGCGCACGAAGGCCTCCGCCACCGCCGCGCTCAGGCCCGGATCGAGGGTGAAGCGCTCCCGGCGCCAATCCACCGAGTAACCCAGCCGGCGCAGCTGGCCCACGATCGTGCCGCCGCTCTCCCCCTTCCAGGTCCAGGCCCGCTCCAGGAAGGCGTCGCGGCCCAGATCCTCCTTGCTGCCGCCCTCGGCCTTGATCTGCTTCTCCAGCAGGGTCTGCACTGCGATCGAGGCGTGGTCGGTGCCCGGCAGGCACAGCACGTTGCGGCCCTGCAGGCGCTGAAAGCGCACGATCGTGTCGATCAGGGCCGTCTCGAAGCCGTGGCCCATGTGCAGGCTGCCGGTCACGTTCGGCGGCGGGATCACCACCGAGAAGGGCTCGCCCGGAGACTCCGGATCAGGATGAAAGGCGCCAGCCGCCTCCCAGGCCGCCTGCCAGCGGGCTTCGGTGGCCGCCGGGTCATAGGTCTTGGGCAGAGGCTCGCTCGCGGCGGGAATCAGGTCGGCGGCGGCCTCGGCCATAGGGCAGGTGGGGCGGGTGGGGCGTCGGGCCCATCGTCGCAAAGGGCGGGGGCGCCGCCGGGAGGGATCAGCGCAGCAGCCCCAGCTCCTCCTGGAACGGACTCCGCGTCAGCAACTCGCTGAGCCCCAGCCCTTCCTACCGGCGCATGGCCAGCAGCCGCTGGCCCAACCGCTCCGCCAGAGCCAGCCCGAAGCGGATCCCGTCCCAGATCGCCCCATGCTCGGCCGGCTCCAGGAGGCCATGCAGGATCCAGGCGCTGAGGACGGCAACGGAGCCCGGCTGATGCAGGGCCGACGCGTCGTACGTGGATCCGGCCGCCTCCCCCGCCACGGTCACGGGCAGCCCCAGCACGGCGTGGTGGACGTCATGGGTGGAGCGCAGCCGCAGCTGGAGACAGGCGCCGTCGGCGTCGATCATGCGGATGTCCGGCGCCGGGGTGGGCTCAAGGCCGAGCCGGTCGATGCGCGACTGGTGGACCCGCCCCAGGCTCCCGGCCGGCAGGGCGCGGAACGCCTCGGCGCTCGGCCAAGGGGGCCGGGTAGCGCTCGCTGGCCAGCTGCCGCAGCGCGGGGTCCTCAAGGATCAGGCGGCGGCCGCTGTCGCCAAGCGGCGACTGGCTCACCACATCGAGCATCGGCACCGCTTGCACCAGGGTGTGCTCGGCATCAAGGCGGTCTCCAGCACCCCCACGGCGACCCTCAGGGCGCGGCGGCGCAGGTCGGCATCGATCGTCATCGGGAGGTCGGGCAACGGACAGATGGACACATCCTCGCCAGATCAGGCCGCCTAACGTCCGCCGATGGCCACCTCCCCACCGCTGGAGTTCCTTGCCCCCCGTCTGGATGGGCGGGTGCTGGCGCTCAGCCGCCGGGTCCTGCCCCTCTGGCTGCGGTGGCGTCAGAGGGTCACCGCCATGGAGGTGGACGGCATGGAGCACCTCGTGGAGGCGATGCGCTCCTTCCAGGCCGGTGAGAGCCGGCTGCTGCTCGCCTTCCGGCACCCGAGCCTCGACGATCCCCTGAGCATGGCCCGGCTGCTGTGGGTGGAGCTGGTCCGGGCGGGCCGGCGGCAGGGCCTGCGCTTCGATCCGGCCCCCACCGGCCAGTTCCTGTTCGACCGCGGCATCCCCCTCTGGGCCGGCGAGGCGATGGGCTGGCTGTTCACCCGTCTGGGGGGCGCCTCGATCCAGCGCAGCAAGCTGGATCTGCCGGCCCTGCGCACCGCCCGGAAGCTGCTGCTGGAGGGGCCCCATCCCTTCGCCCTGGCGCCGGAGGGGGCCACCAACGGCCACAACGAACGCCTCAGCCCCCTGGAGCCCGGCACCGCCCAGCTCGCCTTCTGGACCGCGGCCGACCTGGCGGAGGCCGGTCGGAGCGAGCGGATGGACCTGCTGCCGATCGGGCTGCAGTACAGCTTCATCGAGCCGGTCTGGGGGGCGATCGAGGTCCTGCTCTGCCGCCTGGAGGAGGGGGCCGGCCTGGCCCCCGATCACGGCCACGACCTCGACCCCTCCCGGCTGCATGGGCGCCTGGTGCGGCTCGGGGAACGGATGCTCGAGCAGATGGAGGCCTTCTATCGCGACAAGGTGCGCCTGGCCCTGCCCGAGGGGTACGCTCCCGACCCCGCCTTCGGGCCCCGGCTGCAGCGGCTGATGGATCTGGCCCTGCGGCGGGTGGAGCAGTCCTTCGGCATGCAGCCCTGCGGCAGCCTCACCGACCGCTGCCGGCGCCTGGAGCAGGCCGGCTGGGACAGGCTCTATCCCGCCCGCCCCCCGGATGCCGAGCCCCCCAGCCCCCTGGCCCGGGCCCTGGCCGACCGGCTGGCGGAGGAGACGGCGGCCCAGCTGTGGCACATGCGCGTGGTCGAGTCCTTCGTTGCCGTCAGCGGCAGCTACGTGCGGGAGCGGCCGAGCCAGGAGCGCTTCGCCGACACCCTGCTGCTGCTCTGGGACACCCAGTGCCGGATCCGGGGCCACACGGCCAACCACCGCCCCCGGCTGGGTCTGCGGAAGGTGCGGATCAGCATCGACCGGCCGATCGTGGTGGACGACAGCCTCGCCGACTACCGCCGCGATCGCCGCCGGGCCGTCGAGGCCCTCACGGAGGAGCTGCAGCTCCGGCTGGAGCGGCTGATCGTGCCGTCGAGCCTCGGCTGACCACCGCTGCCGGGCCTCAGCCGGCGGCGAGGCGCGCCACGTAGGCGTCGAGGGTGCCGGCGTTGATCCAGCCGGTGGCGATGGTCTTGGTGTGGGTCTGGCTGACGCGGCCGCGGTGCAGGTGGGAGAGACCGGCGGGGAAGATCGCCAGCTTGCCCTTGACGGCCTCCTCGTGGTGGTCCTGCCAGTGGAATTCGGTGCCGCCGTCGGGGACGGTGTTGAGGTAGAGGATCCAGGCCAGGACGCGGCGGATCGGTTCGGTGGCCTCGTCGCTGGTGTTCCAGTCGCAGTGCCAGCTGTAGAACCCTTCCCCCGGCGCGTAACGCTGCAGGTTGAAGATCGGGTTGACGAACAGGGAGCGCTCCGGACAGCAGGAGAGGAACAGGGGCCGCTCGGCCAGGTAGCGCTTCAGCCCGACGGAGACGCCGCGCATGATCACATCGGCCAGGCCCTGGGCCTCGGGGTCGGAGCGGTCGATCCACACCAGGCTGATGTCGGTGGAGATCTTGCCGGGATCCGCCTCGGCGCCGTCGCCAGGTTCGGCGCCTGAGGAGAAGGCGACCCCGCGGCGCTGCAGGTCGGTGCGGCGGTCGAAGAAGGCCATCGCCGCATCGGCCAGGGCCACATAGCCGGGATCCTCGAAGCTGCCGATCAGCCGCATCCACGCCCGGAACCTCAGGTCATGAAACCTAGAACGGAGACCTGACGACCCCGGCAGTGTCGTCGACGTCTTGACGGTACCCACCGGCATGACCATCGGCCCCGGGAACGCCGAGATGTTCCGCTACGAGTTCATCAACATCAACCCGGTGACCACGTCTGCGGGGGCTTCAGCAACCTCATCGACATCGCCGCCGGACCGGATGATGCGCTCGACCTGCTGCAGTGCAGCGATGACTTTTGGGGCCCGCCGTCTTTAGCCTGCTGTCGGGCAGGGTCCTGAAGCTGGGCTTCGACGGCACGATCTACATCGCCAATGACGGCGACGTGGTGAACGGTGAGCTGCTCGCCCTCACGCCAGTACTGACGCACGGCCCCGCACCTGCTGCGGCGCCGCTGCGGCGGCCTCAACCCGGCCCGATCCGCCAGGGCACGGCGACCAGCGCCTCCAGGCACTGCCAGCGGAGACGATCGTCCGTCACCAGAGGGCTGAGGCCAACGGCCTCGAGGGCAGCAGCCACCCGCTCCGGAGCGATGGGCTCAGGCCCGGCCTCCAGCGGCAGCAGCAGCACCTGCCGCTCCGCCGGATCGGCCATCAGCCGCAGGTTGAGGTCGGGGAGCTCCCGCTCGAAGAACAGCCGCCGCATGCGGGCCGTGAGCACCGGCCCCAGAGCCGCCGCGAAGGCCTCCAGGGCCCGGGCTTCGCCGGAGCAGCCGCAGCTGAGGGCCAGCCAGATCAGCAGCTTGGCCCAGCTCTCCGCCGTCCACAGGGGCGGGAAGCTCTGGCGGTGCTGGCGCACCAGTTCGGCGATGGCGAAGTCGAACAGGGTGCCCTGCAGGGAGGCCACCGATGGCAGGGGTTCCTGATCCATCCGGCCATCCTGGCGGCCAGGCGGCAAACTGCAGAGGCAACGACCGTCCCTGGAGACGCCCGATGGCCCTCGATCTGAACGATCCGGAGCTCGAGTTCGCCGATCTCGTCACCGCCTACCAGAGCTGGGTGATGGCCGTGATCAACGACGAGAAACTGGGGGGCGACAAACTCCTCACCGACGACATCGCCGACGACGCCCTGAACGCGATGCGCTTCCTGCCGGACGTGGTGACCAGCGCCATCGAGACCACCCTGGCCCGCGTCTACGACGTGGACCCCGACGAACTCGCCGAACTGCTCTATCCCGAGGACTGACCGGCGACCGGGACGATCCACCCAGGCGGTGCGCCCGGCCCCTCACCTCCCCCTGTGATTTCCTTCCTCCGCCCCTCCCCCATTCCGCCCTGCCAGGGCCGACGCCGGGCACGGATCACCCGGCTTGCCGCGGGGATCGCCATCCCGTTGCTGGCCTCGGTGGGGGGCTGCAACGGGCAGCGGCTGCAGCCGATCATGCGACCCCTGGAAGGCACCCTCTACATCGCGGTCGGCGTCAGGTACACCGTTGACGGGGAGCTGCTGAAGGAGATCCGGTCGAGTTCAGCCATCCTGCAGAGCACGTTCCGTAACCTGCAGCCGAAGGTCCGGCTCCAGGTGGAGGTGTTTCCAGAGGAGAGCCTGGCCACCGAACTGCGCCTGCGCAACAGCTCCGGCCTTAGCCCCGATCTGCTGCTGGTGAACGAGTCCACCGCCCGTGATCTGGCCCGGGAGAAGCTCATCGACACCGTGTCGTTCCCGCCCGCGCTGCTGGATCAGCTTGATAGGGGGTCGGTGCTGCGGGTCCGCCGATCGGATGGAACGCTGACCGGCCTGCCGATGGAGCTTCAGCCCCAGGTGGCCTGCTTCGATCGGCGGCGCGTGCCGCGCAGCCCCGCCACCCTCAGCGAACTGCTGGCCTTCAGCGCCAAGGGCATGGAGGTGGGACTCTCCCTCGATGCCACCAGCCTGGCCTGGACCCTGGGTCCCCTCGGGGCGATCGACGCCGTCAGCAGCCTTCTGTCCAAGGAGCCGGTGACACCCGTGACACGGCAGGGACTGGAGAACTGGCTCGGCTGGCTGCGCCAGGCCGACCAGCAGCAGCATGTCACCTTTTTCCCCACCGAGACGGACCTGCTCAAGGAGCTGACCGCCGGGACCCTCGACTGGATTCCCTGCCGCAGCATCAACCTGACCAGGATCAAGGCACGGCTGGGCCAGAACCTGGGCGTGACCGCCCTCCCCTCCGGGCCCTACGGCGGCGCCAGCCCCATCACCATGGAGCGGGTGCTGGCCTTCGGGGTCAACTCCAGTCCGGACCAGCGCAAACTGGCCTTGGCCATGGCCCGCTTCGCCGTCAGCCCCCTGCACCAGAGAGAAATTGTCCAGCGAACTCTCTACTCGCTGCCGGTGAACCGGGAGGTGGCGCCACCGGTGCGCAGTTCCTCCGTGGTGGCCTCCTTGGTGGAGGGCCGGCAGCAATCGGTGAAGAGCTCGACGATCCGGCTGATCAACGGCAGCACCAAGGATCAGCGAGAGGCCTGGCAGGCCCTGCTCACCCGCTTCCTCTTCGACGATCTCAGCCAGCAGGCCACCCTCGAGGGCCTGATCGAGCTCCTCGGCGGCGGGAGGTCGCGATGATCATTCTGCTGATGGAGATCGCCGGCTGGTTCGGCTATCTGCAGCGCCTGGAGGTGCGACTCCAGATCATCGTGCTGCTGCTGGTGTTTCTGGGCCAGGGGGCACTGCGGCGGCGTCTGAGCCCGCGGGTTCCCCTGGCACGGCGCGCGGACGTCGTGATCCCACTTCTGCTGGGTGTGTTCTCGCTGATCCTGGGATGGGGTGGCCTTCCCAACGGCCTGGTGCTGCTGAGCCTGCTCCTTTACCTGGGCTGGCTGGGTCTGGGGAGGCTGCGCCAGCTGCTGGGCCGGTTCATCCAGCAGCAGCAGCTGCAGCTGCTGGAAAGCCGCCTGATCCGCCCGGCCTACCTGCTGGTCGCTGCCCTGCTGGTGATCCGGGTGTTCGACAACCCGCAGGATCTGGCCCTCATTCCCCTGGGCCAGTGGTTCGGCTCCGAGGTGACCCTGGGCAGCTTCTTCATGGTGGTGGTGACCATCTATGTCCTGGCCATGGGCACAGGTCCGCCGGCCCAGGCAGTGGCCTGGCTGGTGCAGCGCAGCGTGGGCATCAGCAACGGCAGCCGCCGGGCCCTGGCCCTGATGATCCGCTATGCGGCAGTGGCCGTGGGGATCTTCTGGGCTCTTGATCACGTTGGCTTCAACCGGACCGCGATCCTGGCGGTCGCCGGTGGCCTTTCGGTGGGCCTGGGGTTCGGGATCAAGGAAGTCTTCTCGAACTTCGTCAGTGGCCTCTGGCTGTTGTTCGAAGGGTCGGTACGGCCGGGGGAGGTGCTCTTCATCGACGGCGATCCCTGCGAAGTGCGCAGCCTCGGCCTGCGGGCGGCGGTGCTCTGGCGCGACCGGGACAATGCCGAACTGGTGATCCCCAACCAGACCTTCTTCACCAACACCACCGTGACCTACACGGGCACCGACACCCTGCGGCGCAGCCAGGTTCTGGTGAGCGCCGCCTACCACCACGATCCCTCCGAGGTCATGGCCCTGCTGGAGGCCACGGCCCGCGCCCAGAGCAGGATTCTGGCCACCCCGGCACCGAAGGGTCTGCTGCTTCGTTACGGCGATTCCGCCATCGACTACGCCCTGCGTTTCTGGATCGCCAACCCGATGGATAACGTCTCCATCTGCAGCGAAGTCCAGGCCGCGATCTGGCGCGCCTTCCGGGACCGGCAGATTGAGATCCCCTTTCCGCAGCAGGTGCAGTACAGGGTGGAGGGTCCACCGAAAAGCTGAACCTTGCCCCACTGGCGATCGCGGGCCCGAGTTGTACAATTTCAATCAATACCCACCGCCATTGCATCATGCTCAAAGGTGCTGATCTGCTCGCCAAGGTCAAAGAGCTCGGCGATGCTTCGAAGTCCGATCTGGTCCGCAGCTGCGGCTACGTGAGCACCAAGAAGGACGGCAACGAGCGCCTGAACTTCACGGCCTTCTACGAAGCTCTTCTCGATGCCAAGGGCATCAGCCTCGGCGACGGTGTCGGCAAGGCGACCACCAAGGCCGGTCGAAAGCTCGGCTATACCGCCAAGGTCCAGTTCA
The DNA here is from genome assembly GCF_014698445.1 of Microcystis elabens FACHB-917. GTDB lineage: Bacteria > Cyanobacteriota > Cyanobacteriia > PCC-6307 > Cyanobiaceae > Cyanobium > Cyanobium elabens. Next base: position 123,820 of record NZ_JACJSZ010000004.1, read on the forward strand.
ACGGCAATCTGCTGGTGGGCAAGGCCTACACCGCGATGCTGGGCCTGGAGCCTGGGGATGAGTTCGAGATCAAGCTCGGTCGCAAGGCGATCCGACTGGTGCCGGTGGGCGGTTCCGACGACGAGGAGTGAGCTGACGGCCCACGGGCCGTTCGCAGCCCCAGCCGGCCCGTGAAGCTATGTGCGGATCGGCGCTGTAGCGGTCGCTTCCGATTTAGACAAAAGGTGCGGGGCCTGGGAGACCGATCAACTCACCATTGGTTTCGCAAAGTAGCCCCCCTCGGGTCATGCTCGAGGGGGGCTACGCGTTTCAGGGTCAGCCCTCTGGACCATGCCATGGAGAGTATCGGGACATGCACACGAGGGGGTAAGTCGTCAACAAATCCGCAACCTTCTGTTATGTTGGGGGCTGATGCGTGGTTCGACCCATGCCTTACCCCACCTCCCATACGGCAGCAGCCCTCCACCCCGGCAGCTTCGTGGCGCTGGGCAGCCGCCAGGGCGGCACCTACCAGGTGATCAGCATCGACGAGAAGACCGACAGCTGCTGGGTGCGGCGCTGGCCCCTCACCCACCACGGCTCCCCCGCCTTCTCCGTCGCCCTGCCCGACCTGCGTCCCCTGCACCGGCCGCCCCACTGAACCCATCCCTCTCGCCCTGCACCGGACCACAGCCATGATCCCGATGGGTTTCGTCATCACCTCCCGGCTGTTCTGCCGCGCCGGCCGCCTGGCTCTGCTGGCGGCGGGCCTGGCTCTGGTCGTCGAGGCGCTGGCTCAAACCCTGTCCTGAGGCCCTTCCACCCGCCCTGGGTACCCTGGGCCGATGGCGGGGACCTCGACCCTGGTGGAGCTGCTGCAGCTTCCCTTCATGCAGCGGGCCCTGCTGGGCGGCCTGCTCAGCGGCGCCCTCGGCGGCGTGCTCGGCAGCTTCGCCGTGCTGCGCCAGCTCTCCTTCTTCAGCGACGCCCTGGGCCATTCCGCCCTGCTCGGCATCACCCTGGGCCTGCTGCTGGGCATCGACCCCACCCTGGTGCTGATCCCCTTCGCCGTGCTGTTCGCCCTGATGACGAACCAGCTTGTGCAACGCAGCAGGCTGCCGGCCGATGCCCTGCTGAACATCGTCTACTCCTCCTCGCTCGCCCTGGCCGTCGTGGCCCTGAGCCTGCTGCGGGTCTACAAGGGCGGCATCCAGCAGCTCCTGTTCGGTGACATCCTGGGGGTCACCTGGCTGGATCTGGCCCTGATCGCGGCCTTGCTCGTCGTCACCGCCGTCTACCTGACCCTCACCCGGCGAGATCAGGTGCTGCTCACCCTCGACGAACCCCTGGCCCGCTCCCGGGGCATCGCCGTCTCGCTGCACCGGCTGCTGTTCCTGGTCCTGCTGGCCGTGGTGGTGGCCATTTCCGTCAAGGCGGTGGGGGTGCTGCTGATCAGCGCCTTCGTGGTCATCCCCGCCTGCTCCTCGCGGCTGGTGAGCCGGCGCTTCGGCACCTACGTGGCCCTCTCCGCCGTGCTGGGGGCCAGCGGCGCCGTGCTCGGCCTGCTGGTGTCGGCCGCCTTCGCCCTGCCCTCCGGCCCCTCCGTGGTGATCGCCCAGCTGGTGGGCTTCCTCATCGCCCTGGCGGTGGCGCCGTTGCGGGGCAGGGCGACAACCCCCTGAAGGGCGATCAGTCCTGCGGCGCGGCCAGGCCCGGGTCGAGGTGGCCCGTCTTGACCCAGATCAGGCAGCCGCTGCGGCTGAAGGGTGCATGGCGACTGCCGGCCGGGTTGCGCAGCCAGGTGCCGGCCGGGTAGGCCCCCTGTTCGTCCTGGAACACCCCCTCGAGCACGAAGATCTCCTCGCCGCCCGGGTGGGCGTGGAGGGGGAAGCGGGTTCCAGGCTCCCAGCGCACCAGGGCCACCTGCTCGGTGCCGAAGCCGTGCAGGGGCAGCACGCTCAGCCCGAGCACCAGGCCGGGCACGAAGGGGGAACGGCGCGTGTCGACCACCACCCGGGACTGATCGGCCGGATCCATCTGGCGCAATTTCACCAGGATCGTGCAGCCGGCCGCACTGAAGGGGGCGTGGGCGGAGCCGACCGGGTTGCGGACGTAGGTGCCGGGGCCATAATCGCCGTGCTCGTCGGAGAAGACCCCCTCAAGCACGAGGAACTCCTCGCCGCCCCCATGTTCATGGGGGGAGAACCGGCTGCCGGGGCTGTAGCGGACGATCGAGGTGGCCCGGGCGACCTCGCCGCCGTCGCGCTCCAGCGGGCGCCGCGTCACCCCGGGCAGGGGGGAGGGCAGCCAGGGCAGGGCCCCGCTGTCGACCACCGCCCTGTGGCCGGGATCGGCATGGAGCCGGGTGGGCATGGGAGCGGGGGCCATGGCTCGGAGGCAGCGGGTGATCAGAGGGAGCTGGTCAGCAGCATCGGGCCCCTGGGCTGCGCGCCGTTGGGGTCGCCTTCGACGCTGACGCTGACGGCGCTGGCCCGGCTGGTGGGGGAGAGGGGGATGGGCATGGCCACCTGGCCGCGGGCATCGGGCACGAAATGGACGCAGCCGACGGTCTTGCCGTCCACGGTGGCCCAGAGGCGGTAGGTGCGTTGCGGCGGCAGGGGGGGCAGGTGGCTGAGGGTCAGCAGGTTGTAGCTGCGGTTGCCGGTGACCAGCACCTCACCGACCGTCTTCTGGCCGTGCTGCACCGCCTGCAGCGGCAGCAGGCGCGGATCGGCGAGCGGCGCCGTGGACAGCTGCCGCTGCAGCCCCGCCAGCTGCTGGCGGGTCTGGTGCAGCTCCCCGGCCAGCACCAGCAGGCCGGCCGCCAGCAGGGAGGGCACCAGCCAGAGGCGCCAGGGCCTCGGCCGGGGCCGGGGCTCCAGCAGGCGCCGGCGCAGGGCGGGGGGCGGCACCGCCGTGGCCGGCAGCGCCAGGGGCAGCAGCTCCAGCGTGGTGCTGAACTCCTCCAGCCGCTGGCGCAGTTCGGGCCGCTGCCGCAGCAGCAACGCCAGCTGCTCCCGCTCGGCCTCCTCCAGGTCCCCCAGGGCATGGCCGGCGAGCAGAGCGTCGATGCCGGCGGCATCGGGCGTGGGGATGGCGTCGGATGTCATGGCTGGGCGGGCGAATCGTGGAGGAGGGCGCGCAGGCGGATCAGGCCCTGGCGGGCGCGGGTCTTGACGGTGCCGAGGGGCAGCTCCAGCAGCGCCCCGATCGCCGACTGGCTGAGCCCTTCGTAGTAGGCCATCTCCAGCACCTGCCGCTGGTTGGCGGGGATCGCCGCCAGGGCACCCCGCACCCTCTCGGCCAGATCCTCGGACTCGGCACGGTCGTGGGGCGTGGGCACGGCCGCCGGGAACAGGTGCTGGGACCAGCGTTGCACCAGCTGCCAGCGGTTGGCGCGCTGGTTGAGACGGTTGATGGCCATCGAGCGCGTCAACAGCAGCAGGTAGGCCAGCACCGGACCCCGGGCGGGGTCGTAGCGCCCCTGCTGCCAGTAGCGGAGGAAGACGTCATGGGTGAGGTCTTCGGCCTCCTGGCTGGAGCGGCATAGCCGCAGGGCCAGGCGGTACACCGGACCGCTGCAGCTGTCGTAGAGGGCGCCCAGATCGCCGCCCCCGCCGTCCGCCGCCGCGAGGGAGCCCCGCGGCGGCGGACGGCGGGGGGGAGCTTCGGCGTCGGAGGAGTTCACGACCGGAGGGGTTCAGCGGGGGTGCCGTGCTTCGGATACCGGCGAAGGCCGTGATCGGATGGGGCCCGACTGACGACCGACCAGCACCCCGGCCAGCACCAGGGCCGCACCGGCCAGCACCGGACCGCTTAGCGGCTCCCCCAGCAGAAGGGCGGCGCTCAGGACCGCCACCACAAGAGCCAGGGAGCCCCAGAGGGAGACGACGGCCACGCTGCAGCGGCGGTAGGCCTGTTGCAGCGCCAGTTCCCGGCCCAGGGCGAGGGTAACGGCATAGAGGCCGATCACGCCCACCACCCACCAGAGGCGGAGCAGGATGAAGTGGTGCGGTCCGAACAGCACCAGGGCGATGGCGCCGAAGACCAGGGCGCTCAGCAGGGTGGGGACCCCCACAGCCACCGCCGGCGGCCAGCGGCGGGCGGCGATGGCGCGGCCGCTGATGGCGGAGCCCGCGAAGGCCAGCACCCCCACCAGGGCCCAGACGATGCCGGTGAGGTCGTCCATCCGGCCGCTCCCCATGGCCATGGCCGCCTGGGGCAGGATCAGCCCGGCGCCGATCAGCGCCAGGCTGAACCGGAAGCCGGCGGGGAGCGCCTCCCCCAGCAGCCAGCGGGCCAGCAGGGCGGAGACGGGCAGCACGAGGGCGAACAGCAGCGTCTGGCTGATCACCGACAGGAATTCCAGCGCAAAGTAGTAGGCCACTGGCCCGAGAAACAGGCCCAGGCCCCCATGCAGGACCAGCAGGCGCCGATCGGCGGGCCCCAGCGGCGCCAGGTCGCCCGGCAGGGTGCGCCGTGCAGGGATCAGGACCGCCAGCCCCACCGTGAGCTGGGCCAGGAAGAACACATTGCAGAAGCTGATCGGGTTCTCCCCATTCACCGGATGGGCCATCCCGTGGTCCTGCAGGCCCTTGAGCACCGTGGCATCCAGTCCGCGCAGCAGCACGTAGAGCAGCAGCGGCAGCAGGCCCGGGGTCGGTCGCAACCGCCCGTCGGGTGGCATCCAGGCTTGCATCGCGCGGGCGGGGAAAAGGGGAACAAGCGCACCCATGGTCGCCCCCCTGACCGGGGCCACCCCATCCGATGCGGGAATCCGTGGGTATCTACTGATGCGCGCAGGTCATGGCGTCCCGCCACCCCGCCGCGTCCTCCCCTTCTTCCCCCCACTCCGATGTTCCGCTCCCCCCGCACCGTCCTCAGCGGCGCCCTCACCCTGGTGGCGGCGGCGGCCTTCTCCGGCGCCGTCCTGCCCGCCCGCAGCCTCGGCCTCTCCCCCGGCGGGCCGACCACCCCCGCCCTGGGCTCCGTGGCCCAGGCCATGGCCAAGGCCAGCGGCAGCTTCCGCAAGGCCGAAGCCCCCGTGAGCGGTGGCTTCACGATCATGCAGCAGGGCGGCAAGACGGTGCTCACCCTCAGCGGCGACTTCAAGACCAACGACATGGCCCCCGACCTCTGGGTGGCCTTCAGCCCCTCCGCCACGCCCCTGGCGATGAGCAAGCCTCCCGCCTTTGCCCTCAAGCCCGGCAGCTACACGCTGCTCTCGAAGCTGAGATCCAGCAAGGGTGCCCAGAACTACGTGATCCCCGCCTCGCTCGACCTCAAGGCCCAGAAATCGGTGCTGATCTGGTGCCAGAAGTTCAACGCCACGATGGCCTGGGCGCCCCTCAAGCCCTGAGCGCCGGCGAACGGCATCGGCCGGGGCGGCATGAGGTCGCTCAACTGGCAGACGTTCAACGCGTCGCCCCTTGATGCCGGGGCGACGCCCTGCCCATTCCCCGGCCCCAGGCCTCCTGAGGGCAGGGGAATCCTCTCCTCGCTGCCATGGTCCTGCCCCTTCTGGCTGCCATGGCGGTGACCTTCGTTGCCATGGGAAGCCTGGCCGTCCTGGGCGGAGGCTCGGTGGTGCAGGCCCACCTATGGGGACGGAGAGCGGCCCTGGTGGCGTTGGCTCTGTTCGGTCTCGCCCTGCTCCGGCCGACCCTGGCGGAACGTCTTGGCCGGCCGCTGGTACGGCTGGGCGCCGACCTGTCCCGTCGCTCCGATCGGGCCCGCCTGCGGGGCCATGCCACAGGCGCCTCCGCTCTGATGGGAGTGGCGGTGGGACTGCTCTGGGCCCCGTGCGCAGGACCGATCCTGGGGCTGATCCTCACCGGAGCGGCCCTGGGGGCGCAGCCCCGATGCCGCCTTGCTGCTGCTGGCCAGCGGTCGCCTGAAGGCGCCCCTGACGCGGTCGCTCGGGGCCGGCCTGTGGATGCGGCGCGGGCTGGGGGCCACCGTGCTGGCGGCGGTGGGAGTGAGCGCCCTGGGTCTGGAGCCGGCCTCCTTCGCCGGCTGGGCCCCTGCCGATGCCAACCGGCTCGAGCAGGCCCTGCTCACCCGGATCCCGCCGCAGGATCTCGCCGGCGAAAACGCTCCAGCCCTGAGCCGCCTGCCGGTGCTGGGCACGCTGCCGCCTTTTCCCAAGCGGGCGACCAGGATGAATTCCCCTCCCCTCGACCGCGATCAGCTCTGGGGGAAGGTGGTGCTGGTGGACATCTGGACCTACTCCTGCATCAACTGTGTACGCACCCGGCCCCATGTGCGGGCCTGGGCCAGCACGTACAGGGACCATGGCCTGGTGGTGATCGGGGTTCACTCACCGGAGTTCCCGTTCGAGCGCGACCTCGGCCAGGTGAACGCCGCTGTCCGCAGGCTGGGCATCACCTATCCGGTGGTGATCGACAACGACTTCGCCATCTGGAAAGCCTTCCGCAACACCTACTGGCCGGCCTTCTATTTCATCGACAGCCAGGGCCGCATCCGCCGTTCCCATGTCGGAGAGGGCGCCTACGACACCTCCGAACGCACGATCCAGGAGGTGCTGCACGAAGCGGGCAGGAAGGACGTGCCCACCGGCTTGGTACGACCTTGAGGCCCGGATTCGGCTTCAGAGCCCGGCGAACCACTCGTAGCCCTGGTCCTCCCAGGTGCCGAGGCGGTCGCCGAGGGTCGTCATCAGCTCGAGGCCGATGACCCATTTGCTCTGCTTGTAGCCGAGCTTGATGGGGCTGGCCAGCCGCACGGGGGTGCCGTTGGCCACGGGCAGCGGCGCCCCGTTCATGGGGGTGGCGAGCAGGGTCTGGGGGTGCAGGGCGGTGGCCAGATCCCAGGTCTCGAAGTACTGGTCGGCGGAGCGGATCGCCAGATAGGCCCCGAGGGCAGAGGGGCCGGCCAGGGACAGCACGTCGGCCAGGCGCGGACCCGACCAGGCCACGATCGCCGCCCAGCCCTCCACGCAGACATGGCGGATGACGCACTGCCGCTGGGGCAGGGCGGCCAGGTCGGCCAGATCGAGGCGCAGGGGGCGGCGCACCGCCCCGTTGACGACCAGCCGGTAGTGGTCGGGAGCCAGTCTGGGTGTGCCGTTGAAGCTGTTGACCAGCAGGGCGTCCGGCTGCACCTGGCTGCGGCGGAATTCGGGCACCGGCCCCCTTCCCTGCAGCAGGGCCTCGATCCGTTCGTTCAGCGGCTGGGTGGCCTCCCCCACCGCCGTGCTCCAGCCTTTGAGGCCTGCCGGCTCGGCGAAGGCGAACAGCGACACCAGCCACCACAGCTGGGCCGGCTTGTACATCGCCAGTCCGGTGAGCAGGCTCACGGCCAGGACGATCAGCATCAGGGTGTAGGTGATCCGGTGGCTGGCCAGGCGCCGGTGGCGCCGGTGCAGCAGCAGGCCGATCCAGAGGCCCAGGTTGGCGGCTTACAGACCCATGACGCCGAAGTGCCAGTGGCGGCCACCGGCCAGCCAGCCGCCAAGGGTGAACAGCTCGGGCACGGTCGCCCCCGCCCGCCCGCCGAACACTGGATTGGCGTTGTCGATCTGCAGGCCGCTGGCGGCCATCAGCAGCAGCACGAGCAGATTGATACCGTGACATGCCCTGGTCCTCAGGGGGTGGGGGCCCGGCCGGGCGGGGTTGGGGGCGTCAGAGCGGGTGATCACCGACGGGCGCACCGGATGCCGTGGTCAGTCGGCCTGTCCGTCCCAGTACCCGCTGCCACACGATCCGGCAGCGGAACTCGGCACGATGGCAACGCCACCACTCGGCGGTTGCCTCCCATGACGCTCCGGAGCGGCCCCACTCCCGGTGGCGAGAGAGCGGAGTGGACGGCGCGACTGCTCGCTTCCGTTCACTCCGAACGGGAGCGTGGCAGGGCCTACCAGCCGCGCTTCACCCGCGATCACCTGGCCTTCTCCTGGCTCGGGGCCCTGCTGTCCCTGGCCCTGCTCGGCGGTCTCAGCGCCTGGAGCGGCTACCTGCTGATGGCGGCCCCGCTGGGGGCGTCCTCGGTGCTGCTGTTCGGCCACCCCCGCAGCCCCCTGGCCCAGCCCCGCAACATCGTTCTCGGCAACGGACTGGGGGGGCTGATCGCGGTGCTGGTGGTGAGCTGCGGCTGGTCCGGCGCCTGGGGCGTGGCCCTGGCGGTGGGACTGACCATCATCGTGGGGCAGCAGTGTCGCTGCCTGCACCCCCCTGCGGGCGGTGTCGCCTTTCTGGGGGTCTTTCTCAAGGCCTCGGCCGGGTTCGTGATGTTTCCCGTGCTCTCCGGTTCGGTGCTGCTCGTGCTGCTCGCCTGCCTGTTCAGCCGGGGGGTCCGGGGGGCGTCGGCGTACCCGGTGCACTGGCTCTGACCCGGATCTCAGGTGGTCTGGAGCTGGTCGAGCTGCTGCTGCAGCCGCTGCTTCATGCGCGTCTGGACCAGGTGGCAGAGCTCCTCCACCAGCTCGGCGTCGGCCCGGTAGATGAGGCGGACCCCGTCGCGTTCGCAGCTCACAAGACCGGCCCGCTGCAGCTGGGACAGCTGACGGCTGATGTGGGACTGGCTGAAGCCGGTGGCCTCGATGAGGGAAGCCACATCGCAGGCGCCCTGGCGCAGATGGCAGAGGAGCTGGAGCCGGGCCGGTTCGCTCAGGAGGCGGAAGAACTGGCTGAACTCCTCGAGAAGCTCCGGAGTGGGAATCGAACCGGGGCCGGCAACGCCCATGGCAGATCACTATGACGCCGTAGGCATTATGCAGCGCCGATCGCGCCGGCGGGCAGGATCGACAGCAGCCGCTTCACTCTTTTGCCGTTGTATGCGTGTATGCTCATAGCACTCACCACGCCGCGATGCCCGCCTTCACAATCTCCCCACCGCATGCCGCCCATCGCCGGCCGGGGGGGCGATCTTGAGCGCCGCCCTGCTGCTGCTGATGGCCGCCGGCGGTACCCTGATCGGCTTTCTGCTGGCGGTGCTCGGCGCCGGCGGCTCGATTCTGCTGCTGCCCCTGCTGATCAGCGGCGCCGGGCTGCCCACCCGTGAAGCGGTGCCCCTCTCGCTCCTGGCCGTCACGCTGCTGGCCGTCGCCAACGCCGGCCCGTACCTGCGGCGGCGCCAGGTGGCACCAGGGCCCGCCCTGGTGCTGGGGGTGCCGGCTCTGGCGGGCAGCTGGATCGGCGGCTCCCTGGTGAAGCACGGCCTGATCCCCGAACCGGTGCAGCTGGCGGTGTTCGCCGCCGCCGCCCTGCTGGCGGCCTGGCTGCTCACACGGCAGCGTCGTGGCTCCGGCCGCTGGGACGGCCCCGGCGGCGACGGGCGCGCCGCCGCATCCCGGCGGCCAGGCGGCGTCCTGGCCCTGGCGGGCCAGGGGCTGCTGGTGGGCCTGCTCACCGGCATCGCCGGCGTGGGCGGCGGCTTCGCCATCGTGCCCGCCCTGGTGCTGCTGGCCGGCCTGCCGATGCCCCTGGCCAGCGGCACCAGCCTGGTGCTGATCGCCACCAACAGCCTGGTGGCCCTGGGGGCCCTCGGGCACTGGCCGGCGGCCGGCCTGCCCCTGCTGGCACCCCTGATCGCCGGCGGCCTGGTCGGCGCCGTCGGCGGCCAGGCCCTGGCTCCGCACCTCTCCGATCGCCTCCTGCGCCAGGGCTTCGCGGCCCTGCTGGTGGGTTCGGCCCTGCTCACGGGCGCCGAAGCCCTCCAGCGCCAGCGCCACGCCGCGGCGATGGGTGAAACGACCCTCCAGCGCGCCATCCCCTCCACCCACGCCTTCCCCCACCAGCGATGACCCAGCTCCTGTTCCAGTTCCACCTGCAGAGCCGCCACGGAGCCGCCGGCGATGACCTCCGCGTCGATTTCCGCAACGGTGAGCTGGAGCCCTGGCAGCCGCTGGAGCCCAGCCTGCGGCCCCCCGGCTTCCGGCTCTACCTGCTGTCGCTGCTGCTCTGCCAGCACCACGACCTGGTGGCCAACGCCGTCGAGCGCCACCTGCCTCTGGCGGCGGTGCACGGGGTGCTGAGCGTGATGGCCTCCGCCGACTGGATGATCCAGGCGGTGAACGGCACCTTCGAGGTGCGGCTGGCGGCGGCGGAAGGGGCGGCGGCACCGGAACTGGATGAGCCCAGCCGGGCTTTCCTGGAGCGGAGGATGAAGGTCTGTCCGGTGTCGCGGAACCTGCCGGATACGGTGAGCAAGTCGATCGTGGTGGAAGCGGCTTGATCCTCCGGCCCTGCGAACCCGCTGACTGGCCGGCGGTGTGGGCCGTGCTGGAGCCGGTGTTCCGCGCCGGCGAAACCTTCCCCCACGACCCGGCGATCGACAGCGCCTCAGCCCGGCGGGCCTGGGTGGAGACGGTCGACGCCACCGTCGTGGCCACCGGCCTGGACGGCGCGATCCTGGGCACCTATGACCTGCGGCCCAACCAGCCCTGCCTGGGCGCCCACGTGGCCAACGCGGGCTACGTGGTGGCCGAGGCCGCCCGGGGCCGGGGGGTGGGCCACGCCCTCTGCCGCCACTCCCAGAAGGAGGCCCGGCTGCGGGGGTTCACGGCCATGCTGTTCAACCTGGTGGTGAGCACCAACACCGCCGGGGTGGCCGCCTGGAGCCGCAACGGGTTCCGCACCATCTGCACGCTGCCCGGAGCCTTCCGCCATCCCCGGCTGGGGAGGTGGACGCCCTGGTGATGTTCAAGTCCCTGATGGGGTGATCCCGACGATCACGGCGGGGCGGGGCCCTGGCTCCGCCCGAGTGTCGGCCAGGGGGACCTCCGGGGCCCGATCCAGGCACTCCCGCAGACGGGCACCGGCCGCCCGCATCATCTTCGGGTCGACGCCCAGCTCCCGGCCGTCATCAATCCGCAGCCCGCTCTCCGCCGCGTAGGTGTTCAGCACCGAGGGGATGTCGTTCTTCGCATGGCCGGCGGCGAAGTGCATCCCCGGCGCGGCCAGGACCCGGCGCACCCCCTGTCGGCGCAGACGCTCGAGGCCTTCGCGCAGGATCGGTGTGGCGAATTCCTCCACGGCCAGCCGGTTGCGGCTGCCGTGGCCGCAGAGCATCACACCGAGGCCGGCGTCGGGATCGAGGATGGGTTCCGCGGCGGGACCTGCGAGGGGAGAGGCCAGCCGTCCGCTCACGGGCGCCCCCCAGCACCAGCCCGAGGCTGCCGGCCATCAGCAGGGTGAGACCGCCGCCCACGAGGCCCGCCAGGCTTCGTCCCGGGCTGGGGGTTCCCCAGCTGGCCTCCGCTGCCTCGGGGGCGGGGACGGCTGGGGCCTCAACCGGCCTGAAGTCGTAATCGGGGAGAAAGGACGTCTGCTCCTGCACCGTGGCGATCTCCTCGTTGAGGGCCGTGGGGGTGCCGTCGAACTCGGGTCGGCGGGTGACGCCGCTGATCGACCACTCCAGACCATCGGGATGGCCCGAAGCGAACCAGGCCAGGATCGCGCCGGTGACCACGGCGGCGACGGCCAGGCTGGCCATCACCCGGCGCAGCGCCAGCCCTCCCAGGGGCTGGCGGCCGGCGGCACGGGAGAGAACCTCCGGCTGGAGACGGGCGATGTAGAGCACCACGGCCGCCGTCATCAGGCCCTCGACGAGGCCGATGGCCAGGTGGATCGGCAGCATCAGGGCCAGAAACGTGCCGAAGGGCAGATCCGAGATCCCGGAGAAGCTGGTCTCCAGCACCACCGCCAGGGCGCCGAGGCTGAGGCCCACCAGGGCGCCGGTAGATGAGGGGGTAGGCGACGAAGGCCGGAAACACCCCCAGGTTGAAAATGTTCGCTCCCAGGGCCAGCAGGCCGCCATCGGCGAAGAACAGGGCCTGAACCGTCAGCACCGAGGCGATCACCAGGAAGGCCGCCTCCGGCCCGAGCAGGATCGCCAGCAGCAGCCCGCCGCCGAGATGGCCGCTGGAGCCGGTGGCCGGGATGGAGACAGTCACCATCTGGGCCGCGAACACGAACGCCCCCAGGACGCTCATCAGGGGCACCCGGGCCGGGTCGGGGTGACGGTGAAGCGTGCGGGCGCACTGCACGGTGACCAGGGCCGTGGCCCCCACATCGCCCCTCCCACCGTGTGGGAGAGCAGGGCGTCAGCCATGTGCATCGGAAGGTCCCGCCAGAGAGCGAAAAAGAAGGGGGGACACGACTCGGTGTCGGTGCTACGGATTACCGAAACGTGTTACGGTCCGCCGAAGGCTATGGCTGCGCCCCGAGGACCGTCAACGTGCAATCGATTCGACCTTCGTCGTACTGGTCCCTTGACTGACGTCGTCCGCTTCTCCATCTCCAGTGAGGGGGCCCTGCTGGCCCGCTTCGACACCCTGATCGCCCGGAAGGGTTACGGCAATCGATCCGAAGCGATCCGCGACCTGATCCGCAACGCCCTGGTGGAGGAGGTGCTGGCGAATGAATCCGCTGAGGCGGTGGGCACCGTCACCCTGATGTACGACCATCACGTCGCCGAACTCAGCAACAAGCTCACCGACCACCAGCACCACCACCACCGAACGATCGTCTCCACCCTCCATATCCACCTCGACGACCATGACTGTCTGGAGGTGGTGGTCCTGCGCGGCAGGGCCGGAGAGATCAGGGCCCTGGCGGAATCGCTGATCAGCACGAAGGGGGTCAAGCATGGCCGCTTCGTCGCCACGGCGGCCACCAGCGCCCTGGTGCCGGACCCTCCGCCATGCGCCTGATCAGCCGCGAACGGCAGGCCCTGGGGGCGCATCGACGGCTTCGCCCGCCAGGACACGGCGATCCACCGCCTCGATGCCCGCGCCAAGGTGCTGGCCACCGCTGTGTTTCTGGTCTGCGTGGTGTCCTTCCCGAAGCACGCCGTCCTGCCGCTGCTGCCGTTCGTGTTCTTCCCGGTGGTGATCGCCAGCCTCGGTCGTCTGCCCTCCGCTGGCTGGGCCAGCGCCTGCTGATCGCCTCACCGTTCGCGCTGATGGTGGGCATCGCCAATCCCCTGTTCGATCAGGCGGCGGTGCCGATCGCCCCGGGGCTGAGCATCGCCGCAGGCTGGCTGTCGTTCCTCTCGATCGTGCTGCGCTCCCTGCTCACCACCGCGGCCGCCCTGCTGCTGGTGGCCAGCACCTGGATGCCGGCCATCGCCGAGGCCCTGCGGCAGCTGCGGTTGCCCGCCGTGTTCGTCACCCAGCTGCAGCTGCTCTACCGCTACCTCTTCCTTCTGGGGGACGAGGCGCTGGGGATGGAGCGGGCCCGCGATCTCCGCTCCTGTGGCCGGCGTGGCACCGGCCTGTGGGTGGGCGGCACGCTGCTGGGGGCCCTCCTGCTGCGCACCCTCGCCCGGGCGACCCGGATCCATGACGCCATGCTGCTGCGGGGCTTCGAGGGAACGATCCGGCCGACCTCCCCCCGCGCCCTGACCCGGCGGGACCTGGCGTTTCTGCTGGGTTGGAGCACGGCCTTTCTGATCTGCGGCCAGGTGCCGGTGGGGGAGCTGCTGGGGCACGCCTTCATCGGACCGCGGCCATGAGCGCGGCCATGAGCGCGGCCAGGAACGGTTCCCTGGACCCACCCGCCACTGGGACCGCGATCGAGGTGGTCGGGCTGGTCTATGCCTATGCCGACGGCACCCCGCCCCTGGACGGGGTCTCGCTCCGCATCGCCCCCGGGGAATCGGTGGCGGTGGTGGGCGCCAACGGGGCCGGCAAGTCGACCCTGCTGGTGCTGCTCACCGGCCTGCTCGAGCCGGTGGCCGGCGGGATCCGCATGAACGGCCTCCCCCTGGGCCCCGGCAGCCGGGCGGAGATCCGCCGCTCGCTCGGCATGGTGTTCCAGGAGGCCGATGACCAGCTGTTCATGCCGACCGCCGCCGAGGATGTGGCCTTCGGCCCCCAGAACCTGGGCCTGCCGGCCGACGTGGTGCAGCAACGGGTGAACCTGGCGCTGGAGCAGGTGGGCGCCCTGGCCCTGGGGGACCGCTCCCCCCACCGGCTGTCCGGTGGCCACCCACGACCTCGATCTGGCCCTGGACCTCTGTTCACGGACCGTGGTGCTGAGCGCCGGCCGCGTCGTGGCCGACGGGCCCAGCGACCGGATCCTTGCCGACACGGCCCTGCTGGAGCGCAGCGGCCTGGAAGCCCCCCTGAGCCTGCAGGCCCGCAGGCCCTGCCGTCAGGGCTGAGTCCGGCCCCGGCCGTGGGCCCGACCATCGGGGAGCGGATCGGTTGGGGCGAAAGCCGATGGCTATGTTTGGCCCGGCAGGTCCTGGCCCCGGGCCGGGAAACAACGAGGAAAGACGGTGCGGGAGTTCTTCCCCATTCCGTCGCTGTCCCGCAACTGTGATGGGCGCTGCCCTCAGTCAGAACACTCGCTCCTGCCGAACCAACCAACTCATCTGCGAGGTACAGAGTGAGGACCAAGCCGGCTCAGCTGGCCAGCCTTGTTGCCATGGCTGGCCTGAGCACCATCATTGTTCTGCTTTCTCCGGGCCCTGCCATGGCGATGCACATCGCCGAAGGATTCCTGCCGTTTCCCTGGGCCGCCTTCTGGTGGCTGGTTTCGCTGCCGTTCCTGCTGGTGGGCCTGCGCTCGCTGGCCCGCATCACCCGGGAGCATCCCGAGCTCAAGCTGCTGCTGGCCCTGGCCGGCGCCTTCACCTTCGTGCTCTCGGCCCTGAAGATTCCTTCGGTCACCGGCAGCTGCTCCCACCCCACCGGCACCGGCCTGGGGGCGATTCTTTTCGGCCCCTCGGTCATGACCGTGCTGGGGGGCATCGTGCTGCTGTTCCAGGCGCTGCTGCTCGCCCACGGGGGCCTCACCACCCTCGGCGCCAACATGGTCTCGATGGCGGTCGTGGGACCGCTCGTCGCCTGGTGGATCTTCCGGTCCCTGCTCCCCACCGGTCGCACCCGCCTGGCGGTGTTTGCGGCGGCGGCCCTGGCGGATCTGGCCACCTATGTGGTCACCGCCGCCCAGCTGGCCCTGGCCTTCCCCGCGGCCAACGGTGGTTTCGGTGCCTCGTTGGCGAAGTTCGGCGCCATCTACGCCGTCACCCAGGTGCCGCTGGCGATCACCGAGGGCCTGCTCACCGTGCTGGTGTGGAACTGGCTGCAGGCCTACGGCAAGCCCGAGCTGAAGACCCTTCGACTGATCCAACAGGAGAGCTGACCCATGACGACCCGTTCCAGACGGAATTCCCGCAGGCACAACTGGCTGCTGGTCGCCGGCGCGGTCGCCCTGACCCTGTTCCCCGTGCTGTTCATCCGCGGTGAGTACGGCGGCGCCGACGGCCAGGGCACCGAGGCGATCGAGAAACTCCAGCCCAGCTACAAACCCTGGTTCGAACCTGTCGTCGAACTGCCCAGCGGCGAGATCGAGGGCCTGATGTTCGCCACCCAGGCCGCCCTCGGCGCCGGCGTCGTCGGCTTCGTGATCGGTCTCTACCGGGGCCGGACCCTGGCGGAGGAGCGCAAGCAGCCACCGGCACCATGAGCCATCGGATCGATGCGCTCGCCCATGGCAATCGCCTCAGACTCCTGCCGCCTCTCCACAAGGCCGGCTTCGCGGCCACCATGCTGCTCCTGGCGCTGGTGGCACCGATGCCGGTCCAGGTGCTGATCGGCCTGTGGCTGGCCCTCTGGGTCGTGGGGTACGCCGGCATTCCAGCCGGCACGTACCTGGCGATGCTGCTGCTGCCCCTGGGGTTCGCCGTCTCCAGCCTGCCCGCCATCGTGATCAGTGCGGTCGGCCAGGATGGGCTGGCCGGCATGCAGGCCGATGCCTGGCGGGGCCTCAGCCAGCCGGTGGCGGGGTGGACCCTCTACATCAGCAACCACGGCCTCAGCCAGGCGTCCGCCCTGCTCACCCGCTCGCTGGCGGCCACCAGCGCCCTGTTCTTCCTGCTGCTCACCACCCCGTTCAGTGAATGGATCCAGGTGCTGCGCCGACTCCGCGTGCCACCGCTGCTGCTGGAGCTGATGGTGCACGTCTACGGCTTCATCTTCAGCCTCTGGGCGATCGTGGATGAGATCGCGGTGGCCCAGAGGGCACGCTCGGGCCACAGCAGCTGGCGTCGCACCCTCCACAGCTTTGGTCTGTTGATCGGTCAGCTGCTGGAACGCTCGCTGGCCAGCTACCGGGGCCGGGCCATGGCCCTGGAGGCCCGGGGATTCCAGGGGGAACTGCGGGTGGTGTCCTGCGCCAGCCATCGTGCGTCACGGCGCTACCTGGCGGAGGCCATCGGCGGCTGCGCCGTGCTCGGGGCCCTCTCGATCGCCTGGCAGCGATGAGCGGCACGCCCCTGCTGGAGTTCGAGCAGGTGGGCTTCACCTACCCCTGCGCCCTGAGGCCCTCGATCGCGTCCCTGTCGCTGCGTCTGCCGCCGGGGTCCCGCTGTGGCCTGATCGGTGAGAACGGCTGCGGCAAGACCACCCTGTTCCTGCTGGCCCATGGCCTGCTGAAGCCCCAGCGCGGGCGCCTGCTGTGGCAAGGCCAGCCGATCAGTTACGGCCGCCGGGAACTGGCGGCGCTGCGGCGGCGGGTGGGGCTGGTGTTCCAGAACCCCGAGCACCAGCTGGTGGCCACCACCGTGGCGGAAGATCTCTCCTACGGCCTGGTGAACCTGGGGCTGGAGGAGGGCGAGATCCGCCGCCGGATCGGGCGGATCGCCGATCGTTTCGGCCTGGGCGAGCTGCTGGACCGGCCGGTGCACATGCTCAGCCTGGGGCAGAAGAAGCAGCTGTCGCTGGCGGATGTGATGGTGCTGGAGCCCGAACTGCTGCTGCTCGATGAACCCACCGCCTTCCTCAGCCCCGGCCATTGCCGCGATCTGAGGGCGCGGCTCGATCACATCCATGCGGCGGGCACCACGATCGTGGTGGCCACCCACGATCTCGAGTTCCTCCAGGGCTGGGCCGATTGGCTGCTGGTGATGGACGCCGGGACGCTGGTGCTGGAGGGGCCACCGGCTGAGGTGTTCGGCCAGCGCCAGCGCCTGGAAGCGCTCAATCTGGGCATTCCGCCCACCCTGGCCCTGCTGCAGGGCTGGCGATGGCTGGCGGACGCGGGCGTGCATCCGCTGGCGGCGCTGGAAGGGCTGGAGCAGGGGCCTCAGCCGGCGCACCAGCTCACCCTCAACCTCACGGGAGACAGGCGCCATGGCTGAGTTCCAGCGTTGGATCACACCGCTGCGGCGCTATGGGGTGGAGCCACTGCCCACAGGTGCGTTGAAAACCACGCCGGAGAAGCTGCGCCTGGAACGCAGGATCCTGCTGGCCTCCGTCGAGCGCCGATGCAACGACCAGGGGGAGGCCGTCGCCCATCCACGCCCGGCATCGTCAGCCCAGGGCCTCGCGGTTCCGGGATCGGTTCTGCGGATCCATGGCCTGTGAGCTCTGGGGCTCAGCCTTGTCTTCTGTCAGTTCGATCGCCGTGATGGTGCCGAACCGGGCAAACACCTGCTCGCGGGCCACCGCCGCCGACGCCGGCACGGCCCAGTCGGGCAGCCCACGACCCCCCTGCCACCCCGGATCACCGGCGGCGACGGCACCATCTGGGTGCAGCCCTTCCTGCACCAGCATTTCGTCCAGGTGGGGGCCATGGCCTTGCAGGGTCTGCAGCGCTCGGGACGCGGCCTGGTCGTCTGTGAGGTGGAGCTGCCCCAGGGGCGCCCCATCCACTGGGCGACCGAGCCCGTTCCCCATCGCCTGGGGTACTGGCCCAGGGGCGAGGTGACCGCCCAGCTGCGCCCCCTGCGCCTGGACACCATCGACCACGGCCTGCTGCAACACGCCCTTGTCACCTACGAGGCGGGCACCGAGCTGGGGGCGCTGATGCTGGCGTCAGCGGAGCCCACCATCGTGCAGTTGCGGCGCATGCGGATCACCCCGGCGGAGTGTCACCGGCAGGTGAAGCGGCGCCGCAGCGAGTTCTGCGGGGTGGGCCGATGAGCGCGACGCCACGCTCCATCACCAGGGCCAGCCGCAACGACCGGGCGGCCTGGCAGGTGCTCAACACCCTGGGGCCCTATCTGCTGCTCTGGTGGCTGACCCTGCGGGCGGCGGCCGTGTCGCCGTGGCTGCTGCCGCCGTTGATCCTGCTGCTGAGCCTGTTCTCGGTGCGCTGCTTCTCCCTGATGCACGACTGCGGCCACCGTTCCCTGTTCCGTCAACGCTGGCTGAACCGCGGCTTCGGGTTCGTGCTCGGACTGGTCAACGGGGTGCCGCAGCTGGCCTGGTCACGGGACCATGCCGATCACCACCGCACCAATGGCGACTGGGACCGCTACCGCAGCGTCATCGACATGTTGAGCGTTGAGGAGTACCAGCGAATGGACCCGCTTCAGCGCCGCCTCTACGCCACGCTGCGCCATCCGCTGATGGCCTTCCCAGGGGGTTCTTCTACCTGGCCATCAAGCCCCGACTCGATCTGTTGTCCGGGCTGGTCGCCCGCATCGGCGGCGGCTCCGCCGCGGGCGCATGGGCCTCCCGGGAGGAGTTCGTCGACCTGCTGCTGTGCAATCTGGTGTGGGTGGGCGGCGTGGTGCTGCTGGGCTGGTGGCAGGGGTTCGGGCCGTTTCTGGGGATCTATGCCGCCGTACTCACGCTGTCGGCAGCGATCTTCATCGATCTGTTCTTCGTCCAGCACATCTTCGAAGACAGCTCTGCCCATCGCAGCGAGGGATGGAGCCGCCTCGAGGGAGCCCTCCGGGGCACGAGCCTGCTGCGTCTGCCACCGGTTCTGGCCTGGTTCACCGCCGACATCGGCTTCCACAACATTCATCACCTCTGTGAACGCATCCCCAACTACCAGCTGCGGGCCTGCCACGAACCCAACCAGCACCTGCTCTGGGATTCCCACCACGACCGACTGGTGACGATCGCGAGCGTGGACTCAGGCCAGGTTGTGACAGTCGTCGACATCATCGAGACGTAAGCCCGGCGACGCCGGGCCTCGTCCGAGCATCGGCAGGGCCTGGCTGGCGTGATTGCCCCATGAAACGGTTCCTCGCCCCCCTGCCCCTCGGCCTGCTGCTGGCCCTGGTTCCCGCGGCGGCTCGCGCCCATGCCGAGCACGGCCATGGCGGTGGGTTCGTCGCCGGGTTTCTCCATCCGATCAGCGGCCCCGACCATGTGGTGGCGATGGTGGCCGTCGGCCTCTGGGGAGCGGTGCTGGGGCCGCCGGCCCTCTGGGTGTTGCCGGTGGCCTTCCCGCTGGTGATGGCGTTCGGCGGGCTGCTGGGCCTGCTGGGGATCCCGATCCCCGGGGTGGAGATCGCCATCGCCGTGTCGGGGTTGGTTCTGGGTCTGATGGTGCTGCTCGAGGTGAAGGCCCCGCTCGGGCTGGCGGCGCTGATCGTGGCGGCCTTCGCGGTGTTCCATGGCCATGCCCACGGCAGCGAGCTTCCCGCCGGCGGCGATGCCCTCGCCTACAGCCTGGCCTTCGTGGTCGCCACCGGGATGCTGCACCTGGTGGGCATCCTGCTGGGGGAGACCCGCCGCTGGCCCGGGGGCCGCCGCTTCGTGCAGGCGGCCGGTGCCCTGGTGGCCCTGGTGGGGCTGTTCTTCCTGGAGCGGGCCCTGGCATGAACCGCTTGGGGCGGCTCGGCCGGCGTGGCTGGACGGCGATGGCCACGATGGCCGTGATGGCCAGCCCGGTGGCCGTACCACCGGCCCTCGGCCATGCGCTGCCGGCCGGACTGGCAGGTGTGCTGGAGGGCGCCGCCCAGCTGGTGTTCTCCCCGGCCGATCTGCTGCTGGTGTGCGGTCTGTGCGCCCTGGCGGTTCAGAACGGAGCGAAGCCCGGGCCGCGGCTGCGCCTGGTGCTGCCGGCGGCCTGGGCGCTGGGGGGAGCCCTGGGACTGGGGCGGCCGGCGGAGCTGGCGATGCCATGGTCCACCACGCTCGCCTTCACCCTGGTGGGCCTGCTGGTCGCCCTTGCGCTGCCGCTGGGCCAGCGGCCGACCATCGCCCTGGCGGGGGTGGCGGGTCTGGTCGGCGGCCTGGCCCATGGCTCCGCCCTGGTGTTTCACCGCGGCGCGCCGCTGGCGCTGGCGGGGGATGCCGCCGCCGTCGCCGTGCTCACGACGGTGCTCACCCTGGCGCTGCGGCCCCCGCATCCGGGCTGGATGGGGGTCGGACTGCGGGTGGCGGGCAGCTGGATCGCCGCCTCCGGGCTGCTCAGCCTGGGCTGGCTCCTCAAGGGCCCGTCCTGAGGCGGGCCGGGGAGAGCCCCGGCTGGAGCTGGAGCGTCAGGGTTCCGGATGCTCCTCACAGGGCATCCAGAGCGACCCCATGGCGTGGGCCCCTTCGCAGCCGAGCTCCCTGGCCTTCCTGAGGGCCTCCTCGCGGCTGGGGTAGGCGTAGAGGTTCAGCTGGCCGTGGCCATGGTTGTGGCCCTGGCCCTGGTTGTGGTGATGGTGCACCTGGCCGCTCGGGCTGCCGAAGCGATACGGCCCCATCCCCTCCATCCCCACCCACCAGACGCCCATCACGTTCACCCCGGCGATCAGGATGCCCATGCCGACGACGGAGGCGTTGATCACCCCCATGGCCACCGCGCCGAAGCTCAGCACCCCCATCGGCACGACGCCGATGCTGACCACCCCCATGGGGACGATGCCAATGGAAATGATGCCCAGGGGGGCGATGCCGATGGCGACGATCTTCGGCCGGCCACCGCAGCCCGAGGATTCACCGGAGGGAGGTGTCTCCGGCGCGTTGGGTGCGGGATTCAAGGGGAACCGGAGCCGGAGCTGGACGAGCCGCCCTTGGTTTCGCCATGGATGGCGCAGGGCATCCACATGCTGCCCATCTGATGGGCCCCCTTGCAGTTGAAGTTCTTGGCGGCGGCTTCCGCTTCCGCTTTGGTGGCGAACATGGCTTTCTGCGGCCCCTGACCCGTGGTCTGGGCCAGGGCAGGAGCACCGCTCAGGGCGGCCAGGAGGCCGGCAGCGGCGGCGAGAGGGGCGAGGGGCGGCCGGCAGGGCAACACGGTGATCCTGGAGGAAACGACAATCATTCTGTCAGGGGTGGACTCGGGGTCGTCGTCGCCGGGGGGCCATTACGCCCCGCGGACCGCAGGGATCAGGCGCCGGCCGCAGAGGACCGCCCCGAAGCCGAACACGTACATCAACAGGCTGTACACCGCCGCCGGCACCGCCATGTCGGGGTTGTCGAGCAGGCCGGCGGTGATGGCGATCGCCAGGGTTCCGTTCTGAATCCCCACTTCGATCGCGATGCACACCTGCTGGGCCACGGGCAGCCGGAACAGCCTGCCGGCCAGGAAGCCCGCCAGCATCGCCAACACGTTGAGCAGGGCGATGGCCAGTCCCACCTGCGCCAGAAACCCTGGCAGCCTGCCGGCCTCGCGGACGAACAACAGCAGGATGATCAGCGCCAGCAGGCCCCCGGCCAGCCGGCCCATCTGCTTCTCCAGGCGCCGGGCTGGCCCTGGGAAAAGGTGCCGGATGGCCATGCCGATGGCGGTCGGCAGCAGGGTGATCAGCACGATCTGCAACATGGTGGTGCCGATCGGCAACCCGATCGTGGCCCCCTCCCCCAGGAAATGGCGCAGGGCCAGGTTGGTGAACAGCGGAATCGTGAGCACCGTGACGATGCTGCTGACGGCCGTCAACGTGACCGACAGGGCCACATCCCCCCGGGCCAGGTAGGTCATCAGGTTCGAGGACGGACCGCCCGGGCAGACGGCCACGACCACCAGCCCCACCGCCATCACGGGCTCCATGGGCACCACCAGGGCGATCAGGGCCCCCAGCAGCGGCAGGATCAGGGTCTGGCAGACCGTGCCCACCGCGACCGCCATGGGGTAGCGCGTGATGCGCCGGAAGTCCTCGGGCACCAGGCTGAGGCCCATGCCGAGCATGACGACGGCCAGGGCCAGCGGCAGCAGGACAACCGTGAAGACACTGCTCTGCATCAGGGGCTCTTCATCACTTGCTCTGCATCAGCGGATGGGCCATGCCGCGCATCACCTTGGCCGTGGTTTCACCCGCGCCCAGCGGGGAAGGGGCACGAGCGACCTGCGGAGGAGCTTGGAGAGCGCGCCCGTCGGCACCGTGGCCCCGCTCCCGGAGGCGACATCCGGAGTGAGGGTAGTTTGCAGCACCGCACGGCCGTTGACCGTCAGCATCTCGGCTTCCCTGGCGATGTCGGCCTCCGGAAAGGGGCCGGCGCTGCCGAAGCCGGCGGATCGCCTCGTGATGGTCGTCCCCGACCAGATCGACGTCGATGACCTGCACCTGCACGCCGTGGCCGGCCCTGAGACTGGCCACCAGGGTCTCGAGCCGGGGGCGATCGCGGGCCACGAGCACCAGGTCAGCGATTCCGAAGGACCTTGGCTCTGACCAGCAGGCGTCGCTGTGGTCCCCGGACCCATCGTGCCAACCAGCCCCCGATGCAATGCATCGCGATCAATCATCCGATCCTCCTGTCACTGCGCCCCGGTCATTCCTGGATGGTTGCCCTTTCATCGCCGTGTACCCCAATGGGCGAGCGGCCAGGGACTGCCGAAAGGCGCGCCAGCGTCTTCTCCAGCTCCACCCGCCACTCCCCCGGAGCGAGGGGGTGCCAGCGGCCCTGGCCGGGCAGCAGTCAGCGCACGTCCAGGTCCAGCTGCCGCTCCACCGAACGCACCTGCTGCTGCCAGTCCCACCAGCAGGTGCGGCGGGAGGCCACCATCCCGGGCGGATCCACGCCCCACCAGAGGTGGTCACCGCTGAACAGCACCTGGCCGGCGAACAGCACCGCCACCGAGCCGGCGGTGTGACCCGGCACCGGCAGCACCAGCAGGTCGTCGTCGAGCGCCACGGGTTCGGCTCCCTCGACGCGGTGTTCCGCCTCCGGCGCGGCGTCGGCATCGGCGGCATGGATCCAGCGCTCGGCGCCGAAGTGCCGGGCCCAGGCGTCGTGGTCGGCCACGTCGTCGCGGTGGCTGAGCAGGATCCGCTGCACGCCCCCCAGGGACTCGATGCGGCGGGCCAGGGCGCCGCTCCAGCGCGGGGAATCGATCAGCACGTTGTCGGGCCGGCCATCGGCGTGGCGGCGGGTGATCAGCCAGCTGCTGGCCCCGAAGCTCCTGCGCGACGCCCAGCCGCCTTAGTGCACCTGCCCCGCCGGCAGGCCCGTGAACAGGGCCGGGAAGCCGTCGGCCGGGGTCCGGGCCAGCAGCTCCCTGGTGGTGCCGATCGCCGCCACCGGGCAGGCCTGCAGGGACAGCAGCGCCGCTCGGGTCTCGTCCTCGCCCTGCGGCTGAGCCCACACATGCGACGTGCGCCCGGTGGGGGCAAAGTGGGCCGGATCGAACTGCCAGCAGGTGCCGCAGTCGATGCAGCTCCGATCCACAAGAAAGGCCCGGGGACGTTGGCGTCCAGGCGCTGCTGGGGACGGGCCATGGGAAGGTGGCGGCGACGCCCCTAGCCTGATCCCCATGGCCCATGCCCTGGCGCTGCTGGCGAGTGCGTCGCGCCGCGAAGCGCTGCTCGACTGGCTCGACCGGCACGCGCTGGCGGTCGCCGGTGTCCGCCTGCTCGCCAGCGCCGACCTGGCGGCCGTGCTCGGCGACGACCCCCGCACCGCCCAGCTGCAGGTCACGCCACTGGCAGCCCTCGCCGAGGGGGGCGACATCCAGGTGGCCGCCCGGGTGCTGGCCGGTGAGGTGGGCCTGGTGGTGGCCTTCCTCGATCCGGAGGCGCCTTCCGGCTCCCCACCCGACGGCCGACTGCTGATCCGCGCCTGCGATCTGGCCGCCGTGCCCCTGGCCCTCAACGCCGCCACCGCCGAGCTGGCCCTGCGCGGCCTGTCCCATGGCCGCGCGGCCTACCTGCTGTTCAATCCCGTCGCCGGCCAGGGGGATGCCAACGCCGATCTGGCCCTGATCCGCTCGATCCTCGAACCCCAGCTCCTGGTGACGGTGCTGCTCACCCGGGCAGGCACCGACCCGGCCGACCAGTGCCGGGAACTGGTGGAGCTGCTCCGGGCCCGGCCGGCCGACGAGGCCGGCAACGCCATGATCGTGGCCTGCGGCGGCGACGGCACCGTCTCGGCGGTGGCGGGAGCGGTGGCGGGCACCGGCATTCCCCTCGGCGTCATTCCCCGCGGCACCGCCAATGCCTTCGCCTCGGCGCTGTTCATCCCCACCGACCTGGTGGCCGCCTGCCAGACGATTCTGGCCGGCCACACCCACGTGGTGGACGCTGCCCGCTGCAACGAGGTGCCGATGACCCTGCTGGCCGGGGTCGGCTTCGAGGCCGGGATGGTGGATCGCGCCACCCGCGAGCTCAAGACGATGCTGGGCCCGCTCGCCTACGTGCTCGCCGGCGCCCAGCAGCTGGTGTCCCAGCAGCCGTTCCAGGCCCGGGTCGAGATCGACGGCGCCGTCACCGAGGTGCAGGCCGCCGCCATCACCGTGGCCAACGTGGCCCCCGCCACCTCCGTGCTGGCCCAGGGCTTCGGGCGGGTGATCCCCGACGACGGTCTGCTGGAGGTCACCATCGCCTCCCCCGCCACCCGCCTGCAGGGGCTCAACGCCCTCGCCTCCCTGCTCACCTCCGCCGTGGTGCAGTCCCCCGCCAACCACCCCGACCTCCTGTGTCTGCGGGCCCGCCGCATCACGATCACCACCGACCCGCCCCAGCGACTGGTGATCGACGGCGAGATGGTCGAGGCCGACCCGGTCACCTTCACCTGCCTGCCCGGCGCCCTGACGGTGTTCGCGCCCCTGCCGCCACTGTGAACGGACCTCCATGAACCTGGCCACCGAGGCGGACGTCGCCACCAAGATCCGACGCATGGCTGAGCGGGTGCGCTGGGGCCATCCCGCCCTCGCCCGCCACGGCATCGACCCCTGCCGCCTGGCGATCGCCGGAGATCCGGGCACCCCCGAGGCCTTCTCCTTCCTCGTGCTCGGCGACAGTGGCACCGGGCTGCATCGCCGCGACACCCCCCAGCGGCGGGTGGCGGAGCAGCTGCTCGCCCATGGCGCCGATGCCCGCTTCCTGCTCCACACCGGTGATGTCGTCTACCCGGTGGGCTCCAGCGAGCAGTACCCCGACAACTTCATCCGCCCCTACCGGGAATGGATCGTGGGCGGCGACGACTGGCGACGGCTGCGCCACGACCGACTCGTCTTCCGGGTGCCGTTCCTGCCGGTGCTCGGCAACCACGACTACTACGACCTGCCGCGGCCGCTCGGGCTGCTGGCCGGCCTCACGGCACCGGCACGGCGGCTGCTGCGCTCCTGGATCCAGCTGGATGTGGGCTGGCACGGCTCCTTCGTGGGCCAGGCCTGGGCCCGCGCCTTCCTCGATGGCCTCGACGCCGTGCCGGAGGCCGGGCTGGAGGAGCACCTGGCCCGCACCCGCACCGCCACCCTCGACGGGGCCCGCTGCCTGCTCTACCGCCCCGGCGCCTTCACCCGCCTGCCCCACCGCCACTACGCCTTCCGCTGGGCCGGGGTGGATGTGTTCGCCCTCGACTCCAACACCCTCAACCAGCCCCTGCCGGCCAGCGCCGACGACGGGGAGCTGCGCCGCCGTCGCCAGCGGCTCGACGCCGAACGCTCCCTCGTGCTGCTCTCCCCCGGCCCCCTCGGCGATGCCGACGCCCGCGACGACCGGACCGCCAAGGCCGAGCAGCTCGACGAGCAGATCCGCGACATTGACAAGCAGCTCGCCGGAGGGCCGCCGGCGGTGGATAGGGCCCAGCTCGACTGGTTCGCCGAGGCGCTGATCGCCTCCTGGCGAGATCCGGACGTGCGCGGCCGGCTGCTGGTGCTGCACCATCCCCCCTACGTCACCGAGGTCAGCAAGTGGGACCAGGGCCAGACCCTGGCGGTGCGGGTCCGGCTGCGGGGCGCCCTCGATCGCGTCGCCGCCGCCCTCGGCGGGCGGCCCGCCGGCCGCCCCCTGCTCGATCTGGCCTTCAGCGGCCATGCCCACTGCCTGGAGCTGCTCCGCACCGCCGACACCGGCCACGGCGACGCCGGCATCCCCTGGGCGATCTGCGGCGGCAGCGGCTACAGCCTGCGCCGCCAGCGGCCGGAAGGGCCCGAGCTGCTGGAGGGTCCCCCCGGCGCCGCCAGGGTGGTCGCCCACTCCCGCCTGTTCCTCGGCCGCAGTGGCAGGGGCTCCAGCCTGCGCCGCTCCTACTCCGCCCTGCGGGTCGACGTGGCGGCCGGCAGCCCCCTGACACTCACGCTGACGCCGCTGGTGGCGGAGAAGGCCGAGGGCCGCTGGCAGCCCTATCGCGGCGAGAGGATCACGCTGTAGACCGACCAGGCCCCGCCCCGCCCCGCCCCCATGGACCCCAGCGCGGACCTCACCAGCCGTTTTCTCCAGCTCGCCTGCGGCAACTGGATCACCCAGATGCTGAACGTGGCCGCCGAACTGGCGATCGCCGACCATCTGCCGGCCGCTGCGGGGCCGACGGTGAGTCCCTGTTCCGGCTGCTGCGGGGTCTGGCCAGCCTGGGCGTGTTCGCCGAGAGCGAGGCTCAGCCCCGCCGCTTCGTGCTCACCCCCCTGGCGGAGCTGCTGCGCAGCGACCACCCCGGCTCCCTGCGCCAGTTCACGCGCATGCTCGGCGGCGAGCACGACGACGCCTGGACCGACCTGCTCCACAGCGTCCGCAGCGGCGAGAGCGCCTTCCGCCACCACTTCGGCGAACCCGTCTTCGACTGGTACGCCCGCAACCCTGAGCGCGGCGCCATCTTCGACGGCGCCATGACCGACTTCTCCCGCGTCGAGACCGAGGGACTGCTGGCCACCTGGAACTTCAGCGGCGCCCGCCACCTGATCGACGTGGGCGGCGGTGGTGGCGCCCGTGGCGGTGCCGCCGGAGCAGGAGGGGCGTCTCACCATCGCCTCTGGCGATTTCTTCGCGCAGGTGCCGGCCGGCGGCGACACCTACCTGCTCAAGCACATCCTCCACAACTGGGGCGATGACGCCTGCCTGACGATCCTCGGCCACATCCGCGCCGGCCTGGCCCCCGGCGGGCGGCTGCTGATCCTCGAGCAGGTGATCCCCCCGGGCAACGATCCGGCCCCGGGCAAGCTGCTCGATCTCAACATGCTGGTGATGACCGAGGGGGGCCGGGAGCGCACCCCCACGGAGTACGCGCAGCTTCTGGAGCGCGCCGGCCTGCGGCCGGCGGGGATCCACCCGACCCCGTCGCCGGTCGCGGTGGTGGAAGCGGAGGCGGCCTGAGCAGCGCCCCCTCCTGAGCAGCGGCCCCCTTGAGACCAGCAGCCCGATCACCAGGGCGATGGCCCCGCCGATGGGGCCGAAAAAGAAGAAGCTGGTCATCGCCGCGGCCAGCTCGCGGTCGTGGCGGGTGTACAGCTGCAGCACCAGCACGTAGCTCAAGCCGGTGCTGAGCAGGAAACCCGCCAGGCCGAACAGCAGCCCCCGCCCCAGCCGTTTCCAGCGCATCCCGGGCTTCGCCCCCTGGCCAGCGTTCCTCGACAGCCACGGTGCCAGAGGCGCCCTTCCCCTTAGCGTCGGTGCCAGCCCAGCCCCAGGATCCGTGAGCCTCTCCATCGCCCTGCTCACGGTCTCCGACACCCGCACCCTCGCCGACGACGCCTCGGGCGACGCCCTGCAGCAGCGGCTGGAGGCGGCCGGTCACCGGCTCGTGGAGCGCCGCCTCGTGCCCGACGACCGCTACCGCATCCGCGCCGAGGCGAGCCGCTGGATCGCCGACCCCTCCGTGCAGGTGGTGATCAGCTCCGGCGGCACCGGACTCACCGGCCGCGACGGCACCCCCGAAGCGGTGGCCCCCCTGCTCGACAAGACGATCGAAGGCTTCGGCGAGCTGTTCCGGGTGCTCTCCTTCGAGACGATCGGCACCAGCACCCTGCAGAGCCGGGCCCTGGCCGGGGTGGCCAACGGCACGGTGGTGTTCGTGCTGCCGGGCTCCCTCGATGCGGTGTCCACCGCCTGGGACCGGCTGATCCGCGCCCAGCTCGACGCCACCACCCGCCCCTGCAACCTGGTGCAGTTGCTGCCGAGGCTCACGGAAACCTGATGCAGGGGGTCCCCCTGCGGCGGTGGAGGACGGTGCTGGCGGGAGTCTGCGCGCTGCTGCTGGTGGTGGCCGCAGTCCTTCCGGTGGGCCTGGCGCCGTTGGTGGCGGCGCCCGTCGGTTCCGCCACCGGCGTCACCGGGCCGTCACGATCGCCCGCCGATCAGCCCACCGCCCCGCTGACGCTGGGCAGCTTCGAGCTGGCCAAGGTGCGGATCCTGGGCATTCCGGCCATCACCGTGGCGGCCCCCGTGGTGGGGCTTCAGGGCAACGCCCCGGACGCCCAGCGCCGGGCCGAGGTGATCGAGGGCAACCTGCGTCGCCTTTACGCCCCGATCTCGCCCTGCAGCGTGAGCGAGTGGATCGCCGAGTGGATCCTGCTGCAGGTGCTGGGCGGCAGGGAAACGGCCTGTGCACCATCCGTCACGGCACTCTCCGGGGGTGCCCCCGACGGCCTGGTGGTGCGGCGTCGTGAGCTGACCGCCGGCGACGTGGTGCTGGAGGCGCTTCTGCCGGAGCGGGGCGAACCGATCCCTCTGCTGACGGTGACCTACGCCGACGCCGCCCTCAACGGCACCAGCGCCTGGGAGCTGGCGGGGCGCTGGCAGGAACGCCTGCAGAGCCGCCTGCGCCATGCCCGCCAGGTGAGTCAGCCGGCCGCGCTCCATCGCCGCTGGCAGATCATCCTCGGCCTGGAGCTGGTGCTGCTGATCACCAACGGCGCCAGCTTTCTGCTGTGGCGCCGCAACCGACGCCACCGGGAGGCCTGGCTGGTGGCCCGGCAGGAGGGGGTGGGCCGACGCATGGAAACCCGTAGCCAGCTGCATCGGTTCTTCGGACTGGTGCTGCTGCTGCTGGTGCTGCTCCAGCTGATGGTGATGATCGCCCTGGCGGTGATGGCCGTGCCTGGGGAAGTGCCTCTGGGCCTGGAGCTGATCCTTCAGCCCATCCTGGCGGCGCTCAAGCTGATGGCCATGGGTCTCATCGCCCTGGCCGGACGCTCGCTCGTCACCTTCCTGCTCCAGCAGTGGGCCGACAGCGCCCGGGTGCCTGCCGAGGAGCAGGCGCGGCGGGAACAGCGGCGCCGCAGCCTGCTGCGGGTCAGCCATCGCCTCATCGACCTCGCCTCCCTGCTGCTGGCGGTGGGCTGGATCCTGGTCGACATCCCCAGCGTGCGCTCCAGCTCCTCCTCCGTCCTGGTGGCCGGTGGTGCCCTGCTCGGTGGTCTGGCGCTGGTGTTTCAGGGCCTGCTGCGGGATTTCGCCGCCGGCATGGCCGTGCTGCTGGAAGACCGCTACGCCATTGGCGACTGGGTGGCGATCGGCGGCCTCGAGGGGGACGTGGTGGATGTGGGGGTGCTGAGCACCCAGCTGCGCTGTCTCGACCAGCGGGTGGCGGTGGTCCAGAACAGCGCCTTCGACCGGGTGGTCAACCACACCAAGCTGCGCTCCGGCATGCTCGTGAATCTGGTGGTCTCCCACCGTTGCCACGACATCGACCGGGCGCTTGCGGTGGTGGCTTCGGAACTCAGTGCCTTCCAGTCCGACGCCAACTGGAGCCCTCGCCTGCTGGTGCCGCCCCTGCTGCGGGGCGTGAGCGCCACCGGCCCCCTCGGCATCACCGTGAGCGTTCTGCTCACCACCGTGACCGGCGAGCAGTGGGCCTGCTCCCGCGAGCTGCAGGGGCGTCTGGTGGCCCGCTTCCAGCGGGAGGGGATCCCCCTGGCCGATGGCCTGGAGCTGGTCGGGCGGGGCTGATCAGGGTGGGCATGGGTACGGTGGGACATGAGGAGGAGGGTTCATGGCTGCAGCGACGCCGGACCACGAGACCTTCCTTCGCCAGGCCATCGCACTGTCCCGTAAAGCGGCCCTGGACTACGGCACCGGCGGGGCCTTCGGGGCGGTGATCGTCCGGGATGGCGTGGTCATCTCCCAGGGGATGAACCGCGTCGTGGCCAGCCACGATCCCACCTGGCACGGCGAGATGGAGGCGATCCGTCTGGCCTGCATCACCCTGCAGAGCTTCAAGCTGCCCGGCTGCATCCTCTACACCTCCGCCGAGCCCTGTCCGATGTGCATGGCCACCTGCTACTGGGCGGGCATCGAGGAGGTGGTCTACGCCGCCACGGTGGAGGACGCCTTGGAATACGGGGATTTCGACGATCGCCCGATCTACCAGCAGCTGGCCCTGCCGAAGGAGCAGCGCTCCATTCGCCTGACGCAGCTCCTGCGGGAGGAGGCGGTGGAGGTCTGGAAGGAGTACCAGGCCAGGTCCGACCGGGTTCGTTATTGAGGAGCGCTCAGGTGCTGGTGGCGGGCAGGGGGCGGAACGGCTGCAGCAGCAGGTTCACCTTCCGGACGGGCACCCGACGGCGCACCGCTTCCCCCAGCCAGCGGGCGTAATCATCCCCGTCGCCGTTCCCCGCGAAGCGGCAGCCGCCGCCCTCGGCCGGGTAGAGCAGGTTCCGCCGCTCCGGGCTGTCCATCCAGCCCAGGGACGTGGGCAGGCTTTCCTCGACGAAGCCCGGGTAGCCATGGCCGCGGTCCGCAGCCGTTCCCCCAGCTCCAGGGAGCCGGTTCGGGCCGCCGTCGCGACGCGGTGCGGGAACCGCTCGTGGCAGGGTGGGCGGGGGTGTCGGGGCTGCATTGCGCCGGCGGCATCACAGCGGCACCGGGGCCGGCTCACCTTGGGTCATCCTCCGGGGGAGTGCCACGCGGGGGCCTGGTTCAACCAGTCGCGGGCGGCCTTCAGGCCGCCCGCAACCAGCGGTGGCGCGCCCGGTCGCTGAGGTCTTCCCCCACCAGGGTCAGCAGGGCATAGACCGCCACCAGCGCCAGCAGCTGGTCCCAGGCGAAGGAACTGAGGCTATCCAGCAGCTGGCTGCCCAGCCCCGTGGCCCCGGCCAGGCCCACCACCACCGATTCCCGCAGGATCACGTCAGCCCGGTAGGCGCCGTAGGCCAGGTAGGGCCGGGCAAGGGCACTGAAGCGGCCGTAGAGCAGGGCCAGCCGCGGCCCGCTGCCGCCGCAGGCCAGGGCCTCCTCGGCGGCCGGGTCTGTGGCGTCGGCACTCTCCAGCAGCAGCCGGCCCAGCACCCCCAGGTTGTGGAACCCCAGGGCCAGGGCGGCGGTGATCACCCCCGGGTCCAGCACGAACAGCAGCAGCAGGGCTGTCAGCGGCGGCGGCCACAGGCGCCCCAGAGCCCACAGCAGCCGCAGTCCCTGCCGCGCCCAGCCCAGCGGCGCCGCCAGCAGCAGCAGCAGCGGCGCCAGCCCCACCGCCAGGCTGGCCGCCAGGGCGGTGAGCAGCAGGGTGCCCCCCACCAGCCGCGGCCAGGGCAGGGCCCAGGTGGCGGCCCAGTCGTCACCGCCGAGCCCCGGCAGGGGCTGCCAGCTGAGCAGGACCGCCGGATCCACCCCCAGCGCCCGGCCCACCAGGAGGCAGAGGGGCAGCAGGGCCGCCAGGGCGAGCAGCATCTCGCGGCTGCGCTCCCCCACCCCCCGCCGGGCCAGCACGAAGCGGCCGGGCACCAGCCAGCGCCGCCGCAGCAGGCTGATGCCCCCCTCCAGGGCCAGCATCACCGCCAGCAGCAGCCACAGGCCGCTCCAGAGCTCATGGAACGCGAGCGACTGCAGCGTCAGTTTGAGGTCGGTGCCCAGGCCCCCGAGGCCGAACACCCCCAGCAGGGTGGCGCTGCGCAGAGCGCACTCCAGCCGGTAGCCGCCGTAGCTGAGCACCCCCGGCAGCAGGGCCGGCCCCAGGGCCGTGAGCAGGGCCGCCGGCGCGGGAGCGCCCGCCGCCCGCAGGGCTTCCAGGCCGGTGGTGGGCAGGGCATCGAGCAGATCGGACAGCACGCGGGCCACCAGGGCGCCGAAGGGCAGGGCGATCGCCAGCACCGCCACCGCCGGCTGCAGCCCCACCAGCTGGAGCAGCAGCAGGCCCCAGATCAGCTCGTGGATCGCCCGGGGCACGGCCAGCAGGCGGCGGATCAGCTCCGCCGGCAGGCCGCTGCCCGTGAGGGTGCGCCACACGGTGCGGGAGCTGCACACCCCCAGCAGCAGGCCGAGCACCAGGCTGCCGGCCCAGCCCAGCAGGGCCATGCCAGCCGTCACCCCCAGCCCCTTCAACAGCGACGCCAGCACCACCGGATCCAGGGAGGGGGTCACCGCCGCCACCAGGAAACCGCCGATCAGCTCCCAGCCGCCCCCGTGCACCAGCGGCGGCAGCAGGACGGCCAGGGGCACCAGCACCAGGGCCGGCAGCAGCATCAGCAGCGGCGGCGCCGGTTTCAAGGGGCCACGCCAGGCGGGGCGCCCCCGTAGAGATCCGCCAGCAGGTCGGGGGTCACCTGGGCCACCGGCCCGTCGAACAGCACCCGGCCGTCCCGGAGGCCGACGGCCCGATCGAAGCCGGCCAGCAGATCGGGTCGGTGCAGGCTCAGCAGCAGGGCCCGGGGGGCCACGGCCTGGGCCAGCAGCAGGGCCAGCAGCTCGCCGGCCAGGCGCGGGTCCAGGCTGGCCAGGGGTTCATCGGCCAGCAGCAGGGTGGGCTCCTGGCGCAGCAGGCGGGCCATCGCCACCCGCTGGCGCTGTCCGCCGGAGAGGGCCGTCACCGGCTGCTCCAGCAGGGCCGGATCCAGATCCATCGCCCGCAGGGCCGCCGCGCAGGCGTCGGTGTCGAGGGGCAGCAGCAGGTTGAGCACGGCCCGGGGCCAGCCCCAGCGGGCCAGGCGGGCGGCGTTGAGGTTCTGCTGGACGGTCAGCTCCTCGATCAGGCGCAGGTCCTGCCAGAGGGTGCCGATGCGGGCCTGCTGGCGCCGCCGGCCGCGGCGGGAGCGGGCGGGGGGCTGGCCCTCCCACAGCACCGTGCCCGCCGCCGGCGGCAGCAGGCCGTTGGCCACCGCGATCAATGAGCTCTTGCCGGCACCGCTGGCCCCCAGCAGCGCCACCCGCTCGCCGGGCGCCAGGCTGAGGTGGACGTCCTCCAGCCGGGGCCGGCCGCGGCCGGCCACCCGGACGCCCCGCAGCGCGAGCACGGCGGTGGCGGGGCCGGCGGCCATGGGGAGCGGCAAGGGCGAAGGTGCGTTCCAGATTGCCAGGTGTCCCGCCGGGGCCCCTCCAGAATCCCCCCATCGCCCCCACCCTGCGCCCGCGGCCCCCGATGACCTCCTCCAGCGGATCCAGGCCCTCCCTCCTCGACGGCCTCGCCCGGGTGCTGCTGTGCCTGGTGTTCCTGCACGCGGCGATCGGCAAGCTGACCGGCTTCGGGGCGGTGGCCGGGATGATCGCCGGCCGTGGCCTGCCGCTGGCGCCGGTGCTGCTGGCGGCGGCCATGGCCCTGATGGCCGTGGGGTCGGTGCTGGTGATCAGCGGCGTGCGCGCCCGGCTCGGGGCGATCCTGCTGCTGCTGTTCCTGGTGCCCACCACCCTGCTGTTCCACGGCGATGTCGCCGATCCCCAGGAGCGGATCCAGCTGTTGAAGAATCTCTCGATCGTCGGCGGCCTGCTGCTGGTGGCCGAACGCCGCCCCTGAACCGGACGGTCCCCTCCCATGGTCTTCGCCTCCCCCCGCTCCTACATCCTGCTGTCGGTGGCGGCGGCGGTGGCCACCATCGTGCTCAAGACCGCCGCCTGGCGCTACACCGGCTCGGTGGGCCTGCTCTCGGATGCGATGGAATCCGGGGTGAACCTGGTGGCGGCCCTGGGGGCCTTCTGGGCCCTCAGCCTGGCGGCCAAGCCCGCCGACCGCACCCATCACTACGGCCACTTCAAGGCCGAGTACTTCTCCAGCGGCCTGGAGAGCGTGCTGATCGTGGCCGCGGCCGTGGCGATCATCCATGCGGCCGTGGGGCGGCTGCAGCAGCCGGAACCGCTGGAGCAGCTCGGGCTGGGCATGGCCCTCTCCCTGGTGGCCACCCTGCTCAACGGCGTGGTGGCCTGGGTGCTGCTGCGGGCCTCCCGCCACTTCCACTCGATCACCCTGCGGGCCGACGCCCACCACCTGTTCACCGACGTCTGGACCTCCGCCGGCGTGCTGCTGGGCATCGGCCTGGTGAAGCTCACCGGACTGACGATCCTTGACCCGCTGATCGCCATCGCCGTGGCGCTCAACATCACCCTCACCGGCTGGAATCTGCTGCGGGAGACGGCCACCGGCCTGCTCGACCGCTCGCTGCCCGTCGACGATCAGGAGACGCTGGAGGCGCTGCTGGCCGCCCACGCCTCGGAGGAGATCCGTTTCCACGCCCTGCGCACCCGGGTGGCCGGATCGCGCCGTTTCATCTCCCTGCATGTGCTGGTGCCGGGCCGATGGAGCGTGCAGGCCGGCCATGACCTCTGCGAGCGGCTGGAGCGGGAGATCGCCGCCGCCCTGCCCCGCAGTGATGTGCTCACCCACCTCGAGCCGATCGAGGACCCCACGTCCTGGGAGGACCAGGGCTTCCGCTGGGAGGAGGGCTGAGGCCCATACGATCCGGGCAGCCGTCCCCCCGTTTCCATGGCCACCGTTCTGATCACCGGCACCAACCGCGGCATCGGCCTGGAGTACTGCCGCCAGCTCCAGGCCCGGGGCGACACCGTGATCGCGGTCTGCCGCACCCCGTCCCCTGAGCTGGAGGCGCTGGGGGTGCGCATCGAGGCGGGGATCGACCTCACCGACGAGGTCGCCATCGCCAGCCTGGTGGAACGCCTGGGCGGCCTGATCCTCGATGGGCTGATCCTCAACGCCGGGATCCTGGAGCGCACCAGCCTGGACGACCTGGACGCCGAGAGCCTGCGGCGCCAGTTCGAGGTGAACGCCATCGCCCCCCTGCGGCTGACGCGGGCCCTGCTGGGCCATCTGCCCGTGGGCGCCAAGGTGGTCCTGATGACCAGCCGCATGGGGTCGATCGACGACAACGGGTCGGGCGGCTCCTACGGCTACCGGATGTCGAAGGTGGCGCTCAACATGGCCGGCCGGTCGCTGGCCATCGACCTGCGGCCCCAGGGTATCGCCGTGGCCATCCTGCACCCCGGCCTGGTGCGCACCCGCATGACGGGCTTCAGCGATCAGGGGATCACCCCCGAGGAGTCCGTGCGCGGCCTGCTGGCCCGCATCGACGCCCTGACCCTGGAGACCACCGGTACGTTCTGGCACGCCAACGGCCAGGTGCTGCCCTGGTAGGGCCCGCGGGGTGGGGTGGGCGCGGCGGGATCAGCGGATCTTGCCGATCTGGCGGCCCACCTTCTCGATGGGGCTGTAGGCCGCCGCATTGGCGGGGATGAACCGCTGGGCACCGAACAGGGCCAGCACCTCCTGCTGCCGGGGGTTGGTGGGGCGCCAGCTGAGGATCGCCGTCCGCATCCGGGCCGTGAAGCCCTTGCCGAAACGCTTGTCGAGATCGGGCTGGGCGATCCAGTGGTAGTTGGGATAGCCGGGGGTCTTCCAGATCTCCACCACCTTGGCGCGGTTGACCTTGCCCTCGCTGAGGTTGCTGCGCCAGACCTCTTCGCTGACGGCACCGGCCTGGTAGGCGCCGCTCTGCACAAGGGCGATCGTGGCGTCATGGCTGCGGCTGAAACCGGGGGCGCCACCGGCGAAATCGCTCAGCTTGACGCCGGCCTGATTCAGGTAGAACTGCGGCATCAGCCGGCCGGAGGTGGAGCTCTCCGAGCCGAAGGTGAAGCGCTTGCCCTTCAGCTCCGCCAGCCCCTTGACGTTGGTGATCGGCCTGAGGCCGCTGCTGGTGTTGGCGATGAACACGCTCTGGAACGACGCGTCGATGTCGCGCTGGGCGATCACCAGGGCGCCGGGTTTCTGCAGGCGCGCCTGCACACCCGTGAGACTGCCGAACCACACCAGATCCAGGCCACCGGTGCGGAACGCGGTGACCGCAGCGGCGTAATCCACCACAGGCACGTACACCACCTTCACCCCCAGCTGACGGCTGAGCTCATTGGCCACCAGCGGGTACAGGCGGTTGAGCATCTCCGGCTTCTGGTCGGGGATGGCGCCGATCCGCAGCACCTTCTGGCTCTGCTGGGCCGCCGCCGGAGCCGGCCGGCCGGGCAGGGGGGCGGCGGGGGGCGCCAGCAGCGGCAGCAGCGCCAGCGACACCCCCATCAGGGCGGCGGTGGCGGTGGTGCGGATCCGGAGAAGCATCGGGCTTGGGCAGGGGTGTGGGCCGTTGCTCCACTATGGCCATCAGGTGGCTGCCGGCCTGCGGCCTTCGTCATCGCCGGGCGCCCCCGTCCCCGCCGCGAGCCCCATGGCACCCAGCCTTCCCATCGATGCGTTCCTGGCGGCTGGCGGCGCCCTGCTCGACGTGCGCACGCCGGCCGAATTCCGCCAGGGCCACATTCCCGGTGCCGCCAATCTGCCCCTGTTCAGCGACGGCGAGCGGGCCGAGGTGGGCACCCTCTACAAGCAGCAGGGCCGCCAGGCCGCCGTGCTCAGGGGCCTGGCCCTGGTGGGGCCGCGGATGGAGGCCCTGGCCGCCGAGCTGGTGACCTGGAGCGAGCGTTCGGCCGGAGCGCCCCTGCGGCTGCACTGCTGGCGCGGCGGCCTGCGTTCGGGCAGCGTCGCCTGGCTGGCCGAGCAGCTGGAACTGCCGGTCGTGCTGCTGGAGGGGGGCTACAAGCGCTACCGGCGCTGGGCGCTGGAACTGTTCGAGCGGCCCTGGCCCCTGCGGCTGCTGGGGGGCCGCACCGGCAGCGGCAAGACCGAACTGCTGCTGGCCCTGAGGGAGCGGGGGGCGGCGGTGGTGGATCTGGAGGGGCTGGCCCACCACCGCGGCAGCAGCTTCGGCGGGCTCGGGCTGCCGGAGCAACCCAGCGTCGAGCACTACGAGAACCGCCTGGCCGCCGCCCTGGCCCCCCTGGCCGGCGCCGCGCAGATCTGGCTGGAGGCCGAGAGCGCCATGGTGGGCCGCTGCCGCATCCCCGCCGGCCTGTGGCGCCAGATGAAGGCCGCGCCGGTGCTGGCGGTGGAGCGGCCCCTGCAGGAGCGGGTGGACCACCTGGTGGAGATCTACGGCGCCCAGGATCCCTTCGCCCTGGCGGAGGCCACCCGGCGCATCGCCAAACGGCTGGGACCCCAGCGCACCGCCACCGCCCTGGAGGCGATCGAGCGGGGCGACTGGGCCACCGCCTGCCGCCAGATGCTCGATTACTACGACCGCTGCTACGACCACGAGCTGGGCGACCATGCCGTCACCCCGGTGGATCTGGGCGGCCTGGGGGCGGCGGAGGCCGCCCGCGAGCTGATCAGCCGGGGGCTGGTGCAGCGGGCCGCGCCAGAACCGCAGGAATGGGCGTGAAGTGAACCGGCGTTCAGGCGAACCTTGGCCGGGAGAACCACCCAGTCACCCAGCTGAACAGGTCCCTGGCCACCTCCCCCGCTCCCCGGACCACGGAACGGGACGCCCGGACAGCCGTCGTGGCGATCTCAGCGCAGACAGCCATCACCTGACGGGAGCCCGCCGACACGGTGGTGGCGACCCGTTTCACCACCCTGGTCGCGGCTTCCACCACGACATCGGCGACGCGCTCCACGATCCGGAACACCGTCGCCAGGAAGCGGCGGCAGTGATGCAGCACCTCAGCCACGCGAACCAAGACCGCTCCGAGCTGGGTGCCCTGCATGAAGCGGCGATCCGCCAGCCAGCGGGCCCCCATCGCACCCAGCCCGGTGAGACCGAGGGCGGCCACCATGGTGCTGAGCGAGGGCAGCATGGCGACCATCACGCCGAGCACGATGCAGCGGCAGGCCTCCTTCCAGCCCCCTTCCCGCCATGCCCTCATCGCACGATTGAGGGTCTTGAGGGCGTAGCGCCAGTCGCTCACGAAGCGTTTCCACTGGATGCTGCGCAGAAAGGGCCATACTGAGGAAGCGCCAGGGGCCACCATGGCAGCCAAAGGGACACCCAGCGCCTCGAGAAATTCGAGCACTGGCGAAGTCACGTTCGAGAGCCCCTGCTGCCATCCCGCATCCGTAATCACCGCCTCCATCTGGGCCTGAAACTCGATGGGGTCAACGCTGGGGAGCGGAGCTGGCTCTCCATCAGGAGCCCTTCCTGGCCGAGCAACAGGGAATCCATTCCGGCCAGTTCCGCTGAGCGGGCATCAAGAAAAGCCTCGGTCTGAGCCTGCACATCGGACACCTCCTGAGGGCCCATGGGGCGGGCCCCTCGCGCCTGGTTTCTGCCGCCGAACTCATGGCTCAGCTCCAGAACGATGTTTCCGGGGTAGTCCCTGAAAGAGGAAAAGCTCTCTTGGGGGAACACATGGGAGATCTCCAGATCGGGAAGTGCGGCCATCACCAACTCCTCGCCGCGATGGTCCGGAGGGAATTCGGCCAGCAGCTCCTCGGGGGTGAGGCCATGGGCTGCCGCGCGATCACGCAGGCAGGCGCGGCTTTCGTCGCTCCAGCCCTGCAATTCGACGCGCTCGGCGGCGGTGAGCGGGGGGTAGTGGATGGTGGTGGGATGCATGGATTTCGGTGTGCACACCAGCCTCTCGTTCTACAGACTCAGGCCTGATTCCTGCTGTTCAGGGCTTGCGGCATCCCTGACTCACCAACTCCTTTCGCAGCTGGGTGATGGTGGCAGAGGCCGGCGCCTCGGTTGCAAACAGCAGTGCCATGGCCAGGGCCGGTTCCCCGTCGCTGGCCATCCTGTCGACCATCTGCAGCCAAGCCGCTGGATCACTGCCCAACTGCCGGATGGTGGTATCGGTTCGAAGAAGCCTGACGGCTGGGGCCGCAGTGAGCGTCACGTCGGCAAAGTCACCGCCGGAGGCACCGCGGGGCCGCAACCGCAGTTGCAGGGATTCGCCGCCCTTCAGGGATTCCAGGGGCCAGGGAATCGCCCCCTCGATGGGCTGACTGGAGGAAGCAAGGCGTTGCCAGAGCAGGGCTCCATTGCGCTCGAGGCGCACCTCGTTCAGAGGGGCATTCGCCACGATGGTGGGAAGGGTGATCGGCACCAAGGCAATGGGCGCGGCAGCTGTGGTTGCCTCCAGCCAAGGAGTGATCAGGCAGACGTTGAGAACGCTGCCCTGGCGGCTACCGCCCGTGGCGATCGGTGGATTGAGGCCCAGCAGGGTGCGGAGCTTCTGCAGGAGGCTGCGCTGAGGTGCCGTGCTGGCCGTGGTCGGGGCCGCTGGCGCGGGGATGGCGACACCGATCAGAGCGAGGAGCACCAGCCCCGGCAGTGCGGCGTGCAGCCGCTGGGCACAAGGGGAACGCATGTCAGTCGGAACGCAACAGAGAGGTCCCGGCCAGGGCGGCCAGGGGGAGCAGCAAAGGCACCAGGATCCGCTGCCCCACGGCCAGTTGCAGGCTGAAGGGAACGGCCAGCAGAGCGATGGTGCCGACCAGCACCAGCCGCGGACCCCGCCGGGGCTGGGCCGCAGCCAGCAGCACACCGCCCCCGGCGGCCAGGGCGGTGCAGGCCGTGAGCGAAAGCGGAGTGAGCCAGTGGCCCAGGGAGAGGCTCTGGGCCAGTACCGCCTGCACCAGGGAACCGGGCATCACCCCTTCCGTTCCGCCCCACGCCGGCAGGGCGTCCCGGACGGCCCCCGGTGCCTGAAAGCGATCACTTTGATCGCGGTCGATGTGGCCGTCAGTGCCCACCAGCAGGGCTGGGACTTGGAGGCTGGCCAGGTCCGCCACCGTGATCTGCCACAGCAGGCTTGACCAGTCGATCGACCAGTCGATCACCGCTTCCACCGGCAGCAGAGGCACTGCAGCGGTGGAGAGGGCACCGGCGAAGTTCGCGCCAGTGATGGGAGCCCGCAGCTGGAGGGGAACGGGCTTGAGGGATCCGCCCCCCGCCACGGTTCCTACGGTCAGGTTGCGGGCCTCCAGGCCTGCCTCGATGAGCTGGGGCAGGGGCCGTGAGCGGGTGCCGGCACCGGGGGCGTCCGATTCCGCCCCGAAGTATCCGGCGAACACGCTGGGTCGGGCTTGGTCGCGGATCACGGCAGCGAGAGCCTCGGTGGCTGGGGCTGGCTCATCGAGAACCACATCAAGAGCCACCTTGGGCACCCGGCTGGGTGGGATCCGCTCAAGGATGCGAGCCAGGGCCGCCCTGGACACCCGGCCAGGGGTGGGCGTTACACCAAGGGCCTCCGGCATGCGGCGCTCATCGAGCAGGAGAACCGGCAATGGCGGTCCACTGGGCCCGCCCTGGCTGGTGAAGTCGCGCCAGAGGCGCTGCACGTAGAGCCGGCGATCGAGCAAGAAGGTGCTCAGCGCGTTGCTGGGTTCGAGTTCGCCGGCTGCGCCCAGCAGCAGGACCAGCCCGGCAGTGATCGCCTGGCTTCTGCGGCTGGTGGCCAGGCGGCGGCGGAACTGCTGGCGCCGGCGCAGCGGAAGGTGCACGTCAGTGGCGCCACCGGTGCAGAACGCGCTCAACAGGCGGTGGCTGTCGGCGGGTCCGTGCTGCTCCAGCTGCCGGCGGGCTGTAGCCACAGCCTGCGCCAGCCCCTGGCCGGATTCCATGGCAGCGAGCAGGGAGCTGAAGGCCAGGCCAGCCGCTGCTGTAGGCACAGGCTCTCTGAAGCAAAGGGCCCAGGGGATGCCGGCGGCCGTGCAGCTGCGGGCCAGATCGCTGCCGCTGCAGCTGTTGAGTAACACCAGCGGCAGGCCCAGGGCCGCCGCCTGCTGGAGCTCCTGGCGCAACGCGGAGGCCACCACCCAGCTACGGTCGCCGAGATGGAGCCGGCCACCGCCCACAGGATCGGCCTCGGAATGGCCCAGGAAGATCAGCCCGTCCCAGCCGGCCGGGTCGCTCAGGGTGTCCTGGAGCGCCGTGAGCGAGGCAGCGGCCCCACGCAGGAGGCACAGGGCGATCCGGCCGCGTTGCTGGAGGCTCTGCAGCAGCGAGATCTCCCCATCGAGGTCGAGATCGGTTTCGGCCCCTACCACCAGGAGGATGCGGGGCTGGCGGACCCTGAGAGGCCGGGATGGCGTCGGGCTGGTGTCGCCGCCCAGCCGCCAGATCGGACGCTGCAGGGGCAGCGATTCCCAGGGCAACCGTTCCAGCAGGCTGCAGCCGCCCTGGCAGCGGATCCGCAGGGGCAGGCCTGGCCGCTGGGCCAGGGCGCGTCGCAGGGGAGCCCATTCGTGCTGCTGCAGCCAGTCGGTGAGCTCGGTTTCGAGGCGGAGGCCATAGGTGCGCACCACATCGGCCGGCGGCTCGCGGCGGGCGGGATCGTGATGGGCCAGGAAGCGATCGCGCCACAGCTGGTACGCCTTGCCCAGCCGTTCGGGGAGTTCGCTGCTGAAGGCCTGGGCAGCGCCGGGGCTGATCAGATAGGCGGTGATAGGCCCACTGCCACCCGCTCGTTCCAGCTGCAGATCGATGGCGCTCATGGCCGGGGCAGGGCCAGCGGCGGCAGCACCAGAGGGGGCGCGTCGCCGTGGCTGAGGGTGATCTCGATCAGGCCGTCGCCGCCCTGGAAGCGGAGTTCCGCCGTGGAACTGCCGCTGGTGGTGATCACCTGCTGGCGCCCCCCCCGGCGGGCGATCAGGCTCAGGCCGTCGGGGAGCAGATCACCGCGCAGCTCGCCGGCCAGCTGCACCACCAGCTCCTCGGGGGCCTTGCTGCCGGTGGCCTGGAGCAGCAGCTGAAAGCGCTCCAGACAGTCATCGGCATCGCTGCCGCTGAGCAGACGGCCGTCGTCGGCCAGTCCCAGGGGAATCGTCAGCACCGCCAGGGTCTGCTCGCTGCCGCCGGCGATGCCGGCACTGCGGAAGGCCCCGGCGCTGGCGGGCCGCAAGCTGCCGCCCAGGGCGGAGAGGCCGTCGGCCAGCTGGCCGGAGAGCCAGTCGGCGATGGCCACCACGCCGGCGGCGAGAGCGCCAGGGGCGGCAGGAGCGAGGGCCCGGCGGGGCAGGGCGTCGGGATCGAGGAGCTGCACCAGGCTGAGCAGCCGATCGATCCCCCCCTGAAACCGCTCCAGCTCCAGTTGCAGTGCCCCGGTGGTGGCCGGAAGCCCCCGGGCGGCGGCCACCACTTCCTGGGCCGTCAGCACCCCGGGGAAGTGCACCACATCGTTTTCAGGGTCCACGGCGGCGGCCAGCAGAAATTGGGGGGCGGTTGCGGCCTGCTGCCAGAGGCCGGTGGCCACCTCCACCCGATCCCCGGCGATCCCGGTGATGGCCAGCTGCACCGCGAAGCGGTTGAGCGAAAGGAGCCGGAAGGGATCCTGCGGGTCGTGCTCGGGTCCGAGCGGCAGGTTCAGCTGACGCTCGGCCATGGCCTGGCGCAGGGCGGCAAGGGCAAGCCCGCGCCGGTGCCGTTCGCCATCGGCCGTTGCAACGGCGGCGGCGCTGACCCCAGGCGGCGCAACGGACAGATCAATGGCATCAGCCGGCAGCGTCAGGGCCTCGAGCGGCTCGATCGGCGGGGGAGAGGTCATGGCGGGTTGAGATGCTGCTGGACCCAGCGGCGCAGGGGGGCTCTCTTCCCCTCTCGTTCCGATTCGAGCAGGTGATTCCGCAGGGCCTGCAGCAGCCGCTCCGCGCCCTCCACCGAGCGGCCCACCTCCGCGAAGGCTGAATGGCGCTTCAATTCGAGCGCGGCGGCGGTGGCGATGGCGGTGGTGTGCATCTCCAGGCGGAGCTTCTTGCTCACGGTGCCGGGGGCACAGCCGCACCGCTGGGCCATGGGCCGGTTGCTGAGGCCCTCGGCATAGCAGCGCCAGAGGCAGTCCAGGAGTGGCCCATCCCTGGCGCCATTGCGCAGGACGGCCGGCAGGTAGGCCGCCATGGCCCGTTCCAGAGCGGCGTTGATTCTCTTGGTGAGTTCGGAGTCCTCGGCCGGATCCTCCGGTGCGCGCAGGCTGGCTGGATCGGCGATGCCCTCCTGCAGGTCGTCCAGCAGCTGGGTGGACCGTTGCCACTGGCCGGTTTTCACCATCCGAACAGCTCTGGCCATGGCCTGGAGCTGCTCGAAACAGACCGCCGGGGTGAGATGCGGAGCGATCCGGCGCAGGAAGGCGGCATCGGGCTGCCAGCCGGAGGCCCTGCCTGTGGCGGCCCGGTGGCTGTCCATCGCCCCTCGGTAGTGCGCTTGGTAATGCCCGTGGAGGGCCACGGCCTGATCGGCGCTGCTGGTGCCCTGCCCGAAGCACTCCCACGCCTGGCGGAGGAGGGTGGGGCTGGTGTCGGCCAGCAGAGCCCAGTCGGAGATGAGCAGGAGGCCGTGCTGGCGCAGGTAGGCCTTGAGGTCGTTGTGCGCCTGCAGCCGTACCCGTGCCCAGTGGGGCAGACCGCAGAAGCCGGGCTTGAAGCTGCGCACCACCTGAAGCGTGAAGGGGATGAACCCGGGCGGACCCGCCGTTGCGTTGTCGGCATAGGGCAGCAGACGGCCATCGTCATCAAGGGCCATGCCGGCCATCGCCAGCAGATCGAGCCCGTAGTGCTGGCCGTACTGGCGGTGCAGGCCACGGATCTTGGCCTCGAGGGGATGGCTGACGCGGCAGCGCAGGCAGAGCAGGGCGGCCCGGTCGTTGTCCTGCCGGGAAGCCTCCAGCAGTTGGTGGTCGGAAGACGAGGAAGGGGGGTCGGGCTCGATCGTCAGGCGTCGTAGTGCTTCGCCACAGGCCGCCTGGGAGATGCTGCCAACGGTGATCCCACCAAGGGCCTCGGAAGAGCGGACCAGACCGCGCAACTCCTGGTAGTGCCTTGTCATGGAGGGGCGAATGCCAGGGGCAGTATGGGTGGCGAGCGGCGGTGATTGCCCATAGGGTTCTGGATCCATCCAGCCGTTCTTGTGTCCGTGGCCAAATGGCAGCGGGGTCGAGCCATCGGCCCGATGCTCGCGGCAGCCGCCATCGGCTGGTCGGCGGTGGGATACGCCAACCCGCAAGCTGCGCAAGGGCCGCCGGAAGCGAACAACAAAGTTGAGTCAAACGAGAAGGACGATGAGATCAGAAGGCTAATTGATCAAGCCGATGACTATCAAGAAAGAGGCGATGTAGTCGAGGCGATCTCCCTAAGGACAAAGGTTCTTGAGATGCTCGAGAAGGAGTTAGCGCAAAATCACTCATTGATCTCCAGGAACCTGACCAGCCTGGGTTCTCTGTACGTCAAGCAAGGGGCTTACTCCAAGACAAAACCGCTCTTCTTGCGTGCGCTATTGATCACTGAGAGAACGCTGGGACCTGATCACCCTGAAACTGCTGTCAGACTGAATGACCTGGCTTACCTCTATGCCAAGCAGGGTGACTACGAAAAGGCAGAGCCCCTTTACTTGCGCGCCATAGCCATCAAAGAGAGGGCACTAGGCCCTGATCATCCTGACACCGCCACCAGCGTCAACAATCTGGGATCCCTGTATGATATCCAGGGATCCCACGCCAAAGCTGAGTCCCTCCATTTACACGCCCTAGCTATCAGAGAGAAGGCACTGGGACTTGATCATCCTGACACCGCCACAAGTATCAACAACCTTGGTTCTGTTTACGTCAGGCAAGGGGCTTATTCCAAGGCAAGGCCCCTCTTCTTGCGTGCGGTAGTAATCACGGAGAAAACGCTGGGACCTGATCACCCCGAAACTGCCGCCAGCCTGAACAACCTGGCTTACCTCTATGCCAAGCAGGGTGCCTACGCCAAGGCAGAGCCCCTTTACTTGCGCGCCCTAGCCATCACAGAGAAGGCACTGGGCCCTGATCATCCTGACACCGCCATAGCCCTCAACAACCTCGGCAGACTCGTAAAAGCGGAGGTCCTCTACAAGCGGGCCCTAGAGATCATGGAGAAAGCCATGGGGCCTGATCATCCTGACACCGGCACCATCTTGAACAACTTGGGCTCCCTGTACGTCACTCAGGGTGCATACACCAAGGCAGAGCC
This sequence comes from Microcystis elabens FACHB-917, assembly GCF_014698445.1. GTDB lineage: Bacteria > Cyanobacteriota > Cyanobacteriia > PCC-6307 > Cyanobiaceae > Cyanobium > Cyanobium elabens. Next base: position 168,620 of record NZ_JACJSZ010000004.1, read on the forward strand.
CCTCTACCTGCGCGCACTCTTGATCAACGAAGAGGCATTTGGAGCCTATCATCATTCGACCGCCATCAGCATCAGCAATCTAGCCCATCTTTACGGGAGCCAGGGTTCCTATATGGAAGCAAGGAATCTCTTTTTGCGGGCACTTGCAATCAACGAAGTGACCTTGGGGCCTGACCACCCCGTAACCGCCTTAAGCCTCAACAACCTTGCGTTCATACACCAAAGTCAGAGCTCCTTCTCGGAGGCAGAACAGCTCTATCTTCGCGCACTAGCGATCAATGAGAAGGCACTTGGGCCTGATCACCCTAATACAGCCACAAACCTTAACAACCTGGCACTGATTTACAGCGCTCAGGGCGAATACATCAAGGCGGAGCCCCTTTACTTGCGTGCCCTAGCGATCAGCGAAAAGGCACTAGGACTTGATCACCCTGACACCGCCACTAGTCTCAACAACCTGGCGCTCCATTATACCGATCAGGGTGCCTACGCCAAGGCAAGGCCGTTTTACTTGCGTGCCCTGGCGATCAGCGAAAAAGCACTAGGTCTTGATCACCCAGACACTGCAATAACGCTCAACAATCTCGCGTTGCTTAATCAGGGCCAGGATAAATTTTCCAATGCTGAACCGTACTGGCGCAGAAAGATCCGAACCTCAACACTGATTCTTCAGCGTGAGTTACCACTCCTGCCGGGATCGCGCCGGGCGGACCAGCAGCGAGTTCTAGGTCGTTCCTCTGAGGCCCTCTATGGCATGGCCACGAGATCGGAATACGGGCCATCCCTCGCCCTGTTCTCTCGTCTGAACCGCCATGGCTTGCTGCAGGAGACTGAACAGCGGCAGGCCCTGCTGACCCGTGGCCCCGGCTCTCAAAAGCAGCTCACCGAGCAGATCACTGGCCTCACCACTCGCCTGGCCGCTGTCAATCTGACGCCCCCTCAGCGGCAGGCCCTTCAGCAAGAGAAGGCCGAGCTGGAGCAGCAGCTCTATCGCCTGCTGCCGGCACTTCAGCCGAGAGTGGTTGAGGTGGATCAGGTGACCAGGGCACTCCCTGCCGATGGAGTGCTGGTGGAGTTTCAGCGCTATCAGCCCTTTGACGGGAAGCAGCCCCCGAAGCAGCGCTGGGGCCCCGCCCGCTACCTCGCCCTGATCCTTCAACCCAATGGATCCAGCGCCGCGGTGGATCTGGGGGAAGCAGCTGCGATCGATACAGCCGTGGCCGCTGCGATCTCGGCCTCGGCACAGGCGCAGAGCGATGCCGATCAGCTCCTTGCCGGCGTGAGCAAGCTGGTGCTCGCTCCGCTCCAGTCCCGCCTGGCCTCGAGCCGTCAGTGGTTCCTCTCGCCTGACGGCGAACTGAATCGCATTCCCTTTGCCGCCCTTCCCTCTCCCGTTGCGCCAGGGAAAACAGTCGGGAGCAGTGTGAATCTGCGGCTGCTTACCACCGGCCGGGATCTGCTGCGCTTCCAGAACCCCGCGCCAAAAGGCCAGGCGCCCCTGGTGATGGCCAATCCAGCCTTCGATCCCCAGGGTGCTCAGGTCGCTTCTGGCCCGGTTCAGGTGAAGGAGCAGCTTCGAGATCAACAGCGCTCTGCAGCCGTTGGCTCGAAGGGCTGGACCGCTCTCCCCGCCACGGCCATGGAAGGGCAGCAGATCGGCGCGCTCCTGCGCACCAAGCCCCTGACTGGTTCCGAGGCCACGGTGCTGCGCCTCCAGCGCAGCCCCAGCCCCCGTGTGGTTTACATTGCGACCCACGGCTTTTTTGCTCCGGATCAGGTGACCACGCCCACCGATCCCCTCGTCGCCGTGATGGAGCGCAGCCAGCAGGTCGCCGGTTTCAGCGGTGAAGATCCGATGCTCAGGAGTGGTTTGGTGCTGGCGGGCGCGAACCAGCCGGAGGCCGATCGCGGCGATGACGGCTATCTCACGGCGGCGGAAGCCACAGCCCTGCAGCTGGAGGGCACCGAACTGGTGGTGCTCTCGGCCTGCTCCACCGGACAGGGTGACGTCCGCACCGGTGAAGGGGTGTACGGCCTGCAGCGGGCGCTGACCGTCGCCGGTGCCCGCAGCACCCTTCTTTCTCTATGGAAAGTGGACGACAAGGCCACTGCTGCCTTCATGACGGCCTTCTACACCCGCCTCAAGGGTGGAGCCGGTCGCACCGAGGCGCTGGCTGCCACCCAGGCTGAGTTCCGCAACCATCCGAACACCGCCTGGCGTCAGCCCTACTACTGGGGGGCCTGGCAGCTGGTGGGCGACTGGGGGCCAATTCCCGGCCTCTGAACCGCATGGAATCACTACGCGCCCCCCGGAACGATGGGGAGGTGTTCGAAGGGGCCCACCCCTCGCCACGAAAGACCCATGCAACACCTTCTCGCCATCGGGCTGATGCTCGGCAGCCTCGCCAGCATCGCTCCCGCCGCCCTGGCCCAATCGTTTCAGCCCTACAACCCTTACCGCCAGCCCTACAACAACTGGAACAACAGCTTCTCCGGCTACCAGGACGGCAGCCGGGAGTATCGCCGTCAGATCAGGGAGATGAACCCCTACAGAGAGTCCTACAACCAGATGCGCCGGCAGAACCGCTCCAATGGGTTCGGTTACTGACGGTGTTTCTGTCCCCCACCCTTCACCGATCATGGCCGCCGCCGGGCGGCCTTTTTCATGGCTGGAATGCATGGGCTGCCCCGCTGCGGCCGACTGGAATCACCCCCCACAACCCGGAACGAGGGGTGGGGGCACCGGGATCAGTCCCCCTATCCCCCTCCATCCATGACCACCTACCGCAAAGTGCGCCTCAAGACCGCAACCGGCAAAGCCCTGAGGGATGTTCCCGCTTCCGTGGCTCTACCTGCCGCCGCGGCCGCCAGCGCGATCGGTGGCGTCGAGGCCTTCCGCTCCGTCCCCTTCGACGCGCTCCCGGCGGATGTGATCGATCAGCTGCGCAGTGATGGCACCCGTGACGGCCGCCGCAGCCTCGAGGAGGCCCGTGAGGTCTACGAGACCAATGTTCCAGCCGAGGCCAAGGGGTCGATCGAAGGCGTGCGCGCCATCACCAACGATCCCGAGATCGACTGGATGCACATCGAGCCCCACGCCCAGGGCGGCAGCAACGAGGCCGCCAACGGGGTGTATGGCCCTGGCTCCCTGAACAGTGCCATCGGCGCCCATCCCATGACCCCGTCCGAGGTGGCCGAAGCTCAGGCCCATACCCGCCTGGTGGCCGAAGAAGCCACCCCCGCTGTCACCGGAGACCTTGGCGAGGTGGTGGGAGACACCCTCGAAACCGGCGCCTACGGGGGCGCCATCGGCGGCGGGTTGGCCGTGGTGCATCGCATCGCCCAGGCCCAGGGATACCGGGATGCCGGCCGCCACGATCTGGCCGCCGCGGCCGAGGAAATGCTGGCCGAGGATGCCGCCAAGGGAGCCATCAACGGCGTCGTGCGCGGCACATCGGTCGCCGTGACCCAGGCGATTCTCGGCGCCAATCCCCTCACCGCCGGCATCGGCCTGGTGGCCCCGGATGTGGTGATGCTCCTCAGCCAGCAGGACCAGCTCAGCGAGGAGGAATTCACCAACAAGGCCCTGGGTGTGGCGGGCAAGGGGGCGATTGCCACGGCTCTCGCCTGCGCCGGACCGATCGGCTGGATCGGTCTCGCCGGCTGGTCGATCGCCTGCGCCTACGGCAAGGCCACCGAGCAGGCCAGCAGCAGCAGCCTGCGGGGTGTCTGAGCGGGCGGGGAGGCCCAGGCCCCCAGCACCACGCTCACTCGCGGCCCTCGCCGATGAAGCGCGCAACGTCCTCGTCAGCGATGCCCCGGATCCGGGGAAAACGACGCATCGCTTGGACCGCTCGTTCGATGGCCTCCTGCCTGGATCCCTTCAAGGGACCAGGGTCAACCACCGGTCTGTCGTGGGCTGGTTCGGTCATTGGAATCCGGCAGGCTGGATTCTGGCCTGCAGGATCCGCTGGCTGCCGACTTCCAGCGGCGCCGGCTCCGTCAGCCCACCACCCGCCCGATCAGCGCCGCCTGAGCGAATCCCGCCGCCTGCAACGCCTCCAGTGCCCCTGTTGCCTGCTCCGCCGGCAGCGCCGCCAGCAGCGGACCGCAGGTCTGCGGGTCGATCAGCAGCCCCGCCAGGGCCGCCGGCAGCGCCCGGGTGCCACCATCGGCAGCGCCCGCGCCACCACCCATCAGCCGCACCGGCCCCTCCAGTAGTTCCAGGGCGGCGGCGTTGGCGGGGGCCAGGCTGCTGGCGAAGCCCCGCTCCAGCAGCTCCAGGGAACCGGGATAGGGGGAAATGGCGGCGGCGTCGAGCTCCACGGCCAGCCCCGCGCCGGAGGCGTCGAGCATCTCGCCGAGGTGGCCCAGCAGGCCGAAGCCGGTGATGTCGGTGCAGGCGCCGCAGCCGTGGGCGGCCAGCAGCGGCACCAGGGGCGCCTGGCTGCGCTGCATCCCCTCCAGCAGCGCCTCCAGCCAGGCGGGGGCGGCGGCGCCGGCCATGGCCGCGGCGAACAGCACGCCGCTGCCCAGGGGCCGGCTCAGCAGCAGCACGTCACCAGGGCGCAGGGGCCCCTTGCCCCAGTGGCCCGCCGGCGCCACCCGGCCGTTCACGGTCAGGGCCAGGGCCAGCCCCGCCCCGTCCCGGCCCTCCAGGGTGTGGCCGCCAATCAGCTCAGCTCCGAGGGGCTCCAGCACCGAGCGCACCCCGGCCAGGGTCTGCAGCAGCAGCTCCTCCTGCACCGCCGCGGCCGCCTCGGGCACCGTCACCAGGGCCTGGGCGCTGTCCACGGCGGCCCCGCTGGCCCAGAGGTCGCTGCAGGCATGCAGGGTGGTGAGCCGCCCGTTCAGCCAGGGGTCGTCCACCAGGGCCGGGAAGCCATCGACGCTCTGCAGCAGCAGCTCGCCGTCGGCGCCGCTGCCCACCACGGCCACGTCCTCCACCGGCCGGCATGGTCCGCCGGGGTCGAGCCGGGCCAGGGCGGCGGCCAGGGGAGCGGCCCCCAGCTTGGCGGCGCAGCCCCGGCAGGCCATGGGGGCCACGGCCATCGGCTGCAGCGCGGCGAAGCGGGCCATGAAGGCCCGGTCGATGCGCTGCTTCCAGCGCCAGATCCAGCCTGAAGGGCCCAGGGCCACTGGGCCGTAGAAGGCCAGGGCCCGGGGGCCATCCGCCTGCCCACCCCCTGGCGTGCCCCGCCGCCAACCCCCGTCGCCCAGCAGCTGCAGGGCCCGCGCCTGGGGCCGCCAGGGCCGCAGCGGTTCGGGGGGCTCGGCCAGGCTGCGGCGCAGGTTCTCCGCCAGCACCGGCGCCGCGCGCACCGCCCACACCCCCGAGGGGGGCCGGGGATCGGCGGCGATCAGGCCGCAGTCGCCGCTGGCGAACAGCCCCGGATGGCCGATCACCGCCAGGCTGGATTCGGTCAGCACCCGGCCGCTTTCGGGGTCCACCGGCAGACCGGCGGCCGCCAGCCAGGCGGGGGCGCGGCTGCCGGTGCAGGCCAGATCCGCCGGGACATCAGCGGTGGCATGCCGCTGGATCGGGATGGCGGCCTGGGCCAGCAGCCGCTCGCCGGCCCGGTTCGCCGCCGCGGAGCCCAGGTGAAGGGCCTCGCCCCGCAGCAGCAGCCGGCAGGCCAGGCCCCGCCCCCGGAAAGCCAGGGCCAGTTCCACCGCGGCGGCCCCGCCCCCCCGGATCACCAGCGGCTCGCCGGCCGGGCGCCGCTCCGCCCAGGCCAGGAAGGGCTCCAGCGGCTTGACGGCCATCGCCTCCCCCGCCGACCCTGCCGGGATGGCGGTGACGGCGCCCAGATCGAGGCTGAGCCGGTCGAAGCGCAGGGGCGGGCGGCCCGCCAGCCGCAGCTCCCGGGCCAGCGGATCGAGCCCGGTGATCTCCGCCTGCACGAACACCACGCCGGCCAGAGTGCAGAGGCGGCGCAGGTCGATGGCGGCGGCCTCCGGCGGCTCCAGCCCCGCCACCACGGCCGGCAGCAGGCCCGAATAGAGGGCGGTGCCGTGGCGGCTCACCAGGGTGAGGCGGGTGTGCGGCGGCCGGGTGCGGGGCCGCATCAGCCAGCGCCGCAGCACCAGCACGTGGCTGTGGCCACCCCCCGCCAGGACGAGCAGGTGGCGCTCGGGGGCGGCCGTCATGGGCTCGGCACCGGCGCCGTGGTGGTCCGGGCCTGGAAGGCGGCGATCGCCGTGGGCAGGGTGGGGAAGAACAGCCGCGGGCCGATCCGCTCCACCAGGCCGGCGCGCTCCAGCTGGGCGTAGAGGTCCTGCTTGACCCGCACCAGCGCGAAGGTGATGCCCCGGGCGGTCAGCTCCCGCTGCAGTTCCTCCAGCACGTCGGCCGCGGTGATGTCGATCTCCACGATGGCCTCGGCATTGAGCACGAACCAGGCCACCGGCTGGGCCTCGGTGGCGATCGTCTCCAGCACCCGCTGGCGGAAGTGCTCGGCGTTGGCGAAGCAGAGCGGGGCATCGAAGCGGAACAGCACCAGCCCGGGGATGGTGCGCGCCCCCTCCCAGTCGCGCACGTCGTGCAGACCCGCCAGCCGGGGCACGATTCCCATGACGGCGTCGTGGGGGCGCACCAGCCGGGCGAACAGATCGATCACCGACAGCCCCACCGCCAGCGCCACGCCAAGCAGCAGGTCGGTGGCCAGCACCCCCACCAGGGTGATCAGGGCGAGCCGGAATTCGCTGGGGCGGAAGCGGTGCAGCCGCAGGAACTCCCGGATGTCGATCAGCCGCAGGGCGGCATAGATGACGATCGCCCCCAGGGCCGCCGTGGGGAACAGGGCCAGCACCGGCCGCAGCCACAGCAGCACCGCCAGCACCACCGCCAGCGCCACCAGGGAGAACAGCTGGGAGCGGCTGCCGAGGGAATCGCCGATGGCGGTGCGGCTGCCGCTGCTGCTCACCGGAAAACCCTGCATCAGCCCATTGCCCAGGTTCAGGGTGCCGAGGGCCAGCAGCTCCTGGTTGGCGTCGATGCGGTAACCGCCCCGGGCAGCGAAGGCCCGGGCCGTGAGCACGTTGTCGGAATAACCCACCAGGGCGATGCCCACCGCCGCCGTCAGCAGGTAGCGCAGCTGGTCCGGCGAGACCCTGGGCGGCAGGGAGGGGTGGGGCAGTCCGGCCGGGATGGTCCCGATCACGGCCACGCCCCGCTGATCCAGGTGCCCCGCCGCCACCACCGCCATCGCCAGCAGCACCGCCAGCAGGGGGCCCGGGGCCCGGGGGAAGCGCCGCTGCACCAGCAGCAGGAACACCAACACGCCCAGGGCCAGCAGCAGGGTGGGCCGGTGGATCTCCCCCAGCCGGCCCAGCAGTTCCAGCAGCTGGCCGGGCAGCGACGCGGCCCGCAGCGTCAGGCCGCTGATCCGGTCCAGCTGGCCGCCGATCATGATCAGGGCCACCCCGCCCAGATAGCCCACCAGGATCGGTCTCGACAGCAGATCCGCCAGGAAACCCAGACGGGCCCAGGCACCGGCGCAGCAGACCAGCCCCACCAGCAGGGCCAGGAGGCTGCAGAGGCCCGCATAGGCCAGCGGATCCCCCGCCACCAGCGGCCCGACCGCGGCGGCCGTCATCACGGCGGTGGTGGACTCGGGCCCCACCGAGAGCTGGGGGGAGGACCCCAGCAGGGCATAGAGGAACAGGGGCGGCAGGATCGCCCACAGGCCCGCCACGGGCGCCAGACCGGCCACCTCGGCATAGGCCATGCACTGGGGCACCAGGTAGGCGGCCACGGTGAGGCCCGCCAGAAGATCCGGCCGCAACCAGCTGCGCTGGTAGGCGAGCAGCCGCGCCAGGCCTGGCAGCACCGCAGCCAGACCAGGGCGCGGCTCCATCAGCGCGACCCGTCGGGGGTCGTGGCCGGTGCGCTCATTTCCGGCCGGGCGGCAGCGCCTGGCTGGGGCACAGCTCCCGGTCGTCCACGACGCCCTTCATCCCGGCAAGCTGGTCCAGGGCCAGCTTGGCGCGGGTGGCGGTCGCGATGTATCCCTCCTTCTCCAGGTTGCAGAGCGCGCCCATGGAACCGGAGCCCACCCCCACCATCACCATGAACTCCTCCCGCGGACGGGGGTCCCCACCCTGCTGCGGGGCTTCGGCGAGCAGCGGCGTGGCGTCGAGCAGCGGCGTGGCGTCGAGCAGCGCCAGGAGCATCAGGGCGGAGGAGGTGAGCATGCCGGAGCCATGACGATGCCGTCAGGCTAGGGGCGTGACACGGTGCGGAGCACCTCAGCCGTGGGGGATACGGCCCCGCAGGATCGTCATCACGTAAGCGCCGTAGAGGGCCAGCAGCACCAGGCCCCGCCAGCGCGGCAGGACATCGGACCCCCTCGAAGGCCACAGGGCCACCAACGCCGCGAGGCCGAAACCCAGCACCAGCATCACCTCCCCGACCGGCACACGGATCGGGGCGATCGTGGCGGCGACGCCCACCACCCAGAAGCCGTTGAAGATGTTGCTTCCGAGGATCGTCCCCAGTCCCACCTCCTCGTGGCCCCGCAGCTTGGCGACCAGCGCGGTCGCCAGCTCCGGCATCGAGGTGCCGATCGCCACCAGGGTGGCGCCCACCAGAAAAGCATCGATGCCGAGGGCCAGGGCGATGCCCCGGGCCCCGAGCACCACCAGCCGGCCGGCCACCAGCAGAAGCCCCAGCCCGGCCGCGCCCTGCAGCAGGGACATGCCGCCCCGCCGCTCCCCCAGGAGCATGGCCGCGGCACTGCGCTGACCGCGCACCTCCAGCACCACGCGGCCCATCCAGAGCATGAAGACGCCCAGCAACAGGGCGCCGTCGCCCCGCGAAAGGGTGCCATCCACCAGCAGCACTCCCGTCAGCAGGGGACTGGCCAGCGCCATCGGCAGATCGCGGCGGACGTTCTCCGGCGGCAGCCGCAGACCCGCCAGCACCACCGTGAGGCCGAGGATCAGGGCCACGTTGACGACATTGCTGCCGAGGGCGTCCCCAAGGGCGATCTGGGGCTTGCCCTCGAGCGCCGCGTTGGTGGCCACCGAGAGCTCCGGGCTGGAGGTGGCGAAGGCGGCCACCGTGGCCCCGATGATCCCGGGCGACAGGCGGGCCCAGTGGGCCAGGCCCACGGAGCCGCGCACGAACAGCTCGCCGCCCAGCCCGGCGGCGAGGGCGCCGGACCCGAGCAGGAGCACATCAGCGAAGGCCATGGGGGCTCCGATGGCCTGGGTGGGGGGCCGAGGAAGGTCCCGTCTCAGGCCTCCTGGTACACCGACACATAGACGGTGCCCTTCTCCACCAGCGGCAGCAGCTTGTCGCGCAGATCCTCGTTGTGCAGCCGCACGCAGCCCAGGGTGGAATGCAGGGGCTGACGCGGCGCCCAGGCCCCGGGCCAGCCGCAGGCGCTGCCGCCGCCGTGCACCATGATCCCGGCCCGGCCGAAGCGCCGCTCCTGCATCTCCAGATCCTCCAGGTCGAAGCTGTACCAGCCATAGCTGCAGCGGTCGGCCGAATAGGTGGGGCTGGGATCCTGCTCATAGTCCCGGTAGACCTTCTTGGCGATGCGGTAGACGCCCGGCGGCGTGTCGGTCGAGGTGTCCCGGTACTGGTTCTCCCGACCCTGACCGCGCGCCAGCGCCGGGATCTCCCAGAGCAGCCGGCCCTCCACGTCGTAGGCCCGGGCCGTCTCGCTGGCGTCGTTGACCACCACATGGCTGTCGGATCCGCTGAAGCCGAAGTCGCGGGGGGATTTCTTCGGCCCCACCAGACCTGGCACCTCGGCGGGGCGATCGCCGGCGGGCGCGGCGGAAGGGGCGGGCGCCGCCGAAGGGGCCGTCAGGGACCTGGCCGTGGCGGCCGGGACGGCGGCCTCCTGCTTCAGCCGCTGCTCCCAGGCTTCGCAGTCGGCCGGGGTGCGGATCTCCCGCTCCGCCTGGGCGCAGGCGGCGGGCGGCTCCATGCCGCCCCACACCAGCCCCTCGGCCCGGCGGCGGCGGCCCAGCCCGACCTCCACCGTCTCGCCCGGATTGCGATAGAGCATCAGGGCCGCCGGCACGGCCGACCAGCGGCGCTCCCGCAGGTGGCGGTCGAGGGTGTCGTGGTGGCCATCCCCATGGAAATGGGCGCCGTTGTTGTAGGCGAAGCTGCAGAGGGCGGCCCGCTGGCGATCCCCCATCTCCTCCCAGAAGGGGATCGTGGCCTCGAGCACCTTCCAGAAGCGCTCGCGGCAGTTGTGCTCGTAGAGGGCGTCGGCCTGCTGCTGGGTGATCACATCACCCAGCCGGATCGGCGAGCCGTCCTGGTAGAAGGTGCTGCCCCAGCCGATCGTGATCGGGGCGCCGCCGGTGCGGGGATCGGGGTAGGCCTGGAGCCTGCAGCCCTCGTAGTGGTGGTTGAGCTGGGCCACCTCCGGGGGGAGCGCCCCGCCGCCGGCGGCGGGCAACCAGGCGTCGTCGGGAATGATGAAGCGGGCGGGATTGAGGTAGCGCTGCTCGCCGTCGGGGAGCGGCACGGTGCCGCCGGGGCAGGTGTAGGGCCCCGCCAGCCGTGCGATCGCCAGGTCGGTGCCGGGGACGGGACGCAGCCAGGTGACGGCGATGCGGGAGCCGGACGCCACGTAGGAGTCGGCATCGGCGGCGGCGGGGCTGGGGCTCAGCCCCGCGTCCTGGCGGGCGGTGATGGACGGCATCAGAGGCTTCCCCCCAGCCGGATGCGCTCCAGGGGGGTCAGGGCCGGCGCCTGCGGGGCGACGGGGGTGGCCGGGCTCACCTGGATGGGGGTGCGGCTGAGCTCAAGCTCGGCGCGCAGGCGCCCCAGTTCCTCCCGCAGCAGGCCGAGGCGCGGATCCTCCACGACGGCGGCGGGGGCAACGGTGGTGGCGGCGGCAACGGTGGCGGCCGGGTCACCGGCGGCGGCCGGGGCGGGTCGGACGGCGCCGAGCAGCAGCTCCCGCAGACCTGTGGCCCCCAGGGCGCCGAGACGCTGCTCGGCGAACTTCTGCACCACCTTGGGGGCGAAGGCGGCGAGCAGAAAGGCGAAGGTGATGATCATCCCGGTGTCGTCCCGGGGTGGATAGGTGAGGGTCTCCCGCCCGGTCGCGTCGCGGGTGACCATCGGAGCACTGCGCATCATCGTGATCGCCCCGAAGGCCATCGAGGCCAGCAGGGCCAGCAGACACATCAGCCGCATGGCGGAGCGGTTGCCGGGGGCCTCCTCCAGAAACCCGGTCGTCGGTCCGGTGGCGGCACGGGCGGAGGTCGTCATGGGGGCACCGGAGAGCACAGCTCAGTTCATTGTGCCCCGATCTCACGGGGCCCCACTGCTGCGTGGGCCGCGAGGATCAGGCCTGCAGGCAGTTGAGCGCGCATGGGTCTCTCGCCGTGGCACCAGGAACGCTCGCACCGCCGGATCGTCCACCAGGGCGATGCGGCTCACCCACCCCACCCCCACCCTCCGCACGCGGGGCGACAGTCAAAGGTCGGCGAAGTCCTGCTCGCTTTCAGAAATGAGAACGGCGTAGTGCATGGTGGGGATGCGCTGGGTTGGGGGGATGGAGCGCGCTCCGGGGGGCGGGCGTCATCTCCATGACGGACGGTCGGCTCCGATTTCGACAGAATCAATCTGTTTCGCCCCAAACCGTGTGCCCTCCATGCCCAAGGTCGAGATCTACACCTGGCGCTTCTGCCCGTTCTGCATCCGGGCCAAGCAGCTGCTGGACCGCAAGGGCGTCACCTACACGGAGTACGTCATCGACGGCGATGAGGACGCCCGGGATGCGATGGTGGCCCGGGGCAGCGACGGCAAGCGCTCCGTGCCCCAGATCTTCATCGACGGGGCCCACGTGGGCGGCTGCGATGACCTCTACGCCCTCGAGCGCCAGGGCCGCCTGGATCCACTGCTGGCGGTCGCCAGCTGAGAGCGTGTCGCACATCGATCTGCGCCCGCCCTCACCCGTGGAATGGCTGCAGGAGAATCACTTGATGGTTTCCCTCTGGATCTGACCGCTGAGCTCGATCTCAAGGCCATTCACCCCGTCTATCGGCAGAAGGATGATCTCGAGGACCTGGCTGGGCTGGTGGTTCAGGCCATGCGGCTCCGCCAGACGGCGGGGCTGGTGAACCTGGGCCATGTCGGCCTGGATGGCACCAAGGTGAAAGCCCGTGCCAGCAAACTGAGCGGTGAGGGCACGAGGGTAAGGCCGCGGTAATTGGGGCGGGCGTAGCCTCCACGACCTGTGGGGGGTTCCCACCTCGGACGCTCCCGCTAGCGTGGCCCCAGTCGTCAACAGTGGATGACCCAGCTTCACGACCTGCGCCTGCGGTTGCTGGTGCAACAGGAGAGCGAAGCCATCGCCCACAGCCACCCCGATGACCTCGATCTCTCGGTGGTGCAGGCCCGCTGCCTCTGCTGGCTGGCCCTCCTGGCCGATGCCCACGAGGAACAGGCCGGTGATGCCGAGCGTCGCGGCGACGTGGAGCAGGCCATGGGCTGGTTCGCCGATTCGATGCGCCTGCGGGATGTGATTCAGGTGGTCAGCTCGATCGAGATTCCCCTGCCGCTGCTCCACGAGGCCGGGGACCCTCCCGATTCGGACCCGATGGCCGCGTGAGCGGTTCCGCGCCGGCGCCGCACTTTCCCCCTCTGCTCCCGGTCGGTGCCATGATGACCGTTGAATGAAAGAAGGGACGTGGTGCCTGAAGAGCCCTGCCAATGTCCTGATTGCCAGCGGTTCTATCGGGAACACGACCGGCTGATCCGCGAAAATCCCAGCCTGCGTCAGCAGCAGGAGCTCAGCTGGGCGGCGCTGCAGTCGTTCCGCACCCTCGCCGGCCGGGTTCTCGAGGAGCTCCAGAAGCAGCATGGGGACGGAGACACCCCCCCCGCACCATCGGCCCCCGACAGCGCCTCGGCCGACGCCGGTGCCGCGACGTCCCCCGAGAGCGAGGCCATCCAGCAGGCCATGGCCGACCTGGAGAACATCAACGCCCACCTCTTCTCCATCGAGGCCCTGATGGAGCGCATCTTCGATGTGCGGGTGCCCGAGCCCGTCGAGCAGACCTTCCGTGAGGTGGCCGGTGAACTGGCCCCCGACCCCCTGAACGCCGATCGGCTGCGCCTCAACCGGCTGCTGCACCAGACGCCCGACCTGCCCGATCACCGGGGCGGCTGAAGCGCCCCGCCCCTCTCACGGTGCCGCCGGCAGGCGGCGGCCCTTCGCCGGGGCCTCGTCGATCTCGCAGGTGATTGTGACGGGGAACTCTTCCGCCTGCCAGATCCGCTGGCAGTACTCACGGATCGAACGATCCGAGGAGAACAGGCCACTGCGGGCGGTGTTCAGCAGCGACATCCGGTTCCAGCGCCGCCGGTCGCCCCAGGCCTCGCTCACGTCCTGCTGGGCCTGGAGGTAGGCCGCGAAGTCGGCCAGCACGAAGAACGGGTCGCGGCCGGTGAGGTTCTCCAGCAGGGGCCGGAACAGTTCCTTGTCGCCATTGCTGAAGTGGCCGCTCTCGATCAGATGCAGCACCTCCGGCAGTTCCGGGGTGGCTCCGATCAGTTCCCAGGGCCGGTAGCCCTGTTCCTTGAGTTCGGCGATGCCCTCGGTGGTGCGGCCGAAGAGGAAGAAGTTGTCGTCGCCCACCTGCTCGCGGATCTCGACGTTGGCGCCATCGAGGGTGCCG
>NZ_JACJSZ010000040.1 GCF_014698445.1 Microcystis elabens FACHB-917
CCGCCCTCGACCAGCCGATCTGAGCCGCCCTCACAGGGCGGGGGCACAGGCGCACAGGGCCAGCGCCAGCAGCAGGACGGCAAGCAGGGATAAAAAAAAAAAACCCCCCCCCCCCCCCCCTGCGGCTAGGTGATGGCAAGCGTTCAACTTGTCAGCAAACCCAGCATCTTCACCAGGCCACCGGCTGATCAACACAGCTCAGGTGTGCCGTCAGGCAATAGGTACATCCTCCACAAACACAAGCCTTCGGCCGGTCTTGGCGCTGGTCATGCTGTGGCGCGGGGCTGGACCATCGATGGCGTATTCCTCCTGCTCGGCGATCACCAGCCGTAGCTCTGCGCCGTCCGGCTCGGGCTGGTCGATCCGTCCGTCCCAGAGCGGCAGGCGCAGCCAGAGTTGTTCCGCCCCGACCCCAAGGGCCAGGGCTTCGGCGAAGCGGCGTTCGGCGATCAGCTCGTGGCCCAGAGCCAGCTGTTCCGGCGCCGGCGCGAACGGTCCGCCGGCTCGCTCCCCGCCGGCGGCAACGCCGTCGCCGATCCGCACCCAGCCGAAATCGGATCCCAGCGTCGGTTCCAGCCGTTCCAGCCACACCTCCACCACCGGTTTTGCCGACACCGGCGTGACCTGATTCACATACCCGCTCAGAACGTCGATTTCGGAGCGCGGCCGCACCTTGTGCGAGCGTCCGCCTGCGGCGTCGCGGCTTCGCATCCAGCCCATCTCCTCCTGGCCTTCCAGCGCGATCGCCTCCATCAGGGCCGCTGGCCGAGCGCAAGGGCAGGCGTGCTGGTGATCAGCCCCTTCCCGCGCATCGGCGCCCATGGCGCCTGAGCCCCGCTTCCCCGGGGCGGCCGCGCCATAGGATCCCTATCATGCCCTCCAGCCCCACCGTCGGCTCCGCTGACACCACCACCGGTGCCGTGCCGTCGCTGGAGCAGCTGTTCCCCTTCCCCCTCGACGGCTTCCAGCTGGAGGCGATCGACGCCCTGAACCAGGGCCACTCCGTGGTGGTGAGTGCTCCCACCGGCTCCGGCAAGACCCTGGTGGGCGAGTACGCCATCCATCGGGCCCTGGCCCATGGCCAGAAGGTCTTCTACACCACGCCCCTCAAGGCCCTCTCCAACCAGAAGCTGCGGGATTTCCGCCACCAGTTCGGCGATGAGAAGGTGGGCCTGCTCACCGGCGATCTCAGCCTCAACCGGGAGGCCCAGGTGGTGGTGATGACCACCGAGATCTTCCGCAACATGCTCTACGCGGAGATCGACCACGCCGACGACGACCCCCTGGCCGACGTGGAGGCCGTGGTGCTCGACGAGTGCCACTACATGAACGACACCCAGCGGGGCACGGTCTGGGAGGAATCGATCATCCACTGCCCCTCGCGGGTGCAGCTGGTGGCCCTCTCGGCCACGGTGGCCAATGCCGGCCAGCTCACCGACTGGATCGAGCGGGTGCACGGCCCCACCCGGCTGATCCACAGCGACTTCCGTCCCGTCCCGCTGGCCTTCAGCTTCTGCAGCGCCAAGGGTCTGCATCCCCTGCTCAACGACGAGGGCACCGGCCTGCACCCCAACTGCAAGGTCTGGCGCCCTCCGAAATCCACCCGCCGCAAGGGACCGAAGGAACCGCGGCCGCCCCAGCCGGAGGCGCCGCCGATCGGCTTCGTGGTGGCCCAGATGGCGGAGCGGGAGATGCTGCCGGCCATCTACTTCATCTTCAGCCGCCGCAACTGCGACCGCTCCGTCCGTGATCTGGCCAAGGTGTGCCTGGTGAATCCCGACGAGCAGGCGCGGATCCGCCGGCGGCTCGACGCCTTCATGGCGGTGACCCCGGAGGCGGTGCGGGAGGGCGGCCATGCCGACGCCCTGCTGCGGGGCATCGCCGCCCACCACGCCGGCGTGCTGCCGGCCTGGAAGGAACTGATCGAGGAGCTGTTCCAGCAGGGCCTGATCAAGGTGGTGTTCGCCACCGAGACTCTGGCCGCGGGCATCAACATGCCGGCCCGTACCACGGTGATCTCGGCCCTCTCCAAGCGCACCGAGCGCGGCCACCGGCCCCTGATGGGCAGCGAGTTCCTGCAGATGGCGGGGCGCGCCGGCCGCCGCGGCCTCGACACCCAGGGCTATGTGGTGACGGTGCAGAGCCGTTTCGAGGGGGTGCGCGAGGCCGGGGCGCTGGCCACCAGCCCGGCCGATCCGCTGGTGAGCCAGTTCACCCCCAGCTACGGCATGGTGCTCAACCTGCTGCAGCGCTACGACCTGGCCAAGGCCCGGGAGCTGGTGGAGCGCAGCTTCGGCCGCTACCTGGCGGGGCTGGATCTGGCCGAGGACGAGGCCCGCATCACCGAGCTGATGGCCCAGCTGGCCACGCTCGAATCCAGCGGCGGCGAGGTGCCCTGGGACGACTTCGAGGACTACGAGAAGCTGCGCGGCCGCCTGCGGGAGGAGCGGCGCCTGCACCGGATCCTGCAGCAGCAGGCCGAGGAGACCCTCGCCCACGAGCTCACCCTGGCGCTGCAGTTCGCCAGCGAGGGCACCCTGGTGAGTGTCAAGGCGCCGGCCCTGCGCAGCCGGGTCACGCCGGCGGTGATCGTGGCCAAGGTGCCGGGCTCCGGCCAGTTCCCGCTGCTGCTCTGCCTCACCGACGAGAACGTCTGGATCCTGCTGCCCTGCCACGCGGTGGTGACCCTGCACGCCGAGCTCAGCTGCCTGCAGGTGGACCAGCTGGAGCCGCCGGAGCTGCACCACGCCAATGAGCTGCGCCACGGCGACAACGCCAGCGGTGGCCTGGCCCTGGCGGTGTCCTCGATGGCCCGCCGCCACGACATGCACACCCCCCGCTACGACCTGGCCGGCGAGGTGCGCCAGCAGGGCGAGCTGGTGCAGCGGCTGGAGCAGGAGCTGGAGGCCCACCCGGCCCACCGCTGGGGCGACCGCAAGCACCTCAAGAAGCACCGCCGCCGCATGGAGGAACTCCAGGAGGAGATCGGCGAGCGGCAGCGGCTGCTGCACCACCGCGCCAACCGCCACTGGGACACCTTCCTCTCCCTGATCGACATCCTGCGCTTCTTCGGCGCACTCGACGGCGACGAGGGACTCGAGCCCACCGAGGTGGGCCGCACCGTGGCGGCCCTGCGGGGCGACAACGAGCTCTGGCTGGGGCTGGCCCTGATGAGCGGCCACCTCGATGCCCTGGATCCGGCCGAGCTGGCGGCGGTGCTGGAGGCCATCTCCACCGAGGTGAACCGCCCCGACCTCTGGTGCGGCTACCCGCCACCACCGGCCTCCGAGGAGGCCCTCCACGACCTGCGCAGCCTGCGGCGCGAGCTGCAGCGCCAGCAGGAGCGGGCCTCGGTGGTGGTGCCGGTGTGGTGGGAGCCCGAGCTCACCGGCCTGGTCCACGCCTGGGCCCGGGGCGCCAGCTGGAACGACGTGATCGCCAACACCTCCCTCGACGAGGGGGACGTGGTGCGCATCCTGCGCCGCACCGTCGACCTGCTGGCCCAGGTGCCCTTCTGCGAGGCGATCAGCGAGCAGCTGCGCCGCAACTCCCGCCTGGCCCTCAAGAGCATCAACCGCTTCCCGGTCTGCGAGATCGAGGATCTGCTGGCCGGCGCGCCGCCGGAACCGGCTCCCGAGTCCAGCCCCGATCCGGCACCGGGGCTCTGAAGCGGCCCCCACGACAGGCAGGGGGCCCGGGACTGGGGCAGGGTCCCCTTCAACCTTCGCCTTCTGCTGCGCGTCATCGCCGCTCAGGTCCTTGCCACGCACACGGGCAAGCGCTTCCAGAGCCGCCAACTCCCAGTGCCCCTAGGATGCAGATGTCTGCATGGATTGAGGCCTTGCGCACCACGCTCGATCTGAACGATGACCTTCTGGCGGAAGCCAAGGTCCTGGCTGCCCGCGAGCGTCTCACCCTCACCCGGCTGATCGAGGAGGGCTTGGCCCTGCGCCTGCGCCAGGGCTGCCCTCCCGCCCCGGCCGCCGCTGCTCGCCCACCCCTCCCGGTCCATGCCGGCCGGGGTGGCCTGGCTCCCACCGTGCGCGACCCCCGCAGCAATCGCTCGATGCTGGAGGCGGCCGATGGTCTGCCACCGCCATGACCCCTGATGTGAACGTGCTGGTGGCGGCCTCCCGTTCCGACCATCCCCATCACCACCCGGCTCTCACCTGGCTGGATGCCGCACTCGATGCTGCTGCGCGGGGAACGCGTCTGCGTCTGATGCCGATGGTGACGGCCGGCTTTCTGCGCCTGGTGACCCATCCAAGGGTGTTTCTCGAGCCCAGCCCCCTGGAGGCTGCCCAGGAGTTTCTGGAGGCGCTGCTGGCCGCTGACGGCGTCGAACTGCTGACGCTCGGTTCGGAATGGCCGCTGCTGGATCCGCTCTGCCGACGGCACCAGCTTGTGGGTAACGCCATCAGCGATGGCTGGATCGCCGCTGCCGTGCTGGCCCGCCAGGAGTGTCTGGCCACGTTCGATCGTGATTTTCTGCGTCTGCTGCCGGCGCGCCGGCTGTGGCTCCTGGAGCCCTGAGGGCCCAAGGCTCGCGACGCCCTCAGATCCCCAGCCGCTCCCAGATCACGTCCAGATTGGCCCGGTGCAGGTCGGTGGCGAAGCAGGCCTCCAGCTGCTCGGGACCCAGGTGGCTGGTCACCGCCGGATCGCCCGCCAGGTTGGCGCGGAAGTCGCCGCCATCGGTGTTCCAGGCGGCGTGGGCGTGGCGCTGCACGATCCGGTAGGCCTCCTCCCGGCTCAGCCCCGCCTCCACCAGGGCCAGCAGCACCCGCTGGCTGAACACCACGCCTCCATACACATTCATGTTGCGGGCCATGTTCTCCGGGTACACCCCCAGCCCCTCGATCACGGCGGTCATCTCCCGCAGCATGAAGTGCAGGGTCACCGAGCAGTCGGGCAGCATCATCCGCTCCACCGAGCTGTGGCTGATGTCGCGCTCGTGCCAGAGGGCCACGTTCTCCAGGGCCGCCACGGTGTAGCTGCGCAGCACCCGGGCCAGGCCGCTGATGCGTTCGCTGCGGATCGGATTGCGCTTGTGGGGCATGGCCGAGCTGCCCTTCTGGCCCTTGGCGAAGTTCTCTTCCACCTCCAGCACGTCGGAGCGCTGCAGGTTGCGGATCTCTGTGGAGAAGCGCTCCAGGGAGGTGCCCACCAGGGCCAGGGTCTGGACGTATTCGGCATGGCGATCGCGCCCGATCACCTGGGTGCTGGCGGTGTCGGGCTCCAGGTCCAGCAGCCGGCAGGTGATCGCCTCCACCTGCGGATCGGTGTTGGCGTAGGTGCCCATAGCACCGCTGATCTGGCCCACGGCCACCACCCGCTCCAGCCGCTCCAGCCGCTCCCGGTTGCGCTCGGTTTCCGCCAGCCAGCCGGCCACCTTGAAGCCGAAGGTGATCGGCTCGCCGTGGATCGCGTGGGAACGGCCGATCATCACCGTGCCCTTGTGCTCCCGCGCCAGCGCCCGCAGGGCCTCGGCCAGGGCGTCGAGCTCCGCGCGCAGCAGGGCCACCGAGGCCTTCAGCTGCAGGGCCAGACCGGTGTCCAGCACGTCGGAGCTGGTCATGCCCACATGGATGTAGCGGCCCGCATCACCGACGTGCTCGTTGACGTTGGTGAGGAAGGCGATGACGTCGTGGCGCACCTCCGCCTCGATCTCCAGGATCCGCGGCACCTCGAAGGCCGCCTTCTCCCGGATCGTGGCCAGAGCCTCGGCGGGCACCCGGCCCAGCTCCACGTTGGCGGCGGTGGCGGCGATCTCCACCTCGAGCCAGCTCTGGAACTTCGCTTCCTCGCTCCAGAGACGACCCATTTCGGGCAGGGTGTAACGCTCGATCAAGGGCCGGGCGGTGGCGAACGATCCACCAACCTATCGAGCCGTCCCCACCGACTCAGGCGGCGGCGGTGAGGCGGCGGTAGGGCAGCTCCAGGTGCACCATCGACCCCCAGGCCTGCTGCCGCACCCAGCAGCGGGTGCCACTGCGGCGGATCAGCTGGAAGGGGGGCAGGTCGTCGGGATGGTCCCGCAGCCGCACGAAGCTTCCCGGGTGGAGCAGCTCCACCACGTTGGATCCGGGGGCGGCCTTGGAACCGGGGGCAGCCATGGGAGGGAACCTAGGGGAAAACTCCAGCCATCCTGCGACTGTTCCGCCCCGAACCCTCTGCCCATCGGTTTTTGTTCGGTTTGGATCGCCGTTCGGTGACAACATGCCGGTGGAGCGGCAGGACCCATGGCCGAACATCTGGATGGCCCGTAAGCAGCGGCTCGATCGCCGGCTGGTGGATCTCGGCCTGGTGGCCAGCCGCCAGCAGGCCCAGCAGCTGATCCGCGCCGGCCGGGTGCGCGGCGGCGGCGAGGTGCTCGACAAGCCCGGCACCGAGGTGGCCGAGACCCTGCCGCTGGCGGTGGAGCAGCCCCCCCGGTTCGTCTCCCGGGGGGGCGAGAAGCTGGAAGGGGCCCTGGAGGCCCTGCCGATCCGGGTGGAGGGCCGGGTGTGCCTCGACGGCGGCATCTCCACCGGCGGCTTCACCGACTGCCTGCTGCAGCACGGGGCCGTGCGGGTGTACGGGATCGATGTGGGCTACGGCCAGACCGCCTGGAGCCTGCGCACCGATGAGCGGGTGGTGCTGCGGGAGCGCACCAACCTGCGCCACCTCACCCCGGAGCTGCTCTACGGCGAGGGCGATCCCTGGCCCGACCTGGCCGTGGCCGATGTGTCGTTCATTTCCCTCACCCAAGTGCTGCCGGCCCTGCGGGCCCTGCTGCAGGCGGTGGGCGAGGCGGTGCTGCTGGTCAAGCCCCAGTTCGAGGTGGGCCGCCTGCGGGTGGGCAAGGGAGGCGTGGTGCGGGATCCGGCCGCCCATGCCGACGCCATCGCCGCCGTGATCGCCGCCGCGAAGGAGCTGGACTGGCACCCGGCGGGGCTGGTGGCCTCACCCCTCACCGGGCCGGCCGGCAACCATGAATACCTGCTCTGGCTGGTGCCGCCCGCCACCAGCGACGCCGCAGTCGCGGAGAGCGCGGACTGGTCCGGCAGGATCGCGGCGCTCGTGGCCGACACCGTGGCCGGGGACCGCCCAACGAAGGAGACCATGGCCGGGGCCTGAGGGGCCGGCGGCCAGGGTCAGCGTGTCAGGAGCGGGGGCGCTCAGATGGCGCCGCTGTCGAGGTCGCCGGTGCGGATCCGGATCACCGAATCGACGGTGCTGATGAAGATCTTGCCGTCGCCGATCTCGCCTGTGCGGGCCGCGTCCTGCACCGCCTGGACCACGGTGGCCACCCGGTCGTCGTCGACGACGATCTCCAGCTTCAGTTTCTGCAGGAATTCCACCGTGAATTCGGACCCGCGGTAACGCTCCACCTGCCCCTTCTGACGGCCGAATCCGCGCACCTCGCTCACGGTCATGCCGACGATGCCCGCATTGACAAGGGCGATCTTCACGTCCTCGAGCTTGAAGGGGCGGATGATGGCCTCGATTTTCTTCATGGCTGTGCTGCGGTCAGGAAGGCGACGGTTGGAGTCTCTCAGAATCCCCGCCTGAGAGAGGACGGCTCCATTACCGCCGAGCTTTGCCGGGGTCGTCGTAACGGTTGCTACGTGAGCTCTGGGCCGCTGACGGGCGGGCCGGCCCGCCGACGTGGCCGCCGACGGGGGCTCCGTGCCCTCCGCCAGCTCCTGTACGGTCAAAAACCCCTTCCCGCTCCACCCGACCATGGCTTCCGGTGTCGCCGACCAGCCCCAGACCGTGACTCCCCTGTACGGGGAACGGGCCATCGCCGAGGCCCAGCTGGTCTGCTTCACCAACCCCCGCGAGGGCCGCGCCTACGAGGTGTCGATCGAACTGCCGGAGTTCACCTGCACCTGTCCCTTCTCCGGCTATCCCGATTTCGCCGTCCTGCGGCTGCTGTACCAGCCCGGCCCCCGGGTGCTGGAGCTCAAGGCCCTCAAGCTCTACGTCAACAGCTACCGCCACCGATCCATCTCCCATGAGGAGGCGGCCAACCGGATCCTCGATGACCTGGTGGCCGCCTGCGATCCCCTCTGGATGCAGCTGGAGGCCGATTTCAACCCTCGCGGCAACGTCCACACCGTGGTGCGGGTCAGCCACGGCGAGCGCCGCCCCTGCTGAGTCAGGCCTGGGGTTCCAGCTGCTGCAGCAGCGCCGGCAGCTCGGCGGCGAAGGCGGTGAGGTTGCGGTTGCAGAGGCCCGCCACGTGCAGCCGGCCGCCGGGGCCATCGGCGATGGCCCAGAGCTGGCGGGTGGCCACCAGGCTCAGCGCGCCGCCGGCCAGGGCGATGGCGAAGCCGGTGTACACGAGCGGCACGCCCGGGTCCCGCTTGAACAGGATGCCGCTGGCGGGCAGCACGCTCGCCACCCGGATCGGCAGCCCCTTCACCTCCCGGGCCTCACCGCCAGGCACCAGCTGGGCCAGGGCCTCCCCATCGGGGCCGAACACCTGCACCGGCCCCTGTTCGCTGGTGAGGCTCAGCAGTACCGGCTCGGTGCCATCGGGGCGGGTGGGCAGCACCAGGCCCCAGAGCTGGTCGCCCAGCTGGGGGAAGGTTTGGAGCGGCAGCTCCAGCACCGGGCTGCGGCCCAGCTGCAGGCTGATCGTCGCCAGGGACCAGTCGGCCTGGTAGAGCGTCATGCCGCGGTAGCGCAGCGGGTGGTTGACGCTGATGGCGGCAGGGGTGGCGGAGCCATCGCCGGGGGTGATCAGCCGCAGGCTGGAGGAGAACTGCTCCGGGCGTCCGGCGGGATCGCGCTGGATGCGGAAGTCGTCGAGGACCAGGGTCACCTGGGTGCTGCCGCGGCTGTCGAGCAGCTCAAGCTCCCGGCCCGGGGCCAGGAAGCGCTCCAGCCGCTGGCCGCCCAGGGCGCCCCAGGCGGCCCCCACCATCAGCACCACCATGCCGGCATGGACCAGCAGGGGGCCCACCCGGCCGAGCACCCCCCGGCGGGCCGCCAGGCGGTCGTCCTGGCGGTGAATCTGCCAGCCCGCGCCGCGCAGATCGGCCTCCAGCCGCTCCAGGCCCGCGACGGGATGAGCGGTGACGAGGGTTTCGGCCACGCTCAGCTTGCTGAGCTGGCGGGGGCTGCGGTAGTCGATCCAGCGCAGGGAGGCCTGCAGGGCGGGCCACTGGCGGCGCCAGCTGCACAGGATCAGGGACAGGCCCAGCCAGGCCAGCAGGGCCAGGAACCAGCCGCTGGAATAGACGTGATCCAGCTGCAGGCGCAGCACCCCGTCGCCGTCGAGCACCCCCAGCCAGGGGGCGGGGTCGTAGAGCCGGTGGTAGAGGGCGGCCTCCTCCTTCTGGGGAACGGCCGTGCCGATGCCGCTGGCGATGGCGATCACCAGCAGCAGAGCGATCGCCAGGCGCAGGTCGGAGATCCAGGCGGCCAGGCGCTGCAGCGGGCGCCAGGGGGAGGCTGCCGTGCCGCTCATGGCAGCACCGACAGCAGGGTGAGGCCGCCGCTGGCCAGCAGCACCACGCCGCTGATCGGCGGCACCCACTGCCCCAGGCGGCGCAGCTGCAGCAGTCCGGGCAGGGATGCGGCCACGGTGCCGGCCAGCAGCAGGGGCATCACCTGGCCGGCACCGAAGCTGGTGAGCAGGAGCATGCCCACCAGGGGCTGGCCGGCCTGGGCCATCCAGGCCAGCAGCACGGCCAGCACCGGCGTGGTGCAGGGGGTGGCCGCCAGGCCGAAGGCCAGGCCGGCCGCCAGCGGGGCCAGCGGCGCCGGCACCCGCCGCCGCCAGCGCTCGGGGTCGGGCCCGGCCGGCAGCGGCAGCCGCAGCAGGCCCAGCAGGTTGAGGCCCATCACCACGGCCACGACGGCCACCAGCAGCGGCAGCTGGCCCGGGATGCGGCCGTAGAGGCGCCCCATCAGGCCGCTGGCCAGGCCCAGCAGCACCAGGGACGCCACGATGCCGGCCGCGAAGCTGACGCTGCGCTGCCAGGGGGCACGCCCCCGCTCCTCAGCGCCGAAGCCGGCCAGATAGGCCAGGGTGACGGGCAGCAGCGACAGGGAGCAGGGGCCGAGGCTGGTGAGCAGGCCGCCGCTGAACACCACCGCCAGGGTCAGGGGGCCGGGGTGGGCCAGGGAACCCTGGAGCAGCGCTTCGCTGCTGCGGGCCCAGTCGGCGAAGGGCAGCCCGAGGCTGAACATGGCCGATCGTGAAGGGCGGGAGGGCTCAGCCTATCGGGGCAGGCCGGGGAGCCCGACGGCGGGGCCGGACCGGCTCGAGTCCGGAGGATTCCAGGGAGCAGCGCAGCAGCAGGCCCGCCAGGAACAGGCTGCTGAGCAGCGAGTTGCCGCCGTAGCTGATCATCGGCAGGGGCAGGCCGGTGGTGGGCATCGAGCCGCTGGCCACGGCGATGTTGAGGATCGACTGGCCCACCAGGAGCGTGGTGCAGCCGATGGCCACCAGGCGGTGCTGGTTGCTGCGGCAGGCCAGGGCCACCCGCAGGCCCACAAAGCCGAAGATCATCAGGAACAGCAGCAGCATCAGTGAGCCGACGTAGCCGAACTCCTCGGCGAAGACCGCGAAGATGAAGTCGGTGGTCTGGATCGGCAGGTACTGGAGTTTCTGGGTGGAGAGCCCGAAGCCCGAGCCGAGCACGCCCCCCGAACCGATGGCCAGCAGGCTCTGCACCAGTTGGTACCCATCCCCCTGGGCGACGCGCCAGGGGTTGAGGAAGGAGGTGACCCGGTCGAGCTGATAGGGGTTGATCATGATGCTGATGCTGCCCAGCACGATCCCGCCGCCGGCGGCCCCCAGCAGCAGGGTGAGGGGCAGGCCGCCGGCCAGGGCCATCAGCCACAGCAGCAGCCCCAGCAGGGCGGCGGTGCTGAGGTTGGGCTGCTTGAGGATCAGCAGGATCACCACCCCGAAGATGCCGAGCCAGAGGAGTTTCTGGTCGAGGGCGATGCGTCGCCAGTGGGAGAAGATCACGGCCCCCTGCAGCACGATGAAGGGCTTGATCAGCTCCGAGGGCTGCAGCTGCACCGGGCCGAGCACCAGCCAGCGGCTGGCCCCGTTGACGGTGGTGCCCACCACCAGGGTGGCGGCCACCATCAGGGCGCCCGCCAGCAGGGCCGGCGCCGCCAGGTGCAGCCAGCGCCGCATCGTCGTGTGCAGGCCCAGCCAGAGCAGGCCCCAGCTGGCCACCAGCCAGATGGCCTGCCGCTTGACGTAGTAGGCCCCGTCCCCCATTTCCCGCTCGGCCACCCACCAGCTGGCCGAGGTGAGCACCAGCAGGCCCACCAGGCTCCAAAGGGCCACCAGGCCCAGCAGCAGGCGGGCCTCCGCGGGCCACTGCGGCCAGGGCAGCGGCAGGAAGCCGCCGCCGGGACGGCCGTGGAGCAGGCGGGGTTCGGGGGTGGACAAGGCCGCGGCAGGATTCCGTGAATGGCCCATTCAGCCGTGACGGAGGTGGGTTTGTCGAGTCGCGGTGAACAATTCACTGCCCGTGTCGCTGGCGCCGCTCGAGGGGCACAAAAAAGCCCGGCCGAAGGCCGGGCGGATGGGTGGAACCGGGAGTGCTGTGGAAGCCGTGGGCTTGGTCAGTTGCCGCAGCTCTGCTGACGACGGCCGGTGGCCAGTTCCACCTTCAGGATCCTGCCGCCCTGCTTCATGATCCGCTGCTGCTCGGCGAACCAGCTGGTGTAGGGCACCCACTTGGTGAAGTAGGTGTTCTGCAGTTCCCGCTGGCTGCGCACCTTTTCGGGGCAGGGGATGCAGGCCGTGATCTTGAACAGGCGCATGGAATGATCCTCGGAAAACGTGCCGTGCTGGGGGCGTTGCTGGGGATCAGTTGCCCAGGCCGGAGCTGATGTAATCGAAGTAGACGCCCATCTCACGACCGGCATCGGGACCGACGAGGGAGGCGGTGACTTCCTTCATCGCCTGGATCGACTGCACCGTGGCGCCGATGGGCACACCCAGGGAATTGTAGGTCTCCTTGAGGCCGTTCAGCACACGCTCGTCGAGGATCGACGTGTCACCGGCCAGCATGGCGTAGGTGGCGTAGCGCAGGTAGTAGTCAAGGTCGCGGATGCAGGCCGCGTAACGACGGGTGGTGTACATGTTGCCGCCCGGACGGGTGATGTCCGAGTACAGCAGGGACTTGGCGACGGCTTCCTTGATGATGGCCGAAGCGTTGGCGCTGATGGTGGCGGCGGCACGCACCCGCAGCTCACCGCTGGCGAAGTACTGCTCCAGGCGGCCCATGGAGGTGCCGTCGAGATAGAGCCCCTGGACGTCGGCCTGGTTGATGACGTTGGTGATGGCGTCTTGCATGGATCCTGGGTTTGATGGCTTTGGACGATAGGGAGGTGAAACCTCAGGAGAGGGCGCCGACCACGTAGTCGAAGTAGAAGCCGGCCTCTTCGGCATCGGAGCCGGTGAGGAGGCTCGTGGCTGCGGTCTTCATCTCGCGCACGGCTTCCGCCATGGCTTCGAGGGGGGTGCCGAGGGCGCGGTACATCTCGCGGGCCCCGATGACGCCGATCTCTTCGATCGGGGTCACATCCCCGGCAACCACGCCGTAGGTGACCAGGCGAAGGTAGTAGTCCATGTCGCGCAGGCAGGAAGCCGTCATCTCCTCCCCGTAGGCGTTGCCGCCGGGGGAGACGAGATCGGGGCGCTTCTGGAAAAGCTGGCCTCCGGCCTGCTTCACAATGCGCTCCCGGCTTTCTGCCAGGACCTGGGCGACGCGCAGACGACGCTGACCCCCTGCCACGAACGACTTGATCTGGTCAAGTTCGCCAGGGCTGAGGTAGCGGGCTTCGGCGTCCGCGTTGATGATCGAGTTGGAGACGATGCTCATGCAGTTCTGCCTCGAAACAAGCGGTCACCGTGAAGGAGACCGGTATCCGGTGGGTAAGGGTGATCGGCTTGGCCGACCGTCGCATCATTCTGTGGCAAGGGCCGTCGCCCCCATGGCGGCCGGTAACAGTTCTTCACGGCGGATCGGCCCGCGAGATCCCTTGGCTCGCAACGGCTTTGGACGAAGTTGTTATCACCGTCCCAGCGCAGCAATTGTTCATCTTTTTCTGCTTGCCGTCGATGGCGGCGCACGTGCATCGGCAGACGAATGTCTCCGTCTCGGTGTAGAGACGGGCCAAAGTTGAGACGGGCCAAAAGAAAGCCCCCGGGACTGACCCGGGGGTCCATGACACAAATACGCCGCAGGGCTCGGGAAGGGGTCAGATCGCGCCCTTCAGCGAGGGCGTGAGTCCGGCATTGCCGCCGTAGAGGGAGGCGGTGCGGTTCACGGTCGTCAGGGGCACGCCGTCCTCGGTGCCGAGGCCCCGCAGGTAGGGCACCGTGTCCTGGCCGAAGGCCGTGGCGTACTCCCGGGCGTTGAGCAGTTCGGCGACGGCGGCCTGCTGGCCGGCAGTGGCGCGGGTGGCCAGGAACCGGCTCACTTCGCCCGGCATGGCGGCGCGGCCCAGCAGGGCCAGGTAAGCCGCCGAGGCCGCCCGCAGGGGGGCCATCCGCTGCAGCCGCTGCTGGAAGAGCTCGCTGCCGGCGATCTGGGCGACGAACTCCGCCACCGAGAGCTGGCCGTCGCGCAGCTGCGACTCGGGGTCCATCTGACGCTCGGCCGCGAACGGCACCCGGTTGAGGAGCTGGCGGTAGACCGCCTGCACCACCTCCTGCACCTGGGTTTCGCTGGGATCGCGGAGCAGCTGCACGGGCCGCGACAGGCTCTGGCGCCGACGGAACCCCTGGGGGGAGCCTGTTTTCAGGGCCTTGGCCATGGCGCCATCGGGGGCCGTGGCGACACCACCCAGGAGATTGGTGCCCACCAGGGCCTTCCAGCTGCCGGCGATGCCGATGCTGGCGGGGGCCATGTAGCCATTGCCGGTGCCCGTACTGGGGACGCCGCTGCGCCAGACGGGGGCGGCACCGCCGCCGGGCTGCCAGGGGGCCTGGCTCCAGCTGCGGGTGGGGGCGGGGGGCTCCCTGAGGGTTCCGGGACCGCTGGCGGCTTCCGTGGCGGCGGCGCTCTGGCCGCCGGCCACGTCCGCCTTCCACTGGCCGCGCACCTTGGGCCGGGCCGGAAGGTTGCGGGGGACCAGATCGCCGACCGTGCGGATCTCCTGGGCCACCGCGACCGTGGGGCGCTGCAGGGGGGTGAGGTCGGCAACCGTCTCCAGGGTGCGCACCAGGCCGGGAACGCGGCGGGCGTTGCGGTCGGCCGGGGTGATGAACCGCTCGTAGGGGACGGTGTCCTCGCCGAAGCAGTCGTTGTATTCGCGGCCTTCGATCATGGCGTCGACCACCCCGTAGAAGCCCTGGCGGGCGGCGGTGTCGAAGTAGGCGTTGATCTCCCAGCGGCCGAAGGTGGGCCGGCCCAGGAGGCGGCGATGCATCACCTCGATCGCCTTGGTGATGTACAGGCCGCTCCAGTAGCGACGACGGAAGGCGTTGGAGCGCGCCACCTGGCGCACGAACTCCCGCAGGCTGATGTCGCCGTTTTCGAGCTTGATCTCCTCGACCTTGTTGCGCTCACCGGCATAGCCGGCGGTGCCCAGCACCTGCACATAGACCGCGTTGATGACGGCCTGGGTGCTGGATTCGGTGCCGCGGATGCTCGGCTGGCCGCCCCGGCGGGGGGTGGAGTTGCCGCCGGTGGCGATCTGGCGCAGCCGCACCACCTTCGGGCCCACCCGGCGCGGGGTGGCCTTGCGGAACTGGGGGCTGTCCATGGGCCCGGGCTGGGCCATGCCGTTGCCGATCAGGATCCGGCGGGTGTCGTAGCTGAAGGGGGCCGGGCGGGTGGCCACCGAGGCCGTGGCGGAGGGGAAGATGGCCCCGTAGGTGAGACCCAGGGGGTCGTTGCCGCCGCCGTAGGGATGCTGGTCGGCGAGGGGCTGGCGGTAGGAGGCGTAGAGGGTGATGTACTGGGGCGCCCCCTCGAACGGCGCACTGAATCGGAAGAGATTGCGGTTGGAGCCCCAGCCGGCGCTCTCCTGGGCTTCCTCGCCGATGTCGCGCAGGTAGGGGACCGTTTCCTCACCGAAGACCCGGGCGTACTCCATGCCGTTGACCAGGGCATCGACCAGGCCGCCCAGCCCCTTGGCGCTGACGATGGCGAAGTACTGGCGGAACTCCTCGATCGAGCTCACGCCGCGGCCCAGGAAATGGCGGAAGGCGAGCTCCACCACCCGGCTGTTGGAGAAGCGGCCGTAGAACTGACGCCGGTAGACCTTGCTGCGGCCGAGGGCGCGGATGAACTCCCGCATCGAGAGCTGGCCCTGGCGCACCTGGGTGGCCTCCACTGGGCAGACCACCTGGGAATAGCCCTTGACGATGTCCCGCTCGAACACCTGGCGGTAGGCGGCCCGGATGACCTCCGCCTTCTCGGCTCCGGAGAGGCCCGGCTTCATCACGAAGCGCTGGGCGCCTTCGGCGGCGAGGGCGTAGATCGCCGGCAGCTGCAGGCCCTGGTTGACCGGGCTGCCGAGGCGGGCCCGGGTGGAGGGGGTGGGGATCTCGAGCTCCTTGAGGAGCACGTTGAAGCAGTCGATCACCAGCTGGCGCGAATCCGGCTCCCCCTTGAACAGGCCGGCGGCGGCTGCGCGCATCTCCTGCAGGGCCACGTTGGTGGCGGCCAGGGAGCAGGCCTTCTCGAGCACGTCGCGGAGGCCGCGGGTGTTCACCGCCAGGATGCTGGGATCGCCGGCGATCACGGCATAGCCCACGTAGCGGAGGAACCAGGCCAGATCCCGCAGCGACTTACGCATGCGGGCGTTGCCGTAGATCGCCACCGAGATGGGGTTGAAGCCGCTGGGCAGCACGACCCGCACGTCGGCGTCGGCCTGGACACCCTCGAGGATGCGACCCAGCAGACCACTGCCGCCGGACCCCTGGGCGAAGGTGCGCACCGAGCGCTGGAAGGCGGCCTGGTCGGCGGCGAGGGCGACGCCCTCACCCGCACCCACGCCGGGGGTGCTGAGGGGGGCGTCGAGATAGGAGAGAGGCGTGCCGCCGGTGAAGATCCGGTTGGCGGCCCGGGCCACGATCGCGTCGGCGTTGGCGGAGATCCGTCGGGCGGCTTCGACGCGGATCTGGCCGCTGCGGAAGAAGGTGGTCAGGGCGTCCAGTTCGCCGCCGTCGGGGAAACGGTCCTGCTGCTCCGCCTTCCGGACGCTGGAGAGCGGCAGGGTGTCGTAGCGCTGGGGGGCGACCCTGGTGCTGCCGCTGCTGGCGGTCACGGTCATGAACGAGAGCGAGCCGGGCTGGGTCACGTTACGGCTGGCCCCCTGGCCCCCCGGGACCAGGTGAACAAATGTTTGCAGCCCTTCCCCAGGTTCCTGCTGAACGGCGGCCGGCGCCCTGGAATGCTGCCGGAACCCGCACCAAGGCATTGATGGATCACCCCCCGGAGGCCCCGCTGGATGCCGCCACGCCGGTGGTGAGCGCCTTCTACGACCGCTTCCCCTACCCGGGGGATCCCCTCCAGGACGGACCGCCACCGGGATACAACTGGCGCTGGTGCGTGGACAGCGTGGTGGCGGCCGTGGACGGGGCCCTGCCGCCGCCGCCCCGTGCCTGGCGGATCCTCGACGCCGGCTGCGGCACGGGGGTGAGCACCGACTACCTCTGCCACCTCAATCCGGGGGCCACCGTGCTGGCGGTGGACATCAGCGCCGGCGCCCTGGCGGTGGCCCGCGAGCGCACCGCCCGCTCCGGCGCCGCCGCCCAGGTGGCGGAGCTGCGCATCCAGCAGCGCAGCCTGCTCGACCTGGCCGGGGAGGGCCCCTTCGACTACATCAACTCGGTGGGGGTGCTGCATCACCTCGACCGGCCCGAGGAGGGGCTGCGGGCCCTGGTGCCCCTGCTGCGGCCGGGGGGGCTGCTGCACCTTTTTCTCTATGCCGACGGCGGCCGCTGGGAAATCCACCGCACCCAGAAGGCCCTGGCCCTGATGGGGGTGGGCACCGGACCGGCTGGCCTGCGGCTGGGAAGGGAGCTGCTGGCGACCCTGCCCGAGTCCAACCGGCTGCGACGCCACCACGAGCAGCGCTGGGCCCACGACACCGCCGCCGATGCCAACTTCGCCGACATGTACCTCCATCCCCAGGAGACCAGCTACGACCTGGAGCGCCTGTTCCGCTTCGTCGACCAGCCGGGGATCCGCTTCGCCGGCTTCTCCAATCCCGAGGTCTGGGATCCGGCCCGGCTGCTGCAGGGGGAACTGCTGGAGCGGGCCCTGGCCCTGCCGGCGCGGCAGCAGTGGGATCTGGTGGAGAGCCTCGATCCCGACATCAGCCACTTCGAGTTCTTTCTGCGGCTCCAGGACGACGACGGGGCGCCGCCGGCCTGGAGCGACGCGGCGCCGGAGGCGTTGAGCGATGAAGCCCTGCTGGCGGCCGGCGGCGAGCGCAACCGCTGTCTGTGGGGCTGGCCCTCCACGGCCCTGCTGGGCCCCGATCTGCGCCCCCTCACCCTCAAAGCGGAGGAACTGGCCCTGATGGAGGCCCTGGAGGCGGCCCCGGCCGGCACACCGATCGGGGCGCTGCCCCTGGCCCAGGGCCCCGCTGAGCGGCTGGCGGTGGTGCGGCGGCTGCTGGCGGAGCGGGTGCTTCTGTTGCTTAGAGCCTGAACGGGCCGAGTGATAAAGTCCGCTCGCCCAGACGGAGCCTCGTCGGTTGCAGGCTGCCCTGACCCCTTCCCCGGATGCCGTCCCCCCCGCGGAGACGACGACCGAAGAGGTCGCAGTCCGTCCAACCATCGAGCCTCCCCCCCCGCCTGAACTCGCCGCCGCTCCGGTGACGGTGAACAACGGCATGGACGGTTACCTGCGGCTGCAGCGCCGGATGCTTCTTTCCACGGTCTGTGCCACCGCCCTGGCGGTGCCCGTCACGGCCCTGTGGTTCGACCTTCCCACCGCCTTCAGCCTGCTGGTGGGAGCCCTGGCGGGTCTCCTGTACCTCCGCCTCCTGGCCCGCAGCGTCACCCGCTTCGGCGTCGAAACCAAGGGAGTGGGCAAGGCCCAGCTGCTGGTGCCCGTGGTGCTGGTGGTCGCGGCCGCCAGGCTCCCCGTCCTGGAGATCCTGCCCGCCGTGCTGGGATTTCTCCTCTACAAGCCCGCTCTGATCGTTCAGGCCGTCCTCGACACCTGATAACACTTTGGCCGCCCCGGCGGCCCCCATCAGCCGCTCCGGCGGCCCCGACGTTCCGCCAGGCCCTACCCCCGATGGCTCCGTTGCCCCTCGCCCTTCCCTTCGCCGCCCTCGAGGTCGGCCAGCACCTCTACTGGCAGCTCGGCAATTACAAGATTCACGGCCAGGTCTTCCTGAGCTCCTGGGTCGTGATCGGCGCTCTGCTCGCCGTCGTGGTGGTCGGCACCCGCCGCCTGGAGCGCGATCCCAGGGGCGTGCAGAACCTGCTGGAGTTCCTCTGGGACTACCTGCGCGACATCGCCCGCGAGTACATCGGTGAAAAGGCCTACCGCGACTGGCTTCCCTTCATCGGCACTCTGTTCCTGTTCATCTTCGTGAGCAACTGGGGCGGGGCCCTGATCCCCTGGAAGCTGGTGCACCTGCCCAACGGTGAACTGGGCGCCCCCACCGCTGACATCAACACCACCATCGCCCTGGCCCTGCTGGTGTCCCTGGCTTACTTCTACGCGGGACTGAGCCGCAAGGGTTTCCGGTACTTCGAGTACTACGTGGAACCCACGCCGATCATGCTCCCGTTCAAGATCGTCGAGGATTTCACCAAGCCGCTCTCGCTCTCCTTCCGTCTGTTCGGCAACATCCTTGCCGACGAACTGGTGGTGGCGGTGCTGGCTTTCCTGGTGCCCCTGGTGGTGCCCCTGCCGGTGATGTTCCTCGGCCTGTTCACCAGCGCCATCCAGGCCCTGATCTTCGCCACCCTGGCGGCCTACTACATCGGTGAGGCCGTCCACGAAGAGCACCACTAGGTCCGCTCTCGCCCGGCCCGTCCCCCCGGTCTGGCAAACTCTCTGCGCGCAGGTCCGGCTCGATCCGGGCCCGCCTTCCCAGGTGTCCCCGGCGCAGGGTTCTCGTCAAGGTTCCTTCCGCGCTTCCCCGGCGCCCCACATTTCTAACCCCACCATGGATTCCCTCACTTCCGCTGCGTCCGTCGTGGCTGCTGGTCTTGCCGTCGGTCTCGGCTCCATCGGTCCTGGCATCGGCCAGGGCACCGCTTCCGGCGGCGCCGTCGAAGGCATCGCCCGTCAGCCCGAAGCCGAAGGCAAGATCCGCGGCACCCTGCTGCTCTCCCTGGCCTTCATGGAATCGCTCACCATCTACGGCCTGGTGGTCGCCCTGGTGCTGTTGTTCGCCAACCCCTTCTCCTGATCGGAGGCCGTCGCGGGGATGAGTGGGCCGCCCATTCGTTGCGGCCCTTCTCCACCCCCGGCTCCACTTACGCCTCCACCACCGCCCGCCTGATTGCCCCATGACCAGCTGGCTTCTGCTTGCCGAGGCAGGCGCGACCGCAGGGTCGCCCGAGGGAGGTCTGTTCGACCTCGACGCCACCCTGCCGCTGATGGCGCTGCAGGTGGTGATCCTCACCTTCATTCTCAACAGCCTTTTTTTCCGACCGGTCGGCAAGGCCGTCGAGGATCGTGAGGGCTACATCGCCACCAGCCGCACCCAGGCCAAGGAGAAGCTCGCCCAGGTCCAGCGCCTGGAGGCTGATCTCAAGGAGCAGCTCAAGGGAGCCAGGCTCGAGGCCCAGAAGCTGATTCTGGAGGCCGAGCAGGATTCCGACCGTCTCTACCGTGAGGCCCTGGCGGTGGCCCAGGCGGACGCCATTGCCAGCCGCGAAAGTGCCCGCAGCAAGATCGACGCTCAGCGTGCCGATGCTCTGAGCGTTCTCGAGGCCGATGCCGACAGGCTCGCCGACCTCATCGTCGACCGTCTCCTGCCCGCCTCATGATGCTCTCTCCTCTCCTGGCCAGCCACGGCAGCTTCGGCCTCAATTTCGACATCTTCGAGACCAACATCATCAACCTGGCGATCGTCATCGCCGGGCTGGTTTATTTCCTCAGGGGATTCCTCGGTGGGATCCTGGAGCGCCGCCGCGAGCGGATCCTTGCGGAACTCACGGACGCCGAGGAGCGCCTGAAGGCTGCCTCCGCCTCCCTGGCCGAGGCCCAGCAAAGCCTGGGTGAGGCCCGTGCCCGCGCCGAGCAGATCCGTGCCGATGGCAAGGCCCGGGCCGAGGCCATCCGCCTCGAGAACGAGAAGCGCACCGTCGAGGAGATGGCACGTCTCAAGCAGGATTCCCAGTCCGATCTGGAGGCGGAAGTCTCCCGCGTCAGCCGCCTGCTGCAGCGCGAGGCCGCCGAGATGGCGATCGCCAAGGCCCTGGTCACCCTGCCCGGCAAGCTCGACGCCAGCACCCAGGCCCGGCTGATCGATCAGTCCATTCAATTGATGGGGAACGCCTGATGCCTCTGCTCAACACCATCACCACCCCCTACGCCGACGCCTTCCTGGAGGTGTGCGACGCCAGCGGCGACACCGAGGTGGTCATCGATCAGGCCCGGGCGATCCTCGCCCTCTGGCACGACTCCAGCGACCTGCGCGAGGCCATGGCCTCCCCCGTCCTCGAGATCGACGGCAAGAAGGCGGCGCTCGAACAGCTCTTCGGCGGCAGCATCTCTCCCACCTTCCTCAACCTGCTCAAGCTCCTGGCCGACCGCCAGCGCATCGGCATCCTCGACGCCGTCCTCGAGCGGCTGCTCGATCTCTACCGGGAGCGGAACAACATCGCCCTGGCCACCGTGACCTCGGCGAGCCCCCTCAGCGACGACCAGCAGGCCCTGCTGGCCGAGAAGGCCAGGGCGGTGGCCGGCACCGAGAAGGTGGAGATCAGCCTCGCGGTGGATCCTGCCCTGATCGGCGGCTTCATCCTCCGCGTCGGTTCCCGGGTGATCGACTCCAGCCTCGCCGGCCAGGTGCGGCGACTCGGCCTGACGCTCGCCAATGTGAGCTGACGCTTCCTTACCCTCCCCTCCACTCCTCCCCACTTCATCGCCTCCCCTCCGGGGACTCCCACCCATGGTTTCCATCCGCCCCGACGAGATCAGCGCCATCCTCAAGAAGCAGATCGCCGACTACGACAAGTCGGTGTCGGTGAGCAACGTCGGCACCGTCCTGCAGATCGGCGACGGCATCGCCCGCATCTACGGCCTCGAGCAGGTGATGGCCGGTGAGCTGGTGCTGTTCGAGGACGGCACCGAGGGCCTGGCCCTCAACCTGGAGGACGACAACGTCGGCGCCGTGCTGATGGGCGAGGGCCTGGGCATCCAGGAGGGCAGCACCGTCAAGGCCACCGGTCGCATCGCCTCGGTGCCCGTGGGCGACGCCATGCTGGGCCGGGTGGTGAACGCCCTGGGTCAGCCGATCGACGGCAAGGGGGAGATCGCCACCACCGAGACCCGCCTGATCGAGTCGATGGCGCCGGGAATCATCCAGCGCAAGTCGGTGCATGAGCCGATGCAGACCGGGATCACGGCCATCGACGCCATGATTCCCATCGGCCGCGGCCAGCGGGAGCTGATCATCGGCGACCGTCAGACCGGCAAGACCGCCATCGCCATCGACACCATCCTCAACCAGAAGGGTGAGGACGTGATCTGCGTCTACGTGGCCGTCGGTCAGAAGAACGCCTCGGTGGCCAACGTCGTGGAGGTGCTGCGGGAGCGCGGCGCCCTCGACTACACCGTGGTGGTGGCGGCCAGCGCCTCGGAGTCGGCGGCCCTGCAGTACCTGGCCCCTTACACCGGTGCGGCCATCGCCGAGTCCTTCATGTACAAGGGCAAGGCCACCCTGGTGGTCTACGACGACCTCACCAAGCAGGCCCAGGCGTACCGCCAGATGTCCCTGCTGCTGCGTCGCCCCCCCGGCCGTGAGGCCTACCCCGGCGACGTCTTCTACTGCCACAGCCGTCTGCTGGAGCGGGCCGCCAAGCTCTCCGACGCCATGGGCAAGGGCAGCATGACCGCCCTGCCGATCATCGAGACCCAGGCCGGTGACGTCTCCGCCTACATCCCCACCAACGTGATCTCGATCACCGACGGCCAGGTGTTCCTCAGCTCCGACCTGTTCAACTCCGGCCTGCGGCCCGCCATCAACGTGGGCATCTCGGTGAGCCGGGTGGGCGGTGCCGCCCAGACCAAGGCGATCAAGAAGATCGCCGGCACCCTGAAGCTGGAGCTGGCCCAGTTCGACGAACTGGCCGCCTTCTCCCAGTTCGCCTCCGATCTCGACGCCGCCACCCAGGCCCAGCTCGCCCGGGGCAAGCGGCTGCGCGAACTGCTCAAGCAGCCCCAGTTCAGCCCCCTGATCCTGGCCGAGCAGGTGGCGGTGGTCTACGCCGGGGTCAAGGGCCTGATCGACGAGGTGCCCGTCGAGCTGGTGCCCCAGTTCGCCCGCGAACTGCGCGAGTACCTCAAGAGCAACAAGCCGGAGTACATCAACAAGATCCAGACCGAGAAGGTGCTGAGCGACGAGGCCGAGGCCATGCTCAAGGAGGCCATCCGCGAAGTGGCCGCCTCGATGCTCGCCGCCGCCTGAGGACCCTCACCCATGGCCAATCTCAAGGCAATCCGTGACCGGATCAGTTCGGTCAAGAACACCCGCAAGATCACCGAAGCCATGCGCCTGGTGGCCGCCGCCAAGGTGCGTCGTGCCCAGGAGCAGGTGCTGCGCACCCGCCCCTTCGCCGATCGCCTGGCCCGGGTGTTGCAGAACCTCGAGTCCCGCATGGGCTTCGAGGGTGCCGATGCGCCTCTGCTGACGGAGCGGCGCCCGGTGAACACCATCACCCTCCTGGTGGTGACCGGTGACCGGGGCCTCTGCGGCGGCTACAACGCCAACGTGATCCGCCGGGCCGAGCAGCGCTTCGCCGAGCTCAAGGACCAGGGATTCAACGTCGACATGGTGCTGATGGGCCGCAAGGCCATCACCTACTTCACCAACCGCTCCTATCCGATCCGGGCCACCTTCACGGGCCTGGAGCAGGTGCCCACTTCCCAGGAGGCGGGCGAGATCGCCAATGAAGTGCTCGCCGAATTCCTTTCCGCCAGCACCGACCGGGTGGAGATCATCTTCACCCGCTTCATCAACCTGGTGAGCTCCCGGCCGGTGGTCCAGACCCTGCTGCCCCTGGATCCCCAGGGCATCGCCAGCTCCGACGACGAGATCTTCCGTCTCATCACCCGTGAGGGCCGCCTCGGGGTGGAGGTCGACAAGGTCGAGAACGTCGAGCCTGTGCTCGAGCCCGACTTCGTCTTCGAGCAGAGCCCCGAGCAGTTGCTCAATGCCCTGCTGCCCCTTTACCTGGCCAATCAGCTGCTGCGCTCCCTCCAGGAAGCGGCGGCCAGCGAACTGGCCAGCCGGATGACGGCCATGAACAACGCCAGCGACAACGCCAAGGCGCTCGCCAAGACCCTCACCCTCGACTACAACAAGGCCCGCCAGGCGGCCATCACCCAGGAGATCCTGGAAGTGGTGGGTGGTGCGGCGGCGATGGGCTGACGCTCAGCTCCAGGTGGCCGGTGGCGGGCTCCCGCTCCCGGCCCAGCTGCCAGCCTTGCGTCCGGGCCAGCAGCAGTTCCATGGTCGTTAGCACGCGGCTTCCGTGGCAGAGGTGGCCGCACAGGGTGCGCCCCTCCCCGTCCGCCACCACCACGTGCAGGTGGGCGCCGTCCGCAGAGACGCTCCCTGACAGCAGGATCATTTCCTGCGGACCGGCCAGCACGACGCCCCGGGCCTGGTCGGCGAAGCGCAGCACGGGACTCTCCAGGCTGCCGATCCCGCAGATGACGAACCCGCGGAACTCCGGTCTCTCCTGTGCCCGTCGCTCCGGGTCTCCCCGCAGGTCGACAACCGGCGGCAGACGGAGGGGGCGCTCAGAAGCCGCACTGGTAGCCATGCTCGTGGAAGACCCGCAGGCAGGCATCCACCACGTCCGGGTCGCAGAGGCGGCCGCGGTTGGTCGCGATTTCCTGAAGGGCGGCGTCCCTGCCCAGACCGGCCCGGTAGGGGCGGTGGGCGCACATCGATTCCACCACGTCGGCCACGGCCACGATGCGGGATTCGGGAAGGATCTGATCCCCGATCAGGCCGTCGGGGTAGCCGCTGCCGTCGATCCGCTCATGATGTTCGTTGACGATGCGGGCAATCGGACAGGGGAAGGCCACGTCCTTGAGGATCTGGTAGCCGGCCTCGACGTGTTCCTTGATCAGGTCGTATTCGTGGCGCGTCAGCTTGGTGGGTTTGCAGAGAATCTCCGCCGGCACCATGATCTTGCCGATGTCGTGCACGGACGCCGCCAGCCGCACGGCCTCCAGTTCTGTTGGGGAGAGCCCCAGTTCCTCCCCGATCGCGACCGCCAGGTTGTCCACCCGCTTCTGGTGTGCGGCGGTGTAGGGGGCTCTGCAGTTCCGCCATGCCCCCCAGCACCCCGACCAGCTGTCGGCAGAGCAGCTCCTGTTCCCTGAGGGTGTGGATCCAGCCTGCCTCCGCCAGCTCCTTGGCGATGAAGCTGCCCAGACGGGTGGCGATCGTGTCCAGCAGCAGCCGCTTTTCCGCCAGGAAGGGCCCTTCGCCGGCCAGCTCGAAGGGGTCGGTATAGCCCACGTCCACCAGGCCATAGACGCTGTCGTTGACCCTGATCTCCGCGGACTGCACCGAGTGGCAGCGCTCCAGATTGCCCGTCTGGTGGTGGCGGTCGCCTCTTCCAAAATGAGCAAGCTGATGTCGGCAGACTTAAAGTTTCAGCAGGACTTCCCAGCATGTTGAAGGATCAAATCATTCAGCCTTGGCATAGGCTGAGTCTTGAGGGTGGTTTAACTGGGCCAAGCCGATACCAAGAAACTTGCTATAGTGTTTATTGATCTCATCAAGGCTGCGGAAAGAAAACCTTTTCACTATCAATTCCTGCTTTCTCTGGTCAGGCGCCTTGTACCTATGATTGAAATATTCTTTGAATTTCTCAATAGGATATATATCGATCGCAACATATGACGCGAAGACTATGTGCAACCCAGATGCTGCGCAAATGCCCATTTTTATCAAATTCCTCGCGATCCTCTTCTCGCATCGTCCATTGCCATGAATGAGCTTGAAGACTCACCTCTTTATCTTTGATGATCCGTTCAATCAGGTTAGCGTCTTCAATCTCACCTTGGAAAAGAGATATGGTATGGAGCCCATATGTATCCGCATATCGAATAAGGCTAAGGAATGAATCACATGCTTGATCAAATGATTGAAGCGTATTGGCATTCATTTCTTGATGTGTGCCACAACATTACTCTGGATTGTAGCGGTGCTGAGAAAGCAGGTAAAGTTGAATTGATGCCTGGAATGCGGTGTTAACACATGTTTCAAGCCAGGAGTCATTTAGCTATATCGCTGGTATCCACGCATCCCTTCTCATTCGTGGCGATTAAGAAAGACCTTCTACCGATCCTTCGAACGCTCAAGATCAGAAGCGGGCCAGCGCACATGGGCATTGCCGACTTCCACCGCTCCCGTCTTCTGCATCTTGATGTTAGAAGGTCCACTCATCGGTAGACATCTCGTCTGTGGCCGACTTTAACAACGTTGACGACACGCGACTGATCATCGACGGTGTAAATGACTCGATAGTTGCCTTGGCGTACACGATAAAGATTTGGCCTGCCCGCAAGCTTTTCAGATCCTGAAGGCCGCGGTTGAGTGGCCAACGATCTGATCTTCTCAATCAATCGACAGAGAGTCGACTTGTCAGATATTGCCTCTAGTTCTTTGGTAGCTGATGTCTTTATAGAGAGACTATAGTCGGCCACTATCTCTTAGACTTGTGACAAACTCTTCGAAGCTGGTGGTTGGTTCAGCCTGCCTCTGATCAACGTCTTTCAAATCATTAGCGTCTTCGGCCAATGTCATGCGTACTGCTTCATTGACCATGTCCGAAATTGAGCGGTTACATGCAGCAGCTCTTAGGCGCAGTGCGCGATGCACATCTGCGTCAAAGTAGATGGTAGCCCGTTTCGTTTCATCCATTCTTCAACCTTAGCGCGTTGACGTCAAGACGTCAACAGGGCGGAGCTGCCGGCATTCTCTGATCCTTCTAACGACCAAGCTCACCGGCGGCAATGGAGCGCGGCGGAATTGCCGTCCGGTGGAGTGCCTTGTTAGCCCTTGTAGTATTGTTTGAATTCATCTGATGGCTCACGATCTGAATATATGTAAACTGAATTCCCAATTGGGTCGATAACAGAAAATCCCCGATCCCCCCACGGGTGATCTTCCAATGGCATTGCAGTTTGCAGGCCCGCTCCCATTAGCCTTGTGTGTTCTGAATCAACATCATCAACTTTGAAATTGAGCATGATTCCTGTGCCATTAAAGGTTGGCATCTCACCTTGCGGTTGCATGAACTGAATGGATGGTCCATGACCACCAATGCGCAAATTGACATACCAGCCGCAATCAAAAACAGCCTGTGCCGATAAATGGCGCTGATAGAATTCGCGGCAGGCATCTACATCTTTTGTAATAAAGCATGTCGATAATTCGATGGTTTTCATATGGCCTCCTTGTTCAGGGCTAACGCTGCCCCTGAGTGGCAGGCAAAGAGTGTCTGAATTTCGGTGGGACTTGTGGCGGCCTGTCCACTCGAGGGGCTTGTTCGAAGGTGTCGGATCTCCTCAGGCAGCGCTCGCGGGAGTCCACTCCGCCAGCAGTCTCAAGTTAAATCTTCCTAGAGTCTTGTTCCACAGTCTACCTTTAGAATGGGGGGTATCTGACGTGGTGCTGACCGCGCATCGACGATAAAACGAATTTTCAATTTTCGCATCTATTTCTGTTTTCAATAATCTCTAGACAGCTCAGCCTTGGAGGGCGCTTGATAAAGCGACTGTCCATTGGAAGATCTCACTCCACGGTACTAATACCCTCAAGGTGTCATGCTGTTTTTGATCCTCTTCCGGAGGTTGCGGCTGCAGTGGAAGGCGGCGACAGCACCTAAGAGAGGAGCGGGACCGGGGACGGATGCAGATGGCGGAGGCTCAGACACCTGTGCAAACGCTGCAGGACCACCTGCGAGAGTTTCACAAAACGATTGCCCCGGGATAGAGCAACGTGCCCCAGCCGTAGGAGAGATGAACAAATAACCTAGGCCACCATTGTTGCCGCCAGGATCAAGGCGGAGTGAATACAATGGGACAGATCCCTGTGCCGGCCAGTAGCCGAGCCAGTCAAAGCCTATGCCGGACTGGATGACACCGGAAGATACAGTGAACTGACACCGGAAGTAGCAGGTGTAAGTCCCAGTGCTGCCAATTGGGCCAGACGTTACTTCGATAGTTGATGGAAAGGACGTCGCGTCATCCACGAGGCCTTGGATAAGGCCCGAGACTCCGTCAAAAGAGAAGGTGAAGTCGAGAGCGGATGCTGCCTGTGAAGCCAGCAACGTGCTTGTTGCCACCCCGATAGCGACTGCTGCAGATCCAAGGAAAGGCTGTCGCTTCATTTCGCTTGAGAACTGGTTTAAGCGAATTTTCAGCCTTAGGCCTGGCCGCCTTGTGTAGCCCCGGATACGTATTTACGTTTCGATACCAATGCGGTCACTGTCCCCAGCTCATTACACAGGGCCATCGTCACGCGATGTGCCTCGGCGAAGACCAGCATGCTCACCTCTAATTCCTCACGCGGCAGTGTCTGATCATGCCCCGCAGGAGCAGGCACCGATGCTCCTGCTATAGCCTTACCAGACATTTGGTGCAGTGATCGGCTGTGGCCTGATCCGGGCGGCTTTCGGTATCTATGTGGCAGCAGGGTGCGGACAGCTGGAGCTGAATGGCCAAGAAAACCCTCAATTACCTTACCGTCTTGCCAACTTCTTGAGACGGTGGGACCAACGGTCACTACCAGACGCCAGACCCCAAGGCAGCACCCCAGCGAGATATGCAAAGCCGATTGCATAGGCCACGGCGGATAGAATGATGCGGATGGTTTCCCTTACCAGCTGGTCAGGCTTTACGGCGGCCTGTGCCTCGATTCGACGCATCAGCTGATTGGCGGCCTGCTCGGCTCGTGCCAGGAGCATGTTGCGCAGCTCGGGCATGGGGGTGCGCAGTTCTGCTGGTGAGAGACCCGCGTTTTTTCCGAACAGCTTCCGCACTCTGGCTTGCAGCTCCTCGTGCGTCGTCGCGGTGGTGATGGCCTGGCGCAGGTCCGCGAGCTTCTGGCTGGCCTGGGTGGTCTGCTGTTCCTGGCTATTGGTAACGGTTCTGTAGAACGACCAGCCGGCATAGCCCTGCAAGGGCACAAGTAGCACGAAGCCGAGTGAGGCAGCCAGGGCGGAACGGCGGAATGCTCTCCAAAGTTCCCGCATCCGTTGGTTGCCAGGATCCACCCAGCGGGCTAGGGGCAGCAGCAGTGCACCCATCAGGGCAAGAGCGGCGTTGTTGATCACCGTTGTGGTGAAACCGATCTGCCATGGGGGGTCCAGAAGCTTCGGTGGCAGGACCGTGGTGAGCACATTGGCAAGGAAGACCACCAGCAGCACTATCGAGAGTGCCGCGAGTAGACGGGCGAGAGCTGCGCCGCGGTCATCCTGGTGCGTGGAAACGGAGCGCACGATGGGCGATTAGCGGAAGGCTGAGATTAGGTATCAATCATGGACATGGTCCGTGTGCCGAGGTGGTTTGCTTAACGCAAACGT
This sequence comes from Microcystis elabens FACHB-917, assembly GCF_014698445.1. Lineage (GTDB taxonomy): Bacteria > Cyanobacteriota > Cyanobacteriia > PCC-6307 > Cyanobiaceae > Cyanobium > Cyanobium elabens. The sequence goes on from NZ_JACJSZ010000040.1 coordinate 28,730, forward strand.
CCCAGTCACCAATGATAAGGGCTTTCATCTTTGGGGGCATCATAGCCTTGGTACATTCGGCCCGGCGAATGGCCTTCCCATGATGGGCTCGCCTCCAGCCAGAGTGAAGAACGAGCTAACGCAGAAGCCCTCACCGATTCGTTCGAAGCCCTGCTGCTGAGGCTTCCGGCCCATGAGACCGCAATCCTGCGCCTGCGGGTGCTCGAGCTGCAGGGACTCGCTGCGGCGCCGCAGGCGAGATGGGCATCAGCGCTCTCAATGTCAGCCGCTACGAGAAGGAAGCCCTGGCGGTGCTGCTGAAGCAGCTTCGCTGATCGCCATCGGAGCCGAGAAACCGGCCCTGATCAGAGCCTGCAGCCGCCTGACTGCGACCACGCAACGCTAACGCTGCCTTGCTGGCTCCCATCAAAGACGACACATCCTTCGCTTGAATTAAGCCGCGCCGCGAAGCGGCGTCGGCTTGAACGAATTGTTGGACTAAGCCGCTGCGCGGCAGATTCAAATCCAGTGTAGCCAGAGACATGCAATATGGCCAGCAAGCGCTGATTTGATTGCCGAGCAGCCTTGGGC
>NZ_JACJSZ010000041.1 GCF_014698445.1 Microcystis elabens FACHB-917
AAGCCCAAGGCTGCTCGGCAATCAAATCAGCGCTTGCTGGCCATATTGCATGTCTCTGGCTACACTGGATTTGAATCTGCCGCGCAGCGGCTTAGTCCAACCACCAGAACTAGTTCCATGGATGAAATTGTTGCATTAGGTCGTCTTTGGTCTGTTTGCAAGCATTCAGTCGGTCTAACGCTCCAGATCAGAAGCGGGCCAGCGCACATGGGCATTGCCGACTTCCACCGCTCCCGTCTTCTGCATCTTGATGTTAGAAGGTCCACTCATCGGTAGACATCTCGTCTGTGGCCGACTTTAACAACGTTGACGACACGCGACTGATCATCGACGGTGTAAATGACTCGATAGTTGCCTTGGCGTACACGATAAAGATTTGGCCTGCCCGCAAGCTTTTCAGATCCTGAAGGCCGCGGTTGAGTGGCCAACGATCTGATCTTCTCAATCAATCGACAGAGAGTCGACTTGTCAGATATTGCCTCTAGTTCTTTGGTAGCTGATGTCTTTATAGAGAGACTATAGTCGGCCACTATCTCTTAGACTTGTGACAAACTCTTCGAAGCTGGTGGTTGGTTCAGCCTGCCTCTGATCAACGTCGTTCAAATCATTAGCGTCTTCGGCCAATGTCATGCGTACTGCTTCATTGACCATGTCCGAAATTGAGCGGTTACATGCAGCAGCCCTTAGGCGCAGTGCGCGATGCACATCTGCGTCAAAGTAGATGGTAGCCCGTTTCGTTTCATCCATTCTTCAACCTTAGCGCTTTGACGTCAAGACGTCAACAGGGCGGAGCTGCCGGCATTCTCTGATCCTTCTCACGCTTGCCATCACCTGGCCGCAGGTTGCCATGTGAATCAATCAAGGAGATCATGGCGGCGGCACAGGTGCATGGCATTGTTGGGCGGAATCTAGGCTCAGTCTAGAACTTTGGCTCAGTTTTGCGCGATGTTACTGAGGAGACCCTGGAAAGCCAAATGCATTCCAAAGCCTGTCATAAACAGTCTTTAAAGTGATTGCAGGATCTGTGGATAGGTCGTTAATTAAAACTTCGGGAAGCATGAGAGGATCCCTCTTGAGCCTGGGATAACTCATGACATCCGCAAGCATGCTATCAATGTAAGCCCGACATCCCATTGCTCCTACAATCGACAAAAACATAAAGACTGGCGGGGTGACTCCAATGTCCTTCATGCAGTCAATATATTGGGGAAGATACTGGTTGATCCGATACTCAATAGCCTTCAAGGGCGCAACCTTGTTTCCGTGCTCATCAGAACTAAACGCAAACTCATCTGTAGCCTCAACGATTCCAGATCTGTAGATCTGAACGTAGTTAGAAAGAATGTCTTCACGGTTGGCCGCACAATGCAAGACTCCATCAAGATTAATCTGGTAATTCCAGGATGGCGCTCCGATCGGTCTTATTGGCTTGCTGTAGTATTTGGAAATGTCCAGCTCACGTTGAGATGTAAACGCTTGGAGAGGAATAAGGTGAATAACAAGAATTGGATCGCCCTCAGACAGGTCTGGGCCTTCCCCAGCCGCGATTGAAGCTAATCTGCCTACTCTAAAGTCTCGGATTCGATCAGCCGCCGATGCTCCCAAGAGAAACGCATCGCGAAGCTCAGCGACATCAAGCCGATACTTACCGGCCGAGTTCCTTGCGTAAAACCTATCACTAGCTTTATAGATTACTCGATGAGGAGCGAGGCCATTTCGTTCGATTCTCAATATCAGAACATATCCTCTTTCCGGATGTGGAATAGCGCGTACATGGTACCTGATTCTTGGTTCTATTCCAGACATGAGTATGCTATCGATTCTCTGGATCTCTTTGTCAATACTCTCGGGCGCAACCGCCGTAGCTTTTGATGGCACTCCATCTTCCTCTTCTATTCCAATGATCAGATCGCCTCCAACAGTATTGGCAAATGACGACACATCATATAAGAATTCTTTCTTCTGATTTTCCGAATCCCCGGGGAGATCTCGTTTGTAGTCGACTGTCTTGCCCTCGCGCAACTCAGCACTGATTATGTCCTCTATATCGCTATATGCCACTTCTTCTAGTTGCTTGGGGATCATGCCGATGCTTGGTGAGGTGATGGTCAACAGTGTGAATCTTAATGGATGTCACTCTGTACCGCCCAACGCTCAAGATCAGCGGCGGGCAGTAGCTGTATGCATTCATCGTAATTTCTTGGCCCCGCCCGCTGCATCTTGATGTTAGACACCCTTTTAAGCAGCAAGCTCAAGTCTTACCTCATCACGATTGCTCCAAGCCACTGGATAGATGTCGTAACTACGCAATGCATCAATAGCAGAGTCGGCAGGAGGCTTTTCCTCATCGTTAAGAAACACGTACAGACGCGAGTCAAGACGACGCACTTCTTTTGTGTCGACCCAGGAAAAAGCAATCAACTCAGCCAGGTCTCGCTTCGGATTGTTCATGGTTTTGAGTAGCCTCTCAGGCGCAACGCGTGATGATGGTACGACAAAATCAAAGTTATGATCATAACCGGACTTACCTGAAAACTTCACATTTGGAGTATATCTTATGTCGTGAAGCTGAAGCCAGGAGGCTACGTCTTCAATGAACAAGTTGGCGACAACGGGAGCAGCCAGATAAAAGAGATCATTGACAGCCAAGAGCGCTTGAATGAGGTTGTGCTTACGTAGACTAAAATTCTCTCTAGTAGCTTTAACAAATAAAGCATCTCCGTCACGATGAACCCCAAGACCGTTGATGGCTGTACCGAGAAGATCTCTTCTCTTTTTCGTCTCCAGGTCGCAGCCTGACATTCGCAGATCCTCAATCGTTTCGCCTCCATCTGTAATCAAGAAACTTCCATTCAAGCGCTGGACATAAATCTGTTTGTAATCGTTATGACGGTCCAAAAATGGAGTAGTAATCTCTACGAAGTCACTTCCGATTTCGCGCAGTACACTCTTGTCACGTAGCCAATCAGCGTAGTTGCCTACAAGTTCTCTAATTTCCTCGATCATGTGAAGAGGCTCCTTCGAAAGTCTGGCGGGTCTGTCACGTTCACATATCTTAGGAAGTCTTGGAGTGTCTGCCACCTGTCCGCAATGCTTGGAAATGCCTCAGGTGGCACAGGGAACGCCCACTTGTCTCCAAAGCCCTCTCGGTACAGATGGAGATGGGGGCAAGGTATTTCCACATCATCAGGGTTGCGATGAGGAGCTCCTCCGAAATCAAGACGAGCCAGTATGACTACTCTCCTGGCTCTATTTTGGTACGTCCCCTTGGCTAAGTTGATTTGATTCTGGTAAACATCTAAGAGAAACTCTTCCCTTCTGTCGCGGCTTATCAGCGGAACCTTCAATGAGCCCCCAAGAATGGGATACTCATGCACAGTATTATCCACCTTGTGCTTTTCAAGCGCCAATAATGCATCTGCATCCGATTGTGCAAGATTCAGATCGCTCACGGTTTGAGTTCGAGTTTATGGATTCTAGGGCGTGTCTAACGCTGCCCCTGAGTGGCAGGCAAGGTCTCCAAAGCGACAACACGAATCGGTGGTGGCCTGCCCACTCGAGGGGCTTGTTCGAAGGTGAAGAATCTCCAAAGCCAACAAGTGCTAGACCCGAATTCAGTCTATGGTGATGACGGCCGAGCCAATTAACAATTGGATGCTATCCTGGCATGGAATTGCTCTAGCACTAGTGAAGGATCGCAGAGCGAGCAAGGTGTTCGCGCTATTAAGCGTTTTGCGTATTGCCTATATAGCTCTCATGCGTCGGCTCAACAAAGTCTATCCGACGCTATAGCCGCTTATTAATTAGATTCAGCTATTACGGGAGTAAAAATGCGACTGGTGAAGAAATATAAGACATACGGAGAGCAGCCTTGCCTTGATTCTTTGGTATCCAGAGGTGTGCGGCGCGAATAAACAACGAGCGCAGTCTATCGGCAGGTTGGAGTGGATCATGGCAAGCAAAAGGACGCCTCACCTGCTTCTTCCTGGAGCTCAGGAGAATTGAAAACTTTGAGTTTGCGGAAGGGATTGGTGGATCCAGGGCGTTCCAGGCAAAGCAGGACGTTCAATGATTGGGAGTCCGCAGCAATTAAGCGGTCATGGGTCCTTGTGTCAATACGGACTGGTTGTTGATCAACAATTGATATAGCTTTGACATCCTCTGCGGCGATGTTGTCAAGCACAAAAGAACGCATCGCCCTCGTATTATCAAAATCCATTTCTTTTTGAATTGCCTTACGAAAGACTTCCCGAAGTAATATCATACTATCGTAGGCCATCTGTGAGCGCCACCTGAAGGCAATTTGTTTGCCTTCACCCCGGCCTGCCCCCGCCGGCTCCCTGAGCATACGCTCTTCAGATGCGGAGGCAATGATCAAACCTTTGAAAATTGGGTCTGAGACATCGGCTGTCATGAAGCTGTCTGCTCCAAATACCATTAACTTCTTTCTGTCTGGTACACGTAAAAGAACATCCTTTACTAACTCTTCTGTTTTCTCAATTGATGCAGAGTTTGGAACAAGTACCAATGCTGTTGTTCCGTCTGGATTGTTGAGAATGTCTTCAGCTTTGCATCGTTGTTCATTAGCATATCTAGCGGAACCGAGCAAGCGACATGATTGATCAAGAAAATCGTATTGGTCTCCAATTGCCTCTTTTAAGGTGTCGCGAAATCCCTCCGAGTAGCGGCTAGTGTTCGATCGCTCCCAAATCAAGACGATGCGATTCACTTTTAAATGCGATTGGTTCCCGGGGACGTAGGTGTTATAAGTGGATAAATAATGAAATAGATTCTCTTGAGCGGAGATATCGTTGGGCGGCATTCTGTAGATGTTTTCATCCAGAATTAATGGACCTTTGCTGGCTGCTAATCTGCAGAGTTCTTTTGAGGCTGGCTTCCCCACCGATGCCCTCAGCAAAGCATAATTTGATAGGAAATTCCTGGCATATTCATCTGCGGTGTTATTCAGGATGGTTTTAGTGAAGCGCTGGATGCGAAATTTCTGGTTGAAGTCTTGAATGGGTTCTCTTACATTTGTGCTGGTAGGTGATATTGCAGGCATGTTGTACAAATGGTAGATGCCGCTGGTGGCTTCAGCGTTGTCGCTGCTGAAATGGCCAATTACAGCCAGAATACTGCTGTTCTTCTTTGATTGAACTATTGATTGCGCAACGCCACAGGCGTATTGCCGTCGCTTCTTAGCTGCTTGTATTTTCAAGCCATCATCAAATATTTGTATGATAAAGGTCGGAACCCTAAGCCCTTGGGCTTCTTTGTTGATAAAATATTGAGCCCTTGAAACCCCGCGAAGAATCTCGAGTGAATCTTTTACTCCGTTACGCCGTGAGATGGGAACCACAACAGCAAGCTTCACAAATTGCATGGGCTTGGCAGCTCCTGCTGAGTTGTTTTGCTGGCCCCATTGCATGGCCACGTAATTATTGAGATAAATTTGAGCTTCAGCATCCTGTGGGCACGTCATTACATATTGCTGCATCTTTGCGATAGCTTGTTCCAGCCCGTTGCTTTGCTCCTTGGGGGCTTTACTCTTAGAATTGTTGAAGGAATTGATGGATTTAGCTTTTAGATTTCTATGGGCATGGCAGGCTTCATCTCCGATCTCATCAGAGTTAATTAATAGGCTTTCTCCATCGCTACTTCTCTCCACGGCTTGTATCGGTCTATCAGAAAAGTCCTTCATCCCCATTATTATTACTCCGCCTGCAAACACGCCTGATGGTAGCAACACAATAGGTAGCAGTTTGATGAGAATGCTACGGCGATTCATGTGTTGATCACTGCTCACTTTGCTTTCGATCATCTCAAGCACTTTATGAATTTCCTCGATGGAATTCATGAGCTCCTCGCCTCTGCTTCCACTTGTTTGGACATTTTTCTTGCTGAAGCCCTTCAGCTGCGAAAAAATCCGTTTGCAAATAAGCGATATTGAAGGGTCAGTAAATTTGCTTGATCGATGGCAGAGGTGCCACATATCTGCTAGTTCAGCCTCTCTATTCTCCAGATGATTCGAATTTATTGATTGAAGTGATAAGGCGCTTTTTGTCTCCTGAAGAGATACGCTCAACATGGCATTGAGATTCTTCTTGGGGTTGAGCATTTTTTCGATCTTCCTATTCGCTGCCTCCAGCAAACGAGACAGGTGCTGCAACTCCTCTGTTTTAGGCGTATCATTCAGTCTTGCCAGGTCAGTGGCAATCAATTGGGTTTGTTGTTTGAGGCTGTGACTTTGTTTGGTTGGCCAGGCCAACCAAGCCGAAGCGTTTATCGCTTGCCAATCTGTAATCAACGCTTCTATTCTTTCATCGTTAAAAGAAGCACCACCTTTCAGTGCCGACACAAGACCTGTTGTTCTTGAAATGAGGATGGATGCCTGAATCAGAAACTGAGCGCGGCTACGAGCATATTTAGCAACATTAAAGAGATCTTTGATCGATTCAAGGAAGTGGGCAATGGCGGAAGTCTCCATTAGGTTCCAGTCTCTTTAATTGTAGCTTAGCATAAACTGTATGTAAACGATCCTGATAGTGATGTCTTTCCAGGTAAATGAAGGCTGCACTCAGCTCGTACCGTAATGTCACTGTTACTTTGGCAGGGACGTTGCGTACTGAACGTGCGATGTGATTCTGTGGGTTAGTTGTATGGAATCCTCCGTCTTTCATGCTTTGGAGAACCCGACACCCCCCTCTGGGATTCTGTCAGGAGAGCCGAGAGGTCTAATTCCACCGCCAAATCTACCTTGAGTTTTACGTGAAAGTGGCGGAGGGGCCTCCCCTGATCCTTCTGCACGAATTGCCGGGTCTCTCCCAGCAGACTTTCAAGCTTGGAATTTACTTCTTCAACAAAGGATTCCTCGGCGTGATGCACCTGTTGTTTGGCACGGCGGGAATGGCGAACACGGTTCGGTCTGATCTGCAGATCTGCCTGCAGAAGGAGTTGCGGGAGATTTGCCTCGGCAGGGATGGGGTGATCACGAAACAGATCCGGGAACTTGCCAAGCAGGAGCTGAACCGCACGCAACGCTGCCTTGATGGCTGCCATCACAAAGGACACATCCTTCGAACGCTACTTGGATGGTTTCCGTGAACAGCCGAACCTCCCCCGCTCCATTCCGTGAACCACCTCCAGGAAATGGAGTCAACCCTAGCCACCACCTTCGCTCTGCGGCAGATGTGTTCATCGTGATCAGTGGTTATCGGACCCGTTAACCGCTTGTAGCGGCTGTTACAGATGTGCCGCTGAGCTGACGACGCCCATCGGGCCTCGTTTACGTTTATCGCGATGGATCCTCATGGCGATGAGATCCGTATCCCTCATGAAGTCCTGGATGGCAGGGATCTCCTACCCAAGTGCCAGCAGAGGGGCGCAGGCGACGGGCGGAACACGTGGCGACCTGCAACCTGTGGGGCCAGCGCTCGCTCCAGGTGCTGGCGGCCCACTTTTCCCCTGGACGTAGCACTCCAGCAGTTGTGCAGCGGCAACCCCATGGCCAGCCAGCGCCCGACGCCCGCCCCTTCAGCCCTCCTCCAGCAGCCGCCACTGCAGCACCTGGCCGGCGTGGAAGGGCACCAGGGTGGTGACGGAGCCATCGGCGGCGTTGCCATGCAGACGCGGCGGCACCGTGTGGGGCTCACGCACGAGGGTGATGTGGCCGTCGTTCGGGGGCAGGCCGTAGAAGGCGGGCCCATGCAGACTGGCGAAACCTTCCAGGCGATCCAGGGCCCCCTCCTGTTCGAACACCGCCGCGTAGCTCTCCAGAGCGACCGGGGCGTTGTAGATCCCCGCGCAGCCGCAAGCGCTTTCCTTGGCCGAGCGGGGGTGGGGGGCCGAGTCGGTGCCCAGGAAGAAGCAGCGCTCCCCCGAGGTGGCCGCCTCGCGCAGGGCCTGCCGGTGCCGTTCGCGCTTGGCCACCGGCAGGCAGTAGAAATCCGGCCGCAATCCCCCTTGGAACATCGCGTTGCGGTTGATGTGCAGGTGGTGGGGAGTGATGGTGGCGGCCAGCTTGGGGCCCGCCTGGCGCACGAAGGCCACCGACTCGGCGGTGGTGATGTGCTCCAGCACCACTTTCAGCCCCGGGTGCCGCTGCAGGAGCGGCGCCAGATGCCGCTCGATGAACACGGCTTCGCGGTCGAAGATGTCGATCTCCGCATCGGTCACCTCGCCGTGGATGAGCAGGGGCATGCCGATCCGCTCCATCGCCTCCAGCACCGGCTCGATCCGGGCCAGGTCGGTGACGCCGGCGGCGGAATTGGTGGTGGCGTTGGCGGGGTAGAGCTTGCAGGCGGTGAAGACGCCCTCGCCATGGCCCCGTTCGATCTCCGCCGCATCGATCGTGTCGGTGAGGTAGGCGGTGAGCAGCGGGGTGAAGCGGCTGCCATCCGGCAGGGCCGCCCGGATCCGGGCGCCATAGGCCACCGCGGCCGCCACCGTGGTGATCGGCGGGCTGAGGTTGGGCATCACGATCGCCCGCTCGAAGCTGCGGGCCGTGGCCGGGGCCACCGCCTGCAGCAGGGCGCCGTCGCGCAGGTGCACATGCCAGTCGTCCGGACGCCGCAGCCGCAGCCGGCGGGGCTCGGACGCCGGGGAGGCGGGATCCGGTATGGCGAGATCCGTCATCGGGAGAACACCTTGTCGGCGTTGGCGGTGACCAGGAAGCCGCTCAGCGCCAGCAGCAGCACGCTCAGGCTGAAGAAGGCCAGCGACGGGCCGTCCTTGATCGGCAGGGTGAGCATCGCCTTGAAGGCCGACACGATCAGCGCCACCACCAGCACCTTCACCAGCTTCTCCTTGAGCTGATCGAGGTTGCGGATGTCGAGCAGCCCACCGCCCCCCTGGTCGTTCTTCCGGGCCGCCTCGATCGGGGAGATCAGCAGCTCGTAGACCCCGTAGCCGAAGATCAGCAGGGCGATGCCGATCAGGTAGAGATCGATCCCCGAGACGATCGCCCCCAGCAGTTCGGCCACGAGCGTCTTGTTGAGAAGGTTCACATGGCCGAGGGAGGCAAGGGCCTTGGCGATCTCGATCGTGCCCAGCACGAAGCAGACCACCGTGCTCAGCAGGCTCATCACCACCGGCAGGATGGCGATCAGGCGCAGCCGCCACAGCACCCGCTCGAAGCGCTGCTCGAGACGCTTGACGCGGCCCTTGACTCCGGAGGCCATGCGGCGGAGAAGCAATCGCCCAACCCTAGGCAGGGCCCGGTTCAGCGCCGGGGGCGGCCCAGCAGGAACACCACCGCCATCGCCAGATAGCCCAGGGCCCAGGGGGTGCCGCTGCCCCAGCCCGGATCCAGCACCGTGTCGGCCAGGGTGAAGCTCCAGGCGTGGATCAGGCCCAGCCAGGAGGCGGCGGCCGCCACCAGGGCGCAGACGGCGGCGGCGCGGAACCGCTGCTCGATCACGTACACCAGCATCGCCGCCAGCAGCATCGCCGCCAGGATCTGGCCCTGCTCGAGGGCGAAGGCGCCGGCGGCCCACACATCCGCCTGCTGCAGCGGCACCAGCAGCTGGGGACCGAAGGGGTTGGCCGGAGTGCCGCTGCCGCCGGCCCGCAGCCCCGCCTTGAGCAGCAGCGATCCCCAGCCCGCCAGGCCGGGCAGCAGCCCCAGGGCCACGGCGGGGGCATGGGCCGGTGGCGTGGCCTGGAAGGCCTGGGCCGCCATCACCAGGGCGATGTAGAGCACGATCGCCATGCCGGCCTCGATCGGCACCAGCTGGCCCACCACCCCGAACAGCCCCAGCAGGCAGCCCAGGCCCGTCACCAGGCCGTTGAGCCAGGAATAGCCGATGCGGGCCCCGATGCCCTTCCAGCCCGGATGGCCGATGTAGATGGTGGTGGGGAAGCAGGAACCGAGCACCGCCGCCGCGATCGTGCCGATGCCGTTGATCAGCAGGGAGCTCTTCACCGGGTAGGCATCGCCGGCCGCCTCCGCACTCTCCAGGTTCTGCAGCGACCCCAGCAGGTTGAACAGCCCCATGGGCACCGTGACCCCCAGCCAGGGGAACAGCTCGCCGCGGCCGGCCCAGAGCTCTCCGAGCTGGGGCACGGGCAGGTGCAGGCCCACCTGGGCGATGTTGCTCTGCCAGGTGGGACCGTCGAGCCGCAGCAGGCCCGTGGCCGCGGCCAGGGCGATGCCCACCAGCACCGCCAGCACCCCGCCAGGCAGGGGCAGCCGGGCCTGGCCGAAGTAGGCCAGCAGGATCACCGCCAGCACCGCCAGCCCCACCACGGGCACCGCATAGGTGCGCAGCAGGAAACCGAGGCCGATGTACCCCAGAGCGATGCCGGCCAGGGTGGATAGCAGGGCCGCCCGGGGCAGCCAGCGTCGCAGGGGGGCCACCAGGAAGGCGCCGCCCGCCTCGATCAGGCCCGAGCCCAGGCAGGCCAGCAGCCCCGCACGCCAGGAGAGCTGGGCGGCGGCCTCGGGGTCCAGCCCCTGGCCGGTGGCCGCCAGCTTCACCGGCAGCATCACCAGGAACACGTAGGCGAACAGGCTGACCGTGTTGATGCCGTAGGGAAGGGCGGTGCGGTCGTCCCGGCCCTCGTTTCGCCCCAGCCGGTGGGCCTGAACGGCGTAGGCCATGTTGCCCACCACCAGGCTGATGCCGGTGGCCGGCAGGATCGTGCCGAAGATCAGCCCATCGGGGTACCCCAGCACGCCGCGGCAGAGGGCCACGATCAGCAGGATCTGGATCAGGTTGTCGAGGCCGAGCCCCAGGAAGCCGTCCAGGTCTCCGGCCACCCACCAGCGGGGCGCGCGAGGGGCCAGCTCAGCCACGGGCCCCCCCCAGCGGCATCCGATCCGGAAACAGCACCCCGTCGAGGTGGTCGCACTCGTGCTGCACCACCCGGGCATGGAAGCCCTCCACCTCCCGCTCGAATGGCCGCCCCTGGCCGTCGAAGCCCCGGTAATGCAGACGGCGCCAGCGGGGCACCCGGGCCCGCCGGCCGGGCACGCTCAGGCAACCCTCCCAGACGTCGTCGTCACGCTCCTCCCCCAAGGGGGTGAGGGTCGGATTGATCAGCACCGTCTCCGGGATGGGTGGCGCCTCCGGGTAGCGGGGGTTGGCGGTGATGCCGAAGATCACCACCCGCAGGGGCACGCCGATCTGGGGGGCGGCCATGGTGTCGCGCAGGTCGTCGAGCAGGGCCGGCAGGGCGGGGTCGTCGAACCGTTCCACCGGCGCACTCATCTGGCGCAGGCGGGGATCTCCGATGGTCAGCACGTCACGGACGGCCATGGGCGCCTCTGGATCGGTCCCACTGTGCCGCCTTGCGGCCGCCCCGTCCGTACCATCCGCAGATGATGCTGCGATCGGCGGATCCATGGCCGTGAGCTCCCTGCGGGTGGCCGTGCTCTGCTGCGACGGCCTCGTCCAGCGCCACCTGGTGCGGCGGGCGGCCGAGGACTTCTCCCTGGTGGGCGTGGTGCTGCAGGTGTCGCCGCCGGCCAGCCGCAGCTGGCCGGCCCGGCTGGCGAAATACCGCCGGCCCCTGCGGCTGCTGCGCCAGCTGGTCGCCCGGGTGCTGCTGCGGCCCCACGACCGCCGCGGCGCCGCCCTGGAGCGGCGGCTGTTCCATCGGGACGGTGTCCCGCCCACGCTGCCGGCCGCGGTGCCGGTGCTGGTGACGTCGGCCATCAACGAGGTGCGCACCGCCGACTTCCTGCGCCAGGTGGCCCCCGACATCGTGCTCGTGAACGGCACCCAGCTGCTGCGGTCGCCGGTGCTGGAGCTGATCCCCGCCATCCGCCACGGCATCATCAACCTGCACACCGGGCTCTCGCCCTACTCCCGCGGCGCCAACTGCAACCTCTACATGCTCATGGAGGGCCATCCGGAGCTGGTGGGCGTCACGGTGCACCACATCGACCCCGGCATCGACAGCGGCGACATCATCTTGTCGGCCCATGTGCCGATGGAGCCCGACGACGACGTCGAGACCATCGAGGTGCGCAGCTTCCAGGTGGGCATCGAGCTGCTGCTCGAGGCCGCCCGCCGGCTCGAGGCCGGCACCGCCCCGCGGGTGCCCCAGTGGGAGAAGGGCAAGCTGTTCCTGCGGCGCACCGGCTACGTCTACGAACCCTGGCAGCGGCTGATGGCCAACCGCCGCATCGCCCGGGGCCTGGTGCGCGCCTACCTGGCCGACCAGGCGCGGCTGGACGGGGCCGTGCGGGTGGTGCGGGGGGAGCAGCCGTGAGCCGGCCTGGACGGGCGGCCAACCGGGCGGCGGACCTGCTGTTCCTGCCGCCGCTGGATCGCCTCTGGCTGCGGCGGCTGCGGGGCAAGGTGCTCTGCCTGCTGTATCACCGGGTCGACCGGCCGGGCCGGGAGGCCTTCCTCGACCGCTTCGGGGTGCCGCCGATCCCCCCGGACGACCTGGCGGCCGAGCTCAGCGTGCTGCAGCGCCGCGGCGCCCGCTTCCTCACCTACGCCGACCTGCGCGCCGGCCGGTTCCCGAGCGGCTCCGAGTTCGGCGTGATCGTCAGCTTCGATGACGGCCTGCGCTGCAACTACGAGGAGGGGATGGAGGTGCTGCGGAGCCTGGCCATCCCGGCGGTGTTCTTCCAGTCCACGGCGATGCACGCCGGCGGGGAGCTGGTCTGGGAGCATGCCCTCTACTGGTACGGGGCCCACCCCACCCTGGCGCCCCGGCTGGAGGAGCTGGCCCGGCGGCGCCTGGATCTGCCGGCCGATCTGGATGGCGAGGCCATGATCGCCCGGCTGCGGGACGGCACTCCCGTGGTGCGGGTGCGGGAGCTGCTGGCGGAGCTGGCGGAGCGCTGGGGCACCGCCGGCGAGCTGGCGGCGGCGGCCGAACGGCTCTACCCCACCGGCGCCCACCTGCGCCGGGCCCGGGAGGCCGGCCACGAGCTGGGCAGCCACGGCCACCACCACGTCCCCCGCTGCAGCGTCACCATCGAGGAGTTCGAGGCGGAACTGAGCCGCTCGGCCGCCCGGCTCGAGCAGGTGCTGGGGGAGGCCCCCCGGGCCTTCTCCTACCCCTTCAACAGCCACCTGCCCGGAGACGCGGAGATCTGCGGTCGCCACTACCTCCAGGTGGCCACCGTCGATGGTGCCCTGGTCACCCGCGCCACCCCGGCCCTGGACCTGCCCCGCTTCACCTGGCCGGGGCCCCATGCCAACCGGCTGCGCCGCCGCCGCTGGCTCTGCACGGGAACACTGGCCTGGCCGGGGCGATAGGGTCTGGCTTCCCTCTCCGATGTGATGGCCTGGCCCCTGGCCGTGTTCGACGGGACCATCAGCCTCTCCACCCTGGAATCCCTGCTGCCGGACTGGGGGTACTGGGTGGTGTTCGGCGCCATGCTGCTGGAGAACGCCGGCGTTCCCCTGCCCGGTGAGACGGTGACGCTGCTGGCGGGCTATGCGGCCGGCAGCGGCCAGCTGCAGGTGCTCGGGGTCATGGGGGCGGCGGCCGGCGGGGCGATCCTGGGGGACAACCTCGGCTACTGGGTGGGCCGCCGGGCCGGCTGGGGCCTGCTGCTGCGGCTCGGACGGCTGCTGGGCCGCCGCCCGGAGCAGATGGAGGCCCTCCGGGAGCGCTTCCTGCGCCATGCCGGCAAGTCCGTGCTGCTGGGCCGCTTCGTGGCGGTGCTGCGGGTGCTGGCCGGCCCCATCGCCGGCGCGTTGCACATGCCCTACGCACGCTTCCTGCTGTTCAACATGCTGGGGGCCGTGCTCTGGGCCACGACGATGGTGGGTCTGGCGTGGATCGGAGGGCGCTGGATCTCCTTCGAGACGATGGTGAAGGACGTGGTGGCGTTCGGCCTCGGCGCCCTGGTGCTGCTGGTGGTCGTGCTGGTGATGCCGAAGCTGGTGGAACGCTTCGAGGGGGCAGACCTGGAGGGCGACGGCGGCGAGCCTCCCGCCTGAAGGCATCGCTCAGGCTCGGCGCTAGAGCCCGAAATGGCGGCAGATCAGCCAAGGCACCACCAGGGCCAGGGCTATCGAGAGCGGGGCCCCGTAGCGGGGCATGTCGAGGAAGCGGTAGCGGCCCGGGCCGAACACCATCAGGTTGGTCTGATAGCCGATGGGCGTCAGGAAGCTCTGGCTGGCGGCGAAGGTGATCGCGAAGATGAAGGCCATCGGCGGCATCGCCAGCCCCTTGGCCAGTTCGGTGGCGATCGGGATCAGCAGCACCACCGTTGTGCCGTTGCTGAGGGCCTCGGTGAAGGCCTGCCCCAGCAAGAACACCACCAGCAGCACCCCGTAGGCGGGCCAGCCCTTCAGGGACTGGAGCAGGTCGGTGGCCAGGGCCTCCGCCAGGCCGGTCTTCTGCATCGCCACGCTGAAGCAGGAGAGGGAGCCCAGCAGCAGGATCACGTCCCAGCGGATCGAGCGCAGCAGCTCGCCGGAGCGCAGGCAGCCCGTGGCCACCATCGCCACCATCGCCAGCAGCACCGACGCCATCAGCGGCAGGATCCGCAGCATCGGCAGCAGGATCATCAGGGCCGCGATCACCATGCCGACGAGCTTGCGATCGGTGGTGGGCAGGTCCTTCTCCAGCTCGTCGAGCAGGACCAGGTCGTTGTTGGCCTGCAGACCGCGGATGGCATCCACCGGCGCCTGCAGCAGCAGCACATCGCCGGCCTGCAGCACCACCCGGCCCAGCAGCTCCCGCAGCACCTGGTTGCCCCGCCGCACCGCCAGCAGGGTGGCGTTGTAGCGCTGGCGGAAGCGCATGTCCCGCACGCTGGCGCCCGCCAGGGTGGAGCCGTTGGGCAGCAGCACCTCCACCACCCGCTGGGGGGAGGTGGTCTCGCCGGAGAGCTCCCGCAGATCCTCCTCCTGTTCGCCGATCGGCGCCAGGGTGACGGTGTGCTCCTGCTGGAGCCGCAGCAGGTTGTCCCGGTTGCAGCGCAGCAGCAGCCGGTCGCCGGCCTGCAGGGGCAGGTCGGCCAGGGGGGCGCTGAAGCTGTCCTGGCCCCGGTGCAGCTCCAGCACGTCCACGTCGAAGCGGCGCTGCAGCCGGCTGTTGTGCAGGGACTGGCCGATCAGCTCGGACTGCTCCGGGATCAGCACGTCGGTGAGGTAGCCGTCCCGGGCGAGGCCGCCCAGCAGGTCCTCATCCCCCTGGCCGCGGTCGGGCAGCAGCCGGTCGGACACGGTGAGCATGTACAGCCCGCCCAGCAACCACACGGGGATGCCGATCGCGGTGAAGCTGAACAGTTCCAGGGAGCCGAAGCCCAGCTGGCGGCTCACATCGCTTGCCAGCAGGTTGGTGGAGGTGCCGAGAAGGGAGATGGTGCCGCCCAGCACGGTGGCGAACGACAGGGGCAGCAGCACCTTCGAGGGGGAGACACCACGGCGATGGCACCAGCCCTCGATCACCGGCAGCAGGGTGGCCACGATCGGGGTGTTGGGGATGAAGCCGGAGATCGGGGCCACCACCCCCACCATCAGGGCGATCATCCGCCTGGGGCTGCGGACCGCATCGGAACCGATCAGGGCCCGGAGCCGGTCGAGGCCGCCGCTGCGGAACAGCCCGGCGGAGACGGCGAACAGGCCCATCAGGGTGATCAGGGCGGGACTGCCGAAGCCCTGCACCGCCTCGTCGGGCTTGAGCACCTGGAAGCTGACCAGCAGGGCCGCCGCCAGCAGGCCGGTGACCTCCGGGGCGAGCCAGCCGGTGACGAACAGCAGCATCGCCACGACGAACACCACCAGGGTGATCAGACCGTTGGGGGTGGCGGCGACCGTGAGGAACGCCTGCATGGGTATTTGTATCGAATTTGTCAAAGATAGAAGCCGACAGTCGTCACGACTCGGGTGCCGCGCTCGCGCAGGGCCTGCCGCAGGTGGATCGTAGACTGGTTGTGCAGCAGGTTCTCCCAGCGGCGGCGGGTGACGAACACGGGCAGCACCACCAGGCAGAAGGAGTGGCGGTCCCGGTGGTGCCGCCGCTCGAAGTGCCCCACGAACCGGGTCACCGGGTCCACCAGGGAGCGGTAGGGGGAGGGGAGCACCTCCAGGGGCACTTCCGGCAGCTGGCGGCTCCACTGCTCGCGGAAGGCCTCGCCCCCGTCGCCGCTGAGATCGACGTGCGCCGCCACCAGCTCGCTGGCGACGCTGCGGGCAAAGCACAGGGCCTCGTAGCTGCCCCGGTTCAGCTGTCCCACCAGCACCACCGTGGGAGTGCCGCCACCGGGCGGGGGAGGGGCCGGCAGCGTCAGCCGGCCGTCGGAGACCAGGCGCAGGCGTCGGGCGACGTGGTCGTAGTGGGTGCGGATGCGCAGGTACAGCATCACGAGCAGGGGGATGGCCAGGACCACCACCCAGGCCCCCTGGGTGAACTTGCTGACCAGCAGCACCGCGCCCACCACAGCGGTGCTCGCCGCCCCCACCCCATTGACCGCGGCCCTGGCGTGCCAGCCCCGGTCCCGCAGCTTCCACCAGTGCATCACCATTCCGGCCTGGGAGAGGGTGAAGCTGATGAAGACCCCGACGGCGTAGAGGGGGATCAGGCGGCTGACGCTGCCCTCCACGATCACCAGCAGCAGGCCGGCCATGGCGCTGAGGGCCAGGATGCCGTTACTGAACACCAGCCGGTCGCCGAGGGAGGTGAGCTGGCGGGGCAGGAAGCCGTCCTGGGCCAGAAAGGCGGCCAGCCGCGGGAAGTCCGCGAAGGCCGTGTTGGCGGCCAGCAGCAGGATCAGCAGCGTCGCCAGCTGCAGCACGAACAGCAGCGGGCCATCCCCGAAGATCCGCTCCCCCAGCTGGTACAGAAGGGTGGGGCCGGTGTCCTGCACCACCAGGCCGCTCTGGCTGGCCAGGGCGCTGATGCCGCTGAACATCAGGGCCAGCATCAGCACCATCACCACCAGCACCCGGCGGGCGTTGCGCCACTCCACCGGCCGGAAGGCGGCGACGCTGTCGCTGATCGCCTCGATGCCGGTGAGGGCGGCGCAGCCGGAGCTGAAGGCCCGCATCAGCAGCAGGGGGCCGATGGCCTGCAGCCCCTGGCCGCCCTGGCGGGCGGCCTCCAGCAGCCGCTGCTGTTCCGCCGGCGGCAGGGGGGGCAGCTGGCCCATCCCCGCCTTGATCGCCCCGGCCACCAGCAGGGTGACGACGGCGGCCATGAACAGGTAGGTGGGCACGCTCAGGAACCGGGCGCTGGAGCTCACACCGCGCAGGTTGGCGAGCATCACCAGCAGCACCGCCAGCAGGCAGAGGGGCACCCGCTCGGGTTCCAGCATCGGGAAATAGGAAGTGAGGGCGGCGATGCCCGCGGCCACGCTCACCGCCACCGTGAGTACGTAGTCGATCGAGAGCGAGGCCCCGGCCACCAGCCCCGCCGTCTGCCCGAGGTTCTGCTGGGAGACCCGGTAGGAGCCGCCCCCGTGGGGGTAGGCCTTGATGGTCTGCCGGTAGCTGCTGGCCACCACCAGCATCAGACCCACGATCAGGGCCGTGATCGGCAGGGTGAAGCCCAGGGCCGCCGCCCCGCCCATCCCCAGCACCAGCACGATCTCCTGGGTCGCATAGGCCACCGAGGAGAGGGCATCGGAGCTGAGGATCGCCAGGGCCTCGGCGTTGCTGTACCGCTCCTCGTGGTGGGCGCTGGTGGGCAGGGGAGTGCCGATGAGCCGGCGCCGCAGGTTGTCGAGGCGGGGCATGCGTCGTCGACTCGGCCGTGGGATGCCCCAGGACGCTAAGGGCAGAGGGCCCGTCCGGCCCGGCCGCACGGGGGGGTCCGGGGCGAACGGGAGCCGCACGAGCCCATACCTAAGGTTTGGGCCAGCCGGTTCCGCCGCGTTGACCGCTTCCGCCTCAGCGACCGCCTGGCACGCCCTGGCCCCTGAAGAGTGCCTTGAGGGCCTGGAGGCCAGTACCGAGGGGCTGGCCACGGCCCAGTGCGCCGAACGGATGGCCCGGCTGGGGCCGAACCGGCTGGAGCTCAAGGCGGGGCGCAGCAATCTGCGCATCCTCTGGGACCAGTTCAGCAACGTGATGCTGATCATGCTGCTGGCGGTGGCGGCCGTGTCCGCCGCGGTGGCTTTCGCCGCCCAGCGGTTCCCCAAGGATGCGATCGCCATCGTGCTGATCGTGGGGCTCAACGCCCTGCTGGGCTACCTGCAGGAAAGCCGGGCCCAGCAGGCACTGCAGGCCCTGCGCGACATGGCCCAGCCCCTGGTGACCGTGCGCCGTGACGGCATCTGGGAGCGGCTGCCGAGCGAGCAGCTGGTGCCCGGCGACCTGATCCGGGTGGAGGCGGGCGATCGGGTGCCCGCCGATGCCCGCCTGCTGGAGGTGGCCGAGCTGGGCCTGCGGGAGGCGGCCCTCACCGGAGAAGCGGAGGCGGTGACCAAGCAGGCCGCCCTGGTGCTGGAACCCGCCACCCCGGTGCTGGAGCGTCTGAACTGCCTGTTCCAGGGCACCGAGGTGGTGCGCGGTCGCGGCCAGGCGGTGGTCACCGCCACGGGCATGCAGACCGAACTGGGCAAGATCGCCCAGATGATCAACACGGCGGGAGGGGAAACCACCCCGCTGCAGGAGCGGCTCGATGGCCTGGCCAACGTGCTGGTGGGCTCCGCCCTCGCCCTGGTGGCCGTGGTGGTGGCCCTCGGCTGGCTGCTGGGCCAGGGCCTGCTCGATCTGCTGGAGGTGGGCCTGTCGATGGCGGTGGCGATCGTGCCGGAGGGCCTGCCGGCGGTGATCACCGTGACCCTGGCGATCGGCACCCAGCGGATGGTGCAGCGCGCCGCCCTGATCCGCCGCCTGCCGGCGGTGGAGGCCCTGGGCTCGGTGACGGTGATCTGCACCGACAAGACCGGCACCCTCACCCTCAACCGCCAGGTGGTGCAGGAACTGCGCAGCGGCACCACGGCCCTGGCGGTGAGCGGCAACGGCTACGACCCCCGGGGCGAGTTCCGCGCCGCCGACCTGGCCCCCCCGGCCGGTGCCACCAGCGGCCTGGCGCCGGGGGGCCGGAATCTGCTGCTGCAGGCCGGTGTCCTCTGCAGCGACGCCGAGCTCAAGCAGGAGCCGGACGGCCGCTGGGAGATCCTGGGCGATCCCACCGAGGGGGCCCTGGTGGTGGCCGCCGCCAAGGCCGATCTCGACGGCTTCGCCCTGCGCAGCCACTACCGGCGCGAAGCCGAGATCCCCTTCAGCTCCGAACGCCAACTGATGGCCGTCTGGGTGCAGGACCGCGAGGGCACCCTCCAGGCCCCCCTCGGTGCCAGCGCCGCCGGGTCGGCCACCCTGATGATCAGCAAAGGCGCCCCCGAGGTGATCCTCGGCACCTGCGACCGCTGGCTCGACGGCTCCGGCGTGGCGGCCCTCAACGAGGAGCAGCGCCAGTGGTGGCTGGAGCAGGCCCGCGACCTGGCCGCCTCCGGCCTGCGGGTGCTCGCCTTCGCCTGCGCCCCCCACCACCGCAGCCCCGAACAGGACCTGGAGCACCAGGTGTTGCTCGGCCTGATGGCCCAGCTGGATCCCGCCCGCCCCGAGGTGGCCCTGGCGGTCTGCCGCTGCCGCGAGGCGGGGATCCGACCGGTGATGATCACCGGCGACCATCCCCTCACCGCCCGGGCGATCGCCGCCAGCATCGGCCTGGTGGAGGCCGGAGCCGAGGTGGTGCTCGGCCGCCAGCTGGAGGAGGCCGACGCCGGCGAGCTGGCCGCGATCGTCGGCCGCTGCAGCGTCTACGCCCGGGTGGCGCCGGAGCAGAAGCTGCGCATCGTCAAGGGGCTCCAGGGCCTGGGGCAGATCGTCGCCATGACCGGGGACGGGGTCAACGACGCTCCGGCCCTCAAGCAGGCCCACATCGGCGTGGCCATGGGCATCACCGGCACCGAGGTGAGCAAGGAGGCCTCCGACATGGTGCTGCTCGATGACAACTTCGCCACGATCGTGAACGCGGTGGAGCAGGGCCGGCTGGTGTACGCCAACATCCGCCGCTTCATCAAGTACATCCTCGGCAGCAACGTGGGCGAGCTGATCACGATCGGCTCGGCTCCCCTTCTGGGTCTGATGGGGGTGCCGATGACGCCGATCCAGATCCTGTGGATGAACCTGGTCACCGACGGCGTGCCCGCCCTGGCCCTGGCCCTGGAGCCGGGCGAGGCCGGCCTGATGCAGCGTCCGCCCGCCGAACCGGGCGAATCGATCTTCGCCCGGGGGATCGGCAGCTACATCCTGCGCATCGGTGTGGTGTTCGCCGCCATCACGATCGCGATGATGCTCTACGCCTCCCACACCGGCGGCCCCTGGAAGACGATGGTGTTCACCATGCTGTGCCTGGCCCAGATGGGGCATGCCCTGGCGGCCCGCAGCGACCGTCCCCTGGTGCAGGTGGCGCCGTTCAGCAACCCCTGGCTGCTGGGGGCGGTGGTGTTCACCACCCTGCTGCAGTTGTCCCTGCTCTACGTGCCTGTGCTGTCCACATTCTTCGGCACCGTGCCCCTCTCGGCGCAGGATCTGGGCATCTGCATAGGCTTCAGTCTGCTGTTCTTCCTCTATCTGGAGCTGGAAAAGGCATGGCGTCTGTGGCGTCGCCGGCGCAGCGCCGACGCCTGATCCCCTGGCAGGCTCCTGCCGACTGATAAGAAGTGTTTGGTGGAGCCATAGGTCTTTCCTTCCTGGGAGGGCCTCGGCTCAGCGCGGGGGATCTTAGTGTTCGCCACCACGCGGGCCATCCATGGCCTCGATCGTTCTCCCGCCATGACCCTGCTCTTCGCCCAGACGGCCTGGCTGGTCCCCCTCTATCCCCTGGTGGCGTCCCTGCTGTCGCTGCTGTGGTCTCCGGGGCTGATCTCACGCACGGGCCCCCGCCCCTGCGGCTATCTCAACCTCACCCTGGTGAGCGTGTCCTTCGTCCACAGCACCGCCGCCCTGATGGGGCTGCATTCCAATTCCGCCGCCGGTGCGGCCGCTCTCTACAAGCCCCTCACCTTCGGCTGGACCTGGCTGGAGACCGCGGGGCTCAAGGTGGGCTTCGACGGCCTGATCACCGAGCCGGCCCTGATCGCGATGACGGTTATCACCGGCCTGCATGTGCTGGTGCAGATCTACGCCATCGGCTATCTGGAGATGGACTGGGGCTGGCCCCGCTTCTTCGGGTCCCTGAGCTTCTTCGAGGCCGGTCTGTGCGCCCTGGTGCTCACGGACTCGCTGTTTTTCAGCTACGTGATTCTTGAGCTGCTCACCCTGGGTACCTACCTGATCGTGGGCACCTGGTACAACCAGCCCCTTGTGGTCAAGGGCGCACGCGATGCGTTCCTCACCAAGCGGATCGGCGACCTGATCCTGCTGGTGGGCCTGATCGCCCTGCTGCCGATCACCGGCACCTGGAACTTCCACGGGCTGCAGGCCTGGGCCGCCGATCAGGTCAACAATGGCAACCCCCTTCCCCAGGTTCTGCCGTTGATCCTGCTGGCCCTGATCGCCGGGCCGATGGGCAAGTGCGCCCAGATCCCCCTGCACCTGTGGCTCGATGAGGCCATGGAGAGCCCCTTGCCCTCCACCGTGCTCCGTAACTCGGTGGTGGTGGTGGGCGGCGCCTGGGTGCTGCTGCGGCTCGAGCCTCTGATCGAACTGAGCCCCCTGGTGCAGACCGTGCTCGTGATCGTGGGCGGAACCACTGCCCTGGTGGCCTCCCTGATCGCTCTCGCCCAGATCGATGTGAAGCGGGCCCTCTCCTTCCTGGTGAGCAGCTGGCTGGGCCTGCTGTTCGTGGCGGTGGGTCTGGGCGGCATCACGGTGGCCGACCACCTGATGCTGGTGTACCCCCTGCCGATGGCGCTGATGTTGATGGTGATCGGCGCCATCGTGATCACCAACGTCACCCAGGACCTCACCCAGCTCGGGGGCCTGTGGAGCAAGCGTCCGCTGATGGGCCTGGCCTTCCTCACGGGTGCCGCCGGCCTGATGGCCTTGCCGCCGTTCGGTGGCTTCGCCGCCCTGCGCGAGCTCATGGAGCTCACGGCCGAGGGCTCCCATCCGGTGCTGCTCGGCTGCCTGGTGCTGTTCACCAATGCCCTGATCAGCGCGGGCCTGATCCGGGTGTTCGGTCTGATCTGGGGCGGCCGTCCGTCAGTGTTCACCACCCGCTCCGCGGAGGTGCTGTGGCTGATGGCCCTGCCCACCTTCATGCTCATGGGTCTGGTGCTGCACCTGCCGCAGCTGCTGGTGATCAACGGCGTCTTCGCCCTGTCCCCGCTTCCGGGCTGGGGTCCGCTGGCGGTGCCCCTGCTGATCTCCACCCTCGTGGGCGGCGGCCTCTCGGCGGCGTTCTACCTGCGGCCCCACCCCCTGGCCCATCTGCCCGCCGCCCTCGGCGGCCTGCAGGACTGGCTGGCCCACGACATGCAGACCGAGCGCGTCTACCACCGCACCGTCGTGTGGCTGGTGGTGGCCCTGGCCCGGCTCAGCTCCTGGTCGGATGACCGGCTGATCGAGGGCTTCAGTGGTGCCTCCGGCAGTGCCGCCCTCGAGGGTGCACGCCGCCTGAGCTTCACCACCTCCGGCCGCACCCAGGCCTATGCCCTCACCCTCGTTCTCGGGGTTCTGCTGATGGCCGCCTGGCTGCTGGCCTCCGCCCCTTCCGTTCCCTCCGAACTCGTTCGCCCGTTCCGCTGATGGGATCGTCCGTGCTCCTGCTTCTCCTGGCCGCACCCCTGGCCGGCACCCTGCTGCTGCCCCTGCTGCCGGCAACCGTCGCTTCCGTTCGGGTCCGCGGCATCGCGGCCCTGTTCGGCGCCCTGCAGCTGTTGGTCGGCCTGCTCTGTTGGCAGCACCCCCCCGCCGACCTGCAGCTCTCCTGGCTGCCGAAACTCGGGCTCAGGCTCGATCTCGGTCTGGATGGCCTCTCGCTGCCGCTGGTGCTGCTCACCGCGCTGATCACCTGCCTTTCGATCCTCTCGGCAGCGGCTGACCAGTCCCGGCCGCGGCTGTTCTTCTCCCTGATGCTGGCCACCAACCTGGGTGTCGTCGGGGCTCTGCTGGCCCGCAACGCCCTGCTGTTCCTCCTGGCCTTCGAGCTGGTGCTGATCCCGATCACCCTGCTGGTGGCGGTCTGGGGGGGCGAAAAGCGGGCCGGTGCCGCGGTGCGTTTCCTGCTCTACAGCGCCGTCTCCGGCCTGGCCCTGCTGGCGGCCGTGCTGGCCTTCGCCTGGTTCAATCCCGCCGGTCCGCTCTTCGCTTTCGAGGATCTTCGCCAGGCCCAGTTCTCCCCCACGGCCCAACGCTGGATCCTGGCCCTGCTGCTGCTCTCCTTCGGCCTGAAGCTTCCCGTCTTTCCCCTGCACGGCTGGCAGCCCTTCACCTACGGACAGACCCCCACCCCGGTGGTGATGCTGCTGGCGGGCTCCGTCTCCAAGCTGGGCGCCTACGGCCTGCTGCGCTTCGGCGTGGGCTTCCTCCCGGACACCTGGGCCGCCTGGTCGCCCTGGATCGCCGCCGCCGGCTCCATCAGTGCGGTGTACGGGGCGCTCAACGCCATCGCCCAGAGCGACATCCGCCGCCTGATGGCCTTCAGCTCCCTCGGCCACATGGGCCTGCTGGTGCTTGGGCTCTCGGCCGCCACCCCCCTCAGCCTGCAGGGGGCGGTGGCCCAGATGCTCGCCCACGGCATGATCGTGGCCCTGCTGTTCGCCTGCGTGGGTCTGATCGAGCGCAAGACCGGCACCACCGCCATCCCCGAGCTCTCCGGCCTGATGAATCCGCTGCGCGGGCTGCCCTTCACCATGGGCATGCTGCTGCTGGCCATGATGGCGGCCGCCGGCATTCCCGGCCTGGCGGGCTTCCCGGCCGAGCTGCTGGTGTTCGAGGGCAGCTGGACCATCTTCCCCCGCATCACCCTGGTCAGCCTGATCGCCTCGGGCTTCACCGCCGTCTACGCCATCCGCCTCTTCAACAGGGTGGGCTTCGGCCGCCTCGACAACGAGCGTGCCGAATGGACCTCCACCTGCTGGAGCGAGCGGGCGCCGGCCATGGCCCTCACGGTTCTGGTGATCGCGGCGGGCCTCTGGCCTACGGCCCTCACGGGCTGGAGTGAAACCGAATCCACTGGTCTGGCTGTGCGCACCCAGCCGTTCCTCAGCCGGGAGGCCGCCCAGCCCTTCAGCCTCGCCGCCGCCTCCCCCCTCGTCGCCGTCACCCTCCCTTCCTCCTCGGAGCTGCGCACGTCATGACGCCCCCCACCGCCACGGCCCCCGAGCCCGTGACCGTTCCACTGATCCCGCCTTCCACCCATCGCTATGCCGATGTGATCCACCGGCTGGAGGCCGGCGGCTCGATGCTGCCGGACACGCCGGAGAACCTGATGCAGATCATCGGCATCTACAAGGCCTATGCCGTACCGATGGACTTCTACTGGCGCGACCTGCTCTACATCGCCGAGCAGGTGTTCCTCGATCCCCTGCCGGCCTTCAAGTACTTCATCAGTCAGGAGTACCTCGATCTCCCCAATTCCTACGCCGGCGATCAATCCAAGCTACGGATCTGGCGTGGTGGCGAGAAGGCCCACCCCGAATTGCTGGAGTTCATGGCCAAGGGGGAGACCGGCAAGATGCCGAAGCTGCTCCATCACCTCTGGCACGACCGGATCAACATGGAGTTCGCCGAGGCGTGCATGGAGGCCATGCTCTGGCATCAGGGCATGGGCGGCCGCTTCTACGACTATCTCGCCAGCGACGCTTACCGGGTCAACGCCGATCGCGCCATCAAGGCCTACTTCCGCAGCAATCCGCTGATGCTCGGCCTCTATCGCCTGTTCCCTGAGATGTTCATGGAGCAGGTGAAGAAGATGAGCTACTACGCCAACCTCGGTCTGTTCTGGGAGGTGATGGCACCGGTGTTCTTCGAGATGAGCGACATCTACGACGAAGGCGGCTTCAAGGGTGTACCGGATGCCATGAACTTCCTGGTCAACGGCATCTTCGCCGTGGCCGGCCGGCCGATCTATCACCATGTGTTCATCGGCGGGGAATGCTTTGAGATCATCCCCAAGAGCGAAGGTTTCACCTGGCTCTATGAAGCGGCTCTCCCCTACGTGGAGGCGGTCTTCTACCGCACGGCCCCCTTCCGGGGCACCAAGAGCTACAACGCCCAGGCCGGCCAGGTGCCAGCCGATCAGGCTGATTTCCACTATGGCATCCTCTATGCCGACGTGTTCCCCGTGGGCTCGGCCGGCATCCCTCCCACCCTGCTCATGCAGGACATGCTGCATTTCCTGCCCCCCTATCTTGTGGATCTCTACAAGACCCATAAGCGGGGTAAGGAGGATCAGCTGATCCAGCTGGGCATCAGCTTCCAGCGCTCCATGTACAACGTCACCTCGGCGGTGATCCAGGCCCTGCGCTGCGCCCTGCTCTATCCGCTCGATGACACCGACCCCGAGCACCTGCTGGCCAACCGGCGCTTCTTCGAGGCCCAGATGGATCGCTTCCTGCGGCCCGAGGCGCGCCTGAGCCAGATCGAGACCCAGGACTACCGCTAGGAGATCCCCATGGCCAACATCATCGAAACCGCCAAGGGCGCCGGTTGCTTCGCCACCCTGCTCACCGCCGTCGAGGTGGCCGGTCTGACGGGGGCCCTGGAGAGCCCCGGGCCCTTCACCGTCTTCGCCCCCGTCGACGACGCCTTCACTGCCCTGCCACCCGGCACGGTCCAGACCCTGGTCGACAACGCGCCCCAGCTGGCCCGGATCCTCAAGTTCCATGTGCTCTCCGGCGCCTACCGGCGGGAGCAACTGGTGGAGCAGCCGGAGTGGGAGAGCCTGGAGGGCGCCCCGGTGGCGATCCGCAGGGCGGAGCCCTTCGAGGTCAAGAACGCCACGGTCGTCTCTGCCGACATCGTCTGCGACAACGGCATCGTGCATGTGATCGACCGGGTGATCCTGCCGGGATGACCAAAGAGGGCCTGCTGGGGCTGGCGCTGGTCGGTGCGCTGGTGGGCTGCGCCGCCGGCAACGGGGATCCGGGCAGCCCCACCATGGCCAGGATCCGCGAGCGGGGACGGCTGGTCTGCGCTGTGGATGGGGCCGTGCCTGGCTTCAGCACGGTGGGCCCCGGCGGGGCCTTCGTGGGCATCGACGCCGATTTCTGCCGGGCTGTCGCCGCCGCCGTGCTCGGGGACCCCACCACGGTGGAGTTCCGGCCGGTGACGGCGGGCGAGCGCTTCGTGGCCCTGAACAGCGGGGAAGTCGACCTGCTCTCGATCAGCTCCACCCACACCCTCAGCCGCGACGCCCCGGGGGGCAATGCCCTCAGCTTCGGTCCGGTGTTCTTCTATGACGGCCAGGGCGTGATGGTGCCGGCGGCCAGCGGCATCCTCAGCCTGCGGCAGCTGGCCGGCCAGCCGATCTGTGTCGAGAGCGGCACCAACACCGAGCTCAATCTTGCCGATCGGATGCGGGAGCTGGGGGTCCCCTACCAGCCGCTGCGCTTCCAGTCCGGCGAGCAGGCCTACCCGGCCTACGAGCAGGGCCGCTGCGCCGCCATCACCAGCGACAGCTCCCTGCTGGCTGCCAAGCGCAGCGGCTTCCGCGACCCGGCCGCCCACGTGCTGCTTCCCGAGCTCCTGAGCAAGGAGCCCAGCGCCAAGGTGACCATCCAGGCGGATCCGGCCTGGGCCGATGCGGTGCGCTGGATCAGCCACACCCTGGTGCAGGCGGAGGAGAGCGGCCTCACCCAGGCCAATGTGGAGGCCCGGAGGGCCGCGGCCGCGAAGGACGCCAGCCAGGCCGAGCTGCGCCGCTTCCTGGGGCTGGAGGGGGAGTTCGGCCGCCAGCTTGGCCTCCCCGCCGACTTCACGCTGCGGGTGGTCAAGGCGGTGGGCAACTACGGCGAGCTGTTCGAGCGCCACCTGGGCAAGGCCACCCCCCTGGGCCTCGAGCGGGGCCTCAACCGTCTCTGGAGCCAGGGCGGCCTGCACATCTCCCCCCCCTTCCGCTGAGGAGGTTCCACAGGGCCTACCTGCAACGGCCTGCACCTGCAACAATGCGGCCACCTTTCCGTCGCAGGCATGATCCGGACCCGCAACCGCTTCCTGGTGGCAGCCCTCTGTGGCGCCGGACTGATCTCCGGTCTGGTCGCCGGCTGCGCCGGCGACGGCGGCGGCGTGCAGAGCCAGAAGCTCTCCACGATCACCGGGCGGGGCAAGCTGATCTGCGGGGTGGAGGGCAAACTGCCCGGCTTCAGCTTCGTGGGCCCCGACGGCAAGTACCTGGGCCTGGATGTGGACGTCTGCAAGGCGGTGGCCGCCGCGGTGCTGGGGGATCCGGAGAAGGTGGAGTACCGCGACCTGAACTCCAGCGAGCGCTTCGCCGCCCTGGCCAGCGGCGAGGTGGACCTGCTGTCGCGCAACACCACCATGACCCTGAGCCGCGACGCGGCCGGCGGCAACGGCCTCAGCTTCGCCCCCACCACCTTCTATGACGGCCAGGGGGTGCTGGTGCCCGTCGCCAGCGGCATCAAGGACCTCAAGGGGCTTGCCGGCAAGCCGATCTGCGTCGAGAGCGGCACCACCACCGAGCTCAACCTGGCCGACCGGATGCGGGAGCAGAACATCCCGTACACGCCGCTGAAGTTCCAGACCAGCGACCAGACCTTCGCCGCCTATCTGGGCGACCGCTGCGTGGCCGTCACCAGCGACCGCTCCCAGCTGGCGGGCAAGCGCACCAGCTTCCCCAAACCGGACGAGCACACGCTGCTGCCGGTGGTGATGAGCAAGGAGCCGCTAACCCCCGCCACCACCAACGGCGATCCCGCCTGGGCCGACGCGGTGCGCTGGATCGTCTACGGCCTGATGCAGGCCGAGGAGAGCGGCATCACCCAGGCCAACGTCGACGCCAGGCTGGCGGAGGCCAAGGCCAACACCAACCAGGCCGACCTGCGGCGCTTCCTTGGGGTGGAGGGTGACTTCGGCAAGCAGCTGGGCCTGCCTCCCGACTTCGTCGTCAAGGCGGTGAAGGCCGTGGGCAACTACGGCGAGATCTTCGACCGCAATGTCGGCCCCGCCTCCGCCCTCAAGCTCGACCGCGGCCTCAACCGACAGTGGAAGGACGGCGGCCTGATCTATTCCCCGCCCTTCCGTTGACTTGATTACCCATAAGCCTCCGCGACCCTGAGCTCCCTTTCGGTGCAAGGCATACAGCAGCAGACGGCATTGGCGATCCGTTCGGTCATCGCCGCCATCGA
>NZ_JACJSZ010000042.1 GCF_014698445.1 Microcystis elabens FACHB-917
AATCGGGCCTGCTGCCGAAGCCCAAGGCTGCTCGGCAATCAAATCAGCGCTTGCTGGCCATATTGCATGTCTCTGGCTACACTGGATTTGAATCTGCCGCGGAGCGGCTTAGTCCAACAAGCCCCTCGAGTGGACAGGCCCCCAGCGAATCTTTGGTGACCTCTAAAGTCATTGCCTGCCACTCAGGGGCAGCGTTGGGTAGAGACCCCATGACACCCCAATCCTGCCTGCTGATCGAGTCCAGGAGGTTTCCCATTCTCGAGGGAGAGAAGCGAGAACTCGTCAACGAAGGGATGTTCCTACAAGCCCTTTGCACCCACCTGCAGGAAAGGCTCCCCTCGGCCGGCTTTCAGGTGCCCTTCTTCTGCAACGAAGACTGGGGCAGTTGGCTGCAGACCGAACGCGCGGCTTCCGCCTGGGCCTGTGCATCTATTCCGATCCAGGCGCCGATTCCGATCCGGAGCGCTACGCCCTGATGCCTTCCATCCAGGCGCCAACACAATGGTCCTGGTCGGGGTTTTCCTGGATCGGCCGCTCCGAGGATGTGCTGGCCATCATCGACGCCCTCGAGCAGATCTTCTCCAGCGACCCTGAGATCCAGGCCGTGACGCGGCACGACGACGTTCCCCTCTGACCGCCCCAGCCCCGCACCCTCCCCCATGGCCACCAGCGACTTCTTCCGACCCGACTACCCCTCGGCCCGTGAGGCGTTCCTGGCCGCCGCCGTTGGCGCCGGCGCCCGGCTCACCAGCCATGTCCTGCCCGATCACCGCGGCCCGGCCGGCGAGACGCTCGCCATCGATGCGGCGGCCCTGGGCCCCGCCGAGCCCGAGTCCCTGCTGCTGCTGATCTCCGGCACCCACGGCGTGGAGGGCCTGGCCGGATCCGGTTGCCAGGTGGGCGTGCTGCTGGATGAACTCCACGGCGCCCTGCCGGCCGGCGGCGGGGCGCTGCTGATCCATGCCCTCAACCCCCATGGCTTCGCCTGGCTGCGCCGCGGCAACGAACACAACATTGATCTCAACCGCAACGGCTTCGACTTCCGCGGCCCCCTGCCCGAGAACCCGGCCTACGACGCCCTCCACGACGCCCTGCTGCCCGGCGACTGGGACGGGCCCGAGCGGCAACGGGCCGACGACCTGCTGGAGGCCTTCATCACGGGGCACGGGATGGCCGCCTACCAGGCGGCGCTGCAGCGCGGCCAGTACACCCATCCCACCGGCCTCTTCTACGGCGGCAGCCGCCCCAGCTGGTCGCTGTCCACCCTGGAGACGATCCTCACCGAGCACCTGGGCCCGGCCTGCCGCCGCCTGGCGGTGATCGACCTGCACACCGGCCTGGGCCCCTGGGGCTACGGGGAGCTGATCGGGAGCGGCGCCGCCGACGCCGACTGGGAGCGGCTGCAACGCTGGTATGGCCAGGAGGTCACCCGGCCCGGCCGGGGCCCCTCCAGCTCGTCGGTGGTGTCGGGCTCGGTGCCGGTGTTTCTGCGCCGCATGCTCCCTGCGGTGGAGCTCAGCTACCTGGCCCTGGAGTTCGGCACCCGGCCGATCGATCAGGTGCTGGCGGCCCTGCGCGCCGATGCCTGGCTGCACGCCGTGCCCGATCGCCCCACCCCCCACCCCCCACCGCGAAGCGATCCGCCGCCAGGTGCGCGACGCCTTCCTGATCGACAGCCCCGCCTGGCGGGCCGCCGTCTACGGGCGCTGCGCCGATGTGGTGTTGCGGGCTTGCCGGGGGTTGTGGGTGAGCCGTAAGTCAGCCTGGCAGCCGGCAGGATAGGGATGCCGATGACGAGGTGCCTGCCATGGCGGTGATCTCACTCAAGTTGAGCGAGGCCCTTGATGCCCAGCTCACAGAGCAGGCCCAACGGCGCCACCTCAGCAAGTCTGAGTTGGTGCGACGTGCGTTGACGGCGTTTCTCCAATCCTCGGGGCAGGGCGTGGAAGACGCCGTACAACCCTCAGCAGCTGATTTGTTGGCCGATCTCGTGGGCTGTTGCGAAGACGGGCCTGCTGATCTGTCATCCAACCCTGCTTATCTTTTTCAGGCGCAATGAGAATGTGCCCGCTTCTCTGGCAGATGTTGGATGTGCTGCCGCCGTGGTGAGACCGTTGCCGGCGTGCCGGCCCTTCAGACGCGCTCCAGCACCTCGTGGCTGGCGGAGATCCAGGCGCCGGTGGCGTCGTAGCGGCGGATCAGGCGCTCCATCCGGCCCGGGGCCGGCAGCCAGCCGCCCACCAGCTCGAAGGCCGCCCGGTGGCTCACCTGCTCCGGCAGCTGCACGAAGCCGCCATCGGGCAGCAGTCGCAGCTCCGCCAGCTCCGTGGGTCCCAGCTCCATCTGCGCCTCGGTGGTGTCGGACTCGCTCCAGTCGGCGCTGATCGTGGCCGCCTGGCCCTGCCAGTGGCCCAGCAGCTGCTCGGCACTGGCGGGCGCGGCCTCGGCGGCGTCGCTGCCGGCGCGGAACTCGCGGATCAGCACCAGCTGATCGAAGTAGCCGTCGGGGGTGTACAGCTGCACGATCCGGTGGCGCCGGTTTGCCGCGATGAAGCCGAACTCACCGCCGAAGACCGTGTTCGGTGCCACCTGCAGCGACCCCTTGTTGAACGCCCCGGAATCGAAGAACACCACCTGGCGCCCGAGGCTCCGGTAGTCCTGCTCCATGGCGCGGCTGGGCTCGCCCGCCCCCGGCGCCGGTCCGCCGCCCGGGGCGATCGCCGTGCCGGCGGGCCAGCGCTGCAGGCTGAAGCGCACCAGGTGGTCGTCGTCATCGCCCGCCGCCAGCGTCAGCACCGAGGGGTGGCTTTCCAGCACCTCCCCGCCGGCGTTGATCGTGGTGAAGCTGCCCCGCCACTCCCCCAGGTTGCGTAGAAAATTCTGCCATTGGCTGGCCATGGGGAAGGGCGGCAAAGGGGCGATGGTAGGCAGCCCGCCATGGCGGGGGAGCCTGGGCGCCGGGGTGGGGAGCATGCGGGGAACCGGCCGGCCCTGGTGATCCCGCCCTTGCCAGGCGGTGATGATGCGGCTGGCGTCGTTCCAGCAGGGACTCCATGATTCCCCGAACCTGCCTCCTGATCGAGTCCAGCAGGTTCCCCATCCTCGAGGGAGAGAAGCAGGAACTCGTCAACGACGGGATGTTCGGAAAGGCCCTGTGCACCTACCTGCAGGAAAGGCTCCCCTCGGCTGGCCTTCCGGTGCCCTTCTTCTGCAACGAAGACTGGGGCTGGTGGCTGCAGACGGAGCGCAACGGTTTCCGCCTCGGCCTGTGCATCTATTCCGATCCAGGCGCCGATGCCGATCCGGAGCGCTACGCCCTGATGCCCTCCCTCCAGTCGCCAAGACAATGGTCCTTGTCGCGGTTCCGCTGGATCGACAGCTCCGAGGATGTGCTGGCCTTCATCGACTCCTTAGCAGATCTTCGCCAGCGCCCCGGAGATCCAGGCCGTCACGCGCCACGACGACGTCCCCTTCTGATCGTCCAGGGCCCCGCCCCTCCCCATCGATGCGGCGGCCCTGGGCGCTGTCGAGCCCGAGTCCCTGCTGCTGCTGATCTCCGGCACCCACGGCGTGGAGGGCCTGGCCGGATCCGGTTGCCAGGTGGGCGTTCTGCTGGATGTAATCCACGGCGGCCGCCGCCACAGTTGGTCGCTGTCCATCCTGGAGAAGATCCTCACCGAGCACCTGGACCCGGCCTGCCGAGGGTTGGGGGGGTGAGTCGGGCGGTGCTCAACGTTGCCCGCACAGAAGCGTCCTGTCGACCACCTATTTCAGAGGTGGCGTTTGAGCTTGCGTTCATGCCGACAACATTGAAGCTAGGCTGAATGAACGCTGACGTAGGACAACTGGCACATTCCTGTGGAAAGGATCTTTAAGGCTGACGTTGAAACAGATGGGCGTATCAGAATCCAGAATCCTGTCCATCTGAAGACAGGGTCCAAGGTGTTCGTTTCTATCCCCAGTGAAGCCCCTGACTCTGTCGTCAGCGGAGTTGTCTTGAGTGAAGGAGCTCTGGCGGCCGACTGGCTGAACTCAGAAGAGGAATCTGCATGGGCCCACCTGCAATAGGGGACGTCGTACTCATCCCCTTTCCTTGTTCCGACCTGTCGCAAGCCAAGTGCAGGCCGGCCTTGGCCATTGCAGACGTTGGAATCGGAGACTTTGTGCTGTGTCAGATCACAAGCAAGTCCTACGCAGATCGGCTGGCAATACCTCTTTCGGACAGCGGCTTTGCCGAAGCTGGGCTCAGGCGTGAGAGCTTTGTGTGCATCGGAAAGCTGTTCACTGCAAATTCTTCGAACGTTTCTGAAGTCCTGGATGTCCTGGTCGACATCCTGCGTGCAGGTGGCCTTGAACAGTGACGTGCCTCCGCATCAATGGGGGCAGCCCTGGGCACTGGGGGGACGAGAGTGGATCCTCCCGGCGCCGACCCCCGATGCGATCCCCCCTGGTGGCCCTCTGCGGCATGGCCACCGCCGGCGCCGCTCTGGCTCTCCCGGCCCTCCCGGCGGCCCACGCCCAGACCGCCTGGCAGACCTGCAGCTTCAACGGCCGCTCCGAAGCCTGCCTGGCGGCGGGCGGCTCCACCGCGTTCACGGTCACCTTCCGCTCCGACGGCAAGCGGATCGAGAAGTTGCTGATCACCGAGCCCGGCAACGGCTGCAGCACCCTGGCCGCCTACCGGCAGACCTCCTCGTCCCTCCTGGTGCGCAGTGAGCGGGGGAACACCTACACGATTCCCTCCTGAAATAGCCTGTCCACGCTGTGGAATCTCTGCCTCGATGACCACTCCGGAAGCCCCCAGGCCCCCCTTTCCCCCCTTCGACGCCGAAACGGCGGCCAAGAAAGTGCGCCTGGCCGAGGATGCCTGGAACGGCCGTGATCCTGAGCGGGTGGCGCTGGCCTACAGCCCGGACAGTGTCTGGCGCAACCGGGCCGAGTTCGTCAGCGGCCGCGAGGCCATCAAGCAGTTTCTGGCGCGCAAGTGGGTTAAGGAGCTCGACTACCGCCTGATCAAGGAACTCTGGGCCTTCCACGGCAACCGCATCGCCGTGCGTTTCGCCTACGAATGGCACGACGATTCCGGCCAGTGGTTCCGTGCCTACGGCAACGAAAACTGGGAGTTCGATGCCCAGGGCTTCATGCACACCCGCATCGCCAGCATCAACGACCTGCCGATCAAGGAGAGCGAGCGGAAGTACCACTGGCCCCTCGGCCGCCGCCCCGACGATCACCCGGGTCTGTCCGATCTGGGCCTCTGAGCCGCTGCAGCCGCAGGGCCGGGCCCACGGGAGTGGCTGGGGTGGCGGGGTGCCGGGCGCCTGTGGCGGCGCGCAGTTCGCCGATGCGGTGCAGGCTGGCGAACAGGCCCGAGAAGTCGTCGGCCCGATCCACCAGGAACGACAGCGCCGCCTGCACCTGGCCGAAGGCGATGCTGCCCACCGTCAGCCGCCCCAGGCTCACCCGGCCGCTGAAGTCGGCCCCGGACAGCACCAGATACGGTACGAACTGCATCAGGAAGCCGTAGAGGCCACTGCCCTGGCCCACGAAGGCCCGCCAGCGGATCACCCGCTCCAGGTTCACCAGCACCCGGCCGATGCGGCGCCCCAGGCCGGTGCGCTCCCACGGCTCCCCCCGCAGGAGGGCGATGCTCTCCGCATGGCGGCGCAGGTGCATCAGGGCGAAGCGGAAATCGGCCTCCAGCGCCTGCTGCCGGAAGGTGAGCGCGGCCAGCCGCCGCCCCCGCCGCAGGATCACCGCATTGCCAGCCACGGTGGCGATCACCAGGGTGAGCACCAGTGTGCCGCTGATGCCGAACAGCACCAGCACATAGGCTCCCAGCGCCAGCAGCGCGGCGCAGAATCCGAAGAACAGGCTGGTGGAGCTCACCACCGCCCGCTGCACGTCGTCGGCGATGCGCTGGTCCGGGTTGTCGATCGCGCCGCTGGCCGTAGGTGTTGAGGAACTCCACCGGCAGGGTGAGCAGGTAGATGCCGATCAGGCCGGCGGCGGTGCCCCAGAACCGTGGGGCGCTGCGCACGTTGAGGGCGTCCATCCCCGCCCCGTTGCCTTCGGTGAAGGCCACGTCCACCGCCGTGGTCAGCACCAGCAGGGCCAGCAGCAGCGTCAGGGCCAGCCAGCGGCGGCGCAGCCCCGCCGCCAGCAGGGTGGCACCCCACAGCAGCGGCCGGCGACCATTGCCACACTCCGGAGCCGGAGGCAGCAGCACATCGGCGGCGAGGGAGCGGAAGACGCCCGGCAGGTGGGCGAAGCCCGCGTTCAGAAAGGGGGCCATCAGCGCCCCAGGTGTCGGTGGAACACCGAGCTCACCAGGTCGAAGGCCCCCATGTTGCCGACGTTGGCCAAGCTGCGCTGGAGGGGGCATCGTTGGGCTCCGGTCACCGAGGCGCTGCGCGGGATGGAGGAGAAACTCGTCTTCGTGAGTGTGGGTGCCACCGCCACGGCGGAGCAGGAATCCTTCGTGCGATCGATCGAAGATCGCCTGCGCAGTGAATCCCTGATCCCCAAGACCGTCGGCCGCAACACCTTCAGCGCCGATGCACCGCTGAAGGCCATCACCGAACTGATGGAGAAGTGTTCCGGCATCGTCGTGATTGCCCTGGAGCGCTCCTACTTCCCCGCCGGTCTCGATAAGCGCGGCGGTCCGCGTCAGGTGAATCTGGCCGACATCAGGCTGCCGACGCC
Organism: Microcystis elabens FACHB-917; assembly: GCF_014698445.1. Taxonomy (GTDB): domain Bacteria; phylum Cyanobacteriota; class Cyanobacteriia; order PCC-6307; family Cyanobiaceae; genus Cyanobium; species Cyanobium elabens. The sequence continues at coordinate 6,706 of NZ_JACJSZ010000042.1, forward strand.
GTGGAACCACATCGAGGCCGCGATGGCTTACACCAAGCACCTGCCGCTGCTGGTGTCGTCGAAGACGGCTTGAAGGCGGAGGGATTGCTGGAGCCGGGTTACGACTGGTATGTGCAGACCCTGCCCCTGGCCGAGGCGGCTCTGGGCTCCAACGAATTCAACGGCGTGCTCGCCGACTGGAAGGAGAAGGTGCTGGCCGCCGAGCCGGGGGCCGGGTCGCCATCAGCCCCACCCTCGGCGCTGCGGGGGCTGAACCCGGCGGAACTCTCCGTGATTGAGCTGCTCGGTGCCCTCCGGCCGGTCCAGCTGTGGAGCGTGACGATCGCCCTGGCCGGTCTGCTGGCCGGGGCCTTCAGCCTCGGCGCCAGGCTGTTTCCCCCCTGGAAGCCGAGTCCGTCGCCAGCGCCGGGAGCTTTCCTGCCGGCCCCAGGCTGGGGGGCTGTCGGCCCGGGCCTGCCCCTCCGTTCCGGGCCATCGTCCTGATTCAGCCGGTCGGCCCCGCCCCCTGGCGCGCCAGCACCCCCACGCAGCGGCCGCACAGGGTGGGGTGCTCCGGGTGCTGGCCGATGTCGCTCTCGTGGTGCCAGCAGCGCTCGCACTTCTGGCCCGCCGCCCGCGCGATCCGCACCCGCACCCCCTCCTCCTCGGTCTCCGCCAGCGCCGGCTCCGGCGGGGGCCCGCCGACCCGCAGCGACGAGACCAGCAGCCAGTCGGCCAGGTTGTCGACCTCGGGGTGCGGGCTGGCCTCCACCAGGGCCAGGGCCTCCCGCAGGGGCCCGGCCTCCACCAGCTCCAGCTGCACCTGGGCCTCGAGGGAGGCGCCCAGTTCCCCGCGGCCCCGGCAGCCCTCCAGCACCCGGTTCACCTGGGCGCGCAGCGCCAGGATCCGCTGCATCGGCGCCAGCAGCTCCGGGGCGGCCCAGCTGTCCGGCACCGTGGGCCAGCCCCGCTCGAACACCGACCCCTCGGCCACCGGGTAGGGCAGGTTCTGCCAGATGTCCTCGGCCATGTGGCACAGCACCGGGGCGATCAGTCCCGCCAGTCGCTCCACCACCAGGTGCAGCACCGTCTGGCAGCTGCGCCGCCGGACATCGCCGGCTGCACTCACGTAGAGGCGGTCCTTGGCGATGTCGAGGTAGACGTTGGAGAGATCAACCACGCAGAAGTTCTGCAGGGCCTGGAAGAAGCGGTAAAATTCGTAGCGCTCGAAATCGGCGCTCACCTCCTCGATCACGACCGCGGTGCGCTGCAGCATCCAGCGATCCAGCAGGGGCAGATCCTCGATGGCCACCGCATGCTCGGCGGGCACGAAATCGTGCAGGTTGCCCAGCAGATAGCGGGCCGTGTTGCGCACCTTGCGGTAAACATCCGCCAGCTGCTTCACGATCCCCGGCCCCAGCGGCACGTCGGCGGAGTAATCCACCGAGCTCACCCACAGCCGCAGCACGTCGGCCCCGTAGGGCGGCTCCTGCTTCTCGTTCCTGCCGCCCTCCACCAGGACGACGGGGTCCACCACATTGCCCAGCGACTTGCTCATCTTGCGGCCCTTCTCATCGAGGGTGAAGCCGTGGGTGAGCACCCGCCGGTACGGGGCCGTCCCGTTCACCGCCACCGAGGTGAGCAGGCTGCTCTGGAACCAGCCCCGGTGCTGGTCGGAGCCCTCCAGATAGAGGTCGGCGGGGTAGCCCAGCCCCCGGCCCTCCAGCACCGCCGCCCAGGAGGAGCCCGAGTCGAACCACACATCCATGGTGTCGGTGCCCTTGCGCCACTGGTCGGCCTGGTCGGCCCAGGCGGGCGGCAGCAGGCCCGCCTCGTCCCGCTCCCACCAGACATCGGCGCCGTGCTCGGCGATCAGCGCCTCGGCGTGGGCCAGGGTGTCGGCGTTGAGCAGCACCTCGCCCGTCTGGCGGTGATAGAAGACCGGAATCGGCACCCCCCAGGAGCGCTGGCGGGAGATGCACCAGTCGCCCCGGTCGCGCACCATCGCCTCGATGCGGTTGCGGCCGCTGGCGGGCAGCCACTCCACCGCCGCGATCGCCTCCAGGGCCTGGGCGCGGAAGCCGTCGACGGAGGCGAACCACTGTTCGGTGGCCCGGAAGATGGTGGGTTTCTTGGTGCGCCAGTCGTAGGGATAGCGGTGCTCGTAGCGCTGCTCGGCCAGCAGCAGACCCGCATCCCGCAGGGCGGTGATGATGGCCGGGTTGGCGTCCTTGAGCACGTTCAGCCCGGCGAAGGGGCCCGCTTCGGCGGTGAGGATGCCGGCCTCGTCCACCGGGCAGAGCACCGGCAGGCCGTACCTGCTGCCGGTGTGGAAGTCGTCGACGCCGTGGCCCGGGGCCGTGTGCACCAGGCCGGTGCCGGTTTCGGTGGTGATGTAGTCGCCGCCGATCACCACCGGGCTGGTGCGATCCAGCAGCGGATGGCGGTACTGGATGCCCTCCAGCTGGGCCCCCTTGAGGGTGAGCAGGGGTTCGAGGGGGCGCTCCAGGCTCGTGCGCAGCTGATCCACCAGCGGAGCGGCCACCACCAGGTAGCGGGGGGTGCCGCCGTTGGTGGTGCCGTCGCGGCAGATGGCGTAATCCAGCTGGCCGTTCACCGACACCGCCAGGTTGGCCGGCAGGGTCCAGGGGGTGGTGGTCCAGATGGCCACGAACAGCTGCTCCCGGTGGGCCGCATCGGTGGGGCCGTCGATGCCGGCCGCCGCCAGGGTGGCGGCCAGCGGTTCCGGCAGTTCCACCACCGGGAAGGCCACGTAGACGCTGGGGGAGGTGTGGCCGTCGGGATACTCCAGCTCGGCTTCGGCGAGGGCGGTGCGGGAGCTGGGGCTCCAGTGCACCGGCTTGAGGCCCCGGTAGATGTGGCCGGCCAGCACCATCTTTCCGAAGACGCCGATCTGGGCCGCCTCGTACGACCTCTGCAGCGTGAGGTAGGGCTCCTCCCAGTCGGCCCAGATGCCCCAGCGCCGGAAGCCGCTCCTCTGGGCCTCCACCTGCTCGAGGGCATAGGCGTGGGCCCGGCGCCGCAGGTCGATCGGGGTGAGCCCCCGCCGCTCCTCGCTGCCCAGGCCCTGCAGCACCTTCAGCTCGATCGGCAGGCCGTGGCAGTCCCAGCCGGGCACGAAGCGGGCCCGCTTCCCCTGCAGCAGGGCGTGCTTGTTGATGATGTCCTTGAGGATCTTGTTGAGGGCGTGGCCCACGTGCAGGGCCCCGTTGGCGTAGGGCGGCCCGTCGTGGAGGGTGAAGGGGGCGCCCGGGTTGCCGCGGCTCAGCCGGCCGTAGAGATCGTGCTGCTTCCAGAAGGCCTGCAGTGCCGGCTCCCGCACCCGGGCATTGGCCCGCATGGCGAAGGGCGTCTGCAGCAGGTTGAGCGTGTCCTTGTAGGACGCCGGGCTTGCCGTCACGTCGCCGGGGAGCGGGAAGGCAGGATTATCCCGCCTCGCCGCGACCCTCCCTGGCGTCCGCGGGGTCGTAGGGGCTGACCGGGTCTGGGGTGGTCTCGGTGTCAAGGGCGTCCTCGGTGCCCGCCGGCTCCGGCAGGCCCTCAGGCCTGGCCTGCTCCAGCAGCGCATCGATCGCTTCGAAGTCCTCCACCACGAGCGGCTCCTCGCCCGCTTCCGGCTCCGCCGCGGCTGCTTCGGGCACCGCCGCCACCGCGGCCACCAGGGCCGGCTCCGTCACGTCCGTGACATCCGTTGCTGCCGTCGTGCTGCCGTCGGTGGCCTCCGGGCGCACCCACTTCTTGGTGCTGGCGTGGCGGGCGGCGCGCCGTTCCACCAGCCAGGCCCCCAGGCCGCCGACCACGCCACCGGCCAGCTGCACCAGCCCCGCCAGGGAGGCGCCGAGCTGGATGAGGCTGGTGCGCCAGCGTTCCCATGACCAGAGCCGCTGGCGTTCCTCGTCGCTCAGCAGCCGCCAGCGGGCCTGGCCCACCTCCACGCCCAGCCGCCCGATCAGGAGGCCGCCGCAGAGCACCGCCAGCATCGGAGCGCCGGTGAGCCGCTCGGCGCTGGTGACGAGCACCAGGCCCAGCAGCAGCACCACCGCTCCCCACACCGAATCCCGCGCCCGACTGAGTTCCGAGGCCAGCAGGGGAAGCAGCAGCAGCAGCAGCCCGAGCACGAGTGCCAGGACGCCTCCGAGGGTGGCAAGCATGGCCGTGGGCACGTCTCGGCCCATTCTGGGCGCTGATGACGGCGGTCCCCGCGGGGGGGGAAGCCGGCGGCTGTCCCTAGAGTCGAAGCGCGCCCACCTGGCGGAATCGGTAGACGCGCTGGATTTAGGTTCCAGTGGCTCAGGTCGTGGGGGTTCGAGTCCCCCGGTGGGCATCCCCATCCCTCCGTCCGGGCCGGTCCGCCCGCCAGGGCGCCGCATCTACTCTTTCCGGCAACGGGAACCGATGCATGAACAGCCCCCTCCGATCCCTCCTGGCGCTCCTGCTGGGTGGGGGCGCCGTGCTGGCCGCCGCCCCGGCCCGGGCGCTGGAGGAGATTCAGCTCAGCATCCCCCTGATCGACACCCCCTTCACCATCCGGCTGAATGAGCTGAGGGATCAGCGCAGCCTGCTGGCCGGTGACAGCGACCTCGCCCAGATCGACCGGGCCACGAACGGGGCGATCGGACGCCGGCTGGTCCAGGCCTTCCAGACCCCCCTCCCCCTGCCGGTCAAGGCCTTCGCCCGGCAGTCGGTGGGCTCCCCCCTCGTCAACCAGGCCCTGCTGCTGCTCTCGGCGGTGGTGGAGGTCGAGGGGGTGCCGCAGCCGATCGACGCCGCCGAGCTGGCCGCCTCCCTGGAGGCCAGCGGGAGCAAGGGGAGCCTCAACCTGCTGGACCTGCTCGAGGCGCTGCCGGGCAGGAGCGCCTCGGTGGATCTGCAGCAGGTCGTCTTTGCCATCGACCGGGTCACCGCCCAGCAGCGGGCGGGCCAGACCCTGGTCGGCTCCCAGCCGGGCGCCGCCGTCGATCCGGCCCTGAGCCGGACGGGCCCGCTGGCAGTGAAGCGTGATGCGCGTGCCATCCCCGTCCGCCATCGTCCCGCCCCCCTGCAGGTGGTCACGATCCAGCCCGAGACGGGGGCCAACGGGCGCCTTGTGCTGATCTCCCATGGCCTCTGGGACGATCCGGAAAGCTTCGAGGGCTGGGCCCGGCACCTGGCCAGCCAGGGCTACACCGTGCTGCTGCCCCGTCACCCCGGCAGCGACAGATCCCAGCAGCAGGCGATGCTCTCCGGCAAGTTGCCGCCACCCAGCCCAGAGGATCTGCGGCTGCGGCCCATGGATATCAGTGCGGCCATCGACGCGGCGGCGGCCGGCAACCTTGGGCTGCCGGTGGGCCTGCGCACCGACGCCGTCGTGGCCATGGGCCAGTCCTACGGCGCCACCACCGTGCTGCAGCTGGCCGGTGCCCGCCCCAGCGCGGCCCTCCTCGAAAGGTTCTGCAAGGATGTCACCAACCCGGCCCGCAACCTCAGCTGGGTGCTGCAGTGCAGTTTCCTCACCTCCGCCGACCAGGCCGGCCTCGCCGATCCCCGCGTCAAGGCGGTGGTGGCGGTCAGCCCGCCGATGTCCCTCCTGTTCGACCAGGGCGCGGCCCGCACCATGAACGCCCGGGTGCTTCTGGTGAGCGGCACCCGCGACTGGGTGGTGCCCTCGGGTCCGGAGGCGATCAGGCCCATGGCCCAGGAGGCGCGCAATGTCGGCGGTGGCCATCGCCTGGTGCTGGCGCGCGACGGCGACCACTTCAACCTGCGCTCCCACTTCGAGGACGGCGGCGGGGCCCTGCGGGGTCTGCTGCTGGCCTGGACCCAGGGCGCCTTCGCCGCCGGCGCCGCCGCGGCCCCGGCGGCGGGAGCGCCTGCCCTGCTGCCGCCCGACGGCTGGGGATCGACGGAGTTCGCCCTCGTGGACGTCACCTCGGCGCTCCCCACCCTGCCGATCACGGGCGCTCCCCAGTGACGCCGCCGCCGATCCCGTCGCGCCGCCGGGGCGGGTTCCGTAATCTGGGTCCTCCCTCGGGGATCCGGATCTGGCCCAGGCCATGACAGACACGCTGGCACCCACGTCCGCTGCCGCGGCTTCGACCACGGTCGTGCCCCGACTGAGCGTCCCCAGGCAATACCTCGATCCTCCCGACGCCTGGAACCCCACGGTGGGCCTGTTCCTGGCGGGCTACGGCCTGGCCACACTCACCATCTGGGGCTGGTTCGTGGGCGGCTGGCCCCTGCCCGTCCTGCTGGCCCTGGGCTTCCTGGCCCTGCATCTGGAGGGCACCGTCATCCACGACGCCTGCCACAACGCCGCCCACCCCAACCGCCTCTGGAACGCGGTGATGGGCCATGGCGCCGCCCTGCTGCTGGGCTTCAGCTTCCCGGTGTTCACCCGGGTGCATCTCCAGCACCACGCCCACGTCAACGATCCCAAGCTCGATCCCGACCACATCGTCAGCACCTTCGGGCCCCTGTGGCTGATCGCGCCGCGCTTCTTCTATCACGAAGTCTTCTTCTTCCGGCATCGCCTCTGGCGCCACAATGAGCTGTTCGAGTGGGTGCTGGCCCGCACGATCTTCGTGCTGATCGTGGTGGCGGCCGCCCGCCACAACTTCCTGCCATTCGTCTTCAACTGCTGGTTCGCGCCGGCCCTGATGGTGGGCGTCACCCTGGGGCTCTTCTTCGACTATCTGCCCCACCGGCCCTTCCAGTCCCGCAACCGCTGGCACAACGCCCGCGTCTATCCCAGCAGGCTGATGAACTGGCTGATCATGGGCCAGAACTATCACCTGATCCACCATCTCTGGCCATCGATCCCCTGGTTCGAATACCAGCCGGCCTATCACGCCACCAAGCCGATTCTCGATGCCAAGGGTTCCCCGCAGCGGCTCGGTCTGTTCGAAAGCCGTGCCGACGGCCTCAACTTCCTCTACGACATCTTCCTCGGCGTGCGCTCCCACAAGAAGCGTCGTAGCCGTCTGCGTCCCCTCGTCCGGCTGATGCCCACCCGCCATGCCCGCAGGCGGGTGCTCGCAGTGCTGCATCGCACCGCCATCGCCCCCGTGCGCTGAGCAGCTCGGGCAGGCGGCCCGGCTTCAGTCGCCCAGAATCTTCGGCACCCGGAAGAAATCACCCTCCCGCTGGGGGGCCAGGGAGAGAAGCTCCTCGCGCACCGGGGTGGGATCCACGGCGTCCGGCCGGGTCACGTTGACCACCTCCACCGCCCGGGTGGTGGGGGGCACGCCCTCGGTGTCCACCTGCTCGAGGTGGGCGACGTAATCCAGGATCCGCTCCAGCTGAACGGTGTAGGTGGCGATCCGCTCCTCGGGCAGCGCCAGGCGGGCCAGCTGGGCCACCTTGCGCACATCGTCGGCCGTGATCCGCTCCATCGTCGCTGCCGTCATCGCCGTCCGAACCTAGCCGCGGCAGCCGCCCCCCTCAGCCGGCGTCCCCGTCCGGCCCCAGGAAGTCGGCCAGGTCGTCGGCCAGGGCCGCCGCCGCCAGCTCCAGGAAGCGGGCCCCATCCGCGGCGCTGGCCAGGAAGGGGTCGGAGCCCATGCGGCCGTCGGGATGGCGGCGGCGGAAGTCCTCGGGGCCGTGGATCGGCCCGGCGGGGGCCGCCTCCGGCAGGGGCCGCTGCTTGGCGCCGAGGCTGGGCTCCAGGTGCAGGGTGAGGGCGATCTCGCTGGGGGTGGCATGGTGCCCCTCCCGGTCGCCGTAGCGATCGCGGGCCTCCCGCATCACCGGGCCGGCGGTGAACCAGTTGGCCAGACGGCAGCGCAGCCGCTCGGCGCCCGGCAGACCCCGGGAGGCGGCGGTGCCGTAGGCCTGGGCGAAGGCGGCGCGGGCGGTGGCGATGTTGCCGCCGTGGCCGTTGATCACGTAGATGCGCTCGAAGCCGTGGCGCGCCAGCGAGAGCACCACGTCATGGAGCACGGCCAGCAGGGTGGAGGGCTGCAGGCTGATGGTGCCGGCGAAGCCGAGATGGTGCTCGGCCATGCCGAAGGCCTGGGCGGGCGTCACCAGCACGCCGGTGCGGCGACCCACCTCCAGGGACACGGCCTCGGCGGTGAGGGCATCGGTGCCGATGGCGCCGGTGGGACCGTGCTGCTCGGTGGAGCCCAGCGGCACGATCACCCCCCGGCAGCGGCTCAGATAGTCCTCCACCTCGGGCCAGCTGCGCAGCTGCAGCCGGATCTCCTCGCAGCTGGCGACGGGGCCGGGAACCGTGCTGGGAACTGGGGCGGTACTGGGTATCGATCGGGTCATGGTGAACATGGCGGCCGGCGCCGTGCTGCCTAGGATCGACCTTATCCGCGGCGTCACGATGCTGCATCGCAAGCTCGACCGATTTCGCCTGGAGCAGCGACCGGTCTGGGTCTACCTCATCGATCAGCAGCGCTGGATCGAGAAGGCCCTGGTGGCGGAGATCGAGGGCGATCTGGTCACCCTCCGCTACGACGACGAGGACGGCGACGAGTGCCACAGCTGGGAAGAGAGCGTCCGGCTGGCCTCGATCGGAGCCGTCAGCACCCGGCTGGCCTCGGTGAGCCGCTCCGCCGATGCCGACGACCTTCCCACCACCGGTGACTGCCCCGAGGCCGAGCGGCTCGGTCGTCCCTGAGCGGTGGCACCACACCTGCCGGCCCGCCGGGCACCACACCTGCCAGCCTGTCGGTCTCAGTGGGCGGTGCCGTTGCCGTCGTAGTCGTCGGTGTCGTAGTAGCCGCCCTTGGTGCCGAAGAAGAGGGTGGTCAGCACGAACAGGCCGCTGACGGCCAGGAGAACGGTGCCGAGGTTGAAGCTGGCGGTTTCCATGGTTGAGTCGTGGGTCGGCGGGCCCGTTGCGATGCAGGCCTCCCCCCACTGTGGCGGTGCCCCGCACGCCGGGGAGCCCCGGGGCGGTGACGGTTCGCTTCCCCGCACCATCCCCCGCCCCTGCCGCCCGTGAACGCCCCGGAGTCCGCTGCCATCGGGCTGTCCTTCTTCGCCCGCCCCGCCGAGGTGGTGGCGCCGGAGCTGATTGGCTGCCTGCTGCTGCGCCGCCAGGCGTCGGGCGCCCTGCTCTGGGGCGTGATCGTCGAGACCGAGGCCTACTGCCAGAGCGAGCCGGCCTGCCACGGCCATCGCCGCCGCTCGGCGAGCAACGACACCCTCTTCGGGGAACCCGGCCGCTTCTACGTCTATCTCACCTACGGCGTCCACCACTGCGTCAACGTGGTCACCGGCCGGCGGGACTGGGCCAACGGGGTGCTGCTGCGGGCGGCCGCCCTGCCGGAGGCACCGGAGCGGGCGGCGGCCGGACCCGGCCTGCTGGCCCGCTGCTTCGCCATCGACCGCCACCTGGACAGCCGGATCGCCGAGCCGGCCTCGGGGCTGTGGCTGGCGGCGCGGCCGCCCGCGCTGGCGGAGCTGCTGGAGGGGCCGGGGCCGGCGGGGCAGGTGCCGCTGCTGCAGACCGGGCGCATCGGCGTGTCCCAGGGACAGGAGCTGCCCTGGCGCTGGTACCTGCGCGCCAGCCGCAGCGTCAGCCGGCGGGCCCGCGGCGATCGCACGCCCCGTCTCGATGGGCTCGCCGCCCTGCTGGCCTCTACGGTTGGGGCGTCCGATGGGAGCAGAACGCCTTGAGCGGCTGGAGTCACCGCCATGTGCTCGACCTGGCGTCCTTCTCGGTCGACGACTTCGCCACCGTTCTCGAACTTGCCCAGCGCTTCCGGGCCCTGCCGGTGGCCGGCGCACGCCGCCTGCCCGCCCTCCAGGGTCGGCTGATGACCAGCCTTTTCTTCGAGCCCAGCACTCGCACGCGCAGCAGCTTCGAGCTGGCCGCCAAACGGCTCTCGGCGGAGGTTCAGAGCTTCTCCCCCTCCTCGAGCTCCCTCAGCAAGGGGGAGAGCCTGCTGGACACCGCCCGCACCTACGTGGCGATGGGCGCCAACATCCTGGTGGTGCGCCACCGCTGCGCCGGGGTGCCCCACAGCCTCGCCCGCGACCTCGACCGCTGCGGCGAGCGGGTGTCTGTGCTCAGCGCCGGTGATGGCCTGCACAGCCACCCCAGCCAGGGACTGCTTGACCTGTTCACCCTGGCGCGGCATTTCGAGCCCGAGGCCCCGTCCCCCGCCAGCCTGCGGGGCCGCCGCATCGTCATCGTCGGCGACGTGCTCCACTCCCGGGTGGCCCGCTCCAACCTCTGGGCCCTCACCGCCTGCGGCGCCGACGTGGTGCTCTGCGGGCCGGCCACCCTGCTGCCCGACTGCTTCGCCGACTTCGTGCTGGCCCCGCCGCCGGGCCAGGGGGCCGATCCGGTTGCGGCCCGGGGGCGGGTGCGGGTGGAGCGGCGCCTGGAGGAGGCCCTGCCCGGGGCGGATGCCGTCATGACCCTGCGGCTGCAGAAGGAGCGGATGCAGCAGCACCTGCTCACCAGCCTCGACACCTACCACCGCCAGTACGGCCTCAGCCACCGTCGCCTGGCCCTCTGCCGCGACGGCGTGCCGGTGCTGCACCCCGGCCCGGTGAACCGGGGCGTGGAGATCGCCGGCGACCTGCTCGATGACCCGGACCGCAGCCTGGTGGAGGAGCAGGTCCGCAACGGCATCCCCATCCGGATGGCCCTGCTCTACCTGCTCGCCGCCGTCTGAGGGCTCACAAGGCCGGAAGGCCTTGCAGGAACCCTCAGAGCAGCTTGAAGCCGTCCAGCAGCAGACCGTAGAGCAGGCCCATGCGGGCCATGTCCAGCACCTGCAGGCGGAGCTTCAGCGGCTGGGCCACCAGCCTGCCCCGCAGGCGGGCCGCCGCCTCGATGGCCAGCACGCACACCAGGGCACCGAGGGGGTCGAACAGGGAGAGGGCGCCGGTGATCGAGCCGACGCTGCCGCCGATCACGAAGCCGCCCAGCAGCACGATCAGCAACAGGGAAAGGCGTCGCCAGGGGTTCTGGGCCCACGCCTCCAGCAGGTTGCCGGACTGGGTGATCCGCTGCTGGAATCGGGTCTGCTGGAAGCGGGGAGGCACCGGCGCTGACCTGCCGCTAGAAGGAGCTGGAAGGAAGGGGAGCAGGGGGCTGACCACCCGGGGGTGGAAAGCCGCTGGCGGTGATCCCCATCACCCGGCCCAATCCCTGCGATCTCTGGTCTACACCATCTCTGGCGTATTGACAGCATTTTCCCCCCACCGATAGGGGATGCCAATAAAAAAGCCCGAGGCCGAGGCCCGGGCGGGGTGATGGGGACGACACCAGCAAACCAATCTCCAGCGGGTCGGGCAAGGGGGGGCGGCCGCTGACCGGAGCGTCCCTGCAGGGACTTGACGGCTGGGATGGTCGTTCTCAGATGTCGCGATTCAGCCCTCGCCGTCCTTCTTGCGCGATCCCTTGCCCTCCAGCAGCTCCAGCAGGGCCTCCATCTGGGCCATCACGCCCCGCACCTCCCCGGCCTCGGGCAGCAGGCCGTCCTCCATCACCCCCTGGTGCATCTCCCGCAGCTCCTGGCGGATGTAGCGCAGATGACTGACAACCTGTTCGCGCTTGGACTGCGACATTGAGCGGGCCCCTGATCAACCCCCTCTTTTACCCCATCGCCGATTCACTTCCTTCCGAACCGCTCCCTGGCTTGCTGGTAGAAGGCGAGATCCACACCCTCCAGGCCGGCTTCGCGGGCCAGGGACTCGATTCGCCGCCGGATGATCGGCCGCACCACGAACGGGATCTCCTTCAGGCTGGTTTCCGCGTCGCTGCTCCAGTCCATCGGCGGGTGATCGGGCGGTGGGTGATCGGGAGGCGGGTGAAGGGAACGCTCGGGCCTGCGGCGGCCCGGGCGGGAAGAATGATGGATGGAGAATAGGGGAAACGGGGGTTTGGGGCGAGAATCGCTGAGACCCCTTGGTATGACTAGGCCGGATTTCTGGGGATCCCGGCTTCCTGCACCCAGCGCTGCACCCAAGGCTGCACCCAGGCGGCTGTCGTGTTCTCCACCTCCGGCATGGTGACCATCCTCACCGATGGATCCCGGGGGCTGGCTGATGCTGGCGGGGTGCCAGTAGCCCTTCCAATGCTGCGATCCCTGGCCCAGGCCACCGTGGCCCTCGTCCTCCTGGCCCCGACTGGCGGCTGGGCGGCCCCCTTCAAGTTCACGCCGGCCGACTTCCAGCAGTGGCTCAACGCCAACCCGGAGGGCTGGCCGTTTGGCAGCCGGATCACTTTCAGTAATCTCGGGCACTGCGAGGAGTACAAGAACGTTGGACTTGACTGGTATAGCTGTAAGGAAGGGTTTGCGAGGATCTCAGATGCGATGGGAAGCCGAATCTGCCAGGTCGAATTTTTATGGGGTAATGGTTTTGTGGGACACTATAAAGACAAATACCCACATCACATAAACAGGATTCGCTTTGTAAAGCCGACCACGCCAGGGAATGTAGTCCGAATCGGAGAATACGCCCGTCTGGGCGAATGCCGTTGGCAGTAGCCCAATCGTTCAGCGGTCATATGCCAGCTAGAGCCTCCCTGATAGCACATAGAATGAGGTGAGATTTCTTCTGCCTTTGGCTCCGATGGATCCCGTCACACTCGGCCTGGGAATCGGTGCCGTCAGGACTGGCCTCAACATCTTCGGTTCCATCGTTGGCAACCGAGCCGAGCAGCAGGAATACCTCAACGACCGGGGCAAACAGCAGGCCCTCTCTGTCTATGAGGGGTGGCGGTCCACCGTCGAGCAGGCGATGGATGGTGCCAACCGAGAGCAGAACTACTGGCGAGAGACGGTCCAGTACAACCAGGATCTGGCCTACAGCCGCTCCCAGCGCAACGTGGACCTGGTGAAGGCCATCAACCAGGCCGACACCGTGCGGCAGACCCGCGAGGGCGCTGGCGCCCAGTTCATCCTCAGCAGCGAGGCGAACCAGCAGCGGCTGGCCGAGCAGGCGATGGCCGACGCCGTGGCGCTCCAGCAGTACACGGTCGCCGCCCTCAAGAACCGGGCCTCGATCCGGGCCAACCCGCAGGCGGGGCCTCGATCGATCGGCTGATGAGCGACTTCGTGCGGCAGGAGGGCGACTACCGCACCATCACCGCCATCAACCAGGGGCTCAGGAATCGGCAGTACACCCGGGAGCAGGCGGGCACCGTGTCCCAGTACCTCAGCCAGTACAACTCCCAGGCCTTCTATGAGGCGCAGCCCTATCTGGAGCCGATGGCGCCGTTCGTGCCGCTCCCCTCCCTCCTTATGCCGGCCCCGCCCACGTCCTCCGGCGCAGGGCCCAGCCGCGCCGCTGGTGCCCTCAGGATCGGCACCAGCCTCCTCGAGGGGGCCAACGCCACCATGGGCGCCGTGAACACGTTCAGGGGCATGGCCAGCAGCGGGAAGGGGAATCCGCTGGCAGGGTGATCCTGTGGCCTGTCGCTCCACTGCAGCAGGCCAGCCACCACCAGGGCCATGAAGCTCCCCGCACTCCTCGCCGCCTCCGCCGCCGTGCTCATCGCTGTGCCTGCCCATGGCCAGGTGCGGATGCGCATCACACAAGCAGATCGGGAAGTGCTCGATTTCAGAAGGTGCAATATCAGGCTCATCAACATAAACCCGTTATCGGTGTTCTCAAAGATGCCCTGCACAAAGCTGGAAATCTCGAACACTGGCCGATCTGTGAATATCCATTTCACCACTGGAGTAGGCACGAGCACCTTTGTCATCGACAACAGGGAACAGCCCGACGACGACGACCACTATTCCATCACTAGCTCGGCTTTCACCCCACGTGGTGAGGGGCCAACCCCACGACCGCTGAAGTACGGCCAGGGTGGCTTCTGCTCACTCAGCACAACTCGTCTGAAATGCAGTCACCTGATCGATGGGCGGGTCATATCGGGCGAAGCTGCTCTTGAATGATCTGGGTTTTCACAGGCCCCAGGTGATTTAGCGGTCGCGGTATTCCGTGCCCACTCCCTACGCGTGACGCGGCAGATTCCCCCCATGCCGGGGGTGGTCGGCGCCCATGTGGCCACCCCTGCAGCATCGGCACAGGGGCAACATCGCCGCCCCTGAGAGAGCAGCAGAGGAGACGGTTGTTACGAGTTACAACAACAATCCCCACCTGTCACGGCACCAGGCGTTATGGTGTGGGCAGGCAGTAGCCATGGCCGTGTATCGGAGGCCAGGCACAGCGCCACAAGCACTGCAACCTGCACCGCCGCCCGACCGGGGTGCTGCCCGTTCCATCGCATCCACATTCATGACCATCACCTCCACCGGCCTCGCCCTGCCGGCTCTGCTCGGCCACCAGTTGGCCCTGCACCTCGACCACGCCGACGCCTCCCTGGGCTGCGGCCTCTGGTCCGACCACGACGGCCCCACCCGCACCTGGGGCCTCGGCCTGGGGCAGCTCCGGCTGCGCCTGGTGGTCGATCGCACCGAGGGGCGCCGCTCCACCGGCTGGGGCCTGCTCTGAGGCCCGTAGGGGGTGCCAGCTGGCATCCCCTCCCCCGGCCAGCACGGACACGGCCCGCACCACGTCGCCGGGGTCACCACCACCACCGACCAGACCCGTAAAGGCGGGCTCTGCTCACCCGGGTTCGAGGCCCGGGGGTCGGTCTTGCCCGCCGGACGCTCTCCATTCCCGGCCAGGCACCAGAACGATGAACACCACCGACACCGACCGGGCCGTGCTGCTGGCCCTGGTCGCCGCGGCCGCCACCGTCGAGGCCCTGGCCCTGCTGCTCCGCTTCCTGCTGGTCCACGCCGTGGCCCTGGTGCTGACGCTGGCCGGCTGGAGGCCGACACCATCCAGGCCCGCCCCTGTGCCCCTGCAGCTGGCCCCAGCGCCACCGGCTGCCCTGCTGCTCCTTCCGGCCCCTGCCTCTGCTCCTGAGGCCCCTGAGGCCCCGCTGGAGGCCCTGCCGGTGCGCGAGCTGCGGAAGCTGGCCCGTGCTGCTGGCCATCGCTCCCTGGCCCGCTCTGGCCGTCGTCAGCAGCTGCTGGAGGTGCTGGCATGACTGCCACCTTCTGCGGGGCCCATGCCGGCCCTGCCCCGCCCCGATCCGTAACAGGCGAGGGAGGTATCGGATCCGTAACGGCACCACCGCCGGCCCGTAACACCCAGCTCCAGCTGGTGGCCTACTACCGCGTTTCAACCGACCGGCAGGGCCAGAGCGGCCTGGGCCTCGATGCCCAGCGGCTGCGGATCCAGCAGCTGGCCGCCGACCGTGGCGCCGTGCTGGTGGCCGAGTTCACCGAGGTGGAGAGCGGCAGGAAGAACCACCGGCCGGTGCTGGCCCAGGCCCTGGCCGAGGCCCGCAGGCTCAGGGCCGCCGTTGTGGTGGCCAAGCTCGACAGCCTGGCCCGTGATGCCGAGTTCGTGCTGCGGCTCAGCAGGGAGGCGGAGGCCAACGGGCTGGCCGGGTTCCTGTTCTGCGACCTGCCCGAGATCGACGCCACCACCAGCGCCGGGCGGCTGATCCTGTCCGTCATGGCCTCGGTGGCGGAGTTCGAGTCGCGCAGGATCTCTGAACGCACCCGAGAGGCGATGGCCCAGGCCCGGAGCCGTGGGGTCCGGTTCGGGGCTGCCAGGCCCAGGGCGGCCGCGGCCAACGCTGCGAGGCGCCAGCAGGCCACGGAGGCGGCTGAGAGGCTGCGGGGGATCCTGCTGCCCATGGCGGCGTCGGGGGCCTCCTTGCGGACCATGGCGAAGGCACTGGAAGCGGCCGGGGTCACCACCACCGGCGGTGCGTCCCGATGGCAGCCCACCCAGGTCTCGCGGGCGCTCCAGCGGCTGGGGCTGACCCGATGGGCGGCACCACCATGGCGGGCGTCACACCACCCGGAGACAATGTCGTGATGGCCCTCACCCCAGCCGAACGCCAGGCCCGCCGGAGGGCCCGCCTCAGGGCCGGCGAGGCGGTGCCTTGCTGCTCCAGCTGCGGGGCCAAGCTGCAGCCAGAGCTACGCCAGCGGGGGGACCGCCAGGGCGACGGCCTGTGCTGGAGCTGCTGGATCAAGACCCCGGCAGGCCAGGCCACAGAACGCGAGCGGAGCAAGCGCACCAGGGCAGCCGATCTGGAGCGGGCCCGGGAGCTGGGGCGGGAGAGGGCCCGGCGGTTCCGGCAGCGGGCCTCCCAGGGCGGCGAGGGCGAGCAGGCGCAGGGCTGAGAGGCTGCCTACTTCCGGCTCCGAAACAGGCGCCGGGCGAGGGCGAACACGGCAGAGGTGAGGAGCCCCCTGCTCATGGGCGTGGAACCGGCAGCCTTGCTGCCCCGAGCGTCAAGCAGAGCCTGCAGTTCTGGATCGGTTGAGCGCCCACCCATCACCGAGGCCTCCCTGCCGTCGAGGTGCTCGTAGATCATCCAGTGCAAGGGCTTCCCATCAGGCCCTCGCCCATCGGCCAGCGTCGTCATGAACCAGCCGTTGAGGCCTTCGAAGTCCGCCAGCCGCTGCCTCCGGCGGGAGATTGCGTCCTCTCGGTCTTCCACGTCGGTGATGCAGGTGTCCAGGCTGCCAGGACCAGCCGGCGGGCCTCCCACATCCTGCTCAATCTCCGGCTGTGATCCCCATGGAAGGATGCCCCCGCAGATCCCCAAGCGCCCTGGCCGGCAGGGGTCGCGCCCCCAGTTGGCCGGAGTGGTGCTCAGGCGGCGGCCGGGGTGCCCATGGCGGCGGGGCTGCCTGGCCCCTGGTCTCCCTCTGGATGTACTGGGCCAGCTCCGCCGCCTCGTCCTCGGCCTTGATGGCGGCCAGCACCTCCTCGAACGGCGTCACCCGGTTTCCGATCGCCTCGCGAAACTCATCCAAGGCCCGTTCCCGTTTCGACCGGCTGCCGACGCTCACCAGTAGCGGGTGGAGCTGGAAGAACAGGCGGCCGCTATGGGGGCCCCGGGTGCTGGGATCGGGCAGGAAGCGACGCTCCCAGGGCTCCAGCTTCCTGTCGGGCTTCTCCTTGCGACGCACCAGTAGGCCCAGCTTCTTCAGCGCGCTGAGATGGCGGCCGAAGTTCTCCGGGTGCATGCCGTAGACGGCCGACAGCTCATCGCCGGCGGCCCACGCCTTGCCAGTGAGGGGATGCACCCGGGCGGCGATGGCCCAGAAGGCGAGCAAGGCGCGGGGCGGCAGTGTCCCGTCCAGCAGCATCCGCTCCACGGCGCGCATCCCCTGGTGGTGCCACATCGTGAAGCCCGTGAGCTTCTCCCAAGGGGTGCTTTCACGGAGGAGAGGCGCAGGGCTTTGCTTATCGATACAGCTTCACAAGTACACCTCCCACCCACGCGGCCCCCATGCGACCCCGCACCATGGCGGGATGCCAGGGGGGGGAGCAGCTGCACCAGGGGGCTGCTGGCTGGCTGGGGGGTGGGGTGGGTGTGGAGTGCCGACCTCTCACCGGCAGGAGGTCGGCAGGTCGGCAGGAGATCGGCACCGAAACCCCCCGTGTAAAACACGTGCCACCCTTGAGACCCACACAGGTGGCAGGGGTGGCATGGAAACACCAGGTTGGGCGGAGTTGAGAGTGGCGAGGGTGGCAGGGGTGGCACGTTCCACACACGGGGGGGTCACGGTGCGGTCCTCGCTGACCAGGTGGGGCGGTTTGCTGTGCCGGGGTGGCGATTCACCAGCTCCTTGCCGGGGCGACTGAGTTGGTTCAGGGTGCGGGCCAGTTGCTTTGCTTCGTTCGAGTCCTTGTCCCACGGTTTGCCGGGGTAGGCCTGCGCCCACACCTGTGCGGTCGTCAGCCGCTCGCTGCTGCACTCCAGCACCTGCAAGACCTCCAGCTGCCGCTCAGTGAGGTTCTCCCTGGCCTTCGCGACCTTTGCGGAGCTGCGGTGCTCCGAGAAGTCGCAGACGTGCCGCCAGTTCCGCCCGTCGTCCTCCAGCTGGATCACGCTGTCGATGAACTCGGTCCCCCGCCCTTCGGTCACCAGTCGC
Organism: Microcystis elabens FACHB-917; assembly: GCF_014698445.1. GTDB lineage: Bacteria > Cyanobacteriota > Cyanobacteriia > PCC-6307 > Cyanobiaceae > Cyanobium > Cyanobium elabens. The sequence goes on from NZ_JACJSZ010000042.1 coordinate 24,579, forward strand.
CGGTCTTTGGGGTTGTCCGGGTCGATCAGCGTGAGGATCAGCAGCTGGGAGGCGTTCGCACGGATGGCGCTGTTGCCGCGAAGGGCAGCGCCGTTGACGATCCCGACCCGGCCGGCGGCCTTCGCGTTGTGGTGAATCACCAGGGGGGTGCAGCCGTGGACGATGCAGGCGCGTTCGATGTCGGTGAGCACCTCCGCCGCTTCACGGGAGTTCTCATCGATGCCGAGCTTCTCGCTGACCTTGGCGAATTAATCCACCAGCACCAGCGAGCCGGGGTGGTCGGCGCAAACCTGCCGCAGCTCAGCGATCCCTTCCGGTGTCGCCGCCCAGGGGTTGTGGGAGTCCCAGAGGCGCACGATCCGCCGGTCGAGGGTGTTCCCGTCCACCAGGCCGGCGGCCCGTAGCTGCCGCTTCCACAGCCTCACCGGCTGATCCGGGCCGACGATGATCACGGTCTGCGGGCGGCTGGAGATGCCCTTGCCGATGAACTCGCCGCAGCCGTGCAGCAGGTTGGCGATCAGGGCCACCGACCACAGGGTCTTGCCGGCCTTGGGGTCGGCGCCGACGATGTTGAGGGCACCGGCAAGGATCAGCCCTTCGATCAGCCATTCGTCGTCATCGTCGGGCAGCTCCTGGCCACCGAAAAAGGGGCTGGATTCGATGCCATCGCGGCGGATGATCGCCTCTCCGATCTCCCGCCTGTAGAGGTCATCCCGGGCAGGAACGGATAGATCCGCCTCTACCAGCTCGCGCAGGCGGTGCAGATACTGCGGGCGGCTGCGGTTGATGTCCTCGGCCACCACCAGGTCGACGGCCTCGCGGATCAGCTCCAGGTCGGGCCTCGACTGCTCCTCCTGCACCGCCGCGGCCTCATCGCGGGACACCTCTTCGTGGCCCGGCTGCTGCCGCCTCGGCTCCCTGTAGCCCCCGGCCTTGGCCAGGTGGTGGAGCGTGGCGATGGTGGCCGGCTTGTCCTTGTGGCCCTTCCCAAAGCTCTCCCACTTCGCCAGGCATTCCGCCTCGTTGAACGTGGCCATCGACCGGGACCAGTCGACCCATTCAGCAAGGAGGCTCGGGTCGGTGTGGCGCAGTGCCATGCCGACACGCAGCCAGTCGCTGTAGCTGCTGTGGGCCGCCGGGTCGATGTGCTGGAGCATCGCCACCGCATTGGCGGCATCCTCCGCCGTCGGCTCTACCGCGGGGGCGTCCGGATGCTCCTGCACCAGGAGGTGCTCCAGCAGCCAGTCCGGGGCCACGGCCGGGTCCGAGATGTCGAGAGGGCTCCGGCCAGTGAGCCAGCTGTAACCGCCGGTCTCTGGATGGGCGCCCATCACCACCGACTGGTACCGATCCCAGCGCAGCTCCAGGCAGGTCTGGCCGCTGGCGTTCTTCCAGCTGCGGCGGTTCGCCAGGTGCGGCCACCATTCAGCCGGAACCGTGAACAGATGGCCGCTACGGCGTGGCTTGCCACTGGTCCAGCTGACTGTCGGTGGCAGCTCTCGGATGCTGTGGCCGGTGATCTCCCGTAACTTCTCGTCCCAGCCGTCAGCATCCAGATCCAGCACCAGCTGGCCCGACACTGGCCCGGTTTTCACTCCCCACGCGGGCGGCGCAGTGCCGTTCAGGGCGGCGGCCTCGCCGGGGGTGAAGTTGTCCCGATCGAACCAGCCGTCACCAGCCAGGGGCCGCTTGTTGGGCCCGACGCGGACCAGCCGGCAATCGGATGGCAACGCGAGCAGGTCGGCGGGGTCGTAGCGCAGGCTCATGGCCGTCCCTCTGCGCGCGCCAGGTCCACTGCGACGACGAGTCGGTCAACCAGCCGCGAGGCCCGAATGGGGCAGTCCGGGTGGGCATCGATGATCCTCCCGGCCGCGGCCTGCAGCTCGGAGACGCCCAGGGACCGGGGGGCGCGGAGCTGGCCGATGCGGCACGCCAGCAGCTGGGACTCACTCCTGGTTGGGAATGGCAGAATGGGTGCGTAGGCCTCCAATCTAACCCAGTTCTTCTGAGCTGGGGCATTGCCCTGAGGGTCGCCATCCCTCGAGGCTTTGTTGTAGGCGGCCATTTTTCAGCCCTCCCCCGCTGTGGTGGATGGGCGGCCTGCTCGTCTTGATGGTCTCGGTAGGTGCGGATCGTTTGGCCGATGGCGACCAGGCGATCAGGAAGATCGGAGCCGATGTCATCGGCCGCGACGTTCTGAGCGAAGTGTTCAACCGCTCGGCGCAGTAGTGCAGCGGTGCTGACGTTCAGCTCCAGAGCCAAACGGTCAACAAGTTGGGCGTAGTGCGGCGGGACCCTGAAAGAAACCAACGAGGTCGCATTCATCCCACCTGCCACCATGGATTCATCCACGGGTCATGACAGGGCTTCGGTTGGGTTGAACGCGGCTTTCTCGGGGGATTCCTTGCTGCGCGGTCAGAAGGGCCGAGGCGGTTGCCAGTCCTGGAGAGGATGGCCCGCTTGCCTCCATCATATATGTAGATATGGTGGTTGCAAGTTTGAAAGGCCCCCACCAGTGGCGTTATCTGTCCAGGTACGGGGCCCGCAGACCACCTTCGAGCGGCACCCGATCGAGAGCCTTTGCAGGCTGTGGCAGCGTGGCGAGAGAAGCTGGCCAACGGAGGGGGGAGGGGATCCTGCCCTCTTCCATCTGCGTCCGGTGACGGACTACGCCCTGTCAGTTCGTCGCCGACTTGAGGGTTACCTCGGTGACAAAAAAGGTAATCGTTCACGGGGCATCACCAGCTGAGCAGAGAAATTCCCTCCTGGCTCCATGCCCGAGTGGTCTGAAAACCTCTCGCCTCATACCTGTTGTGCCAGCTCTGAAAGGATTCAGTCGCGCTGGGGCAGAAGGCTTGGTGTGGGCTGGCCAGTCCTGTTGGCCTCCCAGGCCTCAACAAGAAACGC
>NZ_JACJSZ010000043.1 GCF_014698445.1 Microcystis elabens FACHB-917
TTTCTGGAACTGAATGCTGTTGCGGGCCATGACCGGACTGGTATCTGTGTACCACTCTATGACCCCAGGGCGACCATCGCGGAGTGAGCTGGGTAATCAAGACAAAGAATATTCATTATCCAGAGTGAATGCTGCAAACGTCTTGCCATGCGCCAAGGCTTCACGCACCGCCGCTACCTTTAGCAAGGTGAGTGGCATCCATGGCCGCTCATGATAGAGGGCTCCTTGAAGACCCCCAAAGATTGGATCGTTGAGCCAGCTTAGCCCGTTGGTGAAACCACAACCAAAAACAGAGGACTCGTCGATATAGTCCTTGAAAATAGTGATAATCTTTGGATTAGTTATCTCCTGGTCGGAATCAACCAGAAGCGCATTTTCACACTTCAGGTGACGAAAGATCCAATCCAAGGTGCGACCGTGCTCCTGCAAGGGGCGACTTAAGACGTCAAACTCATACCGCTCCATCAATGACAGGAAGTGGTCAAGGCTCCCATCAACCGACTCGCAGTCGATGAGCAATACAGGCATGCCTGAATTGCGCAAAGTAGACAATAAAGCAAGTGTACTTACAAGCTTGGTGCTGCAGTTGATGATGATGGCAATATCTTTGCATGGCTTGAGTTCTGAAATATCGGCAAGAAGCATGAGATTGCCGTCACTTGGTGGCCATGCTACTCCAAAGCCTGAGATTTTGCTCGCCTGAAGCCTTACGCCATCTGCCCCTAATCCCTCTCACCCCTTGAATCAAAGAAAACAGCAAATCCAAAGCCAATGTCAGTGGACATAAGCGACGACCACTGCAGCACCCAAACCATATCGACGCAATACTAATCCAATCACTGAAAACTGGAGTTTCTCAACCGGGGTCAATACGCATCCTGCATCTCATAAAAGTCCGGCTGCACATAATCCTTCCGCAGCGGGTAACCCTTCCAGTCTTCCGGCATCAGCAGCCGCTTGGGATGGGGGTGGCCCTCGAAGCTGATGCCGAACATGTCGAAGGTTTCGCGCTCCTGCCAGTCGGCGCCGCGGAACAGGCCGTAGAGGCTCGGGATGGAGAGGGCGCCGTCGCGGGGCAGGAACACCTTGAGGCGCACCTCCTCCGGATGGGCCTCGGCCGGCAGGGGGCCGTTGCCGTCGGCCAGGGCCGTCAGCTGATCCACCATCGCCGCCATCTTCACCAGGTGGTAGAAGCTCACCAGCCGGCCGCCATGGCCTTCGTCGTAGCCGCCCTGGCACTGGAGGTAATCAAAGCCGGCGGCTTTCAGCGCCGTGGCCACCAGGGGCAGGGCGGCCGCCTCGACACCCAGCATCTCCACACCTTCATGGTCGGGGCCGAGGGCGGTGGCGTCGAAACCCTGGCCGGTGAGCCAGGTGGCCACGGGGCCGGGAGCGGGCCCTTCAATGGCGGCCGTCTCGGTGGGTTCGATGGCACCGGCAGGGGCGGTCGTGTCCTCAGGCATCGGTGGTGGGGGCGGCGGGGGTGGAAACGGCTTCGGCACTGCCGGCGGCTCCCATCGGCAGACCGGCGGCGGCAGCCAGAGCGGCCTGCTGGCTTTCGGCCCGCAGGTAGGCCCCGGTGACGATCGGATCGATCCGCTTCATCTGATGGGGGATCGTGCAGTAGCGATGCGTGGGACGCAGCTTGCCGCGCTCGGCCAGGGCCTCGTTGCCCACCTTCTTGCGCAGCTTGATCACCGCGTCGAAGATCGCCTCGGGGCGGGGCGGACAGCCGGGCAGGTAGAGGTCGACGGGGATCAGCTTGTCGACGCCGCGCACCGCCGTGGTGGAGTCGGCGGAGAACATGCCGCCGGTGATGGTGCAGGCCCCCATGGCGATCACGTACTTGGGCTCCGGCATCTGCTCGTAGAGCCGCACCAGGGCGGGCGCCATCTTCATGGTCACGGTGCCGGCCACGATCAGCAGGTCGGCCTGGCGGGGGCTGGAGCGGGGCACCAGGCCGAAACGGTCGAAGTCGAACCGGGACCCGATCAGGGCCGCGAACTCGATGAAGCAGCAGGCCGTGCCATACAGCAGTGGCCAGAGGCTGCTGAGCCGGGCCCAGTTATGCAGATCGTCGAGGCTGGTGAGAATGATGTTTTCGGACAGGTCGGCGGTGACGCCGGGGGCGCCCACGGGGCCGCAGCTGGCTTCACGCAGATCGCGCAGGGCGGAGGCGGAGAGGGAGCCGGCAGGGGGGGTGAGGGTCATGGTGGGGAGGTGATCAGCTCCACTCGAGGGCGCCCTTGCGCCAGGCGTACGCCAGGGCCAGCACCAGGATGGAGATGAAGATCAGGGCCTCGATGAAGGCCAGCAGACCCAGCCGGTGGAAGGCCACCGCCCAGGGGTAGAGGAACACGGTCTCGACGTCGAAGATGACGAAGACCAGGGCGAACATGTAATAGCGGATGTTGAACTGGATCCAGGCTCCGCCGATCGGCTCCATTCCCGATTCATAAGTGAGCTGACGCTCCCCCTGGCGGCTCTTGGGCGCCAGCAGCTTGTTGGCCACCAGCGCCAGCACCGGAACCGCCGCCGAAATCAGCAGGAAGCCCAGAAAGGCGTCGTAGCCGGAGAGCACGAACATCGGCAGACCCAACCTGTTGCGCATTCTGCCACCTGCCTCCGGGGGCGGCGGTCGCCGCGACGACCGCCCCCGCCGGCCGGCCCGGCCGGCGGGGGCGCTGGGTCCGGGGTCGCCCTCGATAGAGTCCCTCCACACCGCCAGGCACGGGATGAGCACGGAACCGCCGACGGAGACAGCCCCCGGAGATCGCCCCCTCGAGGAGCTCAGCACCGGGCCCGGGGATGCCACCGAGCCCGTCGCGGAGGATCCCTCCGACCACCGCTTCGAATGCCGCAGCTGCGGCTACGTCTACGACCCGGCCGAGGGCGTGAAGAAGCTGGGCATCCCCGCCGGCACCGCCTTCCTCGACCTCGACCCGGTCGGTTTCCGTTGCCCGGTCTGCCGCAGCCGGGTGGGGGCCTTCAAGGACATCGGCCCGCGCAACAAGCCCAGCGGCTTCGAAGAGAACCTCAACTTCGGCCTCGGGGTGAACCGCCTCACGCCCGGCCAGAAGAATGTGCTGATCTTCGGAGGGTTCGCCCTGGCCTTCGCCTTCTTCCTCTCCCTTTACTCCCTGCGTTGATGCCCTCGCCCCTCCCCGCCCTGCCGGCCCTCCTCCGCCCGCTGCGGCCCCTGCTCAGCCTGGCCATCGGCCTCGTGCTCGCCCTCGGCCTCACCGGCTGCGTCACCACCGGGCTGCCTACTGCCGCCGCCAGCCCCTGGCAGCCGGTCCCCCTGGACACCCGCTCCAACCCGCTCGACGTGGCCTTCAGCAACGCCGACCACGGCTTCCTGGTGGGCAGCAACCGGCTGATCATGGAAACCGACGACGGCGGCGCCAGCTGGCAGGAGCGGGCCCTGGACCTGCCGGAGGAGGAGAACTTCCGGCTGATCAGCATCGACTTCAACGGCCCCGAGGGTTGGATCGTGGGCCAGCCGGGCCTGCTGCTGCACAGCGATGACGCCGGCCGCAGCTGGAGCCGGCTGCTGCTCGACACCAAGCTGCCCGGCGAGCCCTATCTGGTGACGGCCCTCGGGCCGAAGACCGCCGAACTGGCCACCAACGTTGGTGCCGTGTACCGCACCACCGATGCCGGTTCCAGCTGGCAGGCTCTGGTGGGCGATGCCGCCGGCGCCATCCGCGACCTGCGCCGCAGCCCCGACGGCGATTACGTGAGCGTCAGCAGCCTCGGCAACTTCTTCGCCACCTGGGAGCCGGGCCTGCCCGCCTGGCAGGTCCACCAGCGGGTCAGCAGCCAGCGGCTGCAGTCGATGGGCTTCCAGCCCGACGGCCACCTCTGGATGGTGGCCCGGGGGGCCCAGCTGCGCTTCGACGGCGACCCGAGCACCGCCGAAAGCACCGAAAGCGGTGACTGGAGCAAGCCCGTGATCCCGATCACCAACGGCTATGGCTACCTCGACATGGCCTGGGATCCCCGCGGCGCCATCTGGACCGGCGGCGGCAACGGCACCCTGCTGGTGAGCAACGATGCCGGCGCCAGCTGGCAGCGGGATCCGGTGGGCAGCGAGCAGCCCACCAACTTCTCCCGGATCGTCTTCGCCCCCGATGGCAAGGGCTTCGTCCTGGGGGAGCGGGGCGTGCTGCTGCGCTGGGTGGGCTGAGGGCGCCGGGCAACTGCATCCCTCTGTAACCAACCCCCCGACCCGCTCCCGAGGGCCGGGGGCCGCCCCCTAGGATTGCCGAGCTGAACGCTTGTTGCTATGGCTGCCGGCTCCACAGGGGAACGCCCGTTCTTCGAGATCATCACAAGCATCCGCTACTGGGTCATCCATGCGGTGACGCTGCCGGCCATTTTCCTGGCGGGCTTTCTGTTCGTGTCCACCGGCCTGGCCTACGACGCCTTCGGCACGCCCCGTCCCGATGCCTACTTCCAGGCCCAGGAAACGAAGGCTCCTGTTGTGAGCCAGCGTTACGAGGGCAAGAGCAGCCTTGATCTGCGCCTGCAGCAACCATGACCCAGTCCACCGCCCCCACCACGCCGCGCAACTACCCGATCTTCACGGTGCGCTGGCTTTCCGTTCACGCCCTCGGCATTCCCACGGTCTTCTTCCTGGGTGCCCTGGCGGCCATGCAGTTCGTCCGTCGCTGAGCCATCCATGCAGCGCAATCCCAACCCCAACAACCTGCCGGTCGAGCTGAACCGCACCAGCCTCTATCTGGGCCTGCTGTTCGTCTTCGTGATCGGCATCCTCTTCTCCAGCTACTTCTTCAACTGATCGGGAGGCACCCCATCCATGAGCGGCAAGAAATCCTCACTTCCTGACGGCCGGATTCCCGACCGCCTTCCTGATGGCCGTCCCGCCGTGGCCTGGAAGAGCCGCTGGACCGAGGGGGTCCTGCCGCTCTGGATGGTGGCCACGGCCGGCGGCATGGCCGTCATCTTCGTGGTCGGCCTGTTCTTCTATGGCTCCTACGTGGGGGTGGGTTCGGCCTGATCGCGGGCCTGCCAGAGCGCCGTCCCCACGACGGACCTATCAAGCGGATCCCCAGGGATCCGCTTTTTTGTTGGCTCCCCTTCCTCGCTCAGCCGCCTGGAGTCGGGCCTGCGGTTCAGCCCTGGCGCTTCAGCTCCTCCGGCGGCAGCGCCAGGAACGCCTCCCGGCTCAGAATCCGATCCCCGGATCTTGCCGCACCATCGAGGGCCAGCAGCCGCACCTGACCGGCCCCGGCCTCCTCATCACCCAGCAGCAGGGCCCAGCGGGCACCGCTCCGGCGGGCGCGCCTGAGCTGCTTGTCGAAGCCGGAACCGCTCAGATCCAGCTGCACCGCCAGCGGTGCCCCGGGACGCTGGCGGCAGCGACGGGTGAGCTCCAGGGCACTGGCCTCGCCCAGCTCCCCACGGTTCACCACGTAGATGTCGGGCTGGGAAGCCGTCACCGCAGCCTGGGTGCCCGCCTCCATGGCCTGGCTGAGCAGCAGCACCAGCCGCTCCATGCCCAGGGCCCAGCCGATGGCGGGTGTGGGGGCGCCGCCCAGCTGCTCCACCAGACCGTCGTAGCGCCCCCCGCCGCACACCGTCGCCTGGGCCCCCAGCTGGCTGCTGGTGATCTCGAAGGCGGTGTGGCCGTAGTAATCGAGACCCCGCACCAGCCGCGGGTTGAGCTCGAAGGGGATGGCCAGGGCTTCCAGTCCCTGGCGCACCCGCCGGAAGCGTTCATGGCTCTCGCCGCTGAGGGCATCGGCCAGGGTCGGGGCTCCCGCCAGCAGGGCCTGGGTGTCGGGGTTCTTGGAATCGAGCACCCGCAGGGGATTGGTGGTGATCCGCTGCTGGGAATCGGGATCCAGGCGGTCCCGGTGGGCCTCCAGCCAGGCCACCAGTTCAGCCCGATAGCGCAGCCGGTCGTCGGGACTGCCCAGGGAGTTGAGCTCCAGCGACAGGCCGCCCACCCCCAGATCCATCAGCAGATCCCAGGCGATGGCGATGGCCTCGACGTCACTGCGGGGATCGCCGTGGCCGAGGAACTCCAGGCCGATCTGGTGGAACTGCCGCTGCCGGCCGGCCTGGGGCCGCTCGTAGCGGAACATCGGCCCGCCGTACCAGAGCCGCTGGGGCCCCTGGGCCGCCAGGCCATGCTGAATGGCCGCCCGCACCACCGAGGCGGTGCCCTCGGGCCGCAGGGTGCAGTGGCGGGCGCCGCGGTCCTCGAAGCTGTACATCTCCTTGCCCACCACGTCGGTGGCCTCGCCGATGCCCCTGGCGAACAGCTCGGTCACCTCGAGCAGGGGGGTGCGGATCTCCTCGACGGCGGCCCGGCGGAAGTGCTCCCTGGCGGTGGCCTCGATCCGCTGCCAGAAGGGGGTCTGACCGGGCAGCAGGTCGACCATGCCCCGCAGGCTCTGGAGCGGTTTCAAGACGGTGCGGATCGGCGGCGCCCCATTGTGCCCGAAGGGGGTCGGCTCAGACGCCGTGGTAGGCCCGGTACCAGGCGGCGAAGCGCCCGATCCCCGTCTCGATCGCCGTGGAGGGGCGGAACCCCACCCAGGACTCCAGGGCGGTGGTGTCGGCGGCGGTGGCCGGCACGTCGCCGGGCTGCATCGGCTGCAGGTCCCTGATCGCCGGGCGGCCGAGGGCCTGCTCCAGCAGTTCGATGAAGCGCAGCAGGGTCACGGGCTGGGCGTTGCCGATGTTGAACACCCGGTGGGGGGCGGCGGCCGTGGCCGGATCGGGGTGCAGCGGATCGAAGGCCGGATTGGCCGTGGCGGGTTTGTCCAGGCAGCGGATCACCCCCTCGACGATGTCGTCGATGTAGGTGAAGTCCCGCTCCATGCGGCCGTGGTTGAACACCCGGATCGGCTCGCCGGCCAGGATCGCGCGGGCGAACAGCATCGGCGCCATGTCGGGCCGGCCCCAGGGGCCATAGACGGTGAAGAAGCGCAGGCCGGTGGCCGGCAGACCGTAGAGATGGCTGTAGGTGTGGGCCATCAGCTCGTTGGCCTTCTTGGTGGCCGCGTACAGGCTCACCGGATGGTTCACCGGGTCCCTCTCGCGGAAGGGCCTATGGCGGTTGCCCCCGTAGATCGAGCTGCTGGACGCATACACCAGGTGGTCGACGCCGGTGTGGCGACAGCCTTCGAGCACCGTGCCGAAACCCACCAGATTGCTCTGGATGTAAAGCGCCGGGTTGTCGATCGAGTGGCGTACACCGGCCTGGGCCGCCAGGTGCAGCACCCGGGCGGGGCGCTCGGCGGCGAACAGGGCCGCCACCGCTTCCGCGTCCACCAGATCGAGGCGATGGACATCGAAGGCCCCGGCTGGCGCCAGGGCCTCCAGCCGCTCCAGCCGGGCCCGCTTGAGGGCGGGGTCGTAGTAGGCGTTGAGATTGTCGAGCCCCACCACCCGTTCACCACGGGCGAGCAGCCGCCCGGCCACCGCGGCCCCGATGAAGCCGGCGACCCCGGTGACCAGGATCGGCCCCTCCGCCGTCAACGGACCTCCCGCATCAGTTCCCGGAAATAGGCGATGGTGGGCTCCAGACCCTCGTCCAGGCTCACCTTCGGCTCCCAGCCGAGCACCTCACGCGCCAGGTCGACCACGGGCTGCCGCTGCAGGGGATCGTCCTGGGGCAGGGGCCGGGTGGTGAGCTCCTGGGAGGGATCGATCCGGTCGCGGACCTTCTCGGCCAGCTGGCGGATGGTGAATTCGCCGGGATTGCCGATGTTGATCGGGCCGGTGTGCTCCCCGTTCATCAACCGGATCATGCCCTCGATCAGGTCATCCACGTAGCAGAAGGAGCGAGTCTGGCTGCCATCGCCGTAGAGGGTGAGGGGCAGGCCCTGCAGCGCCTGGACGATGAAGTTGCTCACCACCCGGCCGTCATCGGGGAGCATGCGGGGCCCGTAGGTGTTGAAGATGCGCATCACACGGATCTCGGTACCGTGCATGCGCTGGTAATCGAAACAGAGCGTCTCGGCGATGCGCTTGCCCTCGTCGTAGCAGGAGCGGATGCCGATGGTGTTGACGCAGCCCCGGTAGCTCTCGGGCTGGGGATGGACCTCCGGATCGCCATACACCTCACTGGTGCTGGCCAGCAGGAGCCGCGCGCCCACCCGCCGGGCCAGGCCGAGCATGTTGTAGGTGCCGAGGAAGCTGGTCTTGGCGGTCTTGATCGGGTTGGACTGGTAGTGCACCGGCGAGGCCGGGCAGGCGAGATGCCAGATGCGATCGATCTCCAGGCGGATCGGCTCGGTGACGTCGTGACGGATCAGCTCGAAGCCGGGATGACCCAGCCAGTGGCGGATGTTGTCCTTGCGGCCGGTGTAGAAGTTGTCGAGGCAGATCACCTCCTCGCCGGCCTCCATCAGCCGGTCGACGAGGTGGGAACCGAGGAAGCCGGCCCCGCCCGTGATCAGATTGCGCCGCGTCACTCAGCCCTCACCCACACGCCAGACGTTAAGCCCCGCCGCCCGGGCGGCCGCGGCATCAGCGATGGCCCTGGCGTCGAACAGCCAGGCCGGACGCCGCATCACCGCCGCGATCGCCCCCCAGTCGAGCCGGGCGTAATCGCGCCATTCGGTGAGGATCAGCACGGCGTCAGCACCCTCGGCCGCCTCCTGGGGCGAGCCCGCCGTCTGCCAGCCGCCGTCGGCCGGTGAGGCGGGCTGGCCGAGGTCATCGGCGATCTGGGCGGGTGACACCTTGGGATCCACGATCACCAGCCGGGCCCCTTCTTCGATCAGGTCCTGGCAGATGCGGATGGCCGGGGCCTCCCGGGTGTCGTTGGTGTCCGCCTTGAAGGCGAAGCCCAGCACGGCGATGCGCTTGCCGGTGACGGTGCCGAACAGCCGCTGCACCACCAGCCGGGCGATGCGGTCCTGCTGCCAGGTGTTGAGGGTCACCACCTGCTCCCAGTAGCCCGCCACCTCCTCCAGCCCGTAGTGGCGGCAGAGGTACACCAGATTGAGGATGTCCTTCTGGAAGCAGCTGCCCCCGAAGCCGGGGCCGGCCTGGAGGAACTTGGCGCCGATCCTGGAGTCGGTGCCGATGGCGCGGCCCACCTCGCGCACGTCCGCCCCGGTGGCTTCGCAGAGGGCGGCGATGCTGTTGATCGAGGAGATCCGCTGGGCCAGATAGGCGTTGGCGGTGAGCTTGGAGAGCTCGCTGCTCCAGAGATTGGTGCGCAGGATCCGCTCCTGGGGCACCCAGGTGGCGTAGATGCCGGCCAGGGATTCGATCGCCGCGGGGTCCTCACCGCCGATCAGCACCCGGTCGGGGGCCTCGAGGTCGGCGATCGCCGTGCCCTCGGCCAGGAATTCGGGATTGGAGAGCACGGCGAAGGTCTTGGCTTGCCTGCGATCGCCCTCCGGGCGGTTCTGCTGGGCGGCCCCCAGGATCGCCTTCACCGTTTCGGCGGTGCGCACCGGCAGGGTGCTCTTCTCCACCACGATCGTGTGGCCCCGGGCGGCGGCGGCCACCTGGCGGGCCGAGGCCTCGATCCAGCGCAGGTCGCTGGCCTGGCCAGCCCCCACGCCCTTGGTCTTGGTGGGGGTGTTCACCGAGAGGAACACCATGTCGGCCGCGGCGATGGCCGCATCCACCTCGGTGGTGAAGTGGAGGTTGCGCCCCCGGGCCCGGCCCACCACGGCATCGAGTCCGGGTTCGTAGACCGGCAGCCGGCCCAGATCCGGGTCGTTCCAGGCCGCGATCCGCTCGGCATTGAGATCGACCACCGTGACCTGAATCCCGGGGCAGCGATCGGCGATCACCGCCATCGTCGGCCCCCCTACGTATCCCGCGCCGATGCAACAGATGGTGCGGATCGGCGGATGGACCGGGTCCATGGGGGATGACAGTGCTTCGGGGACATTACCGCCATTGACTGCCTTTGGCCGTGGCCTGTGCTGAGGTGGGTAAGAAGCCAGGCGGAGGGCGATGCGCCGGCTGACGCAGGGTCCTTGGGGCCGCCACAGAGACGCTCTGGCCCTGTCTGAGGCCCCTTTCTATGGCTGGCAGGTGGTTGGCAGGTCCCTGTCTAAAGTGAAAGACTGGCGACCACGGGCCGGTTCCTTGGCGAACATCCTGATTACTGGTGGCGCAGGCTTCATCGGCAGCCATGTCTGCCTTGAACTCCTCAGAGCCGGCCATTCGCTGGTGGTGCTGGACAACTTTGTCAACAGCAGCCCCGAATCCCTGCGTCGCGTCGCCGAATTGGCCGGCCTGTCGGGGTGGCAGAGCCACGGGCCCAGTCGCTGGAGCACGGATCCGACACCCTCTCGCCTCACCCTGATAGAGGGCGACGTGCGTTCCCAGTCCGACCTGCGCCGTGGATTCCGGCCCGCCGAGGCCGCCGAGCGCCCCCCAGGACCGATCGAGGCGGTGCTGCACTTCGCCGGCCTCAAGGCGGTGGGGGAATCGGTGGCCCACCCCCTGGCCTATTGGGACGTCAATGTGGGCGGCAGCCGCTGCCTGCTCCAGGCGATGGAGGAGGCCGGTTGTCGCACAATCGTGTTCAGCAGCAGCGCCACTCTCTACGGCCATCCGGAGCAGGTGCCCATCGCCGAGACGGCACCGTTGCGACCAATCAATCCCTACGGCCACACCAAAGCCGTCGTCGAGCAGATGTTGGCGGACGTTGCCGCCAGCGCTACTGGCTGGCGGATCGCCCGGCTTCGTTACTTCAATCCTGTGGGCGCCCACCCCAGCGGACGCATCGGCGAAGACCCCAGCGGCCCCCCCAACAACCTGTTCCCGCTGATCAGCCAAGTGGCCGTGGGTCGCCGCTCCAATCTGCAGGTGTATGGCTCCGACTGGCCCACTCCCGATGGCACCGGAATCCGCGACTACATTCACGTGATGGATCTGGCCGAGGGCCATCGCGCCGCCCTCGATCTGCTGCAAGGCGAGTCGCCCCAGCTGCTTACATTCAACCTCGGCAGCGGCCGGGGCCATTCAGTGCTGGAGCTGGTACGGGCCTTTGAGCAGGCCAGCGGACGATCGGTGCCCTGCGAGCTGGTGGATCGCCGCCCCGGTGACTCGGCGATCAGCGTGGCCGACGCCAGCGAGGCGGAGCGCCGTATGGGCTGGCGGACTCGCCGCGATCTGGCTGCCATATGCCGCGACGGCTGGACCTGGCAAAGCGCCAACCCCAACGGCTACGGCAGCTGACGAAAAGGAGGTCCAGGAGCGTGTCACCCGTTGCGCGAAGTCCAGCGATTCTGGACTTGAGAGCATCGAGAAAGTAATGGCGTGGGAAGATTGGACCTTGGCGGTTCAGGCCGGAAGGGTGATCGTCTTCACCAATAGAATGGTATGTCGGCAACGGCGATTCCGTGATCCACCGAAGCGGTGAACTGCAGGTTGCAGCCTCCGCGCCAAGCCGGAGTTGTAGACCGGCTGCTTGCAAACGGCTTCGTATTCCAGTCGGAGTAAGGTCTGATTCAGAAACAGAAAGTCCGCGACAGAAAGACCGATCTGCGGGCAGAAGCCAACTCGAAAGGCAGCGCAGTTCGTCGACGTCGGCATAGCTCTACACGAGCAGAGAAGGAGACGGCAGCCAACCCATAGAGTCGAGGCACAGAGCGACATGTGGAATGGGCCTGAGAGCACCCTGGCTGAGGCAACGGCTACAGCTGCTGGGACTAGCACTGTTCGACGCCCTCAGCCTCACCGCCACTTACAACTTGACCCATGCGGTCCGGTTGGAGGAGCAGCCCTTGGTGGGGCTGAACCGGGCCCTGGCGCTGCTGATCGTGCTCTGGGTGGCCACCTCTTACCTCCTGGGGCGTTACTCCGAGTCCGAGGGAATCCATACCAACTCACCGCAGCGCCGGCTGGTGATGACGACCCTGGTCCCCCTCATGATCCTGGCCCTGGTGCTGGGCCACAGCTGGGTGTTCCAAGTGGCCGACGCCCGCACTCGCTTCCGCGGATTTCTTGTGCCGGTGCTGGGCATCACCGCTTTACTCTCGGGCCTGGTCCAGCTCTGGTTGGGCCAGCTCCGGCATGAGCGGCGCCGCTGGCTGATCCTCGGCAACCCCGAGGAGGTGGCACTGCTCAAGGCCGAATTGGCCGACCATCCCCGCCTCGGACTGCTGCGGGTGCACTGGACCACACCAGCGCAGCTGGCTGGGAAGGATCCTGCCGCCCTGGCAGAGGTGGACGGGATCGCGGTGAGCGACCGGATCAGTATCGCTGAGGGCCTGCAGGAGGCCTTGTTGGCCGAGCGGGCGACCGGAACGGGCGTGAGCAGCCTGGTCAATTGGTCGGAGCAGCAGCTGCAGCGGGTACCGCCGGAACTTCTCTCCAACCGCTGGCTGCTCCAGGCGGAGGGCTTCGGTCTTCAGCCCAGCACTTTGAGCTGGCGGCTGAAGCGCAGCTTCGACCTGATCGGCGCCGGGCTCCTGGCGGTGCTCAGCCTGCCGCTGATCCTGGTGGCGGGGGCGCTGATCTGGCTTACCGACAGGGGTCCGGTGTTCTACCGTCAAACCCGCACAGGCCTCTACGGCAAGCCATTCCAGGTGTGGAAGCTGCGAACCATGTGCACCGATGCCGAAGCCAGTGGTGCGCGCTGGTCCACCCGCGGAGACAGCCGGGTCACACCGGTGGGCTTCTGGCTGCGGCGCCTTCGCATCGATGAGCTGCCGCAGTTGGTGGCGGTGATCCGCGGCGACATGAGCCTGATCGGCCCGCGGCCGGAACGTCCCGAACTGGAGGTGGAGCTCGAGCGTCTCATCCCCCATTACCGGGTGCGACACTGGATTCGGCCAGGGCTGAGCGGCTGGGCCCAAGTCTGCTACCCCTACGGCGCCAGCGTGGCGGACTCGCGCATGAAGCTCAGCTATGACCTCTTTTATCTGCGCAACGCCAACCTGCTGCTCGATCTGCTGATCCTGTTCAAGACGATGCGGCTCGTGGCCGGCGCCCGCGGCTCAGAGCCACCGCCGCCGTCAGCGGAGCCCTCCCCCTCTCCCCTGTCCCGGCCTTGAGCAACCGGCTGACGCGACGGCTGCGCCCCCTGCTGGCCGCCCTGCTTCTGATGGCGGGATCGACCGCCTTCGCCATCGCCCTGATGGAGGTGGCACTGCGGCTGCTGGGGCAGGGGGCTCCCCAGCTGTACCGTGCCGACGCCCTCACCGGATACGGCCTACAGCCCGGCGCACGCGTCCGCTGGAGCCAGGAGGGCGAGTCGCAGGTGCGGATCAACCGCTCTGGCTACCGCGACCGCGACTGGTCGCCCGCCCCGGCACCCGGCCGCCTGCGCATCGCCGTCCATGGCGATTCCTTCACCGAGGCGCTGCAGGTGCCGGAGGAGGATTCGTGGGTGCGGCGTTTGCCGGCCGCCCTGGCGGCGGTGAAACCCTGCACCCTGCTCAGCGGCTCACCCGCTGGCGCCGAGACACTCAACTTCGGCGTTGGCGGCTACGGCACCGGCCAGAGCTGGCTCGCCTGGAAACGCGACGCCCAGCCGCTGCGGCCAGAGCTGGTGCTGCATGCCGTGTACTTCGAGAACGACCTGCGCGACAACCTGGTGGGGGGCAGCGCCACCGCCGCTGCCCCCACCTTCCGCCTCGAAGACGGAGCGCTGGTCGTGGACACGAGCTTCCGCCAGCGGGCCGATCACCGCTTCCGGCTCTCGCCCCTGGGCCGCGCCTCCTCCTGGCTGCTGGCCCACAGCCGGGTGCTGCAGCTGCTCAAGCAGGCCCGCGAGCGGCTGCAGCCGGCCGCCGGCGCAGAGTGCCCGGCCAGCGGCTGCAGCGCCTTCCCTCTCGGCAGCGATGGCACCAAGCTCTACGGGCCCGACGCCGCTGACCTGGAGGCGAGCTGGCCGGTGCTGGAGGCCATCCTCGAGCGCTGGAATCGCGAAGCCCGCCAGGCCGGCAGCACCCTGGTGGTGACCAGCCTCACCACCCCGCCGCAGCTCTGGCCGGACGCCAGCGAGCGGCGCGCCCAGGCCGATCGCCACCGGCTCGATTGGATGCGGCCGGAACGGCGCCTCGGGGCCTTCCTCGCCGCCCGGGGCATTCCCTACCTCCCCCTGGCCCCCGCCCTGCAGCGCCAGGCCGATACGCAGGGGCTGGTGGCCCATGGCTTCACGGGCCAGCGCCCCGGGCCGGGCTACGGGCACTGGAACCGGGCCGGCCACGCAGCCGCCGCCTCGGAGCTGGCACGCCAGCTCTGTGCCCTCAGCCCGGACGCACCTCCATGAGGCTGCTCCGCCCGCTGCCGCCGCCCCTGGGCTGGGCCCTGGCCGATGCCGCCCTGCTGAGTGGGGTGTGGCTGGGCCTGCACCAGCTGCGCTTCGGCACCCTGCCGCTGATCACCCGGGGCCCCCTGCTGGTGATCCCCCTGCTGGTGGGCCTGCAGTGGCTGCTCGGCTCCTACAGCGGCCTGGCCCGCCACACCCTCACGGCCCAGGAGCAGGCCAACCGCTTCCTGGTGGCTGCCACCGGCGTGATCCTCACGATCGTGGTGGGTTATGCCCTCACCGGCCTCAGCCTCGATGCCACTGTGGGGCGGGGCTTCCTGATCCCGGTGCTGCTGAGCGGCGCCCTCAGCGGAGCCCTGTTGCGCCAGCTGGAGAACGGGCGCCATCTCTGGCAGCCCCAGCAACGCTGGCTGGTGCTGGCCAGCCGCGCCCAGCGCCAGGCGGTGGCCCAGGAGATGGAACGGGGCGGCTGTGCGGTGCCAGCGGCGATCGAATGGCGCGACCCGGTGGGCACCGCCCCCCTGCCGCCCATGCTCGCCGACCTGCTGGGCCTGCAGGGGGTCTCCCTGGGAGTGGGGGCGAATGTGCGGCCGGAGGACCGGGCCCAGCTGCTGCTCTGGCAGCGCCGCGGCCTGGTGCTGCTGCCCCTGGACCGCTGGTGCGAGCGCTACCTCCGCTCGCTGCCGATCGCCGTGCTGCCCCCGGACTGGCCCGGCCGCTGGGAGCGGTTCGGCCGGTTGCGGGAGGGACAGAACGCCCGTCTGAAACGGCTGCAGGATCTGCTGCTGGCGGGGCTGGCCCTGCTGCTGCTGGCCATCCCCCTGGGCCTGGCGGTGCTGGTGCTGCGGCTGCAGGGCAGGCGATGCCAGCTGCGGCGCGAGGGGCGGCGGGGCCTGGAGGGGCAGCCCTTCGAGCAGCTGTCGCTGGCGGTGGCCCCCCAGGCACCGGCCTGGTGGCGGCGCTCCGGCCTGGCGGGGGCGCCGGGGCTGATCGGGGTGCTGCGCGGAGAGATGGGCCTGGTGGGACCACGGCCCCTGCCCCTGCTGCCGGCCGATACCGCCCCGGAGGAGGATCCAAGTCTGGCGATGCGGTTCTGGGTGAAGCCGGGGCTGATCCGCTGGAGCCCGGGCCGCTCCCAGCCGCGGCACCGCTCCGGCGACCCCGCCGACGAGCTGCCGGAGGATCTCTGCTATCTGGCCAGCTGGTCCCCCTGGCTCGACCTGGCCTGCTTGGGCCGCTGGTTGCTGGGCCGCTGCCTGCTGGGCGGCTGCCTGCTGGGCGAATGATCAACCGCCCTGCGATCAACCGCCCAGCTCCGGCGCCACTCTGGGCAAGCACCGCTTTCTGGCTGCTGGCCGGTGTGGCTGTTGCGGTGTGGCTCACGGCCTGGGGCCCCTGCGCCGCCCCCTGGCGCACCACCTGCTTCACCAACGGGGGCTGGGGCGATTACAAGTTCCACTACCAGGGCTGGATCTCCTACCTGCATGGCGACAGCTGGATCCCGCCCACCAGCCGGGCCTTCACCTGGCCGCTCACCAGCAGCGTGATGTTCACCGATTCGGTGCCGCTGGCGGCGATCCTGCTGAAACCGCCCAGCCGGCTGCTGCACCTGGGCGACTGGCAATACCTGAGCCTGCTGTCGCTGGCCAACGGCCTGCTGATCAGCGGCTGCAGCGTGGTGATCGGCCGGGTCCGGCAATGGCGACCGGCCGCCACCCTGGCCCTGGGCACCCTGCTGCTGACCCATGCCGTCAGCTGGAGCCGCCTCACGGTGTCCCATGAGGCCCTGCAGCTCCAGGGCCTGTTGATCCTGGCCCTCACCTGGCTGGTGAGCCGCCGCACCGGCCTGCTGCCCTGGTGCCTGCTCTGCGCCGCCTCCCTCGGCATCCACGCCTACTACACGCCGATGCTGCTGGCGGCGGCCTTGGTCGCCCTGGCCGGCGGGGTGCGGCAGGGCGGAGGCTCCCGCCGCCGCCGGGTGCGGCAGATGGGGGGGGCGCTGGTCGTGCTGGCCCTGAGCCTGGCGCTGGCGGCCTGGCTGTTCGGCTTCCTGCCCGGATCGGCCAGCTCGGGCTCGGAGGTCTGGGGCGCCAATGGCCTGGCCCTGCTCGATCCCCAGGGCCACTCGGCGATCCTGCCCGCCCTGCGCAAACGCGAACCCTTCGAGGTGGAGGGCTTCGCCTACCTGGGCATCGGCCTGGCGATCGGGGCGCTGCTCACCCTGGCCGGGGTGCGGGAGGACCGGCCCGATCCCGATCCGCTCCTGAGCGGGCCCTGGTGGGTCGCGGCGGGCCTGCTGTTCCTGGGGGCCCTGGGTCCCACCTGGAACATCGGCGACACGCCGATCACACCGCACCATGCCGTGCTGGCCCTGCCCGGCATGGCGGCCCTCTACGACCTCTTCCGCAGTGCCGGCCGCTTCACCTGGCCCCTGGCCTATTCGATCCTGCTCTGGGTGGTGGACGCGCTGGCCCGGCAACAGCGCCTTCGCCTGCTGCTCACCCTCACGGCCCTGCAGCTGCTGGAGCTCAACCTGCCGCTGCTGCTGAAACTCGGCTCCAACCACCGGCACCGCCTGGAGCGCGAACCCGATCCGGTGCGCCTGTGGCAGGCCCGCGAACCCGCCCTGGCAGCGGCTCTGGCCAGCTCAAGCCTCACCATCCTGGGCACCACCAAGCGCCCCGAAGCGGTACCACCCCCCTATGCCCCGCAGGTGCTGAACCCGGCGGTTGAGAGCAACTGGGGCGGTGTGGGCATCACCCGCCTGCCAGGCCGAGAGGGCCAGCGCGATGCCCTGAACACCTGGATCGAGGCGGTGGAGGCGCGCCGATCCAGGGGGCTGGCACCGCTTGGCCCCTCGACGCAGGTGCTGGTGATCAGCGAGGATCCCCAAGAGCGAGCACGGCTCCATGCCCTGGCCCACGGGAGCGGGCTGACACTCTCCGAGCTGGGCACTACCGCCATCGTTCTGCGCCCTTGAAGGCGTCGGCGACCGACTCCCCCGCATCCCCCCGTTCGTCCTGCGCCGATGGAACCGTGCTGAGCCGTCACCGCGTTGCCGCCGGCGCGGGACTGGCCGCCGGGCTGATCTGGATCCTGCTGGCTCTCCACAGCCTCAGCAGCGGCGGGGTGACCTGGGATGAGATGTTCGATTTCGAGGGCGTGAACGGGGCCTTCTGGCATGGCATCAACTGGCTCAAGGGGGCCCACCCCGATCTGCACACGATCACGTTCGATCTGGAGTGGTTCGGCAACGCCACCCGCTGGCCCACCTACCTGCTGTGGCGCCTGCTGATGACGCTGCCCTGGGAGCAGATCACCAGCCTCAGCCGCACCCAGATCGTGCTGGGCAGCGGCTACGTAGGCCTCAACCACCTCAACGCCATGGCCTTCGCCCTGGCGGGGATCGGCCTCAGCGCAGCCCTGGCCTGGCGGCTGGAAGGCAAGCGGGCGGGCCTGCTGGCGGGTGTCTTGCTGCTGCTGCTGCCCACCTGGATGGGCCACGGCTGGATGAACGCCAAGGACATCCCGATGGCCGCCAGCTATCTGACCTACACCCTCGGCAGCACGCTCCTGCTGGGACGTGAACGCAGCGGGGTCGTCCTGCGGGTGGTGGGCATCGCGCTGATGGGTGGGTCCCGGGTGAGCAGCCTGGCCTTCATCGCCGTCGGCGAAGCCGTGCTGTTCAGCCTGCAGGGGCGCCGCTCGCCCGGACGCTGGCTGGGCTCCCTGGGCCTGGGCCTGCTGCTGGGCTTTCTGCTCACGCCGCAGGCCTGGGGAAACCCGCTGGGCTATCCACTGGAAGCCATGCGCTTCATCGGCGATCGGCAGGGCCAGGGCAATTTCTGGGGCCTGCTGCGCTACTTCGCCACCAACCTCTTCGACCTGCTGCCCTCACCGGTGCTGATCGGGCTGCTGTTGCTGATCCTGATGGCCCTGGCGGCGCGGCGCCAGCCCGGGACGGGGCCCGCATTGCCGGATGGAAACCTGCCGGTGCAGGAGAAGCGAGCGTCGCCGGGTCTGCCGCTGCTGTTGCCCACCCTGCTGCAGCTGCTCATCCCGCCGGTGATGCTGATGGTGGGAGGGAAATCGCTCTACAACGAGCTGCGGCATCTGCTGATGATCCAACCGCCCCTCTGCGTGCTGGCCGGGATGGGCTACGCCAGGACGCTGGCGGCCCTGCCGAATCGCAGGGTGCTCGGACCTGGATTGGATCCGGCGATCGAGGTGCAGCCGGCGGCCACCCGACGCACCGTGGTGTCGCGACTGCTGCTGCGCTCCTTGCTGCTGCTGGCAGCCGCCGCCACCGTGGTGCTGAGCCTTGAACTGCTCCTGCTGAGCCCCTACCAGTACACCTACCGCAGCGATCTGGCCCGCCTGCTGGAGGGCCGCGGCGCGGCACCGCTGCGGAGCGATTACTGGGGCTTCAGCGGCCGGGAGACCCTTGGAGGCTGTCTCAAGCGCCAACCCTGCGCCGACCGGCTGGCTCGCCTGCCCTTGCAGGTGGACGGCCACAGCTTCAACCCTGAGCTGATCTCCGCGCTCGCCGATCTGCTGCGCCCAGCGCCGCCGCCCGGCCCGGCCGGGACCCTGCTGATCACCACCGACCCCCGTACGCTCGAGCGCAGCACCCCCCAGGCGGCCACCCGCAGGGTCACCCTGCTGCCGCGGCCCCAGCGGGCCACCCTCAGCGCCATCGCCCTGGAGCCAACGCCGGCCGCATGAGCACCCCGAAGCCACGTCTGGCGGTGCTGCTCACCCATCCGGTGCAGTACTTCAAGCCGGTGTTCACCGGCCTGGCGGCCGATCCCGGTCTGGAGCTGCAGGTGGTCTTCGGCTGCGACCACGGCACCACCAGCCAGGTGGATCCGGATTTCGGCGTGGCCTTCGCCTGGGACAGCGCCCCCACCGAGGGCTATCCCCATGCCGTCGTCAGCAAAGGGCCCCTGGCGGCCCTCAGCGCCCCCGCCAGCGCCCTGGGGCTGGCCCGGCAGGCCAGCCGGCTGATCCAGGCCTGGCGGCCCGATGCGGTGCTGGTGTTCAGCTATTCGCCGCTGTTCATCACCGCCGCCACCCTGCTCCTGGCCCGCCAGGGCAAGCGGCTGTGGCTGCGGGCCGAAACCACCGACCAGGCCCTGGAACGCCCGGCCTGGAAGGAGCGGCTGCGCAGCGCGGCCCTGCGGCGCTACTACCGCCGCTTCGACCATGTCTTTCCGATCGGCCGCCACTCCGAGGCCCATTACCAGCGGCTGGGGGTGGGACCCCAGCGGCGGACCACGGCCCGCTATGCGGTGGACCAGGACTTCTTCGCCCACCAGGTGGCCCACTGGCGGCCCCGGCGCGAGGCCCTGCGCGCCGAGCTCAGCATCCCGCCCGGGGCTCCAGTGCTGCTCTTCGTGGGCAAGATCAGCCTGGTGAAGGACCCCCTGCTGATCGCCGCGGCCCTGGAGTTGCTGGGCCGGGATCCAGCCACCGCGCCGCTGTGGCGCTCGCTCCATCTGGTGGTGGTGGGCGATGGCGTGCTGCGCCCCGCCCTGGAGGAGGCGCTCAGTACGGCCCTGCCCGGCCGCCACCACCTGATGGGCTTCCAGAACCAGCAGCAGCTGGGCCGCTTCTATGCCCTGGCCGATCTGCTGCTGCTGCCCTCCCTTCAGGGGGAAACCTGGGGGCTGGTGGTGAATGAGGCCCTGCAGTTCGGCTGCGGCGTGATCTGCAGCGACCGGGTGGGCAGCGCCGCCGATCTGGTGGCGGAGCGGCCCTGGGGCCGGGTGCACCGGGCTGGCGATGCGGAGTCCCTGGCCAAGGCCATCGCCTCCCTGGCCACCACGCCGCCGCAGGATCGCCAGCCCCCGCCGGCTGATGTGCTTCCCCACCCCCAGGACCTGGTGCGGGCGATCCAGGGGCAGCTGCGCCGGCTCTGAACGGCGGAAGGGCTCAGACCATGCGCTCGAGCCACTCAGCCAGCACCACCCAGCGCCAGTAGGGCTGCCAGCGGGCGGGATTGGCGCGCAGGTAGGCCCAGGCGGCGAGCAGGCTGGCCCGCCGCACCCCGTGGGGACGGAGCAGGCGGGCGATGCGGGCGGGGGCAAAACGGGGGCGGCCCAGCAACCAGGGACCGAGGGGAAGGTTGAAACCGCTCTTGGGGGCGGCCAGCACGGCGGCCGGCAGGTGATGGGCGCAGGCGCGGCGCAGCAGGGTCTTGGGCCCTTCGGCCAGGTGCCAGGCACCCGGCAGGCTGAGGCAGTAGCGCACCAGCTCGCCATCGAGATAGGGCACCCGCACCTCAAGCGCGTGGTGCATGCTCACCGCATCGGTGTCCCGCAGCAGGGTGTCGCGCAGGTAGCCCTGCAGCTCCAGCCGGGCCAGGGCCGCCAGATCGGTGGGCTGGCCCGCCACCGCCGCCAGGCGACAAGCCACCAGCTGCCGCTTCAGCGAGCCCGGCACACCGGAGAAAGGGATCTGGCGCAGGTCGAGGGCCGCTGCCAGGCCACGCCGCCGGTAGGCCCGGCCCTCCTGGCCCCAGCGGCGCAGCAGCTGCACCGGCAGGCCCCCGAAACGGGTGGAGCCGGAGACCCCGGCCGCTCCCAGGGAGGCCTGGAGCTGGGCGAACTGGCCGTAGCCCCCGAACACCTCATCAGCCCCGAGGCCGGAGAAGGCCACCTTCAGGCCGGCCGCCGAGGCCGCCCGGGAGACCAGATAGGTGTTGAAGCCATCGATGCTGGGCTGGTCGATGGCCGCGAGAAAGTCGTCGATGCAGGCATCGAAATCCTCAACACCGAGCACCACGGCGCTGTGGTCGGTGCCCAGATGGCGGGCGCTGGCCTGGGCCCGTTCGCTCTCATCCACCGCGCCGGGCAGGCCCCGGAACCCCACCGAAAGGGTGCGCACCGGCCCGCCGCTGGCCCGGCGCAGCAGGGCCGCCAGGATGCCGGAATCGAGCCCGCCGCTGAGGAAGGCCCCCACCGGCACATCGCCGATGGTCTGGCGCTGCACGGCAGCCGTGAGCCGCTGCCGCACGCCCGCCACGGCGGCCTCGATGTGGGCGGGCCGCTCCGATTCGGCGGCGGTGGGCGGTCGATCGAAGGGGGAGGCGAAGGGGAGAAGGCGCAGGGGCTGGCCCGGCTCGAACTGCCCCACATGCCCGGGAGGAAAGGCGGTGATGCCGGCCATCGCCGTGGCGGGGGAAGCGAAGGCCCCCCACAGCGCATGGCCCTGCAAGTCGCGGTGATCGGGGCCGCGGACCACCCCGGCGGCCCGGAATGCCGCCAGTACGGAGCCGAACAGCAGCCCCTCACCCCAGGGCAGCAGCAGCAGGGGTTTGATCCCGAAGGGATCCCGGGCCAAAGTGAGACGCCGCCGCTCCCCATCCCAGAGCGCACAGGCGAAGATCCCCTCCAGCCGCGGCCAGAGGGCATCCCCCCAGCGCACGAAGCCCTCCAGGATCACCTCGGTGTCGGCGTGGGAGCGGAAGCGGCAGCCAGCGGCTTCGAGCTGCTGCCGCAGCTCGGGAGCGTTGTAGATCTCGCCGTTGAACACCAGCCAGTAACGGCCGTCGGCCGTGCCCATGGGCTGGTGGCCGAGGGGGGAGAGATCCTGAATCGCCAGGCGGGTGTGCAGCAGGAAGCCCAGGGGTAGCCGCTGGATCCCCCAGCCATCCGGACCGCGGTTGGCCAGGGCCGCCCGGATCGGCTCCGGATCGAGCGGTGCCCCGCCGATGGCGCCGAACAGACCGCACATCAGCCGCCACCTGGAGATCGCGATGAGCCTTGCAGAGCACCGGCTGGCGCGCCAAGCCAAGGCTCCACCAGCCGGGCCAACCGCTGCCGTTGCAGATCCGAGGAAAAGCAGCGTTGCGCCTGTTGGCGGGCCCGCTCTCCACAGGCGCGCACCAGGCCAGGATCAAGCTGAAGATGCTGGAGCAGGTCTGCCAGCGCCTGCGGCTCCGGAGGCACCAGCCAGCCCGTCTGGGAATCAATGATCAAATCGGTTTGGCCGCCCCGGTCGGCGGCAATGGAGGCGCGGCCGGCCAGGGCCGCCTCGAGGTAGGTGATGCCGAAGCCCTCCCCCTGGGCGGTGCCGTCGTGCAGCAGGGCGAAGGCACTGGGCATCAGCACCAGGCTGCAGTCGCGGTATTCCCGCTGCAGCTCCCCATCGCCCAGGGCGCCGAGCCAGTCGATCTGCGCCTCCAGTCCAAGCGCGCGGGCCCTCTCCTGGAGGCGGGGCCTGTCGTCGCCGCTGCCCACCACCCGCCAGCGCAGGCCCGGATCGAGCAGGCCGCCCTGCCGCAGCAGGGCCAGAGCCTCGAGGATCAGCTCATGGCCCTTGTAGCGCTCCTGGCGCACCATGCGGGCCACCGTGAGCAGCCGCAGGCCCGGCGGCGGCGCAAGCCCCGACGCCTGGGCGCCCAGCAGCGAATCGCCCGCCGGTTCGGCCGGGACTGCTTCGGCGCAGGGATGGATCACCGCGATCGGCGGCTGCTCCCCCAGCAGCGGCCGCACCTGGTCGCGGCTGAAGCCGCTGCTGGCGGCGAGTCCGTCGCAGCGGCGCAGGTCGGCCAGCAGGGGGGGCAGGTTGGCCCCCCACACCTCGATGCCGTGGAGCCAGCAGAGCAGGCCCTGACCGCGGGGGTGCAGACCAGGGAGGTCCTGCAGCAGGCGGATCGGGCGCAGCAGCAGGGCATGCATGCTGAACACCAGCTGGCTGCGGGGCAGCCACCAGGCCAGCTGCAGCAGGAACCAGGCCTGGCCGGCGAGCCGGCCCGCCAGACCGGGACCGAGGCGACGGGTGGAGAGCAGACGGCAGGGGTGTCCAGCCTGGCGGAGTCCATCGCGCACCTGAAGGCTGAGCCGCTCGATGCCGCCACGGCGGCGCACGTCGTAGCTGACCAGCAGGATCACGTCAGCAGGGCTTCGTAGGCCGCCAGGGAGCACTCCAGGCCGAAGCGCTCCCGGTAGAGGCTTCGGGCACGCTCCCCCATTTGCCGGACCCGGACCGGATCCGCCGCCAGGGCCCGCAGCTCCCGGGCCAGTTCCTCCACCTCACCGGGCTCCACCACCACGCCGCAGCCTTCGTGCAGCACCAGCTGGGCCAGGTCGCAGCCCCTCTGGGCCACCAGCAGCACCCCTCGCCCACTGGCCAGGATTCCGTAGAACTTGCTGGGGGCCACGGTGTCCTCGGCACCGGGGATCAGGCCAATGGCGGCTAGGTCGCAGGCGCCGAGGCTCAGGGGCAGCAGCTCACGGGGCTGGTAGGGCTTGACCAGCACCCGGTCGAGGCCGAAGGCATCGCGGTAGGCGGTGATCTGGGCCTGCTTGGCACCGCCGCCGATGAACAGGAAGCGGATTGGAGCGTCCTGCAGCAGCCGGGCCGCCTCCAGCAGGGTGAGCAGCTCGTGAAGGCGGCCGAAGTTGCCGGAATACTGCACCGTGAACGTGTCGCCCACCCCCCACTCACGGGCGAGGGGATTGGCCTGCTTTGGGGTGTCCTGGGCCCTCTCCACCGCCCAGTTATGGATCACCGTGAGGGGCACCGGGCGGCGCAACTCCCGTCGCCAGCGCTCGGCCATGGCATCACTGAGCACCACCGTGGCGCTGCTGCTGCGGCACACCCAGCCCATCAGGGCGCGCCAGAGCGCCGTGATCGGGCCGCTGGCGGGCAACACGCCGGTGAGGGCGGCCGAGCGGGGGAAGAGGTCCTGGAAGAGGAACACGTAGTCCATTCCCCGCAGACCGCGCAGCAGCGGGCCTACGAGCCCCACGAACGGCGGATTGGACACGATCAGCAGCCGCTGGCCGCGGCGGCCGTGCAGCAGGCACCAACCCAGCCCCCCCAGCACGAACACCAGCCCCGCCGCGGCCTTGGCCAGCACCCCCACCGGCGCGCCTGCGGCGCCGCCGCGGCGCGGCAGCCCGAGCCGCACCACCTCCAGAGCCGCCACCGCACCGCCGGCCGTGGCGGTGAGCACGCGGCAGCGGTGGCCCCGGGCCGCCAGACCGAGGGCCAGGTCGGTGACCAGCTGGGCGGTGGCGCCGGTGCTGGGCTCGAA
The DNA here is from genome assembly GCF_014698445.1 of Microcystis elabens FACHB-917. GTDB lineage: Bacteria > Cyanobacteriota > Cyanobacteriia > PCC-6307 > Cyanobiaceae > Cyanobium > Cyanobium elabens. The sequence continues at coordinate 24,276 of NZ_JACJSZ010000043.1, forward strand.
ATGCTCGCTGAGGATCAGCAGCTCGGGAGGCACGGCGGGTGGGGCGCTCACAGCGGCAGCCCCCGTTGACGGCGGCGCAGCTCGATCACCTTCACCACGGTCATCAGGTCGTAGCTGGCCATCAGCGCCGCGAACACCAGAGCCTGCCAACCCTCCAGCCAACCACCTTGCAGAACGTACTTCTGCAAGAAGCGCAGCGGTGGCCGCAGCGGCCAGAGCCGCGCCGTGAGCGCCCGCAACGCCAGAAAGCGATGCGTGCCCAGGGCCGCCGCATCACCCGCGAGGCGGTAGGCCACGATCCGCTCAGCGTCCCAGCTGGCGTAGCGGCGGTGGCGCTCCAGCCAGTCGTCGAGCCCCTTGCTGAAGGCGTAATGCTCGTAAGGACATGGGATCCTGCCTAGGACGGCCCCGGCCGGGAAGCACTCCCACACCCCCCCTTCGAAGTGCAGGGCACCACGCCGCACCAGGCGCGGATGCCAGTTGGGGTATCCCTGGGTGCGCTTCAGCCAGCGCCCCAGAAACCAGTAGCGGGGGGTGAGCTCAAAGCCATCGGGGGCATCGGGGGCAGCGATGCGGTGCCGGATCTCCGCCGCCAGCTCCGGCCCCACCTCCTCGTCAGCGTCAAGGAACAACACCCAGTCGCTCTGCAGGCCCCCCTGCTCCAGAGCCCAGTTGCGCTGCTCGCTGATTCGGAACGGCGGCGGCTGCCGGTGCTCCACCACCGGCACGCCCAGCTGCCTGGCCACCGCGGCGGTGGCATCGACGCTGCCGCTGTCCAGCACCAAGAGCTCGTCGCACCAGGCCAGTGAGGTGAGGGCCCGCGCCAGATCCTGCTCCTCGTTGAGGGTGAGCACCACGCCGGCGATGCTGGGGGCCATCAGGACGGGGGCGGGGGGATGGGGGACTCCAGGCCTGCGGAGGCGAGCGTCCGCCGAAAGCATGGCCACGGCCAAAGGGTCACCGAAACACGGCCCGGGTGGTCGGCCCGTTCGACGGAGACGAGCCAAGGCAGCATGGAATGGTCGCCCTCGGAAGCGCTGGTCGGAAACCAGCTGATCTGGCAAAGCGTGCGGGCGACGCCAACCGGAAAGGCTGCTGCCGGGGGAGATAGGGAGTGCAACGCGGCACGTGCAGTGTCGGCGGCGATTTAGGCCCAATCGTCGCAGGCCGTGCCCCCTCTGCCATGGCGCCCTTGGCTGACGCGGTCTGGAGCCGCCGGGCTCATGACAGGGGCTTCGGCTGGAGAGGATCCAGGCAGGCACTGGCAAGTGTGCGCCGGAACCAAGGCCATTGCCAGCGGGTCACGGAACTGCAGAGCGGCTGAGTCGCCTGGGAGCCGGAGACAAGCCGCAGCACCAGAGGTTGCCCTGTCGGCATGGCAGCCGCGGAGCTGGGTGGGGCACAGGAGGCCTCTCGAAGCGAGGGTGCCAGCATCGCCCTGGTCGGGTCGGGGAGTTCGGTCCGCGCCACACAGGCGTTCGGGGCTGAGGGCGCGGACGGAAGGAGGCGCAGCGCACCACGGGCGGCGTCGGTGCCGGCATAGACCCAGTAGTCATAGGCCGTGTTAGCTGGACTGAGGAAAAAGCGCATCGGCTCGTTGACATACACATAGGCATACGGGAACAAGGTGAGCTCATCCACCAGGGTGAGCGTGGCCATCAGCGCCAGCCCGACCAAGCCGATCGTGCGGAGCGCTGCACCAGGACCAAGGCTTCCGGCGACGCTGAGGAAGCGATCCAGCCCGAAGGCCGCGAGCAAGGCCAGGGGGGGATAGATGAACAGGATATGGCGCACACCATCGTAGAGATTGGAATTGCCGACAATCGCCAGAGAGGGGAGCAGCAGCAACTGCAGAGCAAAGGGGAAAAACAGGCGAAGCTGTCTGCGACTGCCGGAGACTACAGACGTGACCAGATGCCCTTTCTCCCGCCATAGCCAAGACCTGGAAGCGGCTCTCAGCAGTCGAAGACTGCCGCAGAGCGCCAGCAGAAGAATCCAGAGCGGGGTTGTGCTTGGAATCCAACGCAGAAGATAACCTCCTGTGGACCATTGGAGTGGAGCCTGGACACGGCTCAGAAACTCGCCATGCCACCAGGTGCCGCCTGGCCAATCGTGGGAACGGAATAACTTGACCGCACTATTCAGAAAGCGAAGCGGCTCCAGCCATGATGACGGCGTGAAAATCAGAGTCAAAAGAAAGGAATCGATGCCGATATGCAGTCCATCAATCCATCGACATCGCCTGGGAAAGATCAGAGTGACAAGGACCTCACTGATCAGAACCGGAACCAGGGCAACGATCTTGAGCGATCCCAGCAGGCCTGCGGCTAAGGCTGAAAACAGCAGCAAACGCGCCGGTGCTGGCGAGCCATCAGTCAGCGGCCGACGCAGACGCAGAAAAAGCGAGGTGGAGTAAAGGAGATAGAAGAATGCGAAAGGAATATCCTTGATATTAAAAAAGCTGTCACCGATAAATCGCGGCGTCAGCAACAAGATCAGGCCTGCCGACCATGGAAATTGCAGATTCATGGCCCTGGCGACAATGATCACCAGGGCACTGCTGGCCAGACCAAGCAGGATAGAGCTGAGATGGGAGAGCCGAAAATAAACGAGAAAAGGGGTGGCGTCACTGGCAAGCTGGTCATAATTAGGGCTTGCTGAATTTCGTTCGAGGGCATTTCGGGCACGCCACAGGCAGCTTTCTCGGTCAGCAAGGCCAGGCGCATCGGATCTCAGTTTTACTCCTAGAACCTCATTAGGCAGCCCACGGAAGTGCTGGACGGCGCCAGGAGGCACACAAAAGGAGCATCAGGAAGTACACAGACACAAGAATAGACAATAAGAGGCGCAGTAGCCTCAGGATCTTCTCTGCATTCATCACGTAGAACGCCATCGTGATCACCGTTCTGGATGTTTC
>NZ_JACJSZ010000044.1 GCF_014698445.1 Microcystis elabens FACHB-917
GAGCCGGGCGTGGGAATCCACGAGGGATTGGTTTGGTGTGACAACCCCAACCTCTCATGGCTCCCTGCCCACCCAATGGCTTGAGACCCATTCCGGCACAGGGGCTTCCGGAGTTGTGTCCGTCAGTCAGGGTATAACCATGCGAGAGAGCGGCTTTCCCGCCGCTTGATGGCAGAATTCGCGTTGAGGCTGCAGTTCGCTTTTTCAGGAGTCCCTACCTGCCGCGTGCCGCCGGCTAGCCCAGGCAACAGGAGGCATGGCCTCCTCCCCCAGCGAACACGAGATCCAGCAGCTCATCCGCCTGGCCTGCGGCCGCGGCGCGGTGCGGCTCTGGCGTAACAACACCGGCGCCCTGGTCGACCAGCAGGGGCGGTTCGTGCGCTTTGGGCTGTGCAAGGGCAGCAGCGACCTGATCGGCCTGCGCTCGCTGGAGATCACGCCCGAGCTGGTCGGCCAGCGGCTCGCCCAGTTCGTCGCCCTGGAGATCAAGACGGTGAGCGGAACCGTCAGCCCTGAGCAGCGGGCCTTTCTGCAGTTGGTGCAGCAGCTGGGTGGCTTGGGGGCGGTCTGCCGCTCTATTGCGCAGGCCCAGGCTGTACTGGACCTGGATCCCATGGCCGGGTTGGGCCAGTGAACAGGCCCGAACTCCGCAGGCAGCTGCAGGCCTTGGCCCGTCGTCATCCCGGCATCCACCCCTACACGCTGGCCCTGCGCTTCCAGGCCCAGACGGGCCGGGTTCTCACCGGCCAACAGGTCAAGCAGCTCTTGGCCGAGCCAGGAAACCACCGAAAGCAGGCTGCCAAGCTGTAACAAGCTCTGGCTTGCATTGCCAAGCAGCACTTAGGATTGGGCTATGGCACAAGCAAAAAAGCCCGTCAAACGCACCTACCAGGCTGTCCTGGACTGGCAGGACGAGTCCCGCAGAGCCTTCGGGAAGATGCTGCTCAACTGGCGGCGCCGTAACGGCTGGACCCAGTACACCGCCTGCGAATGGGGCACGGAGGCCGAGTTTGAGGTGATCTCCTACGGCAACCTCTCGGTGATCGAGCAGGGCAAAGCCGGTGAGCTGCGCCAGAAGGCCTTCTTCCAGCTCGAGGAGCTCAACCGTCGCCTGGCGGAGAAGGACTGGGGAACGGTCAAGTCCCAGCGGTTGAAGGACCAGCTGAAGGATGCGGAGCCCCTGCGCGGCGATGACGACAAGCTCTGGGATGCCGTGGACTTCTGGAGCTGCTACATCGGCTATGTGCCGGTGCCCAGGTCCTTTCAAGCAGCGCCCGCGCCGACCCTGACGCCGAAGCGCGCCGAGGAGATCTGTCAGAAATGGCGCCAGCACGTGCGCCGCGTGATCAAGGAAGGCGGTCTCGACGTCACCCAGGCCCTGGAGCAGCTGGTCAAGGGTGCCCCGAAGGAGCACCAGAAGCGTTTCTCGGAAGTGCTGGCCATCGACGACTACAGCTCGGTTGAGCTGGCTCAGCTCTGGGTGGATGGCGAAGAGTTCCTGCCCGAGCAGTGGATCGGCGACTGGGAGCAGAAAGCGCTGGGCGCCTGATCGGTCCGCTCCTGCGGCCGCAGCCGGGAGCAGCCCGGACGATTGCTAGCAATCCCTGGGGTTGCGCCTAGCGTTAGCAAGCCGCTAAGCTCAAGCCAGCGGGCACAAGCCCGGCTTTCAGTTGCCATGACGCAATCCCCCGCACGCGCAGGCGTGTCAACCGACGCCCTCGCGTTGCTCGACGAAAAGGGCAGCGCCGAGCGCGCCCTTACGGCCGCCCTGGCCTCGTTCCAGGAACAGGTGCAGGCCGTCCCTTCCCTTGATCTAGCTGCTGTGGTCGAAGCAGCCAGGCCAGCCTTTGCCTCAGGCATTGCCTTCAGCGCCCAGCTGGTTGAAATCCGCGGCCGCAACAAGTTGCGGGTCACCGTGATGCACGCTGGCGGTGCCGAGGTCACCAGCGAGGAGTGGGCCGACGAGGTCGACGACTTGCTGCGGGCCTCCGGCTGGATGCTGGCCATGCTGCTGGGCATCCCTTTGGCCAAGCAGGCTCGGCCTGTAGAGGCTGAGAAGGAGGGACCAGCCGAACTCGTAGACGTGATTGCCGTTGACGATTCGGCTCAGGCCTCTCCTGCTCAGCCGCCGGAGCAGGATCCCGCTCCGGCGGCTGACCTCGATGTCGCCCTGGAGCCCCTGACGCCCAAGGAGATCGAGGCCACCCACCAGCGGATCCTCGCCCTGCCGCAGGCAGCGCGTCAGGAGCTCACCAAGGCCTTCCGCGAGCACTTCCAGGTGCCGCGCAATGCCCGCTCCATCGGTGATCGCATCACCCAGCACCAGCACGCCGCCTTCATCGATTGCTTCCTGGAGGAGTGCGAGGAGCACGGGCCTGATGGCGACAAGGAGCCGGCCGAGCCATGAGCACAAGCCATCGCCCCCGGCTGCCCCGTCGCTACGGCGAGCAGCCCCGCTCGGTGGCCGGTCGCCACTTCATCCAGACCCAGGTGCGCACCGACGTCTACCTGCGGGTCCGGGAGGTGATGGAGAGCCACAACCTCTCGGCCAGCGGAGCAGTGCATCACCTGCTGCGCGAGCGCCTCAGCCTGCCGCCCCTTCCCCCGTTCGATCAACAGCCCATTCCCACCGATTCAACCCATGGCTAAGGACATCTTTCGTACCCCCCTCGCCGAAGTGCGCTGGGCCCACCTGATCACCCCCCGGCACCAGCTCGACAAGAGCAAGCCCAAGGCCTGGACCGCCGATCTGCTGCTTCCCAACAGCGACGAGAAAGCCCAGTCCTTCCTACTGGCGATGGAGGACCAGTTCATCGCACTGCATGGAAGCCGCAAGCGCCGCGCCGAGAAAGGCTTCCCCTGGAAAGCGGACAAGGAGAAGCCCAGCGAGATCACCGTGGTGCGCTTCAAGGTGCCGCAATTCCAGCGGCGCGATGGTTCCCTTTCCGAGGGGCCGCGCATCGTCGATGCCAAGAAGCAGCCCTGGGATGGGGCCGCCATCGGCAACGGCTCCAAGGTGATCGTCGCCTTCGACATCTACGACTGGGACGGGGAGAACGGCTGCGGCATGACCTTCCAGCCGCGGGCTGTTCAGGTCGTCGAGTTCGTGCCCTACGAGCAGGTCGATCCCACCGATGGTTTCGATGAGCTCGATGGCTACACCACCGGTGGTGCCACTGAGACCGGAAGCACTACAGGTTGGGCCGTTGATGACGACGACGAGGCCCCCTTCTGATGACTCACCTCCACAGTGTCCGCGGCGGTGTTGGCGGCGGACGCCCCCAGGGGGGCAAGCCCCAACTACCGGCTTTCTGCCGCACCCGCCGGCCCACCACCACCGTCTATGTGAGCGGCCTGCGGGACCTCTACCGGCTGCTGCTGCTTCTCCTGGCTTTCCAGCTGAGCACCCTCCTGCTGGTGATCGCCGGGCCAGTGCCGCCGCGACTGTCACCGTCCCCAGCACCCTCTCGCACCTTGATCACTGCCGCGGCCGGCATGACCGCCACGGAATCCATCCCCGTCACACCGCATAAGGTCCCATGAGCACCAACGAATCGTCCCTGGCGCCCTTCCAGTTCGAGGGCCGCCAGGTCCGAGTGATCACCGATGAGCAAGGCGAACCCTGGTTTGTGGCCGCCGATGTCTGCGCTTGCCTGGCAATCCGGAATCCAAGCGACGCGCTCAACCGGCTCGACGACGACGAAAAGGGTCTCGGTCAAACCGAGACCCCCGGGGGCGAGCAGTCCATGAGCACGGTCAATGAGGCCGGCCTCTACAACCTCGTGCTCGGCAGCCGCAAGCCGGAGGCCAGGCGTTTCAAACGCTGGGTCACCCACGAGGTGTTGCCCGCAATCCGCCGCACCGGGCGCTACGCGATCCCCGACGCTGCGGCCGCCCTGCCATCAGCACAGCAGGACCGCGTCAGCGCCCTACTGCTGATCGGTGATGCCGTAGCCCGGGTTCCCGGCGTGAAATGCGGCATCGCCATGGCCGCCACGCTCACCTGCATCCAGGAGAACACCGGCCTGGCAACCGAATCCCTGCGGCGGGCACTACCGGCAACGGAGGAACCGATCTGCTCCCTCAATGCCACGGGGCTGGGCCAGTTGCTGGGCATGAAGGCCAAGGACACGAATCAGCACCTCGCCGCCTGCGGGCTGCAGGTCCGCAACCAGCGTGGCGAATGGGAGCTCACCGATGCCGGCCGGCCGTGGGGCGAGGCACTGCCGTATTGCCGCCAGGGGCACAGCGGCTACCAGATCCTCTGGAACCCCGCCGTTGTTGACGTGATGCGGGAGCTGGGCTGATGGACAGAGCCGCATCATCGGGCCGCCAGCGGTCCTGGATCACCACGGCCGAAAGCAGCAGGCTGCTGGTGGCCCCCCGGTCGAAGGCCAGGGGGTGAGCCATGAAGCCAGACCCCAGCGATATGGGGGAGGTGGTGGCTGAGCTGACGGATCAACTCGCGAGACTCTCGGCACAGTTGAAGTTGCTCACGGCTCAACAGCCATCGCCGGCGCGGAAAAGCAGTCCTTGGCTCCCCTTGCGAGAGGCAGCGGAATTGCTGCACTTCTCGTCGCCACGGGCACTCAAGTACCGCATCGTGCGTGGTGGATTTCCCCCGGACTGCTACCGCCGGATGCCCTCACCCTCTGGAAAACGCCATGCCTATTTGGTGAACGTCGAGCGCTATCTCAGGACGCTGCGCTGAGCACGGCTTGAAGCGACTCCATCTCATGGGCATCAAACCAGCGCTGGTAGACGCTGCTGTGCACCGCCAGGCTGTGACCCATCGACTTGGCCGCCAGTGAGGGCGAGATCTTCGGGTTGTGAATCGCCCGCACCGCCCAGGCATGGCGAAGGTCGTACGGCTGAAACTCAGCTCCTGCACGGCGGAAGGCCTGACCCATCAGGGCCCCCACATCACGGTGGCTGCGCTCCGGGTTGAAGGCCGGCAGCCGCTTGGTGTGCAAGGACCAGCGCTCGATCCACTCCGCCGGCAGGGCCAGCGACTGCCGCGCCCCGGTCTTGCCATCGGCGATACGGAGCAGCCCTGACGGCTGAACCTCGGCGAACAGCAGCGCCTCATGGGGCCGGCAGCCGTAGACGGCGGCCAGCGCTACCGGCCACTGCCACGAGGCCGACAGCCGATCAATCAGCGCTTCGATCGCCTCATCCTTGGGCAGATCGCGGGGAGCCTGGCTGCGAGCGGCGCTGTAGCCCTTGCCAAGTTCCCGCAGTTGGGACACCAGCACCTCGGGCCAGTCGAGAGCCCTGGCCACGGTGGCCGCGGCCTGAGAGGCCCGGCGCCTGGAACGGCTGCCTGATGGCGTGGCTTCCACCAGTGTCAACAGGTGCTCGGGCCGCAGGGGGCTGATCTCCAGCAGGGGGGGGCCAGCGGGGCGTCGTAGTCAACCTTCCAGCTGTCTTCCGCGGATGGGCCTCGGCGCCGCTGCTTGCCCCACCACTTGCGGGTGAGCCGCACCGCCTGGAGACCGCTGACACCTTCGGGCTGTTCGTCCTGCTGAGCCTGCTTCCGCTGGCGTCCCTTGGGTAGCCAGGGCGTCCAGTTGAAGGCCTCCAGCCCGAGGCGGTGCCGCTCAAAGGCATTGCCCAGCTGCTCAGCCAGCTGCAGCGACTCGGTGGCCTGATCCGGGTAGGACAGGCCGGTGCTGACCCGCTGCTGCTTCGGTGGGGTGCCTGGCGAGGCGGAAGGAGGTGGCGGCATCGTCGCCCGCAGGCGCACCCGACCCTGCGAAACGTCCAGCGTGACCCCATGGGCCCTGAGCTTGAGGGCAGCGTTCTGACGGGCCAGCCAGGCGTCGGGAGGGGCCACGGAAATTGCCTAGGAGATTGCCTAATCGTGGTCGACCGAGGCCGTTTTGCCTAGTTTTTTGCCTAACTCCGGGGCAGCGACGAGGCCCAAAGACGGACCGTGGAGACTCGAAAAACCTTGCTGTAACTGGGGTTTTGAAAGACGGGGCTGGCGGGACTCGAACCCACGACCTACGGTTTAGGAAACCGTCGCTCTATCCGGCTGAGCTACAACCCCATGTTGGTGATTATGGGATCCCGAAGCCGCCAGCGCTCCGCCGGTGCCTTGGCGCCGGGAAAGCCCGGACCTCCTCGTGAGAGAAACCCGACCGCCCAGCAGCACGTGGGGGCATGATAGGATGGCCGACAATCTGGCCGCGCCCGTGGCAATTCATTCTAATGAAGTTTATTGGTTGTGAATGAAAAGTCTGGTTATGGGCGGCTTCTCCGCAATGCTTCAGTTGATTCTCAGGGCAGGCCTGGCCGTCACCATCCCGGTGCTGGTCACCGGATGCGGCGGTTCGTCCGACGGTCAGATTGGTATTGGTGGAGTGCCCGTTGTTAGCATGCTCTCCGGTTCGGGCCAGCCCCTCCTGGGCACTCCGAGGGGCCTCCCTCCTGGCAGCAGCGGCTCGGGGAGCGAACTGGGCGGAGTCGGTTCCGGTGGAGTCGGATCTACCAGTCCGTCAGATGTCATCACCTCTGTTGTCATCACTACTCCTGTCTTTTCTCCGGTGACCCTCCAGGCACGACCCACCGATTCGGTGCCCGGGCCCCTGCCGATCCTGGGTGCCGCTGCCGCCTTCGGCTGCTCCCGCCGGCTGCGGCGCCGCATCAAGCGCGGGCGCTGACAACGCTCCTGCCGCTCCGAAGGCTCTCCCTATGATGAGGTCGGAAAGCAGGCGAGGTGATCGCAATCGGTGCGGTGCGTCTTCCGGGCCAGCGCCGCGGCCGATTGAGGAAAGTCCGGGCTCCCCAATGGCCAGGCCTGCTGGGTAACGCCCAGTGCGGGTGACCGTGAGGACAGTGCCACAGAAACACACCGCCGATGGCCCGGGCTTGCTCGGCGCACAGGCAAGGGTGCAAAGGTGCGGTAAGAGCGCACCAGCGGCATCGAGAGGTGCCGGCTCGGTAAACCCCGGCTGGGAGCAAGGCCCAGGGACAGCGGTTGGCCATCTTCCCCGTCCCGATTCCCATGCGCCGCTTGAGGCCGCCGGTGACGGCGGTCCCAGACAGATGATCACCCCCCCTGCCGCCGGCAGGGGAGAACAGAACCCGGCTTACGTCCTGCTTTCCCCCCCCTGCCCCGCGTCCCCCGCGATGACTCCCCAGCGCCGCCAGCAGATCCTGGCTTTCCTGGAGAGCCTCGGCTTCGATGCCTCCTCCGGCCTGATCCCTGCGGATCCGGCCGCCGCGGCCGTCGCCCAGGAGACCCTGGATGAGGCCCTCACCCACAGCTCCACCGGCCTGCCCCGCCACCACGACCGACTGGAGTTCCTCGGCGACGCGGTGCTGCGGCTGGCGGCCGCAGAGTTCCTGCACCGGGAGCATCCGTCCCTTGGCGTGGGCGACAGCTCAGCCCTGCGGGCCCAGTTGGTGTCCGACCGCTGGCTGAGCGAGCTGGCCCGCACCATCGCCCTGGAGCCGGTGCTGCTTCTTGGGCCGATGGCCGCCGGCGACCGGGCCGGCCGCGCCACCGTGCTGGCGGAATGCTGCGAGGCCCTGGTGGGCGCGCTCTACACGGTGGGGGGTGGCCCGCAGGGCGGCTTGCTGGCCGTGCAGCGCTGGCTGGCCCCCCACTGGCGGGGCAGCGCCGCTGAACTGCTGGCCGACCCCGCGCGCCACAACTGGAAGTCGGTGCTGCAGGAATGGAGCCAGGGTGAGGGGAAGGGCCTGCCCGCTTACCGCTGCCATGAGCGCAGCCGGGTGCACGGGGATCCGGAACGCTTCGAATGTCGGGTGGAGGTGGCCGACGTCAGCGGCGAGGGCCGCGGGCGCTCCCGCCGGGAGGCCGAGCAACAGGCGGCCAGGGCGGCCCTGGCGGCGCTCGCCCTCAGGCCTGCTCCAGGGTGCTGAGCGGCACGGTCACCAGCTTGTCCCAGTTGCCACCCTCGAACAGCACGGCGGCCATGGCCCCGCTGATGCGCTGCACGAAGCCCTGATAGCCGTTGTAGATCGAGCGGGGATCACGCACCACCACGGTGGAACCGGGCAGGATCGGACTGCTGGCCATGGCGGATGCCCTTAGGGGTTCTTCGGTTGAAGCCATTATCGGGCCGTGACGCGATGATGCGCCGCGACGGGAGCGATCAGGCCGTGGCCGACACCAGCAGCGATGGGCAAGAGGCCGACCCTGGCGAACTCATGGCGGTGGGACGGGTGGTGGCCGCCCAGGGCATGGGTGGCGAGGTGCGCCTGCTGCCTCTGAGCGACTTCCCGGAACGGTTCACCCGGCCCGGCTCCCGCTGGTTGCAGGCCCCCGGGGCCTCCCCCCGGCCGGTGAGGCTGCTGGCAGGCAGGCCCGTGCCAGGGAAGGACCTGTTCGTGCTGCGCCTCGAGGGCATCGGCGACCGCACCGCCGCCGAGGCCCTGGTGGGTCAGCACCTGCTGGTGCCGGCCGCCGACCGTCCCACCCTGCAGCCCGGGGAGTTCCACCTGCTCGATCTGGTGGGGCTCCAGGTGCGGCTGCTGCAGGATCCTGAAGCCCCGATCGGCACCGTGACCGACCTGATCCACGGGGGCAACGATCTGCTGGAGGTGGAGCTCAGCGAGGGTGGCCGGCGGCGGCTGATCCCCTTCGTGGAGGCGATCGTGCCGGAGGTGAACCTGGCGGAGGGCTGGCTGGGCCTGACGCCGCCCCCCGGACTTCTGGACCTCTGAGCGAGGGGCGGGGCGGGCCCTGTGCTCCGGGACGCTGACGGCCGGCGCCGGCTCCGGTTGAATGGACTTGTCTGATGGTCCTGCGGGACAGCTTGCGCCGCGATGTCTACCCCCTCCCTGGTCCCGGTGATTCTCTGCGGCGGCACCGGCACCCGCCTCTGGCCCCTGTCCCGGGCCAGCTACCCCAAGCAGTATTGGCCCCTGGCCGGCGCCAGCCAGGAGACCCTCCTGCAGCAGACCCACCAGCGGCTGCAGGGGCTGCCCGACCTGGCTCCGCCGTTGCTGATCTGCAACGAGGACCACCGCTTCATCGTGGCGGAGCAGATGCGCCAGATCGGCGTGGAGCCGGCGGCGATCCTGCTGGAGCCGGTGGGACGCAACACCGCCCCGGCGGTGGCCGTGGCGGCCCTGCAGGCCACCGCCCGCGGCGAGGACCCGCTGCTGCTGATCCTGGCGGCCGACCATGTCATCCGCCGGGCCGGCGACTTCCGCGCCACCGTGGCCGCCGGCATGGCCGCCGCCGCCGCCGGACAGCTGGTCAGCTTCGGCATTGTGCCCACCAGCGCCGAGACGGGCTACGGCTACATCGAGGCCGCCGAGCCCCTGGCCTCCACGCCCGTGCCGATCGCCCGCTTCGTGGAGAAGCCCGACCGGGCCACCGCCGAGGCCTTCCTGGCCACCGGCCGCTTCACCTGGAACAGCGGCATGTTCCTGTTCCGCGCCAGCGCCATCCTGGCGGAGCTGGATCGCTTCGCCCCTGAGGTGGTGAGCGCCTGCCGCACCGCCCTGGAGCACGACAGCGCCGACCTGGAGTTCCTGCGGCTGGAGCGGGAGGCCTTCGCCAACGGCCCCGGCATCGCCATCGACGTGGCGGTGATGGAGAGGACCGACAAGGGCGTGGTGCTGCCCCTCGATGCCGACTGGAGCGACGTGGGCAGCTGGGCGGCCCTGTGGGAGACCTCGGTGCAGGACCCGGAAGGCAACGTGCTGCGGGGCCGGGTGATCAGCGAGGGAAGCCGCAACTGCTACCTGCGCAGCGAGCACCGGCTGGTGGTGGGTCTGGGGGTGGAGGATCTGGTGGTTGTCGAGACCGACGACGTGGTGCTCGTGGCCCACCGCGAACGCGCCCAGGAGGTGAAGGGCATCGTCGGCCGGCTGGAGCGCGACGGAGCCCCCGAAAGCCGGGCCCATCGCCGCATCTACCGCCCCTGGGGCCACTACGACGGGGTGGTGGAAGGGGAGCGCTGGCAGGTCAAGAAGATCACGGTCAAGCCCGGCGCCAGTCTGTCCCTGCAGATGCACCACCACCGGGCCGAGCACTGGGTGGTGGTGCGGGGCACCGCCGTGGTGGAGAAGGACGGGGTGGAGGCGCTCGTGGGCGAGAACCAGAGCACCTACATCCCCCTCGGCTCCCGGCACCGCCTCACCAACCCCGGCAAGATCCCCATGGAGCTGATCGAGGTGCAGAGCGGCCCTTATCTCGGCGAGGACGACATCGTGCGCTTCGACGACCGCTACGGACGCAGTGACGCACCGGCTCCGCTGACGCGCTGAGGAAGTGACAGGCTGCACGAGACGCTCGCTCACCTCCCCCGGGAGGGTGTCGCTGCGCGGCCCTCCGCCGGCGGCGTTGCCCGCTACGCGGGCTCGCCCACCGAAGGTTGGCCGCGCAGCGACACCCTCATTCGACGGTGACGGACTTGGCCAGGTTCCTGGGCTGATCGACATCCAGGCCCCGGTGGGCGGCGATGTGGTAGCTGAGCAGCTGCATCGGAATCACCGTCAGCAGGGGACTGAGCAGTTCGTCCACCTCCGGCAGGGGCAGCAGCACATCGAACAGTTCGGTGTCCGGGCAGGAGGGGGCCACGCCGATCAGCTGGGCGTCGCGGGCCTTGGCCTCCTGGGCGTTGGAGAGCACCTTCTCGAACACGGTTCCGGGCACGGCGATCGACACCACCGGCACCCGGGCATCGAGCAGGGCGATCGGGCCATGCTTCATCTCCCCCGCCGGGTAGCCCTCGGCATGGATGTAGCTGATCTCCTTGAGCTTGAGGGCCCCCTCCATGGCGATCGGGTAGTTGATGCCCCGCCCCAGGAAGATCACGTCCTGGGTGTCGGCGAACAGGTGGGCCAGCTCGGCGCAGCGGCGGTCGTGGTCGTCGACCAGCCGCTGCAGCACGGCGGGCAGGGCCCGCAGCTGCTCCACCAGCTGCCGCAGCTGGGCGGGGGTGCGGCCGCCGCCGAGGGGATGGGCCGTGCCGCCCCGGCGTTCGGCGAAAGCCAGGGCCAGGCCGTAGAAGGCCAGCAGCTGGCCGAGGAAGGTCTTGGTGGCGGCCACCCCCACCTCGATGCCGGCGCCGATGTCGAGCAGGTGGGGCACCAGGCGGCCCAGGGAGCTCTCCGGGCGGTTGGTGATGCCCAGCAGCCGGGGGGCATAGGCCGGATCGGCCACCAGGAAGCGCCGGTCCTGCTCCATCGCCAGGGCGGCGAGGGTGTCGGCCGTCTCGCCGGACTGGGTGACGCCGATGGTGAGGGTGTGGGGCTCCAGCGGCGGCGGGGCGTAGCGGAATTCACTGGCGTAGAACACCGCCGTGGGCAGCCCCGCCAGCTGCTCCAGAAGATGGGCCCCCACCTGGGCCGCATGGCGGCTGGTGCCGCAGGCGAGGATCTGGATCCGCTCCACCCCCTCGTAAACGGACTCATCAAGAGGAAGGGCCACCAGGGCCCCCTCCGGCAGGTGGCGGGCCACCCACAGGGCCACCGTCTCCGGTTGCTCGTGGATCTCCTTGTGCATGAAGTGGCGGAAGCTGCGCTTGTCCGCCACGTGCTCGGTGCCCACCAGCAGCGTCGGGTTGCGCTGCACCCGCGCCCCGTCCCCGTCATAGAGCTCGATGCCCAGGGGGGTGAGCAGGGCCACCTCCCCGTCCTCGAGGGGCAGGATCGTGCGGGTGAAGCCGGCCAGGGCCGGGGTGTCGCTGGCGCAGAGGAACTCCCCTTCCCCGAGGCCGATCAGCAGCGGCGCCTGCCGGCGGGCCACCACCACCGCCCCGGGCACCGCCGCCCAGACCACCGCCAGGGCATAGGCCCCGTGCAGCATCGGCAGCACGTGCTGGAGGGCCTCCAGCAGCAGGGCCGGCGAGGCGCTGGCCCCCTCGGCCTGCCGCTGCCGCAGCCGGCGGGCGAGCAGGTGGGGGATCACCTCGGTGTCGGTGTCGGAGCGGAACGCCACCCCCTCGGCCTGCAGCTCCTCCCGCAGGTTGCGATGGTTCTCGATGATGCCGTTCTGGACCACCGCCAGCTGGCCGCTGCCGTCGAGGTGCGGGTGGGCGTTGCGCTCCTCCGGCTTGCCGTGGGTGGCCCAGCGGGTGTGGCCGATGCCGCACTGGCCCGGCGCCCCCCGCTGCTCGAAGCGGGTCGTCAGGTTGACCAGCTTGCCCTCGGCCTTCAGGCAGTGGAGCCCGGCCCGGTCGACGGTGGCGATGCCGGCGGAGTCGTAGCCGCGGTACTCCAGCTGGCGCAGGCCCTCCAGCAACTGGGGGGCCGCCTCCCGCGAGCCGATCAGGGCAACGATGCCGCACATAGACAGGAGCGCAAAAAAAAGCCCGGCGCAGACGCCGGGCATGAGCTTATTGGGAGGGCAGCGGTGCCGCCGGGGCTCAGTAGGCCAGGCCCATGGAACGGCTGGTCTCGTCGCCGAGGTACACGCGGATGCTCAGGAAGTCGGTGGGGCAGGCGGTTTCGCAGCGCTTGCAGCCGACGCAGTCTTCGGTGCGGGGCGAGGACGCGATCTGGCCGGCCTTGCAGCCGTCCCAGGGGACCATCTCGAGAACGTCGAGGGGGCAGGCACGGACGCACTGGGTGCAGCCGATGCAGGTGTCGTAGATCTTGACGGCGTGGGACATGCCAGGGCCGGGAACGAACGGCGAGGTGCCCAAAGTAACCACCCCGTTCCGGCCCGGGACGGCAGCCGCCCCTTGCCGTCACCCTTGTTCATACGCGGAAAGGGGCCGAACGGGGCGACCCGTAGGATGCTGCCTCCCTCACAGCAGCCATGTCCCAGGAAGCGATCTTCGAGAAAGTCCGGTCGATCGTTGCCGAACAGCTCAGCGTGGAGGCTGACGAGGTCAAGCCGGAATCCAATTTCCAGAACGACCTGGGAGCCGATTCCCTGGACACCGTCGAGCTGGTGATGGCCCTGGAGGAAGCCTTCGACATCGAGATCCCCGACGAGTCGGCCGAAGGGATCACCACGGTGGGTGACGCCGTCAAATACATCCAAGAGAAGCAGGCCTGAGGGGTCCATGGTGGAGGGTCTCCGCCGCGTCGTCGTCACCGGCCTGGGCGCGGTCACACCGATCGGCAACAACGTCGCGGATTACTGGGAGGGGCTGACCAGCGGCCGCAACGGGGTGGCGCCGATCACCCTGTTCGATGCCTCGCGCCACGCCTGCCGTTTCGCCGCCGAAGTCAAGGACTTCGACACGGCCGGCTGGCTGGAGCCGAAGGAGGCGAAGCGCTGGGATCGCTTCTGCCAGTTCGGGGTGGTCGCGGCCAAGCAGGCGGTGGCCGATGCCGGCCTGACGATCGATGACGCCAACGCCTCGCGCATCGGGGTCGCCATCGGTTCCGGCGTGGGGGGGCTGCTGATGATGGAAACCCAGGCCCACGTGCTGGCCGACCGCGGTCCCGACCGGGTCAGCCCGTTCTGCGTGCCGATGATGATTCCCAACATGGCCACCGGCCTGGCGGCCATCGCCATCGGCGCCAAGGGGCCCAGCAGCGCCGTGGCCACCGCCTGCGCCGCCGGCTCCAACGCCATCGGTGATGCCTTCCGTCTCATCCAGTTGGGCCTGGCGGACGCCATGGTCTGCGGCGGCGCCGAATCGGCGATCACCCCCCTGGGGGTGGCCGGCTTCGCCAGCGCCCGGGCCCTGTCGTTCCGCAACGATGATCCGGCCACGGCCAGCCGCCCCTTCGACGCCGAGCGCAACGGCTTCGTGATCGGCGAGGGGGCGGGGGTGCTGGTGCTGGAGAGCCTCGAGCACGCCACGGCCCGGGGCGCCAGGGTGCTGGGGGAGATCGTCGGCTACGGCATGACCTGCGACGCGTACCACTACACCCTCCCCTCCCCCGGCGGCGTGGGGGCGGCGGAGGCGATCCGCCTGGCCCTGGCCGATGCCCGGCTGGAGCCGGAGGCGGTGGATTACGTCAACGCCCACGGCACCAGCACCCAGGCCAACGACAGCAACGAGACCGCCGCCATCAAGTCGGCGCTCGGGGCCCACGCCATGACCATCCCGGTCAGTTCCACCAAGTCGATGACCGGCCACCTGCTGGGCGGCAGCGGCGGCATCGAGGCCATCGCCGCGGTGCTGGCGGTGGCCCACAACCTGGTACCGCCTACCATCAACTACAGCACGCCCGATCCTGCCTGCGATCTGGATGTGGTGCCCAACCAGGCCCGGGAACACAACGTCAACGTCGTGCTTTCCAACTCCTTCGGATTCGGCGGCCACAACGTCTGCCTCGCCTTCCGCCGGATGACCTGACCACCCGGCAGCCATCCCAGGAACACCTCCCTCCTCCCCGTACTCCCCCGTCAAGCCATGGTCGCCGCCCCCACCACCCAGGTCGATCGCCACGTAGAGACGCTCTGCATCAACAGCATCCGCTTCCTGGCGGTCGACGCGATCAACAAGTCCAACTCGGGGCACCCCGGCCTGCCGATGGGCTGCGCACCGATGGCCTTCTCCCTCTGGGACAAGGTGCTGCGCCACAATCCGAAGAATCCGCAGTGGTTCAACCGCGACCGCTTCGTGCTTTCGGCCGGCCACGGCTGCATGCTGCTGTACGCGCTGCTGCACCTCACCGGCTACGACAGCGTGACCCTGGAGGACATCAAGCAGTTCCGCCAGTGGGGCTCCCGCACCCCCGGCCACCCCGAGACCTTCGAGACCCCCGGCGTCGAGGTCACCACCGGGCCCCTTGGCCAGGGCATCTCCAACGCCGTGGGCCTGGCGATCGCTGAAGCCCATCTGGCGGCGAAGTTCAACAAGCCCGACGCCACCATCGTCGACCACTACACCTATGTGCTGATGGGTGACGGCTGCAACCAGGAGGGCGTCTCCGGCGAGGCCGCCTCCCTGGCCGGCCACCTGGGTCTGGGCAAGCTGATCGCCCTCTATGACGACAACCACATCACCATCGACGGCAACACCGGCGTGTCCTTCACCGAGGACGTGATGAAGCGCTATGAGGCCTACGGCTGGCATGTGCAGCACGTCGAAGACGGCAACACCGACGTGGCCGCCATCACCCGGGCGATCGAAGCGGCCAAGGCGGTCACCGACCGTCCCAGCCTGATCAAGGTCACCACCACGATCGGCTACGGCTCCCCCAACAAGGCCAACACCGCCGGCGTGCATGGCGCCGCCCTGGGTGCCGAGGAGGCCGAGCTCACCCGCCAGCAGCTGGAGTGGAGCTATGGAGCTTTCGAGGTGCCCGAGCCCGCCTACGAGCACTGGCGCCAGGCGATCCAGCGCGGTGCCGCCGCCGAAGCCTGCTGGAACGAGAGCCTGGCCGCCTACCGCAGCCGCTACCCCGCCGAAGCCGCCGAGTTCGAGCGGCTGCTGCGCGGTGAGCTGCCCGAGGGCTGGGATGCCTCGCTGCCCGTGTTCACCCCCGAGGACAAGGGCCTGGCCACCCGCCAGCACTCCTACAACGCCCTCAACGCCTTCGGCCCCGGCCTGCCTGAGCTGATCGGCGGCTCCGCCGACCTCACCCATTCCAACCTCACCGACATCAAGGGCGAGGCCAGCTTCCAGAAGGGCCATGAAGCGAACCGCTACCTGCACTTCGGGGTGCGGGAGCACGCCATGGCGGCGATTCTCAACGGCATCGCTTACCACAACAGCGGCCTGATTCCCTACGGCGGCACCTTCCTGGTGTTCGCCGGTTACATGATCGGCGCCATGCGGCTGTCGGCCCTCTCCGAGCTGGGCGTGATCTATGTGCTCACCCACGATTCGATCGGCCTGGGCGAAGACGGCCCCACCCACCAGCCGGTGGAAACCCTCGCCAACCTGCGTGCCATCCCCAACCTGCTGGTGATCCGCCCCGGCGACGGCAACGAGACGGTGGGGGCCTACAAGGTGGCCGTCACCAACCGGAAGCGCCCCACGGTGCTCGCCCTCAGCCGCCAGGCCATGGTCAACCAGGCCAATTCCGCCGCCGACAAGGTGGCCCTGGGCGGCTACGTGCTGCAGGACTGCGACGGCACCCCGGACCTGATCCTGATCGGCACCGGCACCGAGCTCGACCTCTGCGTCAAGGCGGCGGCCATCCTGAGCGCCGAAGGCCAGGCGGTGCGGGTGGTGTCGATGCCCTGTGTGGAGCTGTTCGAGGAGCAGGATGCCGCCTATCGGGAGTCGGTGCTGCCCGCCGCCGTGCGCAAGCGGGTGGTGGTGGAGGCCTCCAGCTCCTTCGGCTGGCACAAGTACACCGGCTTCGACGGCGCCAGCGTGTCGATCGACAGCTTCGGGGCCTCCGCCCCCGGCGGCGTCTGCCTGGAGAAGTTCGGCTTCACCGTCGACAACGTGGTGGCCACGGCGAAGGCGCTGGGCTGAGCTGGCCGCCGGGGGCCCGATGGGGGTCGGCCCCCCGTTCCAGCCTTCCCTGTGCCGGGCCTGCGAGCCCGGCTTTTTCATGGCCGAGCGCCTTGAGGCCGGGCGGCTTGGGCGACCCCTCTCAGCGCTCGCGCACCGGCACGTTGTCACGGCTGCGCTCCACCACCAGGGGGAGGCGCAGGGTGCGCTGGTTGATGAAGCCGATGTATTCACCCAGGATGCCGAGGGCGAACATCATCGTGCCGGCGAAGAACAATGCCGAGACCGACAGCATGGCCACACCGAACTGGAAACTGTTCCAGAAGATCAGCTTGCTGACCATCACCACGAGCGACAGCAGGATCGCAAGGGCGCCCAGGGACAGGCCGGCGGTGGTGATCAGCCGCATCGGCTTGCGGGAGGAGGTGACGATGCCGAGCACGCCGAAATCCACCAGGAAGGAGAGCGAGGCCGAACTGCTGCCCCCCTTGCGATCGGCGCTCACGTAGGGAATGGTGGACCACTTGAAACCGATGGCGCACACCAGCCCCTTGATGAAGGGGTAGGAGTCGATCGACTGGCGCAGGGCCAGGATCACGGAGCGGTCGTAGATGCCGAAGCCGGTGGTATCGCGCACCATCGGATAATCGGACAGCCAGGAGAGCGTGGCGTAGTAGATCTTCTTGCAGAGGAAGAGAATCGGGCTTTCATGGCTGGAGCGCCGCACGGCAAAGATCACCTGGTTGTCGCCCTTTTTCCAGGCCGTGATCAGATCCGCCACCAGTTCGGGGGGATCCTGGAGATCCGACATCAGAAACACATTGGCATCCGCATCGGGCACCAGCAGGGCATTGGCGGAGGAGCGTACCCAGCCGAAGTTCGAGACGTTGCGGATCAGGCCGACGCGCGAATCCCTTGCCGCCAGACCCTCGATCAGCTGCACCGTGTGGTCGGTGGAGCAGTTGTCGGCAAAAACGATCGAGAAGACGTCGTCCGGGAACTGCTCGAGAACCTTCGCCAGCCTCACATAGAGCGCTTCGATGTTGGACGACTCGTTGTAACAGGGAATGCAAATGGCGATATGATGCGGCGATCTCGTCATAGGCTAATGTTGTCAAAAAGCATGCTGCAGGCAGTGTATCTTTTGGCTGCCGTTCTTGCGGCCTGCCTGGGCCAATTCATTTTGCGGATCCGTCCACCGGCCGAGGGCGTCCGCACCGGTACGCTCTACCTGGCGGCGTCGCTTGTTTGCTACGGCGCCTCCTTCGGAATCACCGCCCTCGTTCTACCCGCCGCCGATCGAAGGCTGGCGGTGCTGATGCTGAGCCTGCAGTATCCGCTGCTGTATGTGCTGTTCTCACTCAAGGATGCGGCTGCCCTGCAGCCGGCCAGCGTGATGGCGATCACCCTGGGCTACGCGATCGTCGCCGTCGGCATGTTCGGGCGCTAGGTGACACCGGCACAGAGGCGCTCGATCTGCTGCTGTTTCAGCTGGAAGTTCCAGGTTGGTCCGCCATAGATCTGGATCGGCATCGGATCCTGGCGCTTGCATTGCTCACTGAGCTGCTGCGCATAGTCCAGGAGGCGGATCTGACGATCCGGCGTCACCTCGAGCACGGGCCTGGGGACGATGTTGTTGTGATAGAAGACCACCGTGAACACCAGCCAGGTGGCCAGAGCCCGGCCGGGAAGGCTGTGCCGGCTGCGGGGATCCTGCATCAGCACAACGAACGCGATCAGCAGCACCGACAGGAACAGGACGGTGTTCCAGTAGAAGAAACGCCCGCCGGCATCCTCGATCACGACCAGTTTCAGGTCCACGCCGCGACGGGTGGCCACCAGCAGGCTGGAGAAGGAGAGCACCAGGGTGGAGAAGATGGCCAGATAGAGCAGAGCCGGCTCCCCCATGCGCCTCGCCACCACCCGCACCGCCAGCAGCACCAGGCCCAGCGCCACTAGGACGGCCAGCAGCTGCAGGGGATCGGGCAGCTCCCGCAGGTACCACCAGGGCTTGTAGCCGCCCAGCAGGGGGCAGATGAGGTGAACGGTGAACCAGTCGAGCAGCAGGGCCGGGCGGGACAGCAGCGCCTGAAGCGCCTGGGCCGTCGACAGGGGATAGGCGGTCTGCAGCTGGGAGACGTAGAGCTGCAGGGAGGAGAGCAGCACCGGCAGGCTGAGCCAGAGGGGCTGAAGGGGCAGCCGGCGGCGGCGCAGCCCGGAGAAGATCAGCAGCGGAATCGTGTAGATGGCCAGGAACGGGCCGGTGAAGGCCGCCACCAGCCCGTAGAGGAACAGCAGGCCTCCGAGGGCCGGAGGACAGGGGACCTGGGGGCGGCCGCTTCCCTGCTGGGCCACCACGCCGTAGGCGATCAGGATGAAGCCGAGCGGGAAGAAGATGTAGGCGTTGGGAAGATTGAGATAGGTCTCTTGGGCATAGGGGTAGTAGACGTAGGGGATGTAGGCCACCCGCAGCAGCCGGCCGAACACCCCGGCGCCGATCAGGGCCTCGACGACGACCAGGGGCAGCAGCCACGACAGCCAGGCCACCAGCAGAAAGAAGCCGGGGTAGGCCAGCGGCGAGAGATGGTTCACGGCCGTCAGGGCGCTGATCCGCTGCAGCAGGTGGCTGTAGCCCGCATAGAGCTGCAGCAGCGATCCGGCGCCCTGGTCGATGGCCTGCTGCAGGAAGATCGAGCCGTCCTCCGCATAGAGGGTGGGGACCTGGGAGATGGAGGGACGCCGCAGGTGATAGCCGAGGGCGCAGAGGCCGATCAGGGCGGCGGACACGAGAACGCCGCGGAGCCGGGGAGGCAGGCGCTGCTCGGCGGACTGGCGGAACTGCTGGATGTGCTGAAGGAGGTTGGCCATGGGTGCGGGCAACGGCTCCGGTCAGGCCATCAGGTTGGTTTCCGTCCAGGCGAGCATGCGGCTGACGCCGTCGCGGCAGGAGATGGCCGGCGACCAGCCCAGGAGGCGCTGGGCCTTGGCGATGTCGGCGATGAAGCAGTCCTGGTCGCTGGCGCGGCGGGGGGTGGGGGTGAACACCAGCGGCGGAATGGCCAGCAGTTCGGCCAGCAGGGCGAACAGCTCCAGCAGGCTGAGGGAGTTGGCGGCGCCGCCGCCGATGTTGAAGATCTCGCCGTTCATCCGCTCCCGGTGCTCGTAGGCCGCCCGGTAGAGGCGGATCAGGTCGTCGGCGTGGAGGACATCGCGCACCTGCTTGCCGGTGCCGGCGATGGTGAAGGGCTCGGGGGCCACGCCGGCGAGGCGTGCGCGCTTCTGCTCGATCGCCTTCTGGCAGAACCAGCCCACCCAGCCCTGGTCGAAGGAGGCGAACTGGCGGCCGCCGAAGATCGAGGAGTGGCGGAACACCACCGTCTTCAGGCCATACACCCGCGCCCAGTCGCGCACGTACTGATCCGCTGCCCCCTTGGAGCAGCCGTAGGGGGTGGAGAAATCAAGCCCCAGCGCTTCATCGAGGCCGTCGGGGTGGTCGGGGAGGCGGTAGCGGGTGGCGGTCTCCTCGTAGCGGAGCCCCTCCAGGTCGCCGTAGACCTTGTTGGTGCTGCTGTAGGCGATCAGGGCCTCCGGGGAGAGGGCCCGGGCGGCCTCGAGCACATGGAACGTGCCGAGCACGTTGGTCTGCAGGTCGCGGGCGGGATCGGTCAGGGAGGTGGTCATCGCCACCTGGCCGCCGACGTGGCAGATGTAATCGAAGGGGGCATGGCGGCGGAAGGCGGCCAGCACGGCCTCGGCCTCGGCCAGATCGGCCTGGATGAAGTGGAAGCGTCTCGGGGCGGCCTGCTGCTCCAGCCAGGCCAGGTTGGCCGCCGAACCAAGCCGGAAAAGGGCATCGACCACGATCACCTCGGCGCCGTCCTGCAGGTAGGAGGCGGCCAGGTTGGAGCCGAGAAAGCCGCAACCGCCGGTGATCAGGACCTTCATCGGATTCAGGAGGGGGGAGAGGCCGGAATCCTCAGACCGCGCAGGTCGGGCACATACCGCTCGATCTGATCAGGGCGGTCGGGACGCACACCGGGGCGCAATCTACCGGTCGCCCCCAGGCGGGCCCATTCGGCCTCGGCGAAGGCCAGCAGGCTGATCGCCACCCCCGAGCCGATGTTGACCACCAGAGGGCGGCCCGGGGCCACATCGGGCCGCGCGCAGGCCGCCAGCAGGTGATCCGCCAACTCGGCGACGGGGATGAAGTCGCTGACCTGCCGGCCGGTGGTCATGGGGAAATCCTCCCCGGCCAGGGCGGCCCGCCGCAGGGAGGGCCAGAAATTGCCCTCGAACTGGCCCTCGCCATAGGCCGAGAAGATGCGGGCGTAGACGAGCTCCAGCCCCTGGGCGATGGCGAAGGCCCGCAGCAGCTGGAAGGCCGCCGCCTTGCTGGCGCCGTAGGGGTTCAGGGGTTCCAGGGGGGCGTCGGGCGGGATGGCCGCAAACCGGCGGGCGGCGTTGCCGTACTCGTGGCTGCTGCCGGCGACGACGCAGCGGCGCACCCCCGCCTCCGCCGCCCGCTGCAGCAGCCGCAGGCTGCCGGCCACGTTGGCCTGCACCAGCTCGTCCCAGCCGGCGGGCTTGGGGCTCACCCCCGCCGAGGCCAGGTGCAGCACCGCCTCGATCCCCTCCAGATCCGCGGCCGTGAGGCTGTGCAGATCGCCCTGGCACCACTCGGGCTCGCAGGGCAGGGGAATCACCGGGGCGGAGGCGGGGCTGCGGCGCAGGGCCCGCACCTGGTGCCCCGCGGCCAGGGCCGCCGCCAGCACGTGGGAACCGATGAAGCCGGTGCCGCCGGTGAGGAATAGCCGCATCAGGCCTGGCAGAAGTCGAGAATCACCTCGATCTCCCTGGCCAGCATCGGGCCCGTGAGGCCGGGGTAGGTGCCGAGGAAGAGGGTGTCGACCATGATCGCGTCGGCGCCGGCCAGATCGCCCACCACCCGCAGGGCGTCTGGGCGATCGGCGCGCAGCTGCACGAAGGCCGGCTGGCGCACCAGGTTGCCGCCGAAGAGCATGCGGTTGCCGATGCGGTGGGCATCGAGCTCCCGGGCCAGGTCGGTGCGGCGGAAGGGGGCGTCGGGCTTGACGGCGATCTTGAAGCCGAACCAGGAGCAGTCGGTGCGGCAGCCCGTGGCATCCCAGGAGAAGCCACCCGCCGGATCCCAGCCGGTGGCGTGGGTGGGCAGGGCGAAGTCCAGCACGGGCTCGGTGGGCACCAGCCCCTTGCGCAGGGTCTGCCAGTTGCGTTTGCGGGCCTCGATGAACTCGCTCAGGCGGCGCAGCTGCACCCGACCGATGGCGGCCTGGGGATCGAGGGGTTTGAGGTTGAAGCCGAGGTGGCTATAGGTGTACTTGTGGTCGTAGCCGGCGGGCAGTTGGCCCAGCTGCCAGTCGAAGCGCTTGCCGCAGGTGTCGTCCTTGCCGGAGGGGCACCAGCAGTCGCGGCCCCAGTCGCGGAAGCTTTCGGCCACCACCTTGAGCTTCTGGTCGCGCACGATGTTGACGGCGCCGCCCTCGCCCATGGTGAGGTGGTGGGGCGGGTAGAAGCTCTGGGTGCTGATGTCGCCCCAGGTGCCGGTCCAGCGGATGACGCGGTCGGGGCCCTCGTCGAGGCCGGGGCTGTTCTCGGAGAAGCCGAGGGATTCGGCCAGCTCCCGGGGCATGGAGTAGGAGCAGCCCAGGGCGTCGCAGTTGTCTTCGACGAGGTAGAGGTTGTGGGCGCGGCAGAAGCGCAGCACGGCCGCCAGGTCGAAGGGATTGCCCAGGGCGTGGGCCATCATCACGGCCTTGGTGACGCCAGGGGTGTAGGCGGCTTCCAGCTGGTCGCAGCGGGCGTTGCCGGTGATCGGATCGGCGTCGATGAACACCGGGATCGCGCCCACCTGGAGAATCGGCGCCACGGTGGTGGGGAAGCCGGCGGCCACGGTGATCACCTCATCGCCGGGGCGCAGGCGCCGCTCGGCGGGCAGGCGGTGGGAGGTGAGGGCCGAGATGGCCACCAGATTCGCCGAGGAGCCGGAGTTCACCAGCAGGCTGTGGCGCACCCCCAGGAAGGCCGCCAGCTCGCTCTCCATGGCGACGCCTTCGCTGCCGAGGGTGAGCCAGAAGTCGAGGGTGGTGCCCACGGCTGCTTCGACTTCGTCTTCGGTGAAGACCCGGCCGGCGTAAGGGATCGTCTGGCCGTCGGCATGGGGGGTGCGATCCGGGTCGTCGCCGGGGCGGTAGGCGGCGTGGGCCCGGCGGGCGTAGTCGCGGGTGAGCCGGAGGATCTCCTGCTTGAGCTGGTCGAGGTCGGCGGTCATGGGGTGGATCGGCCCGGCGGCAGAGAAGCGAGGTAGGCGGTGAGGTCGTCGAGGCAGCAGGCCAGCGGGTCGTCGCCCGCCTCGATCACGCGGCGGTACCACTGAAGCGTGCGGGCGGTGGTGGTGGCGAAATCCCAGCGGGGCGACCAGCCGAGGCGGTGATGGGCCTTGTCGACCACCAGGTTCAACAGACCCGCCTCGTGGGGGGCGGTGGGATCGGAGGCATCGATCCAGGAGCCGGGCCAGTGCAGCAGGGCCTGCTCCACCAGCTCCCCCACAGGCCGGTTGGCCTCCAGCTGGGGCCCGAAGTTGAAGGCTTCCGCCATCGCGAGCCCATCGGACGGCTCGGCGAGGGCCTCGGCCAGGGCCAGGTAGCCGCCGAGGGGTTCGAGCACGTGCTGCCAGGGGCGGGTGGCGCCGGGGTTGCGCAGGGTGATGGGCTCACCGGCGCGCAGGGAGCGGACGGTGTCGGGAATGATGCGATCGGCGGCCCAGTCGCCACCGCCGATGACGTTGCCGGCCCGGGCGCTGGCCAGGCGCAGGTGGGGCGACTGGTGGGGCAGGGTGCCGCAGTAGCTGGCGCGCCAGGAGCTGATGGCCAGCTCGGCGGCGGCCTTGCTGCTGCTGTAGGGGTCGTGGCCGCCGAGGGGGTCGTTCTCCCGGTAGCCGTAGAGCCATTCGTTGTTGCGGTACACCTTGTCGGTGGTGATCAGCACCGCGGCGCAGGGGTGGGCCAGGGGCCGCAGGGCCTCGATCAGGTGGATGGTGCCCAGGACGTTCGTTTCCCAGGTGAGCACCGGCTCGGCGTAGCTGCGCCGCACCAGGGGCTGGGCCGCCAGGTGCAGCACCACCTCCGGCTGGACGGCAGCCACCAGTTCGCGCAGGGCGGCCGGATCGCGCAGATCGCCCACGTGGTGGTCGAGGCGGCCGGCCAGGCCCAGCTGGTCGAACAGGGAGGGTTCGGTGTCAGGCGCCAGGGCGAAACCGGTGACGCGGGCCCCCAGCTCGCAGAGCCAGAGCGCCAGCCAGCTGCCCTTGAAGCCGGTGTGGCCGGTGAGCAGCACCCGCTTGCCCTGCCAGAAGGCGGGATCGGGCTGCTGCCAGGCCCGCCGGGGGGAGGCGCTGGCCATGGTCAGCTCCAGACCTTCCAGGGGGCACGTCCCTGCTGCCAGAGGTCTTCCAGGCGCTGGCGGTCGCGCAGGGTGTCCATGGGCTGCCAGAAGCCGCGGTGCTTGAAGGAACTGAGCTGCCCCTGGGTAGCCAGGGCCTTGAGGGGGGCCTGCTCCCAGACGCACTGGTCGCCGTCGACCAGGTCGATCACAGAGGGCTCGAGCACGAAGAAGCCGCCGTTGATCCAGGCATTGTCGCCGTCGGGCTTCTCCTCGAAATCGGTGACGACATCGCCGTCGAGGTGCAGGGCGCCATAGCGGCCGGGGGGCTGGACGGCGGTGAGGGTGGCCTGCAGGCCCTCACGGCGGTGGTGGGCGATCAGGGCGGTGATGTCCACGTCGGCGACGCCATCGCCATAGGTGAAGCAGAAGGACTCATTCTCGGGCAGGTAGCTGCGCACCCGGGCCAGACGGCCGCCGGTGAGGGTGGCGTCGCCGGTGTCGACCAGGGTGACCTTCCAGGGTTCGGCCTTCTGCCGGTGCACTTCCATATGGTTGAGATCCATGTGGAAGGTGACATCACTGGTGTGCAGGAAATAGTTGGCAAAGTATTCCTTGATCACATAACCCTTGTAGCCGCAACAGATGATGAAATCGTTGATGCCGTGGTGGCTGTAGATCTTGAGGATGTGCCACAGGATCGGCTTGCCGCCGATCTCCACCATCGGCTTGGGCCGCAGGTGGGTCTCCTCGGCGAGTCGGGTACCCAGTCCACCGGCCAGGATGACGGCTTTCATCAGGCTGCAACGAGCCAGGCAGGCGGCGGCAACCTAGCAAAGGCCCTCCAAGCCACCGAACCCAGACGGGCCGGGCGTTCTGGTGGCTGCCGCGGGCTCAGGCCGGCAGGCGAAACACAACAGTTTCCTAAGTCCCCAGGCAGGCCCGAAAGCTGCTGGCCAGCATGAAAATCGTTTCTACCCCTGGCCTGTGGCCACCCGAAGCAAGAAGCTGACGCTGACGCTGACGGAGGTCAGGGGGTTGATCCAGGCTCTCCTGAGCAAGCCGGACCTCGACGAGGCCGATCTGCTGGCCTTCGCGGAGACGCTGAACGGGGGAGCGTTCAAGGATCCGCCGCCACCGAAGCCCAAGCCCCCTACCGCCACCGAGATCAAGGCCAAGGTGCTGGCCCATTTCCGGTGCAAGACCGTCACCCAGCTGCGCAAGGACAAGAACTTCCAGCTCTCGATGACGGGGGAGGAGGTGGCGTTGAAGACCAAGGACGACTGGCTGGTGCTCTACCGGCGCTTCATCGGCATTCCTGCCAACGAGCGGAACCTGGAGGACGGACCCACCGTGATCAACGGCATCGACGTGCTGCAGCACTTCCGGCCCTGGGTGGTGTTCGGCCTCGACCCGAAGACCGCCACCGCCGATGAGGTGCGCGAGGCGTTCCGGCGCCTGATCCAGGTGCACCATCCCGACCACGGCGGCGATCCCCGCGTGGCGGAACGCCTGCAGACCATGAAGGACTCGATCCTCGCCCTGATGCCCTGAGACGATGCGCGACCTCTTGACGGCCAAGGAAACGGCCCGGATTCTCGGCAAACGGATCGACAGCCTCTACAACATCGTCGACGCGTTCGATGCCAAACCCGACGACGAATGGGAGCTGGTGGAGGGCGAACATTTCGAGTACGCCGGCCCCGCCGTGGCCGGCGCCAATGGGCGGCGGCCACGGCGCTTCAGCGAGGAGGGCGTGGAGGCCCTGGCCCGCTACATCGAAGCCACAGAGAAAACGGGCTTGCTTGTCAAGATCCGCGAGCGGCTGTTCAACGTGAAGCAGAAGCGCAAGCAGCTGCTGGTGTCGCGGCGGATCACCCAGGAGTTCATCGAGGCCGGCGGCAGCCTGGAGATCCGGGGCGACCTGGCCTTCGTGAGCCGGAAAACCACCGTGGGGATCCTGCAGACCAACTACAAGGGCCTGTCCAACTCCTGGAACCGGCTGCGCATCGCCGGCACGGAGGAAGGCGAGGAAGCCCTGGAGCTCAACAAGGACTTCCTGGAGAACGAGGAGCGGCAGGTGCTGATCAGCCAGCGGGGTATCGCCCGTGTGGCCCGCGACATGCGGGTGAACAGCAAGATCACCAAAACGCGGCAGGCCTGGATCGAAGCCGTGGGCGATGTGGTGGAAGCCTGCTTCAACTCAGATATCCGCTACCTCACCGAAGGCGTCGACCGGGCCATCAAACGCGCCAAGGCGGCGGCCGGCCATCGCTGCGAGATCACTGGCAGAAAGGCTGAGGTGCACAACAAGATCGATCTTGACGGCCACCACCTGTTCGACCGCCGCAGCCGCCCGGACCTGGCCGACCTGCCGGAGAACATCCTGGTGATGGTGCCCGACCTGCACCGGGAATTCCACGGCTGGAAAAGCGGCCCCTGCGCCCCCAAGGACGTACTGGTGTTCATCGAAACAGCGCGGGGAGATCTGTTCGATCCGGTGAACTCGCGCGACATGAAACGGCTACGGGCGCTCACTCACCGGCTGCAGCGGTTTCAGAGTGAGCGGGAGGGGCAGAAGGTTAGGTATCACCGGAGCTAACGCTTGCCAAGACCAGGTCGCACAATTCCAGAGGCTCCACGAAGAAGCAGCTACCGGCAGCACAGGCAAATGGCAAGGTTGGACTAAGCCGCTGCGCGGCAGATTCAAATCCAGTGTAGCCAGAGACATGCAATATGGCCAGCAAGCGCTGATTTGATTGCCGAGCAGCCTTGGGCTT
>NZ_JACJSZ010000045.1 GCF_014698445.1 Microcystis elabens FACHB-917
TCTGGAACTGAATGCTGTTGCGGGCCATGACCGGACTGGTATCTGTGTACCACTCTATGACCCCAGGGCGACCATCGCGGAGTGAGCTGGGTAATCAAGTCCGTTGATGCCGCCGGTGCCCCCCTGGTGGCGCGACCGCCGCATCGTGCCCTGGGTGGTGCAGGCGGTGGTCGGACTGCTGGTGCTGCTGCTGATCGCCTTCCTGCTGGGCAATCTGGTGCGCAACCTCACCGCCGCCGGCCTGCTGCTGAGCTGGCGCTGGCTGCAGCAGCCGGCCGGCTTCGACATCTCCGAGTCGGTGATTCCGTTCAACGCCCAGCTGCCCTACTGGCGGGCCCTGGCCGCGGGGCTGGTGAACACGATCCGGGCGGTGCTGGTGGGTCTGGTGGGGGCCACCCTGCTGGGGACCCTGGTGGGGATGGCCTCCTTCAGCCACAACGGCCTGCTCAAGCGGCTGGCGCGGGTCTACGTGGAGGTGGTGCGCAACATCCCGCTGCTGCTGCAGCTGGTGTTCTGGTACTTCGTGGTGTTCCTCACCCTGCCGAACGGCGTGGACGCGATCCAGCTGCCCGGCGTGGTGCTGGCCAAGTCGGGCCTCTACATCGCCGGGTTCGGCGAGGGGCTGCGCTGGATGGGGCCCACCCTGGTGGGTGGCGTCTGGCAGGCCCCGGTGCGCCTGAGCGTCGAGTTCGGCGCCCTGCTCACCGGCCTGATCATCTATTCCGGGGCCTTCATCGCCGAGGTGGTGCGGGGCGGCATCGCCGCCGTGCCGAGGGGCCAGTGGGAGGCGGCCTCCTCCCTGGGGCTGAGCTGGTTCGCCACCCTGCGCCGGATCGTGCTGCCCCAGTCGCTGCGGGTGATCGTGCCGGGGCTGAACACCCAGTACATCTCCCTGGCCAAGAACTCCTCCCTGGCGGTGGCGGTGGGCTACACCGACCTCTATTCGGTGGCCGAGACCACCCTCAACCAGACGGGCCGGGCGGTGGAGGTGATTCTGGTGCTGCTGGCGGCCTACCTCAGCCTCGATCTGCTGATCTCGGCCCTGATGAACGGGCTCAACCATCTCGTCCAGATCCGGGAGCGCTGAGATGTACCCCCTTCTGCGCCGTCTGCGCGCCGAGCTGTTCGCCACCCCCGCCGACGCGGCGTTGAGCCTGGCCCTGATCACCCTGCTCAGCCTGGGGGCCTTCGGATTCCTGCGCTGGGCCCTCACCCAGGCCCAGTGGGCGGTGGTGCAGGTCAACAGCACCCTGTTCGCCGTGGGTCGCTACCCGGTGGAGCAGCAGTGGCGCCTCTGGCTGCTCACCGCCCTTCTGGTGGCGGCCAGCGGCGCCACCTGGGGCCTGCTGCGCGCCCACCCCCGCCCCGACCGCACCGGGGTGCTGTGGCCCCGCAACGACCGGCTGGCACTGGTGCTGCTCGCCCTGATCGCCCTGGCGGTGCCGTCGGCCCTCGGGCTGACCCTCGCCATCCAGGCCCGCTGGTGGGGCCTCATCCTGCTGCTGGGCCTCTGCCGCTGGCTGGCCGGCCGCTATGGCACCCGGCTGTCGCCCAACGGCCAGCGGCTGGCCGCCCTGGTGTGGCCCCTGCTCTATCTCGGGGGGATGGTCCTGATCAACGGCGGCCTCGGCCTGGTGGCGGTGCCGCCCTCGGAATGGGGCGGCCTGCTGCTCACCCTGCTGGCCTCCAGCTTCGCCATCCTGCTGTGCTTCCCTATCGGCGTCCTGCTGGCTCTCGGCCGCCGCAGCGACCTGCCCCTGCTGCGCTGGGGCTCGGTGCTCTACATCGAATTCATCCGCGGCGCGCCGCTGATCACCCTGCTGTTCCTGGGCCAGAACATCCTCGGTTTCCTGCTGCCCGGCGGCCTGGCACCCGAGCGGGTGTGGCGCGCGGCCTGGGTGCTCACCTTCTTCGCCGCCGCCTACCTGGCGGAGGCGGTGCGCTCCGGCCTGGCGGCGGTGCCGCGGGGCCAGCTGGAGGCCGCCCGCTCCCTGGGCCTGTCGTATCCGAAGGCCCTGCAGCACGTGGTGCTGCCCCAGGCCCTGCGGGTGGCCCTGCCGGCCATGGTGGGCCAGTTCATCTCCCTGCTGCAGGACACCACCCTGCTGTCGCTGATCGGATTGCTGGAACTGCTCGGCACGGCCCGCACGGTCATGGCCAACCCGGCTTTCCTGGGCCGCAACGGCGAGGTGTACCTCACCCTGGCCGTGCTGTTCTGGGGCTGCTGCGCCGCCCTGGGGCTGGGCAGCCGGGCCCTGGAGCGCCGCCTCGATCCCCACGCCGTGCCCAGCACCACCTGAGACGGCTCGCCCCGCCCGACGTCCCCGACCCATTCCCCGGCCTCCTTTCCGTTGCCAGCCCCCATGAGCCAACCCAGCAGCGAACTGATGATCGAGGCGCGGGCCGTTCAGAAGTGGTATCCCAACGGCTTCCATGCCCTGCGCGGCGCCAGCCTGCAGGTGCGGCGCGGCGAGGTGGTGGTGATCATGGGCCCCTCGGGCTCGGGCAAGAGCACCTTCATCCGCACCTTCAACGCCCTGGAGGACTTCCAGAAGGGCAGCATCACCGTCGACGGGATCGTGCTCTCCAACGACCTGCGCAACATCGACGCCATCCGCCGGGAGGTGGGGATGGTGTTCCAGCAGTTCAACCTCTTCCCCCACCTCTCGGTGCTCGACAACCTCACCCTGGCGCCGGTGCTGGTGCGGAAGCGGCCGAAGGCCGAGGTGGAGCGGCAGGCCCGGGCCCTGCTCGAGCGGGTGGGCATCGCCGAGCAGGCCGGCAAGTACCCCGGGCAGCTTTCGGGAGGCCAGCAGCAGCGGGTGGCGATCGCCCGGGCCCTGTGCATGGAACCCCGCATCCTCCTGTTCGATGAACCCACCAGCGCCCTCGACCCGGAGATGGTGCGGGAGGTGCTGGAGGTGATGCAGGATCTCGCCGCCGACGACATCACCATGGTTGTGGTGACCCACGAGGTGAAATTCGCCCGCCACGTGGCCCACCGGGTGGTGCTGATGGCCGACGGCGAGGTGGTGGAGGAGGCCGCACCGGAGGTATTCTTCACCAACCCCAGCCACAAACGCACCCGGCGCTTCCTGGATCAGATTCTCTGAACGGGTGCGACTCCCTTCCAGCAGGATCAGGCACCATATCGAGGGCGAGCGGACTGGGGTAACCCCAGACCATCACCAGCAAGGAATCAAGAAAGCAGCAACTCTGAGAAGCAAGTGAGCGAAAGGCGTTTCTCCTGTCTTCAGCCGCCATCAGTCCTGCTGGAACACATCGCAATCCAACACTTGATCAAAGGAGTTTCGGAATACAGACATTCAGAGCCTGACATCAATTCCAAAGCATGACTGGACAACCTTTCATTCTCACCCGACAATCCGATGGATTCGGCAGCCGCCTGCACGCAATACTGAATGCCTGGTCTGTAGCGAGGGCTCTAGAACTTGAGTTTCGGTTCGTCTGGCCTCGGAACAGTTGCATCGGCCATTCAGATCCAGAAGAGATCTTCAGCAGCGACTTCCTGCTGGAGCATGAACTCTCTGATTTTTCCTGCTGCCCCAACACTGTCGAGCCAAAGCTAAGACGGCTGACAGCCAGTCAGGCGAAGACATTCTGCGATGAATACACTGGGGATGCGGTCATTGTTGGCGATAGCTTCCAGATTATCAAGTTTACCGACGAAAGTGAAGAAGTTGCCAGCCAGCGATTTCGGCAAGGTCTGAACGAAATCTCCTGGAACCCCAGGATCGCTGAGCTGATCAAGGTAGATCTCATCGCTGGGATGAGCGCCATTCATGTGCGAGCAGGCGACATCATCTTCGGGAACTGGCGTCAGAGCTGGCCAGTCAAGAAATATCTGCCTACATGCTTCATCTCTCTTACGGCCAGGGCCCTACATGAACAGGGCGTGCCTGTTGTCGTCCTTTCTGACAACCAGGAGTACGTAGCCTATCTGAAAAAAGAGTTCAGCAATATCCTTACCCCGCCCGACATCATTTCTGGATACACCATTCTGACCACTGTTCAGCAGGCATTCACCGATGTGCTCGTGCTGTCCAGAGCTTCGAGTTTATACGCTCCAGTGCTGAGCAATTTCAGTCAGCTTGCAGCGCATGTCGGAGGCACACAGCTGCAGGGCCTGTCGGATCATATGCACATGAAGGACCTACAGGACCTTCTTTTCAGTTACATCGAGAAAGCCAGTATTCAGGAACAGCCCGAGGTGTTGCGGCCACTCCTGTCTCGTGATGCCTGCTGGCTGCTCGATGTCTTTGGCGATTCTCTGCCATTGCAGAAGCGCATCTGGTTGGCCTCACAAGCCGTCGAGTACGATCAGGGGTTTGTTTGTGCGCATACGCGTCTGGCTCTCACGTCGGCGCTTGCCGGCCATCGGAGTGAAGCCGCAGTGGCCGCAGAGAAAGCCCGAATCATTGCAGCTGGCATAAGCCTCTTCCATGATGCCGAATTGGAAGCAACTGCCTGCTGCCTCTGCATTCAGATTCTCGCCCTTGATCCTCATATTCCCGTCATCCGCACAGAGGAGGACCCCGATCGTCTCCACGATGCACAGGAGCTGCTGGCAACCTGTGAAAGGCTAAACCCCTGCATGATTCAGCAGCAGGACGTGCTGATGAATCTGCGCTTCCTGGTGGCCACGCTCCATTGGCTTGCCCGAGCTGGTCCAGCAACTCGACAGAGCTTTCTCGAGGGACTTCATGACTGCCTCGATCAAACCTCTGACCTCAGGCACTGGCGGCTCGATGGCTTCACATTGCTTCACTCTTCAATTGGTCCCTACCCCGCAGCTCTGAGAACGATTGAAGAGGTGACAATCCGAGTCTCTGAAGCGTTGGGCAGGCTGTTGCAGCGCCATCCCCATGGAACCCAACGGATAGCCATCTGCAGAGTGGAGAGCCTGAATCGCTCACCCTCAGGGCTTCATATGGTGGCCGGTTGGGCCCATGACGGCATAAGCAGCAAGCATACCTTGCTTGGTTGCATCCACTCCGATGGCTCAATCTCTGGAACCTTGACATTTATGGAGAAACCCGAGCTCGCGAAGCAAATGGGAATCCGCAACGCCGCGCACTGTGGCTATTGCATGCCGATGCCTCTCCCATCTCGGATGCCTCAAGCAGCTCGGACTGGCGCTATTCGCAAGCCATGGACATTCATCACAGCAGGCTCTGGCGTATGGCCATTCTCCCCAAGGCAGGAGTTGTTCAGACTGCGAATCTATCTGGTAAGAATGTATCGAGTGATTCGACGCTCGCTGCCGATGCCGGGGCGATGATGGTCCAGCTGGCTGCTGGCGAAGCGGCCTAACGCGCATGCCCCGGAGGGGCCTGGGATGTCCTGATCAGGGTTACGACCGCGTCGCCCAGTCGGCGGCGTTGAGCTGGGGGAACAGTCCGTCCTCCCGCTCCACCCCCACCAGCCACTCGCGGGGCAGGTCGGTGCCGTGCTCGAGGGCATCGATCAGCCGCCAGAAGCGGTCAAGGTGGCGGCGGATCCGCTCCCGCGCCAGGCCCGTGGTGGTGCCGGCCCGCAGGATGAAGCTCCAGTCGGAGCTCTGGGCCAGCAGCAGTTCGCGGCCCGCCTGGGTGAGCAGCTCGCGCTGGGCGGTGCTGCCCACGCCCCGGTTCACCCGCCGCACCATGGCGCGCGAGGCCCGCTGCCACTCCGCCACCACCCAGGCGTTGGTGTCGTTCAGCCAGTAGTCGTGGTAGCCGCCCTGGCCCCAGCTCGAGGGCGCCGGACGGCAGACCTGCAGGGCGCGGCCCTGGGTGAGCACGTCGCGCAGGTGGGTGAAGCGCACCTCCAGCGCCGGGCCCTGGCGGAACAGTTCGGCCAGGAACCGGGGCCCCTCGAACCACCAATGGCCGAACAGCTCCGCATCGAAGGGGGCCACCAGCAGCGGCGGCGGCTCGATCGTCGCCGCCAGCTGTGCCATCTGGGCGGCGCGCCCCCGCAGAAAGGCCTCGGCATGCTCCTTCGCCCGCTCCGCCGCCCGCTCCGGGTCGTAGGGCTGCTTCCGCTCCAGGGGACAGCCCTGGGCGCTGACGCGGTGCAGCTTGAGACCGAGGGGACGGCGGTCGTGGATGCCCTGGGCCTCCAGCTGCGCTTCCGGCAGGTCCCAGCCCAGGTCGCGGTGGAATTCCCGGTAGGCCCCATCGCCCGGGTAACCCTGACTGGCACTCCACACCGGCAGGGTGGACTCGCTGTCGCGGGCGAAGAAGGCCACCCCCGCCGGGGAGCAGATCGGCGCATAGACCCCATAGCGGGGCCGGGGCAGGCCGTGGAGCAGGCCGTGGCCGTCCAGCAGGGAGTAGCGCAGGCCGCACTCGGCCAGGAGCCGGTCGAGGCCCTCGTAGTAGGCGCACTCCGGCAGCCAGATGCCCAGGGGCCGCGCACCCAGCAGCCGCTGGTGCTCCCGCACGGCGGTGAGCAGCTGGGCCCGCACCGCCTCCGGTGAATCCCTCAGCAGGGGCAGATACCCATGGGTGGCGCCGCAGGTGATCAGATCCAGCACCCCCTGCTCCTGCAGTCCCCGGAAGCGGGGCAGGAGATCCCCCTCCATCTGGCGCCACTGGGCCTCGATGGCCGTGAGGGTGGACTGCAGCGCGCGGGCCGGGCCCTCCAGCGCGGGGTCGGCCCCGTCCAGCAGGGTGCGACGCAGGGCCAGCCAGGCCGGGAAGCGGTCGTTCAGGGCCCGGTCGCTCAGCAGCGACAGCAGGGTGGGGGAAAGACCGAGGGTGAGCCGGGGCCGCTGCTCCGGATCGGCGGCCGCCCGCTCCAGCACGGCCAGAAGCGGCAGGTAGCACTCCTGGAGGGCCTGGAAGTACCAGTCCTCCTCGAGCGATCCGGGTTCACCGGAACGCACGTAGGGAAGGTGGGCATGCAACACCAGGGCCAGATCGCCTGCGGCCATGGGAAACCCTCTGTGCTGCCACTGTACGTTCCGCTCCCAGACGTTCCGCTCCCGGAGCCGGGACGGCCGGCCCCTAGAGTGGCCCTAACTCATAGCTGTTCCGCCTAACCCCATGGCCCGCGATCCCGGCCGGGTATTGATCTTCGATACCACCCTCCGCGACGGTGAGCAGTCTCCCGGCGCCAGCCTCAACCTGGAGGAGAAGCTCGCGATCGCCCAGCAGCTGGCCCGCCTGGGGGTGGACATCATCGAGGCCGGCTTTCCCTTCGCCAGCAGCGGCGATTTCCACGCCGTCCAGCGCATCGCCGCCAGCGTCGGCACCCCGGACGGGCCGGTGATCTGCGGCCTGGCCCGGGCGGCGGCCGGCGACATCAAGGCCTGCGCCGAGGCCGTGGCCCCCGCCGCCCGCCGGCGCATCCACACCTTCATCGCCACCAGCGACATCCATCTGGAGCACAAGCTGCGCAAGACCCGCGCCGAGGTGCTCGCCATCACCGCCGAGATGGTGGCCTACGCCCGTTCCCTGGTCGATGACGTGGAGTTCTCCTGCGAGGACGCCGGCCGCAGCGATCCTGAGTTCATGCATCAGGTGATCGAGGCGGCGATCGACGCTGGCGCCACCACCATCAACATTCCCGACACGGTGGGGTACACCACCCCGGCTGAATTCGGCGCCATCATCGCCAGCATCAACCGCGCGGTGCCGAACATCGACCGGGCGGTGATCTCGGTCCATGGGCACAACGATCTGGGCCTGGCGGTCGCCAACTTCCTCGAAGCGGTCAAGAACGGCGCCCGTCAGCTGGAGTGCACCATCAACGGCATCGGTGAACGGGCCGGCAACGCCTCCCTCGAGGAGCTGGTGATGGCGCTGCACGTGCGCCGCAGCTACTTCAACCCCTTCCTGGGCCGGCCGGCCGAGCAGCGCGATCCCCTCACCAACGTGCGCACCGAGGAGATCACCAAGACCTCCCGGCTGGTCTCCAACCTCACCGGCATGGCGGTGCAGCCCAACAAGGCGATCGTGGGCGCCAATGCCTTCGCCCATGAATCCGGCATCCACCAGGACGGGGTGCTCAAGAACCGGCTCACCTACGAGATCATCGATGCCCGCACCGTCGGCCTGGCCGACAACCGCCTCTCCCTTGGCAAGCTCTCGGGCCGCAGCGCCTTCCGGGCCCGGCTCGAGGAGCTCGGCTACACCCTGGAGCGCCACGACCTCGACGACGCCTTCGCCCGCTTCAAGGAGCTGGCCGACCGCAAGCGGGAGATCACCGACCGGGATCTGGAGGCGATCGTCAGCGAGCAGGTGCAGCAGCAGGACCAGCCCCGCTATGCGCTGCAGTCGGTGCAGGTGAGCTGCGGCACCAACCTGCAGCCCACCGCCACCGTCACCCTGCGGGACGGGGACGGCATCGACCTGACCGAGGCGGCGATCGGCACCGGCCCGGTGGATGCGGTCTGCCAGGCCCTCAACCGCCTGGCCCAGGTGCCCAACGAGCTGGTGGAGTTCAGCATCAAGTCCGTCACCGAGGGCATCGACGCCATGGGCGAGGTGACCATCCGCCTGCGCCACCAGGGCGTGCTCTATTCGGGCCATGCGGCCGACACCGACATCGTGGTGGCCGCGGCCCAGGCCTTCGTCAACGCCCTCAACCGGCTGGTCTCCGGCAGCCAGCGCGCCCCGCTCCATCCCCAGAAGACCCCCCTTCCGGTGGCGGAACTGCCGCGTCTGTGAACACCCCCAGCCGCTCGCCCCTGGCCACCGGCGTGCAGCTCGCCCTGCTGCTGCTGGTGGCCGTGCTGCTGCTGCTGCCTTTGCTGTGGCTGGTCAGCACCTCCCTGAAGGGGCCGGCGGAGAACATCTTCACCAGCCCGCCCGCCCTGCTGCCGGCCCAGCCCAGCCTGGAGGCTTACGTGCGCCTGTTTGCGGCCAATCCGATGGGCACCTACCTGCTCAACAGCACGATCGTCAGCGCCCTGGCGGTGGCCGCCAACCTGCTGTTCTGCTCGCTGGCGGCCTATCCCCTGGCGCGGATGCGCTTCCGGGGGCGGGGTCTGGTGCTGGCCCTGGTGGTGGCCACGATCCTGATCCCCTTCCAGGTGGTGATGATTCCCCTCTATCTGCTGATGGTGCAGATCGGCCTGCGCAACACCCTCTGGGCCCTGATCGTGCCGCAGGCCGCCACCGCCTTCGGCATCTTCCTGCTGCGCCAGAGTTTCCTGGCGGTGCCGGTGGAGCTGGAGGAGGCTGCCCGCATCGACGGCTGCAGCCCGATCGGGGAATGGTGGAACGTGATGCTGCCGGCGGCCCGGGCCGACCTGATCACCCTCGGAATGTTCGTGTTCATCGGCACCTGGAGCGATTTCCTCTGGCCCCTGATCATTCTCGACGATCCGACGCTTTACACCCTGCCCCTGGGCCTGCAGCAGCTGGCCAGCAGCTTCTCCCTCGACTGGCGCCTGGTGGCGGCCGGCTCGGTGGTCTCGATCCTGCCGGTGCTGCTGCTGTTCGTGCTGCTGCAGCGCACCATCCTGCCCAGCGCCGCCGGCGATGCGGTGAAGGGCTGAGGCCCCGGGCGCTCCGGCGCAAAGGATGACGGCCCATGGCCACCGGGTTGATCGATCCGGGGGACGGCATACTGTTTAACCAGTGGCTCCGGCGGCATTGCTCTCCCTCGTCAGCTACTCGAAGATCCTCGAGATCGTGGGGGACATCATCCGGGTGGAGGTTCCCTCCGGGGCCGAGCAGAGCGAGTCCGCTCCCCGGTTCAACGATCTGGCGGTGGTGGTCAACCCCGGCGGCAGCAGCTCCCTGGCCCAGGTGATCGACCTGCGGCAGCGTTCGGTGGCGCTGCAGGTGTTCCGCGGCACCAAAGGGGTGTCCACCGATTCCCAGGTGCGCTTCCTCGGTCACCCGATGACGGTGACTTACTCCGGCAACATCCTCGGACGGGTGTTCCGCGGCACGGGGGAGCCTATCGACGGCGGGCCCGACCTTTCCCAGGATCCCACGGTGCCGATCGGCGGGCCCTCGGTGAATCCGATGTGCCGCATCCTGGCTTCGAAGATGATCCGCACCAACGTGCCGATGATCGATGTCTACAACTGCCTGGTGGAGAGCCAGAAGATCCCGATCTTCTCGGTTTCCGGGGAGCCCTTCAACGCGCTGCTCGCCAGGATCGGCATCCAGGCCGATGCCGATGTGGTGGTCTTCGGTGGCCTGGGGCTGATCTTCGACGACTACTACTCCTTCCGCAGGACCTTCGAGGAGGCGGGCGTCTTCCCCCGCACGGTGATGTTCGTGAACCTCGCTTCCGATCCGATCGTGGAGAGGATGCTGATTCCCGACATGGCCCTGGCCGTGGCGGAACGCTTCGCGGTGGAGGAGGGGAAGCGGGTGCTGGTGCTGCTCTCCGACATGACCTCCTTCGCCGATGCGCTGAAGGAGATCAGCATCGCCATGGACCAGGTGCCGGCCAACCGCGGCTACCCGGGTGATCTCTACTCCCAGCTCGCCCGCCGCTACGAGAAGGCGGCTGACTATGCCAAGGGGGGGTCCGTCACCGTGCTCACCGTCACCACCATGCCGGGGGACGACGTGACCCATCCGGTGCCGGACAACACCGGCTACATCACCGAGGGCCAGTTCTATCTGCACGATGGGGTGATCGATCCCTTCGGTTCCCTTTCACGCCTCAAGCAGAACGTGATCGGCAAGGTGACCCGGGAGGATCACAACCAGATCATGAACACCACCATCCGCCTCTACTCCGGCGCCCGGGATGCCCAGCAGAAGCAGGCGATGGCCTTCGAGCTCTCGGAGTACGACCAGCGGCTGATCCGCTTCGGGGATCTGTTCCGCTCGCGGTTCATGGACATCAACGTCGACCTGCCGCTGGAGAAGGCGCTCGACCTGGCCTGGACCACCCTGGCCGAATGCTTCCGGCCGGAGGAGCTGCTGATGAAGCAGGAGCTGATCGACAAGTACTACCCGAAGCAGGCGGTGAAGGCATGAGCCGGCTCTCGCTCACCAAGGCCTCGCTGACGCGGCAGAAGGGTCTGCTGCGCACCTACCGGGACGTTCTGCCTTCGCTCGATCTCAAGCGCCGCCAGCTCAGCGCCGAGCGGGATGCCGCCCGCCGGGCGCTGCAGCAGGCCCGGGAGAAGACCGCGGCGATCGAGGCGGAGATCGGCAGGGTCTGCCCGATGCTCGCCTACGAGAACATCGATCTCCACGGACTCGTGACCGTGGGCGGGGTGAAGCTGGCGGAGGAGAACCTGATGGGAACCCGTCTGCCGCGGGTGGAGCAGGTGGACATCCAAGTGCAGGACTACGGCCTGCTGAGCCGCCCCTTCTGGGTGGATCGGGTGGTGGCGTTCCTGCAGCAGGCCCTGCGCAACCAGATCGACCTGCAGGTGGCCGAACGGCGCCTGGCCCTGCTGCAGGAGGCCGAGCGCACGGTGACCCAGCGCTTCAACCTGTTCGACAAGGTGCTCATCCCCCGCACCCGCAGCCACATCCGCCGCATCGCGATCTACCTGTCCGACACGGAGCGGGCCGCGGTGGTGAACTCCAAGATCGCCAAGCGCAAGAGGGAACGGGCGGTCAGCCGATGAGCATCGTTCCCCTGGCCAAGGTCACCGTCGTCGGTCTGGCGGCCGACAAGCAGCGCCTGCTCGATGGCCTGCAGCGGCTGGGCTGCCTGCATCTGATCCCCCTCGTCCCGCCACCGGAGGAGGACG
Source organism: Microcystis elabens FACHB-917 (assembly GCF_014698445.1). Lineage (GTDB taxonomy): Bacteria > Cyanobacteriota > Cyanobacteriia > PCC-6307 > Cyanobiaceae > Cyanobium > Cyanobium elabens. The sequence continues at coordinate 11,687 of NZ_JACJSZ010000045.1, forward strand.
CCTTCGGCGGCGCCTCGCCCAGCGATCGGGCCCGTCAGGCCCTGCGCCATCTGATGGATGTGCCCCGTCGGCGTCACCAGAGCCGGGTCGACGCCGGCTTCGACTTCGACCGGATCGTGGCCGAAGCGCTCTCCAACCGCCAGCGCCGGCGCGAGGCGGAGGACCGGGTGCTGGCCCTGGAGCGGCGCCTGGAGGAGCTGACCCCCTGGGGGGAGTTCACGCTGCCGCCGCTGGAGGACCTCGCCGGTCAGCGCCTCTGGTTCTACCGCGTTCCTCACCCCAGACTGGCGGCCTTCCGCAAGGCCCTCGAGGCCCTGGGCACCCCCTGGCACCGGCTCTACGAAAGCCCTCGCCATGCCTATGTCGCCCTGATCAGCGCCGAGGAACCCGATCCCGAGGCCCTGCCCGTTGCCCGCTCCCACGTGGGCTCGGAATCGGCCCGGACGGTCCGCCTGGACCTGGACGCGGCCCGCACCGCCCTGGAGGACATCGAAGCCGAGCAGGAATCCCTCAGCCGCTGGATCTTCCTGCTCTCCCGCCACATGGCCCGGGCGGAGGATGCACAGGCCCGCGCGCGGGCCGGCGGCATGACCCGCGACGATGAGGCGCTGGTGCAGCTGCAGGGCTGGATCCCGCGGCCGCTTCTGCCCCGCCTGGAGACGTTCACGCGCCAGGAGGGGCTGGCTTTCCTGGCCGAGGTGCCGGACCCCCGGGAGAATCCGCCGACGCTCCTGCGCAATCCCGAATCCCTCTCCGGCGGCCAGGACCTGGTGACCTTCTACGAGACCCCCGGCTACCGCCAGTGGGATCCCTCGATCGTGGTCTTCTTCTCCTTCTCCCTGTTCTTCGCCATGATCATGGCCGACGCCGGCTATGCGCTGGTGCTGGTCGTGGTGGTGGCGCTGCTCTGGCGGCGCATGGGCCGGACCCCCGGTGGCCGCCATTTCCGCATCCTCTCGCTGGTGGGCCTGGCGGTCGCCGTGTTCTACGGAGTCATCGCCGGCAGCTACTTCGGAATCGAACCGCCGGCCGGTTCCTGGCTCGGCCACCTGAAGCGGCTCGATCTCAACGACTTCGCCGGGATGATGAGGCTCTCCCTGGTGGTGGGCTGTCTGCACCTGATCCTCGCCAACGGGGTGGTCGCCTTCCGGGGGCACGGGGTGGCGGCGAGGGCGGCGCCGCTGGGCTGGATCGCCGTCATCCTCGGTGGACTGACCCTCTACCTCGGGGGCGCCGTCGTCACTGCCGCCCATGCAGGCACGGGTCTGATCGTGGCGGGGCTGCTCACGATCCTGCTGCTCAGCAGCGAACGACCGATCGCCTCGATCGGAGACCTGGCCCTGCGTCTGCTCGACGGCCTCGGAGCCCTGACGAACCTGTCGAAACTGTTCGGCGATGTGATGAGCTACCTGCGGCTCTTCGCTCTCGGCCTGGCCAGTGCTTCGCTGGCCACCACCTTCAATCAGCTGGCCGAGCAGGTGGTGCGGTCCGTGCCCACGCTGGGGGTTCTCATCGCCCTGTTGATCCTGGTGCTGGGCCATGGGATCAATCTGCTGCTGGCGATCATCAGCGGGTTCGTGCATGGCCTACGTCTGAACTTCATCGAGTTCTTCAACTGGGGCCTGGCTGAGGAAGGCCAACCTTTCCGGCCCTTCATCAAAAAGGAGCTTGTTTCGTGAACGACCAACTCTCCCCCCTCGTGCTCGGCTGGATCGGCATCTATGCGCCGGTGGCCCTGGGAGCCATCGGTGCCTCCATCGGCTGCACCACGGCCGGTCAGGCGGCCATCGGCGCGATGATGGAGGTCAACAGCGGCTACGGTCGCTTCGTCGGCCTCTCCGCGCTGCCGTCCTCGATGTCCATCTACGGCATCGTGGTGATGTTCATCCTCAACCGGGCCGTCACCCCACAGAATTCCGGCGGTCTGTTCGCCATCGGCGTCCTCTCCGGCCTGGCCTTCCTCCTGGCCGCCATCTACCAGGGGCTCTGCTGCGCCTCCGCCATCGCCGGATCCAAGAGCAAGCCTGAGATCTTCGGCCTCGCCCTGGCCCCGGCGGCGATCGTGGAGGGGTTCGCCGTGTTCGCCTTCGTGTTCGCGCTGGTGGCCGCCGGCGGCATCCCCGGCGGCTGACGCCGGCTCCCCTCCCGCCTGAATTCCCCGATCCCTCACCAGGAAGCCGCCATGTCCAGATCCAGCCGTCAGCAAACCCCGGTGGAGGTGGCCTCCGGCGTCGATCAGCTGATCGCCCGCCTGCGGCACGAGGGCGTGCAGGCGGGGCGCTCCCAGGCCGATCAGCTGCTCGCCCAGGCCCGGGAAGAGGCCCGGCGCACCCTCGAGCAGGCCGGAGCGCAGGCCGAGCGGATCGTCAGCGACGCCCGCCAGGAGGCGGAGAAGCTGGAACGCTCCGGCAAGCAGGCCCTCGAACTGGCACTGCGGGACGCCGTGCTGGCGATGAAGACCCGGTTGATGGAACGTTTCAAGGGGGAGGTGCGCCAGCTGGTGGGCGAGGAGCAGAAGAAGCAGGAGATCCTGGAGAAGATGATCCTCGAGGTGGTGGGCCGGGTGCGGGAGGAGGCCGACCGCTCCGAGAGGATCGAGGTGCTTCTGCCGCGCCATGCGGCCGGCTTCGATGAGCTCAGCCGCGATCCCGATGAACTCCAGAACGGGGCACTCACGCAGTTCGTGCAGCTGGTGTCGAGGGGTCTGCTGCGGGAGGGGGTGAGTTTCGGCGTCGCCGGCGACAACGAGGGAGGTCTGCGCCTGCGACTGGTGGATCGCGACGTGGTGCTGGACGTCAGCGAGACGGCGGTGGCCGCTTCCATCCTCCAGCACCTGCAGCCCCGCTTCCGGGCGTTGCTGGAGGGCGTCGTGAAATGAGCCCGCGCTACACCACCCTGATGGCCAGCCTGCCTCCCCTGGGGGGGCTGTTCGAGGCCCGCACGCCGGAGATCTCCCGCCTCAAGCTGCAGAGCCGGCTGGCGCTGCTCCATCCCGAGGACCGCCGCACGTTCGATCTGATGGTGGGGCTTCTCTCCCAGACGCTGCGGGAGGAGGAGAATCCCGCGGGACCCGCGGACGCCGCCGTGCTGGAGGCGACCCGGACGTTCCTGCAGGAAGTGCCCAATCCCATCCTGCGGGAACTGGTGATCTTCCGCCTGGATCTGCGCACGATCCTGGCGGCGCTGCGCCGGCGGCACCGCGGGGAGTCCGAGCCGCCGGTGGGGGAGCCCTGGGGCTTCGGGCAGTGGGTGCCCGCGATCGAGCGCCACTGGAGAGAACCCGCCTTCCGTCTGGAAGCCGTCTTCCCCTGGCTCCCCCAGGCCCTCTCCCTGCTGGAGGCCGACGAACTGGTGGATCTGGAGCGGCTGTCCTTCCGGCTGCTGTGGCAGCACCTGGATCGGATCGGCTTCGGCCACCATTTCGATTTCGAGGCGGTGGTGATCTACGTCGCCCGCTGGGCCCTGGTCGATCGCTGGTCCCATTTCCACGGCCCCGAGGCGGTCGAGCGGTTTCGCCGGCTGGTGCGAACCGGCCTCGGAGCCCACGCCAACCTCGCTGCCGTTCCCGCAACCTGATGACCGACACCTACAACCCCGCCCGCGTGGTCGCCGTCCAGGAGGATCTGCTGACGATCGAGATGGCGGCCACCAACCCCCGGCCGATCCTCAAGAACGAAGTGATCTACGTCTGTCCTCAGCGCCGCGACGGGGATCGTCAGGAGCGGCTCAAGGCCGAGGTGCTGCGGGTGCACGGCACCACGGCCGATGCCCAGGTGTACGAGAGCACCAGGGGCGTCGGCATCGGCGATCCGGTGGAGCAGACCGGCGAGCTGCTCTCGGTGACCCTCGGCCCCGGCCTGCTGGGCCAGGTGTACGACGGCCTGCAGAACCCGCTGGCCGGCCTGGCCAGCGGCTACGGCACCTTCCTGCCGCGCGGAGCCACCGTGGCTCCCCTCGATCCGGAGAAGAAGTGGTCATTCCAGCCCACCGCCCGCATGGGCGACCGGCTCAAGGCGGGGGATGTGATCGGCACCGTGCAGGAGGGCCGCTTCACCCACAAGATCATGGTGCCCTTCGCCCTCCCCGGCAAGATGAGCCTCGACTGGATTCAGCAGGGCAGCTTCACTGTCGACACGGCGGTGGCGCGCATCACCGACGAACACGGCGCCACCCGCTCCCTCACCCTCACCCAGGACTGGCCGGTGCGTCGCTCCCTGCCCCAGAACCTGCTGGAGAGGCGGTACTGCGAGCGCCTCTATCCCGAGGAGCCGATGATCACCACCCAGCGCATCGTGGACACCTTCCTGCCGATCGCGCGGGGCGGCACCGGCTGCATCCCCGGTCCGTTCGGGGCCGGCAAGACCGTGCTCCAGAACCTGATCTCCCGCCACTCCGACGTGGACATCGTGCTGGTGGTGGCCTGCGGGGAGCGCGCTGGCGAAGTGGTGGAGACGATCACCGAGTTCCCCAAGCTCACCGATCCGAAGTCCGGCGGATCGCTGATGGATCGCACGATCATCATCTGCAACACCTCCTCCATGCCGGTGGCGGCACGGGAAGCCTCCCTCTACACCGGGCTCACCCTCGGGGAGTACTACCGGCAGATGGGCTACGACGTGCTTCTGATCGCCGACTCCACCTCCCGCTGGGCCCAGGCGATGCGGGAGACCTCCGGCCGGCTCGAGGAGATCCCCGGCGAGGAGGCCTTTCCTGCCTACCTCGATTCCTCGGTCAAGGGGGTCTACGAAAGGGCCGGCATCCTCCGTACCAGTGACGGCAGCGTGGGAAGCCTGACGATGATCGGCACGGTGTCACCGGCCGGCGGCAATTTCGAGGAGCCGGTCACCCAGTCCACCCTCAGCACCGTGAAGATGTTTCTGGGGCTGAGCGCCGATCGTGCCTACAAGCGCTTCTATCCAGCGGTGGACCCTCTGATCTCCTGGTCCCGCTATTTCGAGCAGCTGAAGCCATGGTTCAGCAGGAACGTGGCGCCGGACTGGGTGGAGCGCGTCGCTGCGATGAACGACCTGCTGCGGCGCGGGGATGCGGTGAGCCAGATGATCCAGGTCACCGGTGAGGAGGGGGTGAGCCAGGAGGACTTCATTCTTTTCCAGAAATCTCTGTTCCTGGATATGGTTTATCTCCAGCAGGATGCCTTTGATGAGGTGGATGCGAGCTGCCCGATCGAGCGCCAGAAGACCTCCTTTGATCTGGTCTGCCAGTTGATTGCTGCCAACTATCACTTCACTGATAAGGCAGCGGTGCGCGATTACTTCACGCGCCTCACCGGCCTGATGAAGAATCTCAACTACGCACCCGAAGATTCCCCCACCCATGCCGGCTATCTGAAGCAGATCCACGAACTGGCAGCGGCCCAGGCCCGGCCTCCGGCCCCTGCTGCTGTCACCGCTCCTGCGGCGAATGCCCCTGCTTCCACCGCCCCTGCCGCCGGTGAGCCGGCGGCCTCCTGATTCCTTGGCTCAGTCGGGCTCGCTGAGCAGCTCCTGCCTGGCCTTCTCCAGCTCCGCACGGGTCTCGGGGCTGACCTTCGGGTACTGAAGGTTCAGACTGTCGAGGGTCTCGATGATGGCCGCGGCCACCACGATGCGGGTGAACCACTTGTTGTCCGCCGGCACGACGTACCAGGGAGCCTTCTTGCTGGCCGTATGGCGGATCATGTCCTCGTAGGCCCTCATGTAGTCGTCCCAGTAGGCGCGTTCACGGATGTCATTGGCCGAGAACTTCCAGTTCTTCTCAGGAGTCTCCAGTCGTTCGAGAAAGCGCCGCCTTTGTTCTTTCTTGGATACATGCAGAAAGAACTTGCGCACCACGATTCCATTGTGTGATAGGTATTTTTCATGGTTGCGGATGTCCCGAAAGCGTTCGTTCCAGATGTCCTCACCGAGCAACCCACTGGGAATCTTCTGATTCTCCAGGAGGTCTTTATGAACCCGCACCACGAGCGTGTCCTCGTAGTAGCTGCGGTTGAAGATGCCGATCCTGCCCCGCTCCGGCAGCGCAATATTGCAGCGCCAGAGATAGTCATGATCCAAGGCGATGCTGCTGGGCGCCTTGAAGGACGTCACCTGGCATCCCTGGGGATTCACGCCGCTCATCACATGCTTGATCGTGCCGTCCTTGCCGGCGGCATCCATCGCCTGGAAGATCAGCAGCAGCGCCCAGCGATCCTGGGCATAGAGCAGATCCTGGAATTCTGAAAGAAGCTGCACGCCCATGGCCAGAGCATCCTTGGCACGGGGTTTGTCCTCCTTGTCAAACTGCAGAGTGTCATTCGGATCGAGGTCCTTCAGCCGGAATCCTTCGCCATCCTGGATGCGGAAGGGTTCGGAAAACTTACCTGCCCGCTGGATCAACTCTTTCTGCTCATGGCTGAAGGATATGCTCACACCAGCAACCTCAACTATTCTCATCTTTTGGTGTAAGTCGCCTCTGGTGGGTGCTGGGTTCGTTCGTCGCAAAAGTTCGTCTGATTCCTGGTTCTTCCTTCGCCGTCCCTGAACTCCGCGCGATCCATCGCATCGTCCTCAAGGATCCTGTTGCCGGCGATGGGCTCTCCACCGGGCGCTCTTCCTCGGCGGTCCCGCATGCGGGTCTCAAACCGCGAACGCCAGGGATGGCGAGGAACAGCCTGGCAGCCACGCCGCCTGGATCTCCCGCTCCAACCTCCACCGAATCGCCATCGGCCGCTCGCCCTGGTGGCTTTCGTAGCGCGCAAACCCCAGGCACACGACCGACTCGGTGACCGTGCCCTGCCGCCGCTGCTCCCGCACAAACAGCAGCACCCGTGAGCCCCGCGACTCGTGGTGGATGTAGCGCTGCCCGGTGGCGGAGGCGGCGGTGGCCTGGTGCCAGAGCACGCCTTCGCGGTGGATCCAGGGGGCCTCAGTGGTGCGGACGCCAAAGGCGGCTTCGATCTCGGCGCGGCTGTAGCGGCCGTGCATGCGCAGCGGGATGGGCAGGGTCCAGGGCAGGGGGTGCAGGCGGAGGTCGGCGCGATCGGCCAGGAGCAGCAGCCGCTGGCGCAGTTCCTCCCGCCAGGCGGCGGCCTCCCAGAGCACGGCCAGGGCGCCTGGCAGGGGGCGGAAGCGGCGGCCGGTGCCAAAGAGCTGCACGGTGAGCATCAGCCACTGACGCCGTTCGCGCTCGCCCAGGCCAGCGGGATCGGGGGGCGCGGCGGCCTGCAGCTGGGCCGCGAGCCAGCGGAGGCGATCGGGGTCGTCCTGGTGGATCAGGGCGGTGAAGCTCACGCCGCCGATGGCGTAGAAGTCGGCCGGCTCCATGGCCAGCGCCTCGAGCCAGTGGGCCAGGCCGCTGGCGGGGCCGATCTCGCCGGTGCCGGCGAGGGAGCGCAGCTCCTCCAGCAGCTGGGGACGGCGCGTGGGCAGGCACTGGCGCAGGCCGGTGAGCACGCGCTCGCTGGCGACGCGATCGAGCACCAGCCGGCAACCGGGCGGCAGGAAGGGGAACCCCGCCGCGAGCTGGTCCTGCAACTGGCGGCGGCTGCCGCCAAGCAACGCGCGTAGCGCAGGTCGAAGCGGAAGCGGCGGTGCTGCTGGCCGAAGGTGATGACCCCGGCAGGGCCGGCGATGATGGAGCCATGGCCATGGCCCCGCTCGTCACTCAAGAGGCTCTCAAGGCCTTTACCGATCGCCTGGTTGAGGCGTTCGCCCCGGAGCAGGTGATTCTGTTCGGCTCGATGGCACGAGGGACAGCCGGTGTGGAATCGGATGCCGATGTGTTGGTGGTGATGCCCTTCGAGGGAAGAGCGCTGGAAAAGATCCTGGAAATCCGCAACGTCTGCCAGCCTGAGTTCCCTCTGGACATGCTGCTTTGGCGTCCCGAGGACATCCCCAGGCGCTACCGCTGGGGAGACCCTTTCATCCGTGAAGCACTCGACCACGGTGTGGTGCTATATGGCTGAGCGCAATCCTGTCGTTGATGAGTGGATCAGCAAAGCCGAGGGTGATTGGCGGGCCATGGAGTTGTTGCATCGCCAGCCAGGGCATGAAGACGCCGTGGTTTTTCATGCTCAGCAGTGCCTGGAGAAATACTTCAAGGCAGCCCTGATTGCCCATGGTGAGTCTGTACAGAAAATCCATGATCTTCGGGAACTCTCCAGGCAACTCGGAATCTTGATGCCGGATTGGAAAGCTGATCCTTCTGATCTCACCCGGATCACCCAGGGAGGTGTGATGTTCCGCTACCCGGGGATGGAGGCCCATGCCGACGACGCGGCCCGTGCTGTTGGCATCACCAACCAGCTGAGGCAGCGGCTTTCTGGATGGCTGAGGACGCTTCCGGAAGTCAGTTGAACTGCCCCCCTCAAGCCGCCAACCCCGCCGCTACGCCAAGCAAAAGCTGGTGTGCGACACGACAGCCGTGCAGCCACGCCGCCGGAATCGCCCGTTCCAGCCGCCAGCGGATCGCCACTCTGTGACCAACCAGATCCGCTCCCCCTCGTGGCTCTCGTAGCGGGCAAACCCCAGGCAGCGGAACGGCTCGGTGACACCCCCCGGGCGCCCATCCACCCGGCGCTGCTCGCGCACAAACCGCAGCACCCGCGACCCCCGCGCCGCATGGTGGACATACCGCTGGCCGATGGGGTCGGCGGCGGTGGTGGTGCTCTGGTTTTCCCAGTGGCAGAGGGACGGCCCGAGGGCCAGGTCGCGGTAGCGGGTGGTGGGGGAAAACAGGGCTTCGCTCTTCTTCAGGGTGACGAACAGCAGATCGGTGGCCGTGGGTTGGTGCCAGAGCACGCCTTCGCGGTGGCTGCGGGGGGCGCCGCGCTCGTCGACGGCATCGAAAGCGGCGAGCACTTCGGCGCGGCTGCAGCGGCCGTGCACACGCAGGGGCACCGGCAGCGCCCAGGGCAGCGGGTGCAGGCGGTGATCAGCGCGATCGGCCAGCAGCTCCAGCAGCTGACGCAGTTCCTCGCGCCACGCACCCACGGCCCAGAGCAGCGCCAGCGCCTCGGCCAGGGGCCACCAGTACTTTCCGGTGCCGAGCAGCTGGGCGAACAGCATCCGCCACCCACGCCGCTCCCGCTCCCCCACGGCCTCGGGATCGGGATCGGGCGGCACGGGTGCGGCCAGGGCGGCGGCGGTGGCGCGCAGGCGGTCGGGGTCGTCCTGGTCTCTTCTCAAAGCCTTCGCGATGATGAAGGCCATGACCACCACTCCGCCCCCTCTGGTGACTCGCGAGTCGCTGCTGGCGTTCACGCAGCGGTTGGTGGAGTGCTACTCCCCGGAGAAGGTGATCCTGTTCGGTTCCTTGGCTCGTGGTGAGGGGCGCTGGGATTCCGATGCCGACATCCTGGTGGTGATGCCCTTCGAAGGTCGCCACCTGGCCAAGATCCGCGAAATGCGCCGTCTCTGTCCTGTGCGCTTCCCCCTGGATCTGCTGGTTAGGCGGCCAGAGGAGATTGATGTTCGCTACCGGGGTGGTGATCCGGTCGTGCGTGAGGCTCTTGACCATGGAGAGGTGCTGCATGGTTGAACCCTGGTCAGCCGTACCGGAGTGGATTGCCAAAGCGGAAGGCGATTGGGAAGCCCTGGAGATTCTCCTGAACAGAAACAGCCCTGGCCTGCGTGATGTGGTGGTATTTCACGCTCAGCAATGTGTGGAGAAACTTTTAACGGCTCGGTTGATCCAGCTGGGGCAGACGGTTGACAAGATCCATGATCTGGCCGCCCTGTCTCGCCAGCTGGAAGCTGTGGATGGCCAATGGAGCTGGGACGGTGAGGACCTGGCTGATCTCTCCTCAGGAGCGGTGCTCGCGCGCTACCCGGGTTTTGAAACCTCAGCTGAGGAACAGGCAGATCTTGTGCAGATCGCCAGCAGGGTGAGGCAGGCCCTGCTGATCCTACTTGGCTCTGACAAGCCACAAGCCTGAACAGGTCGTCCGATGGGATTGGCGCTCAAACCGCCAACGCCAGGGATGGCGTGGAACAGCCTGGTAACCACGCCGCCGGAATCTCCCGCTCCAGCCGCCAGCGGAACGGTTCGGTGACACCGCCCGGTCGATCGTCGACTCGGCGCTGCTCGCGCGCCTCGTGATGGATCGTCTGCTGGCCGGTGGGGGAGAAGAGGGCTTCTCTTTTGCGCAGGGTGATGAACAGCAGGTGTATGGCGGTGGGCTGGTGAGCGAGCACGCCTTAACAGGGGCTGGGGTCCTCAGCTGTGATTGAGGATGCCGTCAATCTGGCGACGGATCTCCTCAAAGCGCTGATAGGCCACCCAGACCTCTTCGAGATCGACCAGGTCGTAGGCGTGAATCAGAACATCGCGCATCCCCGCCATAGCCCGCCAGGGCAGATCGGGGTGAAGACGGCGGAATTCAGGGCTGAGACGCTTGGTGGCCTCGCCAAGAATCTCAAGACAACGGATCACGGCATCCTGGAGGTAATCCTTGGCAAAGAATGTCTCTTCGTTGTCGATCGGATAGCCGAGAGCCCGATCCAGCACCCCTCGGATATCGACAAGAGCCTGTCGATCTCTCTCGTTCATCACAAGGGGATGGCTTCGGCTTCCACCGTGGCTTTGAGTTCGGGCTTGAGGTTGCGGCGGCGGATCAGATCCACCCGGGTGAGCAGCAGATCCTCAAGAGCCGATTTCAGCTCGACACGGTCAAACAGGCTGGCGCCGGCAGGAAGATCTACGAGCAGATCCACATCGCTGCCGGGCGTTGCCTGATCCCGCGCCACGGAGCCGAACACCGCCGGGTTGCTTGCCCCGTGGCGGGCAAGCAGCTCATGGAGCTGGGGGGCCAGTTGCTGCAGCTCGGCGAGACGCATGGGCACTCCAGGCCTGTCGCGCGCTTAGGGAGTTGAGCTGATGCTAAACCGCCAACCCCATCACCGGTAACCACCCCACCGGAATCTCCCGCTCCAGCCGCCAGCGGATCGCCATCGGCCGCTCCCCCTCATGGCTCTCGTAGCAGGCAAACCCCAGACACACAAACGGCTCGGTGACCCCGCCACCCCTGCCGCCCTGCCGCCGCTGCTCCCGCACAAATAAGAGCACCCGCGACCCCCGCGCCTCGTGGTGGACATACCGCTGCCCGGTGGCGGAGGCGGTGGTGGTGGTGCTCTGGCTCTCCCAGTGGAACAGCGACGGCCCGAGGGCCAGGTCGCGGTAGCGGGTGGTGGGGGAGAAGAGGGCTTCGCTCTTCTTGAGGGTGATGAACAGCAGATCGCACTTTGTGGCCTTGTGCCACATCACCCCTTCGCGGTGGCTGCGGGGTGCGCCGCGCTCGTCGACGGCATCGAAGGCGGCGAGCACTTCGGCGCGGCTGTAGCAGCCGTGCACGCGCAGCGGCACCGGCAGCGCCCAGGGCAGGGGGTGCAGGCGGTGATCGGTGCGATCGGCCAGCAGCTCCAGCAGCTGGCGCAATTCCTCGCGCCACGCACCCACGGCCCAGAGCAGCGCCAGCGCCTCTGCCAGGGGCCGCCAATGCGGGCCGGTGCCCAGCAGCTGGGCGAACAGCATCCGCCACTCACGCCGCTCCCTCTCGCCCAGCGCCTCGGGATCGGGCGGCACAGGTGCGGCCAGGGCGGCGGCGGTGGCGCGCAGGCGGTCGGGGTCGCCCTGGTGGAGCAGGCCGGTGGCGATGGCGCGCGTGAGCCGCTCTTCCTCCGGGTGCGGCGGGGCTGGGAGCCAGCCGAGCTCGCGCCGCAGGGCGGTGAAGCCGGCGCCGCGGATGCCGTAGAACTCCGCGGGCTCCATGGCCAGGGCTTCGAGCCAGGCGGCAAGGCCGCTGGCGGGGGTGATCTCGCCGGCGGCGGCGAGGGAGCGCAGCTCCTGCAGCAGCTGGGGGCGGCGGCTGGGCAGGCACTGGCGCAGGTTCGCGAGCACGTGACCTGTCGCCACCCGATCGAGCACCAGACGGCAACCGGGGGGCAGGAACGGGAACCCCTGGGTGAGGTGCTGCTCCAGCTGACGGCGGCTGCCACCGAGCAGGGCGCGGTAGCGGAGGTCGAAGCGGAAGCGGCGGTGCTGCTGGCCGATGAAATCCAACACCGTGAGGCAGCTCTTGCCGGTGTCGGGGGAGAGGCGCAGGCCCCGTCCCAGCTGCTGCAGGAACACCACCGCGCTTTCGGTGGGACGCAGCAGCAGGACGGTGTCGATCGCGGGGATGTCGAGGCCTTCGTTGAAGAGGTCGACCGCGAAGAGGACCTGCAGCTCGCCGATGTGCAGACGGCGCAGGGCGGCCTGGCGGAGGTCGGCGGGGCTGGAGGCGTCGAGGGCTTCGGCGTTGAAGCCACGGGTGCGGAAGCGTTCGGCCATGAAGTGGGCGTGCTCCACACTCACGCAGAAGCCCAGGGCGCGCATGCGCAGGGGCTTGGCCACCTTCTTCTCCAGCTCGCTGAGGATCAGATCCACGCGGCGGTGGTCGCCGGTATAGAGGGTGCTGAGCTCGGAGGGCACGTAGCCGCCGCGGCGCCATTCCAGGGAGGAGAGGTCGGTGGCGTCGGCCACGGCGAAGTAATGGAAGGGGGCGAGCAGGCCCTGATCGAGGGCGGTCCAGAGACGCAGCTCGGCGGCGATGCGGCCGTCGAACCAGTGGAGGATGTCGAGCCCGTCAGCGCGCTCGGGGGTGGCGGTGAGGCCGAGCAGGAGGGAGGGGCGGAGGTGATCGAGCCAGCGCGTGTAGCTGGCGGCGGCGGCGTGGTGGAACTCGTCCACGATCACCACGTCGAAGCGATCGGCGGGGATCTCGGCCGGATCACGCTGGGCGAGGGACTGCACCGAGGCGAACACATGGCGCCACTGGCTGGGGACCTCGCCATCGACGTAGAGCTCGCCGAAGGCCGGATCGCGCAGCACCTGGCGGAAGGTGGCGAGCGCCTGCTGCAGGATCTCCTTGCGGTGGGCGATCAGCAGCAGGGAAGGGGGATCGGGCGAGGGGAAGCGCTCGGGAAAGTCGGCGTGCAGGCGGGCCACGTCGAAGGCGGCGAGCACGGTCTTGCCGGTGCCGGTGGCGGCCACCACCAGGTTGTGCCAGCGGTGGTGGAGCGAGCGCTCGGCCGCCAGCTGATCGAGCATCTCGCGCTGATAGGCGTAGGGCCGCAGATCGAACCACACCGGCAGGGCGCTCCCACCAATGGTGGGATCGTCGCCGCGAGCGAGGGCGAGCTGATGATCGAGGCGGGCCTGCTGCTCGGTGGTGGCTGCGTAGGGCTCGAATTCCCCCTCTTCCCAGTAGGTGTCGAACGTGTCCTGGAACTTGCTGAGCATCGCCGGCGTTTCCAGGGCGGCCAGGCGCACGTTCCACTCCAGCCCGTCGAGCAGGGCGGCGGCCGAGAGGTTGGAGGAGCCGATGTAGGCCGTGCTGGCGCCGCTGGCGCGATGAAACAGCCAGGCCTTGGCATGCAGACGGGTACGGCGCGTGTCGGTGCTAACGCGCACCTGGGCCCCGCGGGCCACCAGCCAGTCGAGCGCCCTGCGGTCGGTGGCACCCATGTAGACGGTGGTGAGCACGCGCAGGGTGCGGCCGGCTTCGAGGTGCGCCGCCAGTGACTCCTGCAACAGGCGCAGGCCGCTCCATTTAATGAAGGCGCAGAGCAGATCGATTCGATCGGCCGATGGGCACTCCGCCTGCAGGGCCAGGCCGATGCTGGGCTCACTGGGCGCGTTGATGAGCAGGGTGCCATCGGCCAGGGGGATCAGGGGGCGGGTCAGCGGGGCTTCGTTGGGCATAAGGGGCGTGGCCCGCAGCTCCTGCAAAAGCCTGGCGCTGGGATGGAGCTGGTCGCCAGCGTTGATGGCGTTGGGGGCTTGCTGCTGGATCAAGGCCACGATCTGGTTCACCAGGGCCAGCTGCTGTTGCTGACGCTGGGCTTCGGGCAACGAGGCCAGGGCGGTTTCGCTCAGCTGGCGGAGGTAGCGGGCCAGGCGCTGGGGGGCTTCGGCGGGGTCGAGGGGCTGAAGCTGGTGCAGGGAGTCCGGCGTGCTGGCGAGGGCCTGATGGATCGCTGCACTGAGGGGATGGTCGTAGAGGCCGGGAGGGAGGTCCTGCGGGGGCATGGCTTGGCTACCCGACGCAGGGAATAGCCCATTGGTAGCAAAGGCGCTCGCGTGAATGCCAGCTTGCTCTATGCCCATGACTCCAACTGGGTCGATTTGGGTCAGCAGTCCAGCAGATATTCAGTAGCTGCATGAAAAGGTGGTTCACGGACCCGACAACAAGGACCATCATTGGCAGAAATGCGTTGAGACCTTAGGTTATGCAGGAGGTTTGAGCGTATTCCCGACTGGAGAGGGCGGCGGTTCTCGGAAAGGAAGGGCAGCCAGGCACTGGTTCGCGGAACCGTCCAATAAAGAGTTGTACGGATGCCATGATCCCCTGCAAGCGCTGGAAGCCAGAGCTGTTAATGACTATCTGGGATCGCTAACATGCTGACCAAGCTCTTACCTCCCATGCGCAGGCTTATTGACAGAAGCAACTTGTCACCCGTGGGTTGGCTTGAATACAAGAATGTCGTTCGCTCATCTCGAGCT